>NZ_JAJFUC010000069.1 GCF_021372645.1 Clostridium sp. | reverse complement strand
TGCGAGATAAGCCATAAGCCGAGTTCTGTATTAAGCAATCATCTATCTAGGTCTACTGTTGCCAGTAGACTCAAGCGACGCACCCGGAGGCGGGACGGGCAGCCCCTTAATGCCTCTCTATTCGGTCTTGCTCCAAGTGGGGTTTACATAGCCGTGAAGTCTCCATCACGCTGGTGAGCTCTTACCATCACCTTTCCACCCTTACCTAAGTAAAACTTAGGCGGTATATCTCTGTTGCACTTTCCTTCAAGTCGCCTTGACTGGGTGTTATCCAGCACTCTGCCCTATGGAGCTCGGACTTTCCTCTCCTAGATCTAAGTCTAGCAGCGATTGCACGTCTCACTCGCAAGATATATATTAACACATTTTTTTCAAATATACAAATAATTTTTTATTTAAATATATGTTATAAAATACATTAATATCTTTATTGGGTAATTTTTTTATATATGTTCTTCTCAAACTCCATATAAATCTGTTCTTCAATTGTATATTGTAAATTTTAATATATGCTTTATATTAAAATAAATATTAATGTTAATAAAAGTATTATTATTACTCCATACAAGCTTACACCGCAAAATAGTAATGTTAAAAGTATTATTCCACCAACAATTAATTTAGGATATAATAACATTAAAAGAGGAGATTTGCAATGGAAAAATGGTGGAAATCCATTGGGTCTTCCCCCACAGTTATTTCTTCTCATTCCTACTCTAAAAAAACCTTTAATTGCTCTTTTACTATGTTTAAAGATATTTTTAAAATCCTTCTTCAAATCCTCTCCAGCCCCATTAGTAAAATCATCATCTTTGCTCATAACCCACCCACAAAATTATTATTACAATATTATTATATGCACATGTGTTATATTTTAGTTATTTAATCTATGCATGCAATTTTTGCTTTATTTAGGTATATAACAGTCAATATACTAGCATATTGACTGTTATTTTTTTGATTATGTCTTATTTATATTTCTAAACAAAGTCATAAGGATCTTTACATTTTTCTGAAGCAATGAATTCTACATCTTTAAATTTTTCCTTTAAAAATTCTAATGTCTTTAAAAATACAAGATATTCTGTTGAAAAATGTCCTGCATCGATTATACTAATTTTCATTTCTTTAAAGTCTGATGCAAAATGATAAGTTGTATCTCCTGTTATTATACAATCAGCTCCAAGGCTTTTTGCTTTATAAAATAAGTCTTGACCACTACCATTTATTATTGCCAATACTTTTACTTTCTTACAACCTTCAACAATCCTCATATCTTTTATGTTTAATTTTTCTTTAACAAGTTTTATAATATCGCATAGTAAAATTTCTTTTTCTAATCTCACTAATCTTCCAATCCCAACATCCAAATAATTTCCAAATTTATTAGGTTCAATTATTTGGATTGAATTAAATCCTAACATATTAACTATTGTCTCATTAATGCCATTTTTAGCACTATCTAAATTTGTATGGCATGAATATAGAGTTATATCTTCTTTAATTAAAGCTATAACTTTATTGCCTAAGAGGTCTCCCTTAATTATATTTTTAGGCTTTTTAAATATTAACGGATGATGAGTTATGATTAAATCACACTTAAATTTTATAGCTTCTTTAATCACTTCATTTGTACAATCTAAAGATAATAAAACTTTCTTTGCTTCTTTATATTCATCTCCAACCATTAATCCCACATTGTCATAATCCTCCATTAGACATTTGGGCGCAATTTTTTCAATTTCCTTTGTTATATCTATTACCCTAGTCATAATCTCACCACCTAAAAGTTTTTTAATAATTTCTCTAATTTTTGATTTTTTTCTTTTAATTCATTTTTACGTTCTATTGCATGTTCAGTATTATCTTTAATAAACTCCATAACCTTTTTATTTTTTTCAATTTTACTTTCTATATATGATTTTAATAAAGGTGATTTTTTATTTATCATAGTTGGGCTTATTTCATAGAATATATCTTCTAATAATATATAGTCTCCTGTTTTATATTTTACTTTGAATATCTCATAATATTTATTTTCATCTAAACATATATCTTCGTCTATAATTTCATAGTTATTATTATATAAATATTTTCTTAAAACTTCAGGGTTTTGAGCAGGTTGAAGTATTAAATACTCTAAACTCTTAACTTTATTCAAATCATTTTCTAATATATCTCTAATTAGATTACCACCCATTCCAGCAATTATTACAGCATTAGCTTCTCTATTATTTAAAGGAGATAATCCGCCACCTAATCTTAAATCTATTTTATCTAATACTCCATCTAACAATGCATTAATTTTTGCTTTTTTCAAAGGTTCTTTATTTATATCTGAAGCAATAACCTTAGAAGCAATATTATTTTTAACTAAATAAATGGGTATATAGCCATGATCTGTTCCAACATCCATTATAACTTCAACTTTATTAAGTTTTTCTATAATCCAATTTAATCTTTTACTTAATTCCATATTAACCTCTTTCCTAATGTACAATTCACAATTCATGCCCTTTAGGGTACCCTGTGGGCAATGCATAATTAAGGATGAAAGCTTACCGCGTTAACTCCTTAATTGTGCATTGTGCACTGTGTATTTTTTTATAATGCATAAGTGAAAAATAAGCACCTAAAATATAGGTGCTTATTTGTTTAATCTAAATAATCTTTTAATTTTTTACTTCTTGATGGATGCCTTAACTTTCTTAAAGCTTTCGCCTCAATTTGTCTAATTCTTTCTCTTGTAACATTAAATTCTTTACCTACTTCTTCAAGAGTTCTAGCTCTTCCATCATCAAGTCCAAATCTTAACCTTAATACTTTTTCTTCTCTAGGAGTTAATGTATCTAATACACTAATTAATTGTTCTTTCAGCATTGTAAATGCAGCAGCTTCAGCGGGTGCTGGCGCTTCATCATCTGGAATAAAGTCTCCTAAATGAGAATCTTCTTCTTCACCTATTGGAGTTTCTAATGAAACTGGTTCTTGTGCTATCTTTTGAATTTCACGAACCTTTTCTACTGGAAGTTCCATAACCTTTGAAATTTCTTCTGGGAATGGATCTCTACCTAATTCTTGTAATAATTGTCTTTGTACTCTTATAAGCTTATTTATAGTTTCTACCATATGAACAGGTATTCTAATTGTTCTAGCTTGATCCGCGATAGCTCTTGTTATTGCTTGCCTAATCCACCATGTAGCATAAGTTGAAAATTTATATCCTTTTCTATAATCAAATTTTTCAACAGCTTTTATAAGTCCTAAGTTTCCTTCTTGAATTAAGTCTAAGAATAGCATTCCTCTTCCAACATATCTTTTAGCTATACTTACAACTAATCTTAAATTTGCCTCTGCCAACTTCTTTTTAGACTTTTCATTTCCTTCTTCTATTTCCCTAGCATATGTTATTTCTTGTTCGGAAGACAATAAAGGCACTTTTCCAATTTCTTTTAAATACATTCTAACTGGATCATCTATGGCTATACCTTCTGGCACTGATAAATCAAGTTCTTCATGCCCAGTATCAGTATCGTTCACATCACCTATAATTTCAACATTTGCAATTTCCAAAACTTCATATATCTTTTCTATTTGTTCTGGACTCAAGTCAATGTGATCCATTGCTTCCATAATTTCTTTATATGTTAACGAACCATTTTTTTTACCTCTATCAATTAACTCCTTTACAGCCATCATCTTGCTGTTCTTATCCTTTTTGTCATCTTTTGATTTTACTGCTTTTCCATTCATTTTTTGTTCCATATTATTATTGCCTCCTTCCGTCATAACCTTCAACCTCTCTCTCCCTTTTTAAGCGTTTCCGATAATTTAGTAAGTTCCATAGCAATTCGTATAGATTCTTCAATTTTCCCTTCTTTTTCAAATCTATTTTGCTTTTTCTTTAAATCTTCAATTTGCAATTTAAGTTTAAAGCTTTTAACTTCTTTTATATAATCCTTGATTAATCTCTCTTTATCTGCGAAATCTAAAATTTCATGTTCTTTTATTTTAGTAAATTCTTTAGAACTTTCTATATCATCACATCTGCTTTCTACATAAGATATTATATTAATAGTATCAACACTTTTCCCTTGTAATATTAATGAATAAATTTTATTATGTGATTCCATTACAAAATCTCCTGGTTTTATAGCATTTATAAGTTCATCTTGAAACATGAATTTAATTAATGCTCTCTCAGCTTTTAAATATCCTGGTTCTACATATAATTTTGTTCCAAAATCTTCTTTTTTATTTATAAAATTTTCTTCATTTTGTTTTTTTGATATTACTTGTGAAAGTAAGTCATATAGTGCCTGCTCTTTAATTGATGTTTCTTCTGAAATTTTTTTTATATACACATCTTTTTCTATAGGGTTTAGATCTGCCAAAATTTCCGCAAATTTTTCTCCATATGCTATTAATTCATTTCCATTTTTAAAATTTATGCCTTGTGCTGCTCTTTTAATTCTATATTCAATTAGAGGCAATGCTTCTTTTGCTAACCTTAAAAATGCCTGTTTTCCATTATTTCTCACAAATTCATCTGGATCTTTCCCCTGTGGTACTGTTAATACTTTCACATCAAATCCAGCATTTCTTAAAATTTCGAGTCCTCGGAGTGTAGCAGTCTGTCCAGCCAAATCGGCATCATAAGAAATTATTACTTTATTTACATACTTTTTAAGAAGTCTTGCTTGATTTACAGTAAGTGCAGTTCCAAGTGATGCTACAGTATTGCTTATACCATATTGATGAAGTGCTATTAAATCCATGTACCCTTCAACTATAATAATGTAATCCTCTTGTAGCTTATTCTTAATTGCAAAATTTAATCCATAAAGATTAGTTCCCTTTTGAAAAATCATTGTCTCCGGTGAATTTAAATATTTTGGTTTTGAATCATCTAAAACCCTACCTCCAAATCCAATAACTTTTCCTTTTACATCAAATACAGGAAACATTACTCTATTTCTAAATCTGTCATATGTACTTCCATTTTTTTCATTTTTAGAAATTAATCCTGCTTCAAATAACAAATCATCCTTGTATCCTTTTGATCTTAAACCATTTATTACGCCATGCCAGTTATCATGTGAATAACCTAATCCAAATCTTTTTATAGTTTCTTCCTTAATTCCTCTTTTTAAAAAATACTCTTTTGCTATTTTATTATTTTGTAAATTTGCAAAATAATATCTAGCAGCATCTACATTTGTCTTGTATAAAAGTTCCTTTTTTCTAGAAATCTGATTGTTTTCCTGCCCTTCTATTTGTAATATAATATTAACTTTATCTGCTAAATATTTTGCTGCTTCTAGAAAAGTAAGTTTTTTATATTTCATAACAAATGTAAGTACATTTCCTGCTTCACCACACGAAAAACATTTATATATTTGCTTTTCACTAGAAACACTAAATGATGGGGATTTATCATTATGAAATGGACATAACCCCATGTAATTTCTTCCTGATTTTTTTAACCTTACATCTTCTGAAATAATATCAACAATGTCACTTTGTTCTTTTATTTTTTTTATTACTTCTTCTGGTATCTGCAAGGAGACATCTCCCTCCCTACTGCTTTTTTTCAACAATTATATATTATTCGCCATAATAACGAGTTTTCCTCCTAACTATTATAATAAATTTTATTATAATTTAAGATTTAGCTCATTTTGAAATAATATGAAGTTGAATAGCACTATTATTATTATAATTCTTTTTTTTATTTGAAAATCCTCTTTTTTATTTGAAAATCTTCTTTTGAATTTTCAAATTCCATTTGTTTATGAAAATTTTTCTTCAATATGCCTTGATTATAAGCTCAATACATAAAATAAATTTTAATAAAAAATATTAATCTATTACTACTTTAGGAACAAATATTTTATTAAACAGTAATAAACAATAATCATCACTCATGCCAGCAATATAATCTGCTACTGCTCTTTGCAGACTTTCCTTTTTAGCTATTTTTAAATAAATTTCTGGCATTTGTTGTGGATTTCCTTCAAAATATTTAATTAATTGCTGTAATATAAATTTTGCTTTATTTCTCTCAACCTTTAATGTATATCCTAAATATATATTTTTAAACATAAATTGCCTAAGTTCTATCATTGCTTCGTTAACTTCTGTACTTAATCCAACTTCTTTTATTCCATTATTAATATTATCATTTGAAGTTTTTACAAAATCTTTTATTAATGTATCTAGCCTTTGAGCAGAACTATCTCCTAAAACTCCAACGATATCTTTAGGTAGCTGTTCTTTACTTAGTAATCCGGCTCTTATAGAATCATCTATATCATGATTTAAATAAGCCATTTTATCACTAAGTTTAACTACAATTCCTTCTAAAGTAATTATATTTTTTATAGTTCCAAGCCCACTATGATTTAATATCCCATTAATTACCTCTTTTGTCAGATTAAGTCCTTGCCCATCATTTTCAAGTTTAGTAATTACTCTTACGCTTTGTTCATTATGGCGAAAACCACCTTTTAAATATTCATTTAATACATCTTCACCATTATGTGCAAAAGCAACATGACCTAAATCGTGCCCCAGCGCTATTGCTTCAATTAAATTTTCATTTAATCCAATTCCAACACCAATAGTTCTTGCAACTTGGGATACTTCTAATGTATGAGTTAGTCTAGTTCTATAATGATCACCAAAGGTTTTTATATATACTTGCGTCTTATGTTTAAGGCGCCTAAATGATTTGCTTTGAATAATTCTATCTCTATCTATCATATAACAAGTTCTAATATCATCATCTTTTTCTCTAATCTCTCTTCCTAAAGAATTTTTTGAAAAAGCAGCGTATTTAATTAATGTCAAGCTTTCAAAACCTTGAATTTTTTCTCTCACATTCATATTTTATCACCTCTTTTTATGCATTCTATATTTATCTTTATATCCCTCTATTTATCGGCTATATTTATTATTTGCAAAAAATAAAAAAATACTATTGTTCACATATATTTTTTTAATTTTATCAAGTACTTTAAGTATATTACTAAAATAACTTTAATATTATTTAATATTAAAGAATTTTATCTGGAGTGTTAAAGCTCTACCTAAAAAATTCAACCTTATTATCACACAAGAATAACCTAATAAAGAGGAGTGTATTTATGGGCAATGAAGTTTTATCTTTACAAGAATGTAATCTTTCACCTGAAATCATAAAACAAAATGTTTTGCCACACTATAATTTGCAAAACTCTAAAATTTCAATAATTAAATTTAAAGATACAGATAAACAAAGAGCAGTATATAGAATAGATTTTAAAGAAAAAAGTTATTGTTTAAAAAAAGTTTATTATAATCAAGACGATTTACTATATGTATATTCAGCAATTGAATGGCTATATAGAAATAATATTAGAGTACCAAAACTTCTACCTACTATTAATAAAAATAGATTTGTATCTTATGAAGACATGCTTTTTATACTAACCCCTTGGATCGAAGGTGAGAAATGCAGTTTTGATAATATTAAGCATGTTATGCTTTCTGTAAAAAAGCTTTCTACCATTCATTCAGTATCTCGAAACTTCAAACCCATTTTAGGTAGCTCATTAAAAGAAGGATTTGATGATTATTACATATCAACCTTAAAACATTTTCAAGATTTACTTCAAGCATCAAATGAAGCCTTTAAGTATAAAGATAAATTTTCAAAACAATTTATTTCAAGCTTTGATATAAATTTAAGTCTTGCAAAAATTTCTTTGGATATCTCAAATAAAATTGATAATTCTAACTTGAGTAAATCTTTATGTCATGGTGATTATGTTAATAAAAATCTGATTTTTCCAGTTGATTTAGATCCTTGGATAATAGACTTTGATAAATGCAAAATAGACTACTGTGCTAAAGATTTAGCATATTTTATGCGTAGATTACTTAAACGTGAAAATACTAAATGGGATATAAACTTAGCTTTATCTGTATTAGAAACTTATAATGAATCTTCTCCATTAACAGATTCAGATCTAAGATATTTAATTTCATATATTTGTTTCCCACAAAAATACTGGAAAATCTCAAGAGATTATTATAAAAATATTTACAAGTGTAATAAATCTGCTTTTTCAACTTTACTTTTAAATGCAACTTTAAAAACAGACCTTCAATATGATTTTGCACTAACCATAATAGATACAGTACAAAAAAAGTTTAATAAAACTTTACTCTAAAACTATAGGTATAATGCACTATCGTTTACTAGAACAAAAGTGGCTATGCTATACTGTCAATTGGTGAATGGATCCAATTTTGATGATTTTACCATACTTTCTTTCAAGCATGTGTTTTCCAACTTTACGAGCAAAGAAATAAATACTTAAATAAAATAACAATTACAGATATTGACCATCAGGCTAATGTAACAATACAAATTTTTTATCATTATTTTGAATTTTACTGGAACTTTATTGTGAAGGTGGAATTGGTTTTCTGATAAAATGGATTGACTCTGGAATGAAAAAATAAAAATAAGGTATTGAACTTAAAATTAATAATAATTTTAAATTTCAATACCCTATATTTTTATAGTATGAATAACCTCAAATCCTTATTGTATTAAGGTTTATCTACTAAATTTACACTATTTATCTAATTCCTTAGAATTATCTTGGATTTTTTACTTGTGCTTGTGCTGCTGCAAGTCTTGCAAGTGGCACTCTGAATGGTGAGCATGATACATAATCAAGTCCCATATTGTGGCAGAATTCAATTGATGATGGATCTCCACCATGTTCTCCACAAATTCCAAGATGAATGTCTGGACGTGTAGATTTTCCTTTTTCTACAGCTATCTTAATTAAAGAACCAACTCCTGTTTGATCTAACTTACCAAATGGATCTTGTTCATAAATCTTCTTTTCATAGTATGCTGATAAGAATTTAGCTGCATCATCTCTAGAGAATCCAAATGTCATTTGAGTCAAGTCATTTGTACCAAAAGAGAAGAACTCTGCTTCTTTAGCTATTTCATCAGCTGTTAAAGCTGCTCTTGGAATTTCTATCATAGTACCAACTTTATATTCTAAAGTTGTTCCTTTTTCCTCCATAACTTCTTTTACTGTATTTACTATAATATCTTTAACATATTTTAATTCCTTAATTTCTCCAACTAATGGAATCATTATTTCCGGAACAATGTCATAGCCTTTACTCTTTTTAACGTCTATAGCTGCTTCTATGATTGCCCTTGCTTGCATCTCAGCAATTTCTGGATAAGATACTGCAAGACGACATCCTCTATGACCCATCATAGGATTAAATTCATGTAACTCTTGAACTGTAGATTGTAATTCATCAAAAGTTATTCCCATTTCTTTTGCTAATTCTTTAATATCCTCCTCTTCTGATGGTAAAAATTCATGTAAAGGTGGATCTAATAATCTTATAGTAACTGGTTTTCCTTCTAACGCTTCATAGATACCAATAAAATCTTCTTTTTGCATTGGTAATATCTTATCTAACGCTACTTTTCTTTGCTCTAAATCCTTAGATGTAATCATTTGTCTTACAGCCATAATTCTATCTTCTGCAAAGAACATATGCTCTGTTCTACAAAGACCTATACCTTGTGCTCCAAATTCAACTGCTTGCTCTGCATCTTTTGGACTATCAGCATTAGCTCTAACCTTTAATTTTCTTATTTCATCTGCCCAGCCCATAAAGGTTGCAAAATGTCCTGAAATTTCTGGAGTAACTGTCTTTATTTTTTTCCCATATACATTACCACTAGTACCATCAATTGAAATGAAATCTTCGTCTGTATAAACTTTTCCATTAACTTCTACAGTTCTCTTTTTCTCATCAACTTTAATAGTTCCACATCCAGCCACACAACAAGCTCCCATTCCTCTTGCAACTACAGCAGCATGAGAAGTCATACCACCCCTTACTGTAAGAATTCCTTTTGCAGCTAGCATACCTTCTATATCTTCTGGAGAAGTTTCAAGTCTTACAAGTACTACATCTTCACCAAGTGCAGCTCTATCTTTAGCTTCATCAGCTGTAAATGCAATCTTACCACATGCAGCTCCTGGAGATGCTGGTAGCCCCTTGCAAATCGGATTAGCTTTCTTTAAATCTTCAGTATGAAATGCTGGATGTAACAATGTATCTAATTGCTTAGGTTCAACTTTTAAAATTGCTTCTTCCTTACTAAGCATTCCTTCTTCAACTAAATCAACAGCTATCTTTAAAGCTGCTTGAGCTGTTCTCTTACCATTTCTAGTTTGTAAGAAGTATAATTTACCTTCTTCTATAGTAAATTCCATATCTTGCATATCTTTATAGTGATTTTCAAGGGTATTAACAATTCCCTCAAATTGAGCATATATCGCTGGATTTTGTTCTTTTAATTTTTCGATTGTAAGTGGTGTTCTAATACCTGCAACAACATCTTCACCTTGTGCATTCATTAGATATTCGCCATATATAGCTTTTTCACCATTAGCAGGATTTCTTGAAAAGGCAACTCCTGTTCCTGATGTTTCTCCCTTATTACCAAATACCATTTGTTGTACAGTTACTGCCGTACCCCATTCTCCAGGATAATCATTCATTCTTCTATATATTATAGCTCTTGGATTATCCCATGATCTAAATACAGCTTTTATAGATTCAATCAATTGCACTTTAGGATCACTTGGAAAATCTTCACCCTTTTCTTTTTTATAAAGTTCTTTAAATTCTCCAACTAATTCTTTTAAATCTTGAGCAGTTAAATCTGTATCAAATTCAACGCCTTTCTTTTCCTTAAGTTCATCGATTTTGTTTTCAAACAATCTTTTTTCTATATTCATAACAACATCAGAGAACATTTGAATAAATCTTCTATAAGAATCATATGCAAATCTAGGATTGTTAGTTAATTCTGCCATAGCTTCTACAGCCACGTCATTTAATCCTAAATTTAAAATAGTATCCATCATACCTGGCATAGAAACTCTTGCACCAGATCTTACTGAAACTAATAAAGGGTTTGAATTGTCTCCAAATTTTTTACCAGTAGATTCTTCAAGCTTTGTTAAGTTATTATAAATTTCGCCTATTATATTATCAGAAACTTTTCTACCATCTTCATAATACTTATTACAAGCTTCAGTTGTAACAGTAAATCCAAATGGTACAGGAATTCCTATATTGGTCATCTCTGCTAAATTAGCACCTTTCCCTCCAAGTAAATTTCTCATTGAAGCATTTCCTTCACTAAAAAGATATACATACTTATTTGTCATCTCACTATTCCCTCTTTTCTTATAATTTTCTCAATATATTACTATCGATTCCTTTCTAAGGCATCGTAGTTACCCTAACAATTAATTCTCATTTCCCCCAAGTTTAACAAATAATTTTGTTATATTAGTCTTTGAGACCTTACCAATTATTTTTATTTGGTCTCTTCCCTCTGTCTTTTTTAATATCTCAACAATTGGGATACTATCAATTTCATGTTCAATAATTTTCTTAGCTAAATCATAGACATTGTCATTTTCATTTGCACAAATTATATTTGGCATTCTAGTCATTATTACACCAACAGGAACCTTATGTATATCTGTTCCCCCTATTGAAATTTTAAGAAAATCTTTTCGAGAAACTGCACCTGTTAGTACTCCATTATTTTCTATAAATAATGTCCCTACATCATTAAGAAATAGGTATACTATTGCATCATATACCATTGTATCTTCCCTTACTGTCACAGGCTTAGACATTATTTCAGACACTTTGATTTTACTTATATGCGCATAAAGTAGTCCACTAGAGGACTTTCTAGAATATACATATCCAACTTTAGGTCTAGCATCTAAAGTTCCTATCATTGTAAGAACTGCTAGGTCTGCTCTAAGAGCTGCTCTTGTTACTCCAATTCTCTCAGCAAGTGCTTCACTTGTTATTGGTGCATTTTCTTTAACTAAGCATACTATTTCTTCTTGCCTAGGTGATAATTTCAATCTTATCCCTCTTTCTACTAATACAAGAAATATTTAGTCAATATTCATTAATATTCATTAATATTCATTACTCTATTATATCATGTAATTATTTTTTGACTAGACTTGATTTTTAAAAAAATCGAATAAATTTTCCAATTATTTCTTGTATAATGATTTTATGCCACTTTTTTGTCTGTTTTTCTCTATATTACTCTTAATATCATTTAATTTTCTGAGCTTTCTTTTTCTTCATCAAAGTTAACAGTATAACTATATACTGTATCAGAACCATTATTATTAGAATCTTTCTTCATTTCATTAACTTTATTTTTAACTTTATCTGCAAAATCATTTGCCTTATTTTTAACATCATTTGCAATCTTAGAAATTTGTTTGTTTATTATTTCTACAGAACCATCTTCTTTAGTTATTTCTATTGTAATTTGAGTTGCTATTGCTGCGATAACTCCTGCTGCAAGTATTGATGGAATTGCAATGGCTGCAACACCTGCTGCAATTCCTGCATTAACAGGAATATCAATTAATTCATTATCATCTTTTTTAATCTTTATTCTTGTCACATTACCTTTTTCTATTATTTGTTTAAACCAAGCTTTTAACTCTTCTATGGAAATTGGAGCTTTATTATCTTCATCATTTTTAGAAAATTCATTATTATCATCTAATGTATCTTGAGCTTTTTCAATGTATATTAAAGCTTCTAACACGTCTCCTTCACATACTTCTAAAGCTTGCTTTGCTTTTTCGTAACTTACACCTGTTCTTTCACGTACAATATCAACCTTTTCTAATGTTACATTTTCCATAAATCATCACTCCTTAATAAATTTTAACATATCTAAACTTTTAGGTTTTCTTACATAATTATTGCATATAAAAAAATTAGTTACTTTTTCTAGTTCAGCTTTTATCTCATTATTTAAATTTAATCTATATAATTTATCTACATTCATGTTCATTAAGAATCTCAATGCATTATACGTGCCCTTTGATATAAATAATCCATGCTCTCTTGGGCAATCATCACATACACCTCCATAATAAGATAAGCTTATATAATTTGATGAAGATATTTTTTTTCTACAGATACTACAATTATCCAATGTTAAATTATATCCTGTAGTTCTTAATAAGTTCAATTCAAATGTTCTTATTAACAATTCATAATCTATTGCATCTGTATTTAATAAATATAATGTTGTTACTAAATTTTTAAAAAGTTCAATATTAGCTTCATTATCAACACATGCAATATCTATAAGTTCGCATAAATATGATGAATATGTAAGTTTATATAAATCATTTAAAAGCCCTTGAAATGATTTAATTATTTTCCCTTCTTGGAGCGTGTATAAGTTTTTACCTTTATATACCATATATTCGCCATAACATAATGGCAATGTCAATGCTAAAAATTTGCTTTTACTTTTTTTTGCACCTCTAACTACAGCTGTAACTTTACCTAGTTTTTCAGTATAAAACCAAACTAATTTGTCATTTTCTTTGAAATCTTTTGTTTTTATAATCACAGCTTTAGTTTCAAAAGTTGACAGATTAATCATCCCCTACTTGTTCTTTTTATATCCTAATTCCTTTAATAAAAGTTGATTATCTCTCCACTCTTTTCTAACTTTAACCCATATTTTCACATTAACCTTAGCTCTTAAAAACTTTTCTAATTCATATCTAGAAGTTTCCCCAATTCTTTTAAGTGTTTGCCCATTCTTACCTATTATTATACCTTTATGTGAATCCTTTTCACATATTAAATCTACTTCTATATGATATGTACCTATATCATTTTGCTTCATTTGAATTATATCTACTGCTATACCATGAGGTACTTCGTCTCTTAGTGTTCTTAAGGCTTTTTCTCTAATTATTTCAGATACAACGAACTTTTCTTGAACATCTGTTATCATATCATCCGGATAGTACTTAGGTCCTTCTGGCATCACTTTCTTCATAAGTTCTACTAATACATCAACATTTTTTCCTTTAATCGCAGAGATAGGTATTATTTCTGCAAAACTAAATTCTTTTGAGTACATTTCTAAGCTTTTTGCCACTCTATCTTGTGTACTTTCATCAACTTTATTTAGAACTAAAAATACTGGACACTTTTTATCTTTTAAAGTTTCTAGTATAAATTTATCCCCTTTTCCTATCTCCTCATCTGGATTTGTTAAAAACAGTACTAAATCAACATCCTTAGTTGACTCTTTTGCTGAATTTACCATATACTCTCCCAATTTATGTTTTGGCTTATGTATACCTGGTGTATCAACAAATACCATTTGATAATCATCGCCTGTTAATATTGTTTGAATATTATTTCTTGTTGTTTGTGGTTTATTTGAAACTATTGATAACTTTTCTCCCATTATGTAATTTAATAAAGTTGATTTTCCTACATTGGGTCTTCCAACTATTGTAACAAATCCTGATTTAAACATTTTTTCCTCCTCGAAAATAAGCTTCTGTATAGAAAGCTTAAATAACATTATGCTACTTTACAAATAGTATACTCTATTTATAAGTTAATTGACAACGTGCAAATCTTAAGTATATAAGTGAGAATCCAAAAGTAAGAGTCTAAATTTTATATTTGGGTACTCGAACTTTCCCCTTGTGTGCATCTTGTATTTGGTTATTCAAACTTAGTTAACATATGTCAGTCGACTAAGTTTATTAAAGTCTAAACAATGTGAAAATGAATAAAGTTAATATTATTCCAAAAATTGCTCCAACTATTACTTCAAGAATACTATGAACATCTGAATCAACTCTACTTTGTGCAGTTATAAATGCTAATGAAAAACTTAGAAGTATGCAAATTGGTTCTTCTGTTATCAATGATATTGCAGTTGCAATAGAAAAACCCAGTGCACTATGACCACTTGGCATTCCTCCTTTTAAAGGAGTACCTTCTCCAAATATTGCTTTTGCTATTATTGTTGCTATACAAACTATTACTAATACAATAAATATTGTATATGGTTCTGAATTTTTAACTTTTTTAATTAAATCAAATGAAAAGTTAGATAATTTATCCCAGAATATAATATATCCAACTAATAATGCATTTATAGCTGTAATCAATACTGCACCTGCTGCTGCATTTTTAGCTATTTTAGCCAATGGATGATAATAATTAGTTGTCATATCTATAGTTGCTTCTATGGCTGTATTTATTAATTCAGATGTTATTACCAAAGTTATTGTAACTGCTAAAACGAGAAATTCATATTTTGTTATATCAAAGAAAAAACTTACAATTAACACACCTAAAGCTAAAATTAAATGTATTTTCATATTTCTTTCTGTTCTTACAGTATCTACGATTCCCGTTATTGCATTATTAAAACTTTCTAGCGTTTTTTTAATCTTCATTTGCCTTCACCCACTTTTCAGTTAACAGTTATAGTTAAACTCTCCTTGTGATTTGTTTTTTATATATTTTAGGTTGTGCTTCGCACTTTTTTCAGCAGTGTGTATTTTTTTACTGTTAGCTGAATTAACTATCTCGTTATACTAAGTTTGTTTAATATCTCTTCTTCTCTACTTCTCATAACACTTTTTTCTTCATCTTCCATATGATCATACCCTAAAAGGTGCAATACAGAATGCACCACTAAATATGAAGCTTCCCTTTCATAGGAGTGATTAAATTCTTTACTTTGTTCCAATGCTTTTTCTAAAGAAATGACTATATCCCCAAGTACAAGATCTTCACCATCAAAATCAATTTGCGAAAATTTGTGATTTTTATATATTTCCTTAAATACTTTTTTATTTTCGTATTCTAACATAGGAAAAGATAATACATCTGTTTCTTTATTTATTTCTCTAGTATCATTATTAATCTGCCTAATTTCCTCATTATCTACAAATACCAATGAAATTTCACACTTTAAATCAACTTCTTCTTCTTTTAATGCAAATTCTATTACTTTTGTTAGTTTTTCTACTATATTATCATTTACTTCTAACTTGTTTTGTCTATTATCTACATAAATCATTATTTTAATTACTCCTTAGTTTCAATTTCTTTATTCTTATTTTTATTTTCATCATTTAAATCCTTAATTTTCTCTTTAGGATATTCTATTCTATGATGATATATACCATTTAATGTAGTCAAGAAACATATTCTAATTTTTTCTATGTCCTTTAATGTCAAATTACAATTATTCAACTGACCACTTGATAATTTATCATCAATTATACTATTAACCATTTCATTGATTTTATCTTTATTGGGCTCTTTAATTGATCTTACAGCAGCTTCAACACTATCAGAAAGCATTACTATGCCAGCTTCCTTTGAACTTGGTATAGGCCCTTCATACATATAATCCTCTACGTTTATTTCATTTGGATCTTCGGTATTATTTTTCATTGTATAATAAAAATATTTAACTAATGTCTTTCCATGATGCTCTGCTATAATATCTTGAATAACTTTTGGCAAGTTATGTTTTTTTGCTAATTCAAGGCCATCCTTAACATGAGATTTTATTATCATTGTGCTTAAATTAGGAGTTATATTATTATGAGGATTTTCTCCCCCCATTTGATTTTCTCCAAAAAAGTATGGTCTTTCTATTTTTCCAATATCATGATAATAACATCCTATTCTAGTAATTACTGAATTAGCACCAACTTCTTCTGCTGCCATTTCTGCAAGGTTTGCGACAAGCATACTATGATGATATGTCCCTGATGCTTCCATTAATAATCTCTTTAGAAGTGGATTATTAGGATTTGATAATTCTAATAACTTTAAAGTTGTAACCTCATTAAATGTGCTTTCCAAGAATGGCAGTATTCCCAAAGCAAATATCCCTGATAGAAGTCCTCCTACAACTGTAATACCTCCTTTTGTTAACACATCACCAAGATTACTTGATATTAATATTCCTGTGGACAATGTGAGTATTGCACCAATAACCGCAATATATACTGTTGAATATAATAATTCATTTCTTTGTTGCATCTTTTTAAGCAATGTAGCTCCAAGTACTGAACTTACTATGCCTAGTAGCATAACTTGAACATCAAATCCAGTTAATGCACTTATAATTATTATATTTAATGTACTAAGTGCAAGTGATATTTTATAATTAAATAGTAATGCAAGCATCATAGGCGCACAAGCAAATGGAATTAAAAGCGGTGATATAATTCCTATTGTTCTAGCTAATATTAGTGAAATCAAATTTATCACACTTATTAAAATTAATTTTTTAGTGCTTTTAAATATTTCTTTATAATTTAATCGGATATAATTATATTGAAGAAATAACACTATAGATAAAAATACTGCAAGTGCTAAATATACATATACATACACTGTTGCATTTTCATCATTTAGCATTCCTAAGTCTGATAAAATATCAATTTGCTCTTGAGTTACAGGTTCCCCTTCTTTTACTATAATCTGATTTTGTTTTATTATTACTTTAGATATACCTTTTTGAGCTTCTTGTATTGCTTCATTTGTTTTTTCTTCATCAAAGAAAACATTTGCTTTTATTTGAGTCTGAACGACTGATTTTAATACGCTAGATACTTCATTTTCTAATTTTAAAGCATCTATTTCTAATATAACAGCTCCTCTTGCCCCTTGAAGGGCAGCCTCATCATTTTCATTTATATTTTTTTCATATACTTTATCAATTATATTAATTATTTTTATTTCTAAATCTGCTAAATTATCTTTTGGAATACTTATCAATACCTTACATTGTTCTTCTGCCAGCTGAAATATTGTTAACTTCTTTAGTTCAGTTATTTTTTCATTTTCTTTTACATCAACTGTAGAATTTTGAGTAGCATTTAAGATTATAAGCTTTTCAAATAAAGCTTTAGTGTTCTCTTCAGCTTCTTTTTTAACTTCTGTTCTTAACGTATATTGTTTTCCAACTTTTTCAAGTGCTTGGTCTTCCTTTTCTTTAGTAGCTTTTTCATCCACCGTATCTCTTGGTGCCTTTATATCTACGCTAGGTATATCTCCTTCTTTTAAACTGTATTGCTTAGGAGTTATTGCAGTAATAAGCAATAAATAACCTATAATAAATACAAATGTAAATACTATAATTCTTCGAGTTTTGTTTTTATTATTTTGTTTTACATTCATGTTATTCACCTTTTCATCTTATAATAAAGTACTTCGCTTTAATTGACAATTGTCAATTAATGAATTGTGAATGATGAAATTACGTCGTAATTCCTTGAATTTTATATATTTTATAGAAATTCCTTTGGAATTTCATCCTTCATTTTTTACGGATTAATTCCTAGCTATGCCTTATGATATATTCCGTGCAATATCTTGTTCTACAGTAAATACAACTTTAACTAATATCTTTCCATCTTTAATATCATCTACTGTAATTTTTCTATCTATGATTTTAGCATCATTACTAAGTGTCTTTCTTAACGATTCTTGTAATTTTTCTGTAGCTTCCTTAACTGTATTATCTTTATCTAAATTTATATTTTTACCTTTTTTTTCAAAATATGTTGTTTTATTAAAGAATCCTTTCTTTTCTTCTATTCTATCATAAGAATCAAATGCTTTTATAGCTTTTTTTAAGTAAATTTTTTTCTCAAAAAAATTCAAATAAATATCCCCATCCTTTTTTCCTGTTCTTTCAAGTTTTTCCCCACTTATTTGAACTTCCATGAATTTTTCATAAAAAGTATTTGCTATAACTGTACCGTTTGGTTTTACTTCTTGTTCAAAACCTTCTCTTCCTTGGATAGGCAATATTAAATCATCACCAGCTCTTACTATATCCCCAGGAACTACTGCTGGATTACCTGAATTTGTATATACTCTTTTTACTTCTCCATCCATTTTAGCAACAACTTGATTAAATAATATTTTTTCTGTAGAGGGCGGATTTACCTTTTCTTTTATAACTATCTTTAAAGTTGATCCTTCTACTCTAACTCTAATCCACATTATTTGATTATTTAAATTCTCCATCTTTTTTTCTATTTCATATACATCAATTTGTGATTTATTAAGTCCTGGTTTAATTCCAATTGATGAAAGTTGCTGTCTAATTTCAAAAGGACTTAAATTCTTTTGTGTTTGTATATCTATAGCCCACATATAATTAGATAGTATATATATAACTATAAAAAAAATCAAAGTTCCAATAACCAAGGAAACTTTTCTTTTCATTTTCATAAGTAAAACTATTATACCACTTGTATTAACTATTCTTACTTTTCCTTTGTACTTTTTAATTAACATCTCTGCTTCTTTATAGTCTTTAAAATATATGATAAACCTAATTGTAGTTAAATCAATCTTAACAATATTGCAAGTATAAATTTCATTATTCCAAAGCACATTTAATATTTTTTCTGGCATTAAAGCACTAACTTCTATGGTTATTTGTCCTAGCTTTAGTTTGCTAAATATCATTTTTACCTCTCATATGAAATACCATTGAAAATTCCACTTATGGTAATGCTTGTTTCCGCAATAAAAAGTATTTCAAATTCTTCCCCTTTTATTATGATAGAGCCAATTCTAGAATTTATTTTAACCACATTAGTTTCAAAAAATATAATGCCTTTATGGTTTTCAATTGTTATTTCCCTATTTCCTACAACTATTATCTTTGGTAAATCTAATGAAATATCCCTTGGGAAATCTAATTTATTAAGTATTTTTTCTCTCCCTTTCTGAAATTTATCTTCCATATTCTCCTCCTACATAAACTTCTTCATTGTAATTTATGATAGGACTAGAAATTTAATTCATAAAATATTTATACTTTAGGCGTATTTTCCAATCAAAATGGCTATACTCTTCTTTAATTTATAGGCATAAATTAAAGAACTCAAGAAAAATCTTGAGTTCTTTTATTATTTATTATTTATTATTTATTATTTAAATATTCTTTAACAATCTGACTTACAAGTTTGCCATCGGCTTTTCCTACTACTTTAGGTCTAACATCTGACATAACTTTTCCCATATCCTTAATGCTATTTGCACCCAATTCTTCAGCTGATTCTTTTACTATTTGTTTTATTTCTTCTTCACTTAACTGCTGAGGAAGATATTTCAACAAAATTTCTATTTCAGCCTTACACTGTTCTATCAAATCTTGTCTATTACCTTTTTCGAATTCAAGCATAGATTCTCTTCCTTGCTTGACTTCTTTAGCTAATATACTAATTACTTCATCCTCTTCAAGCTTTCTATTATCAGTTTTTTCAACTAATAATATTGCAGCTTTAGCTGTACTAATTACACTAGCTGTGAACTTATCCTTCGCCTTTAAAGCAGCTTTCCAATCATCTTGTAATCTATCTTTAATTGTTGGCATATTTGTACCTTCTTTCAAAAGAAAATATCACTATTTAAACTTTCTTTTTCTAGCAGCTTCTGATTTTTTCTTTTTCTTAACGCTTGGCTTTTCATAATGTTCTCTCTTCCTAACTTCAGAAAGAACCCCAGCTCTTGCACATTTCTTCTTAAATCTTCTTAACGCACTTTCAAGTGTTTCATTTTCTCCAACTTTAATTTCTGACATTAATATCCCTCCCTCCGCTAGCTTAAATTAACTCAGCTATGGGCTTAATAACACATGCTATATTATACAATATTTAAATAAACAATGTCAAGAAATTAAGATAAAATCTCCAAATATTTTCCACTTAATTACAACATTAATTTTAGCCTGGTGGCCATTGCAAGCTTCTTCCTCCAATTACATGAAAATGAATATGTTTTACAGTCTGACCTCCATCTTCGCCACAATTATTGACAATTCTATATCCAGTATCAGCTATTTTAAGTTCTACTACTAACTTATTAATAACCTTAAATATATGTGAAACAATATCAATATTATTATCATCTAAATCATTAGCACTTTCAATATGTTCTTTAGGTATTACTAAAAAATGAATAGGCGCTTCTGGATTTATATCATAAAAAGCATATACCTTCTCATCTTCATATACTTTTTTACTTGGAATTTCTCCCTTTGCGATTTTACAAAATAAACAATCTCCCATAAATTTCACCTCCTCTTTTCAATTATACCGGAACTTACAGTATTTTTCCAACAACATAATCCCCATATGCATCTTCTATATTACAATGAATTATACTACCTATCATGTTCTTATTACCATTAACTATTTCTACTTTTACATAATTTCTAGTATAGCCTTCAAATACTCCTGGCTTTTTAGGAACCTCTTGTTCAACTAAAACGTCTAATTCCCTTCCAACTAAAGATTCACTAAAGTCACCTTCATTTTTTGAATTTAATTCAATTAAAACCTTACTTCTTTTATCTTTAACAGTACCATCTAATTGATTAATCATATCTGCTGCCTTCGTACCTTTTCTTGGACTGAATTTAAATATATGAGTTTTAGTTAATTTGATTCTCTTTAAATATTCGTATGTTTCATTAAATTCCTCATCATTTTCCCCTGGAAATCCAACAATTACATCTGTTGTTATTGAAGCATCCTTTAGATTTTTTCTTATTTTATTAACTGCATTTTCATATTCTTTAGTAGTATATCTTCTATTCATTCTTTTCAAAGTAGAATCACACCCACTTTGAAGTGATAAATGGAATTGTGGACATAATTTTTTCATATTCTTCATCTTTTCGATTACTTCATCTGTAAAGAAACTTGGTTCAATAGAACCTATTCTTACTCTTTCTATTCCATTCATCTTTTCTATCTCTTCTAATAATGTTATTAATGTTATATTTCCTTCTAAATCGACACCATAAGATGCTGTATGAATTCCAGATAATATTATTTCCTTAAATCCATGTTCACATAATTTCTTTATTTCCTCTAATACCTTTTGAGGATCTTTAGAGCAAGTTGTTCCCCTTGTATATGGTATTAAACAATATGCACAAAATCTATTGCAACCATCTTGTATCTTTAAAAATGCTCTAGTTTTATTTTGATATTCTTCTATATTTAATTCTTCAAATTGTTTATTTTTTAGAACTTCTCCAACCATTAATTGTGGTTTTTGTTCATCCTTAGCTTTATTTACATAATAAACAACATCACCTTTATTTCTAGTTCCAAGCACAACATCTACGCCTTCTATTTTAGACACTTCTTCTGGTGAGACTTGAGAATAACAACCAACTGCTGCAATTATTGCATTTTCATTTGTTCTTCTTGCCCTGCTTATTATTTGTCTTGATTTTTTATCACTCATGTTCGTTACTGAACATGTATTTATAACGTAAACATCAGCAAAGTTTTCAAAATCCGTGACTTCATATCCTTCTCTTATAAACTTTTCTGCCATTGCTTCTGTTTCATAATGATTTACCCTACATCCTAAAGTTGCAAATGCTACAAGATTTTTTCCATCTGAGTTATTCTTAGGTTCTTTCTTAGATAATTTTTTAAGTGTACTATTCTCGTTATTGGCCCTAACTATTTTTATTTGGTTTTCTCCCATTACAGTAGCATTCCTCCTAAATCTCCTAGTTCATACTGAATTAAAGCAGTTGCTGTAAATCCAGCTGTTTCTGTACGTAATATTCTATTTCCAAGAGTTACAATATAAGACCCTTGTTCTTTTAAAACATTAATTTCTTCTTCTTCAAATCCACCTTCAGGTCCTATCAAAATTCCAACATCTTTTATATTATCTAAATCCATGTTTTCCTTCTTAAAATGATTCACAAGACTTTTAATACCAAAATCTTCTGCATTTTCATAAGGGATTATAACTAAATCCATTTCTTTTAATTCTTTTAACGCCTCATTAAAATCGATAACTTCTTTAACCTGTGGAACAATACTTCTTTTTGATTGTTTTGATGCTTCTAAGGCAATTCTGTTTAATCTATCAAGCTTTTTAAATTCTCCTTTAAGCTTTACATCAACTCTAGCTGTAATTGTAGGAATAAATTCAAATATTCCAAGTTCTGTTCCCTTTTGAACTATTAAGTCCATCTTTTGACCCTTAGGTAATCCTTGAAAAAGATGTACTTTAACTTTACTTTCATTATTTATATCTAATTTCTTAATTATGCTAACTATAACTTCGCTTTTAGCTATAGACTTTATTTTTCCTAAATATTCATTGCCTTCACAATTATTTAATACGACTTCTTCACCTTCAGATAACCTTAAAACCTTATAAATATGTTTTACATCATCTCCAAGTATCTTTCCTTCTGTTTCATTAATATTATTAGGCTCTGTAAAAAACTTATGCATACAAACTCCTAACCGATAGCTTTAGCAACTATGCAGTTCCATTCTCCATCTTTATTTATTTCAATAACTTCAAAACCACATTCTTCAAATTTTTCTTTAACCATATCTACTCTATCATGAATTATTCCTGATGTAATGAATAACCCACCATCATTTAAAGCCTTCTTAACATCAGCTGTTAATATACAAATAATTTCTGCTATTATATTAGCAACTACGATATCCGCTTTTCCATCTACTACATCTAAAAGGTTTCCTTCCAATATTTCGATATTATCTAAATCATTAAAACTTATATTTTCATTAGACGAGTCAACAGCAACAGGGTCCAAATCAACTCCTACTACATGTTTAGCACCAAGTTTTGCAGCAGCTATTGAAAGTATTCCTGATCCACATCCAACATCAAACACTGTTGTATTAGGCTTTACATACTTATCTAAAGCTTTAATACACATTCTAGTAGTTTCATGAGTTCCAGTTCCAAATGCCATCCCTGGATCTAATTCAATGATTAATTCTTCATCAGTCTTTTCATATTCTTCCCAAATAGGTTTAATAACAATTTTATCTGTTATTTTAACTGGTTTATAATATTGCTTCCAATTGTTTGCCCAGTCTTCTTCATGCATTTTTTTAACTTCTACTTTACCTTCACCAATATCAAATCCAAGTTCTTTAATTTCTGAAAGCTTTTCTTTCACATATTCAACAATTTCTTCAACCTTATCATCTTGAGCAAAATAAGCTTTAATTACAGCTGCATTTCCCTTATGTTCTAAAATATTTATATCTGCAAAATCCCAAGTTAATGGTCCTTGTTCTCTTGAAAGTAAATCTTCAGGATCTTCAATTGCAATATTAGGGCAATTTAATCCATAAAATATTCCTGATATAGGCTCTAGCGCCTCACTTTTTGTTATTACACTAACTTCAATCCATATTCCATCCATGTTTATCATCCTTTCTCTATTCAAATACAATAATTCTTATAATAAAATTTTTTCTATTTTCCTCATAAACCCTGATTATTACAATAAATTCTTAAATTCTTAAATTCTTAAATTCTTGTGATTATACTTAACAGGTGCATTTTATTCAACCTAGTTTTTATAATTATCTTAACCTTTTACAGCAATTAAAAACTTTGTTTTTATTCCTTTGTCTGTAAACATTCTTTCATGTTCAGTTTCCACATTGCCTTCAAAATCACTATTATGAAGATCATAAGTTATATATGTAATTTTAAACCCAGCATCTTTAAAATATTCAAGTGATTCCTCAAATAATTCATCATCATCTGTTTTAAAATAAATTTCACCTTCATTTTTTAAGAATGTCTTATATTGCTCTAACTGCCTTATATGAGTTAATCTTCTCTTTTTATGTTTTTCCTTAGGCCAAGGATTACAAAAATTTATGTATATCCTGCTTATTAAGTCTTCTTCACTTAGCATTTCATTAATAAGTCCTATTTCTTGAGCCATTAGTTTTATATTATCTACACATTTATTTTTTTCATTATATGCTTCTTCGATATTTCTCTTAGCTAATCCTAAAACTTCATCTTTTATATCAATTGCAATATAATTAATATTAGAATTTTCAGAGCCATGCACTGCTATAAACGTTCCTTTTCCACATCCAAGTTCTAAATATATAGGTTTATCATTTCCAAAAGATTCTTTCCATTTTCCTTTATATTCCTTAGGACTTATAACAAAAAAGTTGCAACCTTCAAGCTCGGGCCTCGCCCATGGTTTTTTTCTCATTCTCATGTTAATTCACTCCATCTTTTAGCATTCATAATAATTATACCTATAAAAATTTATAATGCAATTTTTATCTTAAAAATTTATAGATATTGCAAAATACTTTAATTATTTTACAACACCTGTATAAAATTTATGAATTTAAGGCACGTGCAATAAAATAACAAGTCAAAGATACGACTTGAATGTGCCTAAAGTGTTTTCACTTTTTCTATATAATCTTTTAAGATTCTACAAGTATTATTAAACTCTTCTTGTTCCTTTTCACTTAAGTTTATTTCAATAATTCCTTCTACACCATCTTTACCTAAAATAGCAGGTACACTTGCAAAAACATCTTCTTGTCCATATTCTCCTTCTAATAAAACAGAGCATGGTAAAATTCTCTTTTCATCATGGAATATTGTTTTAACCACTTCTGTCAATGCAGTTCCTATTCCAAATTCAGTAGATCCCTTTCCATTTAACACTACCCAACCAGCATAAGCTGTTCTTTTAACTATGTCGGGTAAATCTAATTTCCCATATATATCTAGATTTTCTTTCATTAAATCCAATAATAGTGAGGTAAATATGCTACAGCATCACTTAAATCAACTACTTGTGAGTTAGCTTTTGCTTCATCTATATCTACCATTACAATTTCATCACATACCCCTTGAGTTGCTAATGCAAACCCACAGTGTGATCCAACATGTCCTGCTCCTATTATTACTACTTTTCTAGTTTTTATCCCCATTTTTAAGCCCCCTATAGTTTTTTAATTATTATTAAGAATTATTTCTTATATTTATCTACTAATTCTATTAATTCCTCTTCATGAGCTTCCACGTAATCATTAAAATCTATTATATGAATTTCAAATACATCTTCCACATTATCATTTACTTTTTTACATTTTCCTGTTAATCCTATTGCTACCACCTCATGAACTGCACATGAATTTCCACATCCAGATATATAAACTCTTGATAATACATCTTTTTTATATCCTTTTTCTTTAAATTAATACTATTGATATAGGGTTACTCGATATTTTTTTATATACATAAGAAATACCTTAGCATTTTTTATTTTCCCATAATTATTTAAAATCTAATTAGAGAAAAGTGAAATTCCAAAAATGAGAATCGAAAAGTGAAGGTTCAAATTTTATATTTGGTTTCCCGAATTTTCTCTTTAAGCTTGTTCCTTCATTGTCCATTATCATTTATTCATTATGTCTAAATTCTAGCTATTAAGAATTTTATAATTTCATATATAAAGAAAGAAACAACTTAGAATGATAATAATACTATCATTCTAAATAGTTTCTTTCATATACATTTTTTTATTTACTCTTACCAAATAGTTTTTTCTTAGGAGCATTAGTTTCATCAAATTCTTCACCTGATGCTCTCATTAAATCATATAATGCTTCCTTTTGTTCCTTATTCAATGTCTTAGGAATATCAACTACAACTTTTACGTATTGATCTCCTTTGCCACTTGAATTAACTCTTGTTATACCCTTGCCTTTTAATCTAAACATTGTTCCTGATTGAGTTCCTGCTGGAACATTATATTTAACATTTCCATCTACTGTAGCTACAGTTATTTCTGTACCTAATGCAGCTTTAGCCATAGAAACATGAGCATCTATATACACATCATTTCCTTTTCTTGTGAATACTTTTGATGGTGTCACATTAATTCTTACATATAAGTCTCCAGGACTTCCACCTCTTAACCCGTGTTCGCCTTGTCCTCTTAATGGCATTACATTACCTGTATCAACACCTGCTGGTATATTAACTTTTATACTTCTTGTCTTTCTAACATTACCTTTTCCTCTACAATGTGAGCATGGTTTTTCTATTATTTTACCAGTGCCCCTACATGTATCACATGTTGATGTTGAAACAAAGCTTCCAAGAGGAGTTTGTCTTTGTACTCTTACTTGACCTGCACCACCACAAGTTGGACAAGTCTTTGCATTAGTTCCTGGTTCAGCACCACTTCCATGACATTGGTCACAATTTTCACTTCTATTAACTGATATTTCTTTCTCAACACCAAAAACAGCTTCTTCAAAAGTTAATGTTATAGTATATTCAATATCATTTCCTTTTACTGGGCCATTCTTTCTTCTAGCATTTCCACCGCCACCACCAAAGAATGACTCGAAAATATCACCAAAACCACCCATATCAAATCCATCAAAGCCACCACCATAGCCACCACTACCATCAAAGGCTGCTGATCCAAATTGATCATACTTAGCTCTCTTGTCAGGATCTGAAAGAATTTGATAAGCTTCATTTATTTCTTTAAACTTTTCTTCGGCTTCAGCATTTCCTTGATTTTTATCTGGATGATATTTTACTGCTAACTTTCTAAAGGCTCTTTTTATCTCATCATCACTTGCGCTTTTTTGAAGTCCAAGTAATTCATAATAGTCTTTACTTGCCATTTGTTTATATTCACCACCTGGTTTTATTTTTTACTTTAGGTATATTTTAATACCTTAGAAAAGGGAAGACGAGTTTGCCTTCCCTATCCTATTATTTAGATAATTAGTATTTAATCACCTACTTATCTTATTTGTCTTCATCTACCTTAAAATCTGCATCTACAACATTATCATCATGCGGTGCACTTTGAGCTCCACCAGCAGCTGCATTTGGATCAAATCCAGCACCGTCAGCACCACCAGCTTGTTGATACATCTTTGTAGCTATTGGATAGAATGCTTGGTTTACTGCTTCAATTGCAGCTTTAATAGCTTCTACATCGTCACTATCTTTAATCTTCTTAAGCTCTTCAATCTTAGCTTGAACTCCAGCTTTTTCTTCTTCTGTAGCTTTATCGCCAACTTCACCTAATGTTTTTTCTATTTGATAGATTGTTTGATCTGCAGTGTTTGTAGTTTCAACTTTTTCTTTTCTCTTCTTATCTTCTTCAGCAAATTTTTCTGCTTCTTTTACAGCCTTATCTACATCCTCATCACTTAAGTTAGTTGAAGCTGTTATTGTGATATTAGCTTCTTTTCCAGTTCCTTTATCTAAAGCTGATACTTTAACAATACCATTAGCATCTATATCAAATGTAACCTCAATTTGAGGCATTCCTCTGGGAGCGGGAGGTATTCCTACTAATTGGAATCTTCCCAACGTGGTGTTACCGCTGGCCATGGATCTCTCACCCTGTAGTACGTGGATATCCACAGAAGTTTGGTTATCTGCTGCTGTAGTGAATATTTGACTTTTTTTGGTGGGTATGGTGGTGTTTCTGTCTATTAGTTTAGTAAATACTCCTCCTAAGGTTTCTATACCTAAAGAAAGCGGGGTTACATCGAGTAAAACCAGATCTTTGATTTCTCCGGCAAGTACTCCTCCCTGAATAGCTGCTCCTACAGCCACACATTCCATAGGGTCAATTCCTCTTTCTACGGTTTTTCCAATATAATCTTCCACGAATTTTTGGACAACAGGCATCCTGGTTGGTCCTCCTACCAGTATAATTTTGCTAACATCTGCTTTGGTCATTTTAGCGTCAGAAATAGCTTGTTCCATTGGTCCTGAACATTTTTTGATGATTGTATCCACTAATTCCTCGAGTTTGGCCCTGGTTAGGGTTTGAGTGAGATGTTTTGGTCCATCTTGTGTAGCGGTTATAAATGGTAAGTTAATATCGGTTGTGAGAGTGGTGGAGAGTTCTATTTTTGCTTTTTCAGCTGCTTCTCTTAGTCTCTGTACAGCCTGGTCATCGTTCATCAAGTCTACGCCAGTTTCCATTTTGAACTGATGTGCCAGGTAGTTCATAACCACCGCGTCCATATCGGTTCCACCTAATTTGGTATCTCCACTGGTGGATTTAACTTCAAACACTCCTCCACCAAATTCCATAATGGTTACATCCAGGGTTCCACCACCGAAATCGAATACTAGTATTTCTAATTCTTCATCGGATTCTTTATCTATACCATATGCTAGACTGGCTGCGGTTGGTTCATTTACCAATCGTACAACTTCTAAACCAGCGATAGTACCTGCATCTTTGGTGGCTGTTCTCTGGTTGTCATCGAAGTAGGCGGGTACGGTTATAACTGCTTTTTTTACTTCTTCTCCTAAAAATGCCTCGGCATCTTTTTTTATTTTTTGCAGGATGAAGGCGGATATCTCCTGGGGAGTGTATTGTTTACCCTTTACATCTACTTTATAATTAGTTCCCATATGCCTTTTAATGGCGGTTATGGTGTTTTCTGGGTTGGTCACTGCCTGTCTTCGGGCTGGTTCCCCTACTAATTTCTGCCCATCGCCAGTGAAGGCCACGTAGCTTGGGAATGATTTTCCGTATTGGGTGGCTCCTTCTGCGCTGGGTATTATGGTGGGTTTTCCACCGATTAGTGCTGCTGCTGCAGAGTTACTTGTTCCTAAATCTATACCTATTATTTTTTCTTTTTTTGCCATATTTATCACCTTTTTTTGCAAACTTTAACTTTTGAATACTTTATTACCTTGGAATCCAGGGTGTAGCCCTTTCCAAGTTCTTCTATAACCGTTCCATCACGGAAGTCCTGGTGGTCTTCCACCATGAGGGCTTCGTGTTTGAAGGGGTCGAATTTCTCGCCTTCTGCACAGATCTCCTGAAGTCCTTCTCCTTCCAGGGTGTCTTTTAACTTTTTATAAATTAATTCCACTCCTTCCTCTAGAGTTTCTTTGTTTTCGGATTTTAGAGCCCTACCTAAATCTTCGTAGGTATCTAATATTTTTAAAATCAGATTTTCGTTGGCGTATCTTATGTATTCGCTTAGGTCCTTTTCGGATCTTTTTTTGTAATTATCGAAATCCGCCTGCATGCGTTGTAGTTGAGAATAGTAATCGTCCATCTTTTCTTTCTGTTCTTCCATGGTTTTGTCATTTTCTTCTAGCTGTTGATTCATCTCATCTATTATTTCATCTTTTTCCTTGATTTGGGATTTTAAATCCTCTATTTCCTTTTTTACTTTTTTTAAATCTGGTGTATCAGTCATTTATTCACCTTTTTTTGGATGAATCCATGGTAACCTTTCTCTTTAATAACCAGAGGTTATATAAATATTCGTTAGATTCATGATTAAAGTTACCAAAAGTTATATAAACTTAAAGTATTATAATTACTAAAAGTTATATAAAGTTTTCGAAATAAAATTAATACCAACAGATGATAATCATTTAACAACCTGAAAATAAAAATCAATCTAACAAAAAAAAGTGATGTGGAATATGGATTTAGAGGAAATACTTGATGTCATGGGATGTAAAACCCGCAGAGACATTCTTAACTTTTTAAGAGATGAACCTCGTTTTGTAAGTCAAATATCCCGTGAGTTAGAAGTGGGACAGAAGGCTATAATCGAACACTTACGGGCCATGGAAGAAGTGGGACTTTTAAATTCATCTTTACAGAAGATAGAACGGGGGAGGCCCAGGAAATATTATGGAATTTCCCGAGACATCGAATTCCAGATATTCATAAGCCAGGGGGTTATCAGGGTAAAAGTACCTGGCCACCAGTTCCAGGAGCTCCAGATCCTGGAAGAAAGAGCTAGAATGGGCGAAGAAGTAGAAGATGAACTGAAAAGCCTCATCGAAGAATATAATCAGGCCACGGCACATGCAGAGGACCTTTTGAAACATATAAACGAAAGAAAAAAGGCCCTAAAGAAACGGCGCTTAAATTTGCCGGTTATAGCTCCTGAAGAAACCACTGAGTGAATATCCTTTATTTACTTGAATTTGAAGTGCATTGTTCATTTATATTTCAGTGCAGCCACAGCAGCCTGGCCCATTGACACTGATCCATCCCCGGCACAGCTATTTCT
>NZ_JAJFUC010000066.1 GCF_021372645.1 Clostridium sp. | reverse complement strand
TAATGTTTGCTCTGTCTTACCTATAAGTTCTGCAAATTCTCCTATTGAATAATATTTCAAGTTAATCACTCCTTGAAATTATTATGCAATAAACTGTATTAAAAATAAATATATATTTATAAATTTTTATAAACTTTTTTCAACTGTTGTCTGCCCCCCTTTATCTCATTTTTATCAGAATGAGCTGATAATCCAACTTTTTTTACACTACATTTAACTGGAATATTAAGTCCATTTATGCTTAAATATCTTTCACTTTCTTCATCTGCATCTAAAAGATCTAAAATCTTTCTTCCAGGTGCTTCTTCATCTTGATATCCTGTAATTACAATATATCCATTTTCCATAGGTGCTATTTTTTCAGCATAAAATGCACTTGGACCTCCAGTAAGCATACCCGAACTTGATATAATAACTACAGGCTCTTCTTGAGATAATATTTCTTCTCTGTTATCAGTTCCTTTAATTTCAATTATGTTATCTTACTGCATCAATTAAAGCTCTTTCTTCAATCTCACGATTAGAATGAAGTCTATCACCATATGTAGATTCAACTATTGCTACATCTGGTCTTAGTCTAGGTAATTTTGCCCCCTCAACAGTTCTTTGAGAAAATACTGAAAAATCCCCTGAATAAAATACAGCTCCTTCTGGACTTTGAAGGTAAATACAACTTGCCCCTGCTATATGTCCTGCATTATAAAATGTAACATACATGTCTTCAAATATAGGAAATTTCACTTCATAATTTATTGTAAAAATCCTATTTAGTGTATTTTCTACATCAGCTTCCGCATATAATGGTATTTCAGCATCTCTGTTATTCATTATTTTCAAACTATCATATAACAAGACCTTAACTAAATCCTTTGTCATATTGTTCATATATATTTTAGCACTAGGATATTCTTTACTTATAATGGGTAAGCACCCTATATGATCCAAGTGAGCATGGCTTATAATTATTGCATCCAGTCCACCATAAGTTTGAACATCTCTAAAATTAGGAACACTATCTTTACTAATGCTTTGCCTAATTCCTGCATCAAACAATATATTTTTTTTATTAATTTTTATTAAAATAGAGCTACCACCAACTTCTAAAGCTTCTCCTAAAAAATCTATATTAATAAATATCACTCCTTTTTATATGCCTTAATATTACTTATTTTAGCATATATATTTTTATTTAAATATAATTGTTGCAATAAAACTTCTATTATCAGTTGTAAAATAACGATATGCAACATCTATTGTAATTTCCTTGTTCACGCTCCGCCATTAAGCCATCTAATAATAGAGAATAATCTATTGATTTTCAAAAATTAATTAAAGAATTTTCATTTTTTGTATAACTGGTCTAGACATTAAAAAAAGAGAATGCACACTTAATCCTACAGATTAAATGTACATTCTCTTTTACTTATCTCTAAATAGACTTAATGTATTATTAAATTTTCATCTTAACTTTAGGCACATTCAAAAAAATAACAAGAACTTCTGCCTAAAGCATTTCCTCTAATGTTTTTCTAATAGCTTTAATAAAATCAAAAGTGTTCAATCTTTGAATATTATCATGTTCTGCTATTACTGCCAAGTCTCCTGTCATTTTCCCTGCTTCAATAGTTTTTACTGAAGCTTCTTCTAACTTATTTGCAAAATCAACTAACGCTGAATTATTATCTAGTTCTCCTCTTTTTCTTAAAGCTCCAGCCCATGCAAATATTATTGCTACAGAATTTGTTGATGTTTCTTCGCCTTTTAAATGACTATAATATTGATCTTGAACTGTTCCATGAGCTGCTTCAAATTCATAATTTCCTTCTGGTGAAACTAATACTGAAGACATCATAGCAATTGATCCAAATGCTGCTGCTACCATATCACTCATTACATCTCCATCATAATTCTTACAAGCCCATATTATTCCGCCACTACATTTCATAATATTAGCTACTGCTGCATCTATTAATGTATATATATATTTTATTCCTAACTCTTCAAATTTTACTTTATATTCGTTGTCATATAATTCTTGAAATATGTCTTTAAATTCATGATCATATTTCTTAGAAATTGTATCTTTACATGCAAACCACAAATCTTCTTTAACATCTAAAGCAAAATTGAAGCAACTTCTTGCAAAACTTTCTATGGATGCATTTAAATTGTGCATCCCCATAACAACACCTTCATCAGAAAAGTTATGTATTAACCCTCTCTTTTCTTCCCCATTTTCAGACGTAATTACAAGTTCACATTTGCTTTTTCCTTCTACTTTCATTTCTACAGCTTTATATATATCTCCATATGCATGTCTTGCTATTGTAATTGGCTTATTCCATGATCTAACATACGGTTTTACACATTCAACTGTAATTGGAACTCTAAATACTGTACCATCTAATATTGCTCTTATAGTACCGTTAGGACTCTTCCACATTTCTTTTAGGTTATATTCCTTAACTCTTGCTGCATTAGGTGTAATAGTTGCACATTTTACCCCTACTTTATATTTCTTGATAGCTTCTGCAGCATCAACTGTAACTTTATCATTAGTTTCATTTCTATGCTCTAATCCAAGATCATAATATTCTGTATTCAATTCAATAAATGGATTTAATAATTCTTCTTTTATAACGCCCCAAACAATTCTTGTCATTTCATCTCCATTCATTTCAACTAATGGATTAGACATTTTTATTTTTTGCATTTTTTTGCCCCCTTAAATTACTTATATTGACTTTAAGTTTATAGTAACATTATACAGTACTGTTGCCAATGCAAGTAACTGTTAATTCTTCGGTTGGTGAGTTTATAGTAACATTATACCGCACTGTTCTATTTTTTTCAACATTTCTGCATAATTAATATATTATTCTTGCAAAATTAAAGAAACACTTAAATTTTATCTCGTCTATATACCCCATTGAACTTCATCAATGCAACAGCTATGTCCCAATGTTGCAAAAAAGCAATTTAATTCTTGCCTATTTACAAAAATGGAGCACTTCATTTCTGAAGTGCTCCATTTTATTCTCTATAGTATTCTTATATTAAACGTTGAATAACATATCTTCATAAGTTGGTAATGGCCAGAATTCTTCATCAACTATAGTTTCAAGTTTATCAGCATCAACTCTTAAAGTATTCATTTGTTCGAATACTTCGTATCTATACATCATTCCTAAATCGAATATATCACCTTCAAAGTTGTCAGCTTTTTCAACTGCTTTTTCAAGAAGTTTTACATTTTTGCTTAATGAAGCTGTTAATGTTGAAACTTCTGTTAATAATTCAGTTTGAACTGATATATCTGCATTTACTCCAGTAGCTTTAATAGTGTTTATTGATTCAGCAACACTTGTAGCAAATTGAATTACTGCAGGTAAAATTTGACGTTTTGCCATTTCAAGTGTTGTTAAGGCT
>NZ_JAJFUC010000059.1 GCF_021372645.1 Clostridium sp. | reverse complement strand
TTATTTTTGAAAACAGAAATATTTATTAATTCATTTTGAAAAGCTCTAAGTAATGCTTTTTCCAAAACTTTTTCTTTATCAAAGTTTGCTATATCTTTACATTCTGAAAAGACTTTATTTTTTTGACCATTAACATTTTTATAAGTTAGTGTTACATTAGGTTTATCATATTCTACTTCCAATATCTTTATTCCCCAAGATATTCGAGCGAAATCACCTTCAACTGTTAATTGTGTAAGTTCTTTTAGTTTAGCATTTTCTTCACTTGGATCATTAACTAGTATTAATTCATCTCCAACTTTATATTTCCCCATAAAAATACGCCTCCTTATTTTTGATATATTTATATTTTTATTATAGGCTATATACTTTAAAGTCTGTAATAAAAATTAGTATCTCTTTGCAAAATTGAACTTAATAACATATTATTGTAATTTTTATACAATGTTAATAATTTAACATTCAGCTTTATTTATATAATAACAGACTTTTTCTAACTATTCAATAATTTTTTTAATTATTTTTTATATTTCAACAGTAATAATAATTCTTTCTAGATAACGTTAATTAATTATTTGACTATTTGTTTATACTTATGCTATAATTTGCACATAAAATTATTATAAGTGAGGTATTTTACAATGGATTATATAGCTTCGATTTTCAGAGAAAAAAAGCTAAAATTAACCCCTCAAAGACTTGCAGTATATAATTATCTAATTAATACAACTTCTCACCCTTCGGCTGATGTTATTTATACAGATATTCATGTTCAATATCCAACTATGAGCTTAGCTACAGTTTACAAAGCCCTAAAAACATTAGTTGATGTAGGTTTAATCCAAGAAATAAATGTTGGTGAAGGTAATTTTAGATATGATGGAAATTCTTCTTCACATCCACATTTACAGTGTCTAGGTTGTGGTAAAGTTGATGATTTTAAAGATTTATCTCTTGACAATCTTAATTCTTTAGCTGAGAAACATACTGATTATCAAATTGTTTACAATAAAGTTTATTTTTATGGCTATTGTGCTGATTGTAAATAAATATTATATTTTGACTATAGCTTTAAATAAATGTATGTTTATTTAAAGTTATAGTTTTTTTATTTTATCACTTCTATATGATTAATATGCACCTAACTATTAACATATAATTTATTGAGGTGATACATAATGAAAATCGTAATATTAAAGAAAAAAAATTTAGTAAATATAATATTAAGTATAAGTTTACTCTTTTTACTTGCAACTATGATTTCCTTTATTTTTAATAACTTTAAATCTCTTCAAACTATTTCCCCTGTAAACATTTCTCAAAATAAACAATTTGACTTAACAGGTGATGGTAAAAAAGATACTTTACAAATATTAAATTCTCAAAATAAAATTGATTTGAGTATAAATTGCACTGATGATAATTATTATCTCTCCAATCAAATTGATGATAAAATACTTTTTACTGCTAATAATCACTGGGAACCCAAAATTTTTCTTAATGATATTTCAAGAGACAACATCCCTGAAATTATAATCCAAGGCTCAAAAAATAATAAATGTATTTCTTATTTATTTCATTGGAATAAAAAAAATTTTGATTTAATTTTTTCAAATAATAACAATATTTTTGGTATATTAGATTGCAAAAATTCAAGAACTCCTATGTGTTATTCAATATCATCATCCGAAGGACTAGCTTCATTAAATAGTTTTATGCTTATTAATGATACTGCTTTGGATACTAGCAAAGAAATTTCGACTATTCCCTCATTGGATTCTGTGACACACTTTATAGACCTAATTCAAATTCCTTATGTACTTGAAGATATTCCTGATATTTTTACATCTTCAATTGATAAAGAAAATTTGTCTTTACTTTGGAATTTAGATAAAGAAAATTATTCTTATTCTTTTCAAAACGCTTTTTTTTATGATTATAAATGGACCGATTCTGGAGAACCCTTGTCAATAAGATGGAGGTTGTCTTTTGAAAAAAGCCACCTTAAAGGCGAACAAAATGATAAAACTGAATTAATATTATTAATAGATTTAGAAAAAGATACTTCCTCTTATAAAATTAATTGCATACAAAAAGTTAAATAAAATTTTAAAGGCCGCATACTGCGGCCTAAAGGGGGATGAGGGGTTACTTAATGAAGTAAAACTTTTATAATTCATTAAGTTTGTAAAAGAATCTTTAATCTATTACATTAATATTATTGACATGTTTTTCTTTTGTATACACACTAAGAAAAATAATTTCAAACTTATTTTAAATATCTTTAAATTCTCCATTTTTATATGCTTCTATAATCTTATCTATAAACTGTATTCTATCAGGATGAACATAACTCCTTAATGCCATTAGAAAATCTAGATTGGCATCATTGTCTTTAACATTTTTATTATCGGTACTCTTTCTATTATTTTTATCAATATTTGAACTTGTATTAATTCTGGAACTTGTATTGTTATTAGGATATGATTTCACATTACGATTAACATTCGAATACATATTTTTATTAATATCATTATTTGTGCTATTCATATTTTCTTGTAAAAAATTACTATCTAAATTTAGCCCCATCATTTGAGCTAATGAACCTAAATTCCCCAAGTTGAATCCATTAGTATTCATTGACGATAACATATTTCCTATATTGCTCATATCAAAATTTCCGCCTAATAGTCCCATTAATTGCATAGGATCTATACCAAAAGGAATATTTTTGTTATTGGTATTACTATTGGTATCATTTATTATAGGATCTTGTTCCCTATGTTTACGCTTAGCCATTTTAAAATCCTCTCAATTATAATTTGCCTCATTTTAATATATGTATGTATATGTAAAAATGTTTGTATTTTTAAGCATTTTTTTAGAGGGCTTAAAAAGCCCTCTATCAACTATCCTAGTAGCAACAATTAGCTCCTTCGTTTCCACAACCTAAAAACTTAGAAAAACTTCCGCCACATAATATGAATAGTAAAATAATCAAATATGATTTATTACAATTTAATAATCCTGACCCACATGCTATTAATAGAAATAAGATTGGTGTACAGCCACTTCCGCCTCCTAAAAAACTAGAATAACTAGACATTGAATCGCAACAGCAATCATCATGTTTCTTTTCACAGCAACATTTATTCTTCTTTCTAGACATATTTATCTCTCCTTCCTAAAATATTAGAATTCTAGCAACCAATACCACAACCAAAATTGTTACTGCAAGGATTTAATCCTCCACAAAAGCCAACGTTATTATTGCCACTATTGCAAAGGAATAATATTACTAATAAGAACAAGTATGATGAGCAGTTACCTAATATTCCGCCACCATAGCTTCCTTTATTACAGCAACAATCTTCTTTTTTTTCACAACAGCAATCATGTCCGCCTCTTCCATAGCCACTTTTTCCACAACCACAATAAAACAATATTAATAAAATCCAAATCCAACTACCAAATCCACATCCAGTAGACCCTTGACCAAATCCTCCTGGAAAACATCCCATTCCTGATCCTCCGAAGTTTGATCCGCAATTACAACTGTTAGAAGTTGATTCACAACAATCATCATCGCATGAATTTAAACCATTTAGGATATCATTCATCTCCATATTTATTCCTCCTTGGAAATATTTTTTTCTTTTTTATATTATATATTATTCCTATTCAGAATTTTTGACACATTTATTATAAATATAATTTTAAAGCTGTACTCCTAATAATATAGGGTAAATTCTATTAAATATATATGTTGTAATAATGTCTTTTCAATTATAAATCTATATATGTTTCTAAATAGTGATTGAATGTAGAAACTTAATTGCAATAATATATACTAGAACATAAATTTAACCCCTTACAAATTTAAAATTTGTAAGGGGTTAAATTTATGTTCTTATTAAATATATTAAATTCATAAGAACATATCCATGCTAAATTATATTTTCATTAGTCTAAATCAGTTGCAAATTCTAAGAAAAGATTATCAATAAGCTCATCTTTTCCATTTTTATTTAAAGATGAAAAAAAGTACAATTTGTCCTCTTCACCCAGCTTTAAGGTTTCTTTTATTACCTTTTCACTCTTTTTCAATTCATTTCTGGTAAGTTTATCACTTTTGGTTGCAACAATAGTAACATCATATCCAAAATGTTTAAACCATTCATTCATCATTATATCATCACCTGATGGCTTATGTCTTGAATCTACAAGTAAAACAACTCTCTTTAGTTGTTCTCTACCTGTTAAATACATCTCAATGGTTTTTCCCCAACTGTCTTTTTCTGATTTTGACACCTTAGCATATCCATACCCTGGTAAATCAACTAAATAAAAATCATTATTTATAAGAAAAAAGTTGACTAATCTTGTTTTTCCTGGAGTTTGACTAACTTTTGCTAATTTTTTTCTGTTTGTTAAAGAATTTATTATTGAGCTTTTTCCTACATTAGATCTTCCAACAAACGCAACTTCCACTCTATTATCTATTGGATATTGCTCTCTTTTCACTGCTGAGGTAATAAATTCTGATTGTTTAATTCTCATTAGTATCCTCTCCAATTAACGCATTTTTTAATACCTCATTTACTTCTTTAGCAGAAATAATATTCAAGCTATTCCTGATTGAATTTGGTATCTTATCTATATCTTTCTCATTTTCCTTTGGAATTATTATAGTATCTACTCCAGCTCTAAATGCAGCTAAAGACTTTTCCTTTAATCCCCCAATAGGAAGTACTCTTCCTGTCAATGTAACTTCTCCTGTCATAGCTACATTATGCTTAACTTTTTTACCTGATAGCGCCGATACAAGTGCTGTTACCATTGTAACACCTGCTGATGGACCATCTTTAGATACTGCACCTTCCGGTGCATGTATGTGAATATCTTTTTCTTTATAAAAAGCTTCATTAATTCCAAATTTAACAGCATTAGCTCTAACATAACTATACGCAGTTTTGGCAGATTCTTGCATAACAGTTCCAAGCTTACCTGTAAGTTCTAGCTTGCCTGTTCCTGACATAACCATAGCTTCTATAGGAAGAGTATCTCCACCATAGGCTGTCCACGCCATCCCTGTTACTACTCCAACCTTATCCATCTTATCAATTTTATCAAAATCAAAGGTTCTTTTGCCTAAAAATTCTTCAATTTTTTCATTATTTATGGTAAATTCCTTTTTCCCTTGCTTTAACATCTCAGCTAATACTTTTCTTATAAGTGAACTTAACTTTCTTTCTAATCCACGCACGCCAGATTCTCTTGTATATCCTTCTACAACTTCTCTAATAGAAGAATCTTCTATTTTAATCTTATCAGCTGGTATATCTAGTTCTTTAAATATCTTAACTATTAAATGATTTTTAGCTATATGGAACTTTTCTTCATAAGTATATCCTGATACTTCTATAACTTCCATTCTATCTAAAAGTGGTCTTGGTATAGTTTCTAAAGAATTTGCTGTTGCTATAAACAGAACTTTCGACAAGTTCATCGGAATTTCTAAATAACTATCTCTAAATGCTTTATTTTGTTCAGTATCTAATATTTCTAATAATGCATCAGATGGATCTCCATTATAGCTTGAATTAATTTTATCTATTTCATCAAAAAGCATAAGTGGATTCATAGATTTTGCATCTTTCATTGCATAAACGATTCTGCCTGGAATAGCACCAACATAAGTCTTCCTATGCCCTCTAATTTCAGCTTCATCTTTCATTCCGCCAAGAGATATTCTTGTGTACTTTCGATTAATAGAATGCGCTATGGATCTTGCTATAGATGTTTTTCCCACCCCTGGAGGCCCAACTAAACATAATATTGGACCCTTTTGAGATTTGCTAAATTTCTTTACAGCTAAATACTCTATAATTCGGTCTTTAACATCTTCTAATCCATAATGCTCATTATCTAAAACTTCTCTTGCTTTAATAACATCAATACTTTCTTTTGTATACTTACCCCAAGGAATATCTAATACCCAATCAAAATAGGCTTTAATCACATTACCTTCAGATGATGTAACACTCATATTTTTAAGTCTTGATAATTCATGGAAGAGCTTATCTTTATCTTCTTTAGTAAGCTTTGCTTTATTAATTCTTTCTTGATATCTTGCTATTTCTTTTTTTTCCTCAGCATCTTCTCCTAATTCTTCTTGAATTGCCTTTATTTGTTCTCTTAAATAAAATTCCTTTTGTTCCTGTGCAACAGTGTTTTTTACTTTATTAGAAATCTTTTTTTGAATTTTTGCTATGGAAATTTCTATTTTAACTCTTTCTAATACTTTCTCTATTCTTTGTATCAAATCAACAGTTTCTAAAACTTCTTGCTTTAACTTTTCATCGGTAATAGCATAAGAAGCTACCATATCTACAAAGTTACTTGGATCTTCTAAAGAATTTATTAGTTTAATAACTTCTCCATAATTTTCCTCACAAAGCTTCAATAATTTGATAAATTCTTTATCTAAGCATTTAATATAAGCATCTAATTCTTGATTTTTAACTACTTTATTTCCTAATTTCTGTACTGAAACCTTTATATAATCTTCCTTATCACCCTCTATATATTTAACTATTTTGCCTCTTTCTTGTCCTTCGACAAGGACTCTAATAGTATTATCTGACATTTTCAGAATTTGCTTTATTTTACATATAGTTCCAATTGAATAGAGTTCATCTTGATTAGGTTCTTCTACTACAGAATTTTTTTGACCTACAAGAAAAACTTCTTGTTCATCTAACATAGCTTGTTCAATAGCAGCTGTAGACTTTTCTCTTCCTACATCAAAATGTACCACTACACTAGGAAAAACAGTTAATCCCCTTAAAGGAATTAGTGGAATTGTATATAACTTTTTCATATTACTATTTCCCCCCATATCATAATTACATTATTTATTTTGACTTTTCTAGTATACACATAATAACTAACTTTTTCAATCATTCTTGATATAAAAAGCTTACTACTATAACATGTTTTTTACAAAATAAGTAATATCAAACCTTTTTCAATTTAAATTTAATATAATAAATTTTCATCAAACTTTTCAATAAAAATTTTAACAAAAACAAGTCTTTTTTAATTTATCTATTATACCATATATATATTAATATTAAAAATAAAAGGTGTGAAATAAAAATTTCAATTCACAATTAATGATTTCTGAAAATTTAATTCAAATTAATTTAAGTAACATTCAAAAAAATAACAAGTCAATATGCTGGCCTATTTCGTGTCATTAGGAAGCTCGACCCTTATACATCGCATCTTTGACTTGTTATTTTCTTTCACGTGCCTAAAACAATTCATTTTAATTTTTTAAAGTGTTATTACTTTCAGCTGATAATACTTCTCTATCATTTTTACTAACAATATTTTTATCTTCTATAGCAATTTGGATTACTTCTTTAAAATTTGTTACTGGAATAATATCTATTTCAAATATCTCATTTAATACTTCATCATAATTTTCTTCTGGAATAATAACTATTTGTGCACCACCTTTAAAGGCTGCAGATATCTTTGGTTTTACCCCTCCTATAGCTTTTACAGATCCGAGTATACTTATTTCCCCTGTCATTGCAACCAATCTGTTTACTTTTTGTTTAGTTATTGCACTATATATAGCTGTTGCAATACTTATTCCTGCTGATGGTCCATCAACTGGTATTCCTCCAGGGATATTTACATGTATGTCATATTTATCAGTACATAAATTAAACAAATTATCTAAAACAGTTAATACATTTTGTACTGATGAATAAGCAGTACTCTTCATTTTAATTTTTTTATTATTATTAGTTATTTCTTCTTCTTCAACTATTCCTGTTATCTTAAGTTCTCCTCTTCTTTCATTAACATTTTTACAACTGACTTCAAGTGGCATTATCATTCCTATATTTGCTCCATATACTGCCAATCCATTAACAACTCCGATTTTTGATTTAGATGGAATTTTATTGCATATTATCTTATTATATTGACCATTCTCCAATACCCACTTAATATCTTCTAATGTTATTTCTTCCCTATCTTCATTAATTGCAATACCAGATGCTAATTGTATTAAATTTATTACTTCTCTTCCATTAGTACAATACTTACTTACTTCTTCAACACCGTCATTCATAATTTTTAGTCCAATCTTATTAACTGAATTTATTGCAATACTCATTATTTCTTCAGGCAATAAAGCTCTAAAAAATATTTCAACACATCTTGATCTTATGGCTGGTATTATATCCTGTGGAGATCTCGTTGTAGCTCCTATTAATCTAAAATCTGCTGGAAGTCCATTTTCAAATACTTCCTTTATATATTTAGGCATATTTGTATCTTCAGAACTATAATATGAGCTGTCTAAAAATACTTTTCTATCTTCTAATACTTTTAAAAGTTTATTTAATTCAATTGGATGGAGTTCACCAATTTCATCTAGAAATAAAAGACCTCCATGAGCTTTAGTAACTGCACCCGCTTTGGGTTGAGGAATTCCTGCTATGCCTAAAGAACCTGCTCCTTGATATATTGGATCATGTACTGAACCTATAAGTGGATCTGCAATTCCTCTTTCATCAAATCTTAAGGTAGTTGCATCTAATTCAACAAAATTCGCTTTTTCTGCAAAAGGTGATAATTTTGATTTCCTAGCTTCTTCTAATACTAACCGCGCTGCTGCAGTTTTACCTACTCCTGGTGGCCCATAAATAATAACATGTTGTGGATTTGGACCACATAAGGCAGCTTTTAGTGCTTTAATACCTTTTTCTTGACCTATTATTTCTTCAAAGGTTGAAGGTCTGCTCTTTTCTGTTAAAGGTTGTGATAAAGTTATTTGGCGCAGTTTATTCAAATTATTAAGTTCTTTTGTATTTTCTCTATCAATTACAACATTTCTACTTTTTTGCGGTTTATTTATTGAATTACACATTACATAAACCATAAGAATCAAAACTACGATTTGCAAAATTATTAATATATTCGCCATATTCTTTAAATATATTTACAAGTAATAATATATTATCTATTGTTTCTAAATTTTATTATTATTGCAAATATACTTTTCCTCCTTTTATTTCTATTATTAATATTATTTACTTGTAGTTACAAATATATTCTTTATTTGTAAAAAATAACGAAAAAATAACCCTATCATTTAATTATTTTACATAAATTAAATGACAAGGTTATTTAAACATATAAAAAATAACAAGTCTGCATGACTAGAAATATACATCACACTTTTGACTTGTTATTTTCTTTAATCTACTAATAGTCTAAGCAGATTCAATATCTTTCTTAGCTCTAGGTTTAACTAAAGTAGGTCTAATTTTCCCATCTTCCAATCTTTCAATTGTAGGTTCTTTTTTCTCCTTAATAGCTTCTTCAGTTATTGTAACCTTAGTTATTCTCTTATCTGAAGGTATCTCATACATTACTTCATTCATTATATCTTCTATAATAGCTCTTAACCCTCTAGCGCCTGTTTGCCTAGTTATAGCTTCTTCAGCAATTGCGTCTAAAGATTTTTCATTAAATTCTAACTTAACATCATCTAGCTCAAATAATTTTTTATATTGCTTTACAAGAGCATTTTTAGGTTTAGTTAAAATTTGAATTAAAGCTTCTTTATCTAAAGATTCTAATGTAACAAGTATAGGAAGCCTTCCAACGAATTCTGGTATTAACCCAAATTTTAATAAATCAGCTGGCATAATTTCCTTTAACAAACTTCCAACATCTTTTTCATGTTTAGCTTGAATTTGTGCACCAAATCCCATTGAACTCTTTCTTGTTCTATTTTCAATTATCTTATCAACTCCATCAAAGGCTCCACCACAAATAAATAATATATTAGAAGTATTTATTTGTATAAATTCTTGATGAGGATGCTTTCTACCACCTTGTGGTGGAACTGATGCAACAGTTCCCTCTAATATTTTTAGCAAGGCTTGTTGTACACCTTCACCTGATACATCACGAGTAATAGATGGATTTTCAGATTTTCTTGCAATCTTATCTATTTCATCAATATAGATTATTCCTCTTTCAGCCTTTTCTACATCATAATCTGCATTTTGAATTAATTTAAGAAGAATATTTTCAACATCTTCTCCAACATATCCTGCTTCTGTTAATGTTGTAGCATCAGCTATTGCAAATGGTACATTTAAAAATCTTGCTAAAGTTTGAGCAAGTAATGTTTTACCTGAACCAGTTGGACCTAATAGTAAAATATTACTTTTAGATAATTCAACATCTATATCTTCTTTATTAGTATTAATTCTTTTATAATGATTATAAACTGCAACTGATAAAGATTTTTTTGCTCTTTCTTGACCAATAACATAAGAATCTAAATATTCTTTGATTTCATTTGGCTTTGGGACACTTTTAGGATCAAAGTCAACAGTTTCTTGGAATTCATCTGCTATAATTTCAGAACATAAATCAATACATTCATCACAAATATATACTCCTGGACCTGCAATTAATCTTTTTACTTGTTCTTGAGTCTTACCACAGAATGAACACTTTAATTGTTTCTTCTCATCATATTTAGCCATATATTCACCTCACTTAAAACGTATAAATTAAAATTTTTATCTTATTTATCTTTTCCTACTTTGTGTGCAGTTATTACATCATCTACTAATCCATAAGATTTAGCTTCATCTGCACTCATAAAATTATCTCTTTCTACATCTGCTTTGATTGTTTCTAAAGGCTTACCAGTATTTTCGCTTAAAATCTTATTTAAAGATTCTTTAATCTTTAATATTCTCTTTGCATGTATTTCAAAATCTGTTGCTTGCCCTTGGAATCCACCAAGTGGTTGATGTATCATAATTTCTGCATTTGGAAGTGCATACCTCTTGCCTTTAGCTCCACATGAAAGTAAAAATGCTCCCATTGAAGCTGCCATTCCAATACATATTGTTGATACATCACATTTAATGTATTGCATAGTATCATAAATAGCCATTCCTGAAGTTATTGATCCACCTGGACTATTTATATATAAATAAATATCTTTATCTGGATCTTCACTTTCTAAAAATAATAATTGTGCTACTATTAAATTAGAAGTATCATCATTTACTTCTCCACTTAACATAATTATTCTTTCTTTTAACAATCTTGAAAATATATCATAGGAACGTTCTCCCCTACTTGTTTGTTCTACAACCATTGGTACTAAACTCATATAAATCCTCCCTTTTACTATTATATTTTTATCTAACTTTAATTATATATTCTTTTGACTAGTTTGTTAATTATTATTTGAATAAATTGCCAGAAAAAATTTTTTCTGGCAATCTGTTAATTCATATACTTATTTTATATTATATCTCAAAATAGATTATTTGCAATTTTCTTTTATAAATTTAAGAGTGTTTTCTATTATTATGTCTTTTTCAATCATATTTTTTTGAGACTTAACTAAAATTTTAGCCATTTTTTCTGGATCCTTAGGTCCATATATCTTTCCTAATTCTAAAGCTCTTGCATTTAATTGTTCTTCAGTAGCTTTAATTTCTTCTGCCTCAGAAACTGCTTCAAGAACTAAATCAGCTTTAACTTTTCTTTCTGCATTTTCTTTCATGAAATCTCTCATTTTTTCAGTCGTATTTCCTGTGAATTCCATGTATTGATCTAAGCTTAGTCCTTGATATTTTAATCTTCCTTCAAGATCTTTCATCATATCATCAATTTCTTTACTTACCATAACTTCTGGAACATCCATCTTTGAATTTTCAATTATTGCAGTAATAACAGCTTCTTCAAATTCTCTTTCAGCTTTTTCATCATTATTCTTTTCTAATGTCTTTTTAAGATTTTCTTTTAATTCTTCAAGTGAATTAACTGCTGATACATCTTTAGCAAATTCATCATCTAATTCTGGTAATTCTTTAACTTTGATTGATTTGATTTCAACTTCAAACATTGCTGGCTTTCCATTTAATTCTTCTTTTCCATAACCTTCTGGGAAAGAAACATTAACTTCTTTCTTATCGCCTACTGCTAAACCAATTAATTGTTCTTCAAAATTATCAATAAAAGTACCTGAACCTATTTCTAAAGCATAATCACTTCCATCTCCACCTTCAAAAGCAACTCCGTCTATGTATCCTTTAAAATCTATGATAGCTAAGTCACCTTGAGCTACATTACCTTCTTTTTTAACTTCTATTCTAGCATTCTTTTCTTGCATTTCTGTAATTTGCTTTTCTATCTCACTAGCTTCAACTTCATATACAGGCTTCTTTATATCTAATCCCTTGTATTCTCCAAGTTCTATTTCTGGATAAGTAGTAACTGTTGCAGTATACACTAGTTCTTTACCTTCTCCAAGTTCTACTATATCAATTTGTGGATAATCCACAGGTCTGATATTTTCTTCACTTAATGCTACAGGATATGATTCATCAATTGCAAAGTTAACAGCATCATCATAAAATGCTTCTACTCCGTAGAATTTTTTAACCATTCCCATTGGAACTTTTCCTTTTCTAAATCCTGGGATGTTATATCTGCTCTTATTCTTATTATAAGCCTTAGTTAAGGCTGCATCAAATTTTTCAGCTTCAACCCTTATTTCTAATTTTAGTACATTTGTTTCTATCTTTTCCACTTTAGCTTTCATTTATTCTTTCCTCCTAAAATAGTGTTCATCTTAATTTAACTAAGTCATTATACCATAAACCTCTAAATCTTATCAAATAATTTATTAATATTATATTTATCGAACATAATTCCCATTTAAATCAATATGATAAATACTCCCATCAACCGTAATTCTCGTTCCTTTTTCTTCCTTTTCACCAATATCTATACTTGCTCCAGCAGATTCCCAAAACACCTTATCTGCATCAGTTTTAATATCAGTCATCCATAAATATTGTTTAAGAGCTTTATTACCAAAATATGGCCTATTGCTCACAAAAACTATTTTTTCTTCATTAATAAATTTAGGATTTGCGTTCCATAAATATTGAGGATTTGCTTTCATTGTAGCTTCTTTTGTAAAAACTCCTCCACTACTAGAAATATATTGATCTTTAGATATTACTTTAGTAGTTCCATCTACATTGTATAAAGTAATTACTAGATTAGTATCTGTTACAATCATTTGCTTGCCTAATGGACTAATATTAAAACTTACACCTTTATCATTAGTATTTAAAGTTTTAAATACTTTTCCACCATTATTATCATTTACATAAATTGCTTTTGCAATGCTTCCACTAACTAAAGTAATATCAATTGATTCTTCTAAAGGCTTTTTTAGTTCTTCTTTTACTGGTTCCTTATCTATAGTTTCTTCTTTTGTTTTTACAATTGGTTCTGAACTATTCATATTATCACTATCAATCCATGCTTGTATATTTTTCTTAATGTTGCTGTAATCTATAGGGTTACGCACAACTTTAATTATTAGTGCAGATATTACTAATACTATAATAAAAGAACTTATCATAAGATTTTTTCTTCTTCTCTTTATTCTCTTTTCATATTCTCTACTAAAAATACTTGGCTTTCCCAAAGATGGCCCCCTCCAAATCTTTTTAATCTATTTATATAATAAACAAATTTATTATATATTATTATTTTCCTTAAATCTACAATTTATTTCATATTTCTATAATTAAAATAATGATATTATTTTTTGCAACTATTTTTTGAATTACAATCAGTGCACTTATTTTTATTTTTTGCTTCTTTTAAACAACATCCCCTGCATTTAAGCAATCCTTCATCTCTTAATTCCTCTAATGTAAGCTTACAAATGTTTTCTGAATATTCTTCATAATCTATAGTATTTTTCAACAACTCTTCTTTATAAATTTTAATCATTATTTTTCTCCTATACATATATTCTATTTTTAGGCATATGACTTATGTTCTTTTTTAATAAAATTTGCTATTTATTTTTTGCGTTTTAATTGTTGTAAAGTTTTATAAACCCACAATAACATGTTTATTTGTTCACTTTCTTAAATGAACATGCAAAAACCTATACTATACATATGCAGGTTTTCTTTTTTTATACAAATAGCTCCAAAGTTGCTTTATAAACAAAACATATAAATTAAAAAATTTAATATTATATTTTAAAATAGCCTTCTTGATTAGCTATTATATCACATCAAGAAGGCAATTTACTTAAATTTTCAAATTTCCTTTAAATAGTTTCTATATATTTAGAATAACTATGGGAAAAGTCAACGTCAAAACTTTACATTTGCTTTCTTGAACTTTCTCTCTGAGTTTGTTCCTTCATTATCAATTACATCTAGATTTAACCAACAGAAATTTTATACTTTCCATAAAAAAAGACTGTTAAAAAACAATCCTTTTTAGTGAAATATATATAAATTATTAGACGTTTGTTACTGGTTTTCTTTCACCCTTGAAGTTATTAATCTTGTTTTTTCTCTTTTCAAGTTCTGCTGAAACTTCTTCAACTGAAATCCCCAATTGAGCCATTAAAACAAGTACATGATATGTAAGATCACAAATTTCATTAATTTGTTCTTCTTTATTATCTTCTTTACAGCTTATTATAACTTCTGTACATTCTTCTCCAACTTTTTTCAATATTTTATTCGTTCCTTTTTCAAAAAGATACCTTGTATAAGATCCTTCTTCGCCTTCAATTTTTCTTTTTAAAATCACATCATATAAAGCACTTATATTTCCATCCATTTTTTATCCTCCAATACTTCTTCAATGAACAATTTATAATTTATTATAAATCTCTATAAAAACAACTTTTATTCCCTGTATGACACGCTGCTCCTTTTTGTTCTACAAGTATTAAAATTGTATCATTATCACAATCTATCTTTATTTCTTTCACATATTGAAAATGTCCAGATGTTGCACCTTTATTCCAAAGTTCATCTCTGCTTCTGCTATAAAACCAGGTAGTATCTCCCTCTAATGTCTTCATTAAACTTTCCTTAGACATATATGCAAGCATCAACACATCTTTAGTTACATAATCTTGAACTATGGTTGGCACTAATCCATTGCACTTTTCAAAATCAATTTGCTCTACTCTTTCACAAATCTCCATTTGTAGTCCCCCTTTCCAAGTCTTAAATTTTCTCTAAATCATTATATTTCCTATAATATTGTTATATATTTTTATTCTTGGCATTATAACTCAACAATTAAATACGTACTGAAATATTTCTATCATTTAAATATTTTTTAACTTCATCAACAGTCAATTCTCCATAATGGAAAAGTGAAGCTGCAAGGGCTGCATCTGCTATATTATTTTCAAACACATCATAAAAATCTTCTAAACATCCACATCCTCCTGATGCAATTACAGGAACATTAGTTATATCACTGACTGCTTTAGTTAATTCTAAATCAAACCCCTTCTTAGTTCCATCTGCATCCATGGAAGTTAAAAGAATTTCTCCAGCTCCAAGTGCTGTTGCTTCTTCAACCCACTTTAATAAATCAATACCTGTATCAATTCTTCCACCATTAATCACTACATTCCAACCAGTATCATCGGCTCTTCTCTTTGCATCTGCGGCTAATACTATACATTGATTCCCAAAATAAAAAGCGCCTTCTTTTATAAGTCTTTTATCTCTAACAGCAGCTGAGTTTAAGCTTACCTTATCTGCACCTGCTCTAAGTATAGATTTTATATCTTCTAAAGTTTTTAGCCCTCCACCTACAGTAAAAGGAATAAAAATCTTTTCAGCCACACTTTGAACAACCTTCTCCATTATACCTCTTTTTTCATGAGTTGCAGTTATATCTAAAAAAACTAATTCATCTGCACCTTGCTTATTGTAATATTCTGCAAGCGCAACTGGGTCACCAACATCAACCAGTCCTTCAAAATTAATGCCTTTAACAACCCTTCCTTCCTTTACATCAAGGCATGGAATAATTCTCTTTGTATGCATAACCTTACCCCCCTTTCTAATCAATTAACAATTTATAATTACTATCCATTAATACACTATTTTTTATTTCTTAGAAACTGTTATCGCTTCTTCTAAAGACAATGTTTTAGCATATATCGCCTTGCCAGTTATTGCTCCATATAAATCTATGTCCATTAATTCTTTTATATTTTCTATGTCACAAATTCCACCTGAAGCTGTAATATCAATATTAACAGTTTCTTTTAACATTTTAAGCATTTCAACATTAGGACCTTCTAAAGTTCCATCTTTACTTATATCTGTTACTATTATGTTCTTAACGCCTACACTTTCCATCTTCTTTGCAAAATCCATGTAATCTAAGTCACTTCCAGATAGCCACCCTCTACCGTACACCTTGCCATCCTTACAGTCTATTCCAACTGCAATCTTTTCCCCGTATGTATCTACTGCTTTTTTTAATAATTCCTCATCCTCCATAGCTATGGTTCCAAGAATTACCCTTGATACTCCATTATCTAATAGATATTTAATAGTTTCAAAAGAACGTATTCCTCCTCCAAGCTCTACGGGAATTTTAAGCATATTAGCGATTTTTATTACTAATTCATGATTTTGATTGCTTCCACTTTTTGCTCCGTCCAAATCAACTAAGTGTACATATTCTGCACCCATATCTTCAAAGGATTTTGCTGTTTCAAATATATCATCTGCAACGATTTCTTTTTTAGTATAATCTCCTTGATATAATCTTACTGGTTTTCCATCAATTATATCAATTGCTGGTAAAATTATCATTTAATCAACTCCCCGAAATTTTTCAAGATAGTTAGACCTACTGTTCCGCTCTTTTCAGGATGAAATTGAGCTCCCATAACATTCTTGCATCTAACTATACCTGGAATTTTATTTTCTCCATATTCACTATAAGCTATTAAATCATCATCATTATAGTCTTGTGCAAAATATGAGTGTACATAATAAACAAACTTACCTTCTTCCATTGAGCTAAACAATTCATCTTTTTTGTTATATATTAAATTATTCCAACCAATGTGAGGAATCTTAATATTATTTTCTTTATCATCCTTCATCTTGACAATACTGCCCTTTAATAATCCAAGTCCCTTTCTTTCAAGTCCTTCAAAACCACGTTCAAATAATAATTGCATGCCAAGACATATTCCAAGAAGAGGTTTATTCTTAGCTACTTCTTCTCTTATTACCTTATCTAATGACAATCTTTCTATAGTTTCCATGGCATCTGGAAATGCTCCGACACCTGGCAATATTAATGCCTTAGCATTTCTTATTTCCTCTTCATCAGATGAAATTTTACTTTCCAGTCCAAGAAAATCAAGAGCATTCTTAACACTCCTTAAATTTCCCATTCCATAATCTATTATAACTATCATTTACACACCCCCATTAATTCAGTTAATTGTACATTGTTAACTGTTAACTGATTATAAGCTTCCTTTAGTTGATGGTATTCCATTTTCTTCACTTCTAAACTTAGCTTCTTTTATCGCTCTTCCCAATGCTTTAAATAATGCTTCTATTTTATGATGATCATTTTCTCCATATAAAACTTTTAAATGAAGTGTTAATCCAGCATTAAAAGCAAAAGCTCTAAAAAACTCAACTACCATTTCAGTAGCCATCTCTCCGACTTTCTCTCTTTTAAAATTACAATCAAAAACTAAAAATGGTCTATTGCTTATATCTAATGATACTAAAGCTAAAGTTTCATCCATTGGAACATAAAATGTTCCATATCTATTTATGCCTACTTTATTTCCTAATGCTTCTTTAAAGGCTTCTCCAAGTGTTATTCCAATATCTTCTATCGTATGATGATCACATACTCCTAAATCTCCCTTTGCTAACACTTTTAAATCAATTTTGCTGTGAAATGCAAATAAAGTTAGCATATGATCAAAAAATCCAACTCCTGTATTTATTTCACTATTTCCGGTTCCATCTAAATTTATTTCTAATTTAATACTAGTTTCTTTTGTTACTCTGTCTTTTTTTGAGAATCTATCTAACATATTAGCCCCCAAATCTATATTTATAGTCTTATTTAAAATACAACTTTTTCAAATAAGCTTTTCATATTAATTTTTTAATTCTTTATTTATCTACTAATATACAAAAATTTTCTTTATTCCATCTACTACTTTTCTATTTTGCATAGGTGATCCAACAGTAATTCTAAAAGTATCGTCACTAAAATTTCTAATTACAATCCCATTATTTTCGAGTCCTTTTATAAGAGCTTCTTTATGTGCTGTTCTTCCATATATGTAATTGCCTTTAGATGGATAAAACTGTATATTCATTGCTGCATTTTTTTGAATTTCTTTAAGATTCTCATATAATTCTTCTCTTTGTTCAATTATTTGCTTTGCATTATTTCTAACCTTTTCTGGATATCTTAAAACAATAGACGCTAAATTTTGTGAAATAGAGCTTATTGTATATGGCACCTTATAGTTTAATAATTCACATATATTATCCTCATGAGTTATTAAAAATCCAACTCTTAAGGATGCAAGTCCCCAAGCTTTTGAAAGTGTTCTTGTTACAATTAAATTTTTATACTTATTTATATATTGAATCATGGATTCGCTATAAAACTCATAATATGCTTCATCTACAAGAACTGTTGTATCTTTAAATGTCTCTAATATAGTAATTATACTATCTAAATCTATTCCAATTCCAGTAGGATTATTAGGATTTGAGAAAAGAATTAAATCCACATTTTCTTGTTTTGCAAGTTCTATGAATTCTTGTACATTAAAATTCATAGATTTACCTATATCATATTTTTTAAGTTCTCCACCAAATCTTGATACATAAAAATCATACATTACAAAATCAGGTCCTAAGCTTAATGCTTTTTTGCCTTGTGTAATCACTTTGCTTACTGCAAGTTCTATCACTTCATCTGATCCATTTCCTACAATAATGTTTTTACTTTCTGTGTTTGCATAATTTGCATATAATTCTTTAATGGTCTTCATTTCATTAGTAGGATATCTATGTAACCCTATGCTATTTAAGCAAGATTTCATATTCATTAGTACATTTCCATCCATCTCTAGATAGATTTCATTACTATCTAGGTTAATTGTATATTCATCACAGGAATTAATATACTCGTTATAGATTCCCATTGTTTAATCTCACTTTTACAGAATTAGCATGAGCTGTTAGTCCCTCTTTATTAGCTAATGTTATTATTTTTTCTCCATTTTCCATAATAGCTTCTTTTGAATAATAAATGAAAGATGATTTTTTTATAAAACTATCAACTGACAAAGGTGAGAAAAATCTCGCTGTTCCACTTGTAGGTAATACATGGTTTGTTCCCCCAAAATAATCTCCTATTGGTTCTGGGCAATATCTACCTAAGAATACAGAGCCAGCATTTTTAACCATACCTAAGTATTTCATTGGCTCATCCACCATAATTTCTAAATGTTCAGGTGCAATAGCATTAGATATATCAATACATTCTTCAATGGTTTTACAAATTATTGCACTTCCAAAATCTTTAAGAGAAGTTCTTATTATTTCTTCTCTTTCAAGAGTTTTAACTTGTCTTTCTAATTCAATTTCAACCTTTTCGTATAACTCTTTAGATGTTGTAATTAATACGGATGATGCTAGTTTATCATGTTCTGCTTGAGACATTAAATCTGCTGCAACAAAACTAGGATCAGATTTTTCATCTGCAATAACCAATATTTCACTAGGACCTGCAATCATATCTATATCCACTTCTCCAAATACTAATTTCTTAGCTGTCGCTACAAATATATTTCCCGGGCCTACGATTTTATCAACTTTTTCAATAGTTTCCGTTCCATAAGCTAAAGCTCCAATAGCTTGTGCTCCTCCGACTTTGTATATCTTATCTATTCCAGCAATTCTTGCTGCTACTCCTATATACGGATTAATTCCCCCATCTTTGTCTGGTGGTGTTACCATTACAATTTCATCTACACCAGCAACCTTTGCAGGTATTACATTCATTAGTACTGATGATGGATACGCTGCAGTTCCTCCCGGAACATAAACCCCAACTCTTTCTAGTGGGAGAACTCTTTGACCTAAATAAACCCCTTTATCTTTAGTCATTAAAAATCCATTTGCTTTTTGCTTATTGTGATATTCTTCTATGTTTACCTTAGCTTCTTTCAATGCTGCAATAAAATCATCTTCTACACTATTAAAACATTCATCTATTTCACTGGCTGACACTTCTAGAGTTTTAAGATCAACTTTATCAAATGTCTTAGTAAGTTCAAATAAGGCTTTATCTCCTTCTTTTTTTACTTTTGACAAGATGTTATTCACACTTAAAATTATTTCTTGTTCTGTTTCTGTAGCTCTTCCTTTAAGTTCATCAATTAAGCTTTTCTTATTGCTTTCAGTAATTTCCATAAACTTTAACATATATAAAATAGCCCCCTTTAATTTCATAACAAATCAATAATCATAAAAAAGTAATTTCTTAATTTACCACATGATTTTTTAATAATTATTTAAAATATTCTAATTATAATTATCAACATTTCACGAATTTTGTCAATTATTAATCACTTCTTTAATTCTATCTATGAATTCCCAAATTTCATTTTGCTTCATTTTAAAACTTGCTTTATTTACAATTAATCTTGCACTTATTTCACAAATCCTATCCAATACAACTAATCCATTTTCTTTGAGTGTTGTACCAGTTTCCATAATATCTACAATACCATCACACAAACCCAGTATTGGTGCAAGCTCCACTGAACCTTCTATTTTTATAACTTCAACATCCATACCCTTATTTTTAAAATAATCCTTTGCTACCTTTGGATATTTTGTTCCTATCTTTACATGACCAACCTTCTTAAAAATATCATTTTCAGGCAATGATGCTACTATAAATCCACACTTTCCAAAACCCAAATCTAACACTTCATAACAATTATTATCACTTTCTAAAATAGTGTCTTTGCCAACAACTCCAAGATCAGCTACACCATGCTCTACATAAGTTATTGAATCAGCAGCCTTTACTAAGAAATACTTTATATCTTGTGTTTTATCTTTAAATACAAGTTTTCTTCCTTTGTCCTTTAATTCGGAGGGATCAAAGTTAGCTTTATCTAAAATTTTAATTGTTTCTTGTTCTAATCTTCCTTTTGTTAGTGCTATACTTATTCCCATTTTAAATTTCCCCACCCTTAATAATTTTTATTTCTTGAATGTCTTCTTTTGGTAACAAATTAACTATATACCCTTGACTTCTAAGTTCTTCACTCTTTTTAATAGCTTCAATTCTATTTTTCTCACTATAATATATCTTATATATATTTTCATCTTCATTTAAATTTCCATTAAGCTTTACATTTGGAATTACAGAATTAACATCTATTGAAAATCCTATAGCTGGAACATAAGTATTGGAGAATTGAATTAAGCTGTCATATCTTCCACCTCTTAAAAGTGTATTTCCTAACCCCTCACCATATCCTCTAAAAATCAATCCTGTATAATAATTAAGCCTTGGAACCATTCCTAAATCAAAGGTTACATTTTCTCCATACCCTAATGCTTCTAATTGTGAATATAGAATTTCTAAATACCCTAGATTTTCTTTTATCTCATCATTAAATGCTAATTTCTTAGCTTCTTCTAAAATGTTTTTGTCCCCAAACATCCAAGGTAATTTGTTAAAGAATTTCTTATACTCTTCCTTAATATCTAAATCCCCTAGATAATCATCTAAACTCTTTAAATTTTTGTCTTCTATAAATTGAGCAATAATTTCCCTATTTTCTTGATCTATATCTAAATTCTTAAATGCTCCATTAAAGAATCCAATATTACCTATTTCAAGTTTAAAATTATTTAATCCTAACTTCTTTAAAGCTTCTAAAGCTAGAACTAATATTTCTAAGTCAGACTTTTTATCCTCAATTCCTATAAGTTCAACGCCACAATCTGTGTACTCATTTCTTTTCCCACCAAGACTTGCATGTACCCTAAACACATTAGAAGTATATCTTAATTTTATAGGGAATTCTGCATCCTTAAGCTTAGTTTCTACTATTCTAGCTATTGGAATTGTCATATCAGGCCTTAAAACTAAGATACGACCTCTATTATCAAAGAACTTATACATATCCTCTTCTCTTAGAGTCTGAGAATTATAATTGAATGTTTCATAAAACTCCAATGTTGGTGTTATAACCTCTTTATATCCCCATTTTTCAAAAATGTTATCTATATCTCTTTCTAAAGATCTCTTTATAATACATTCATCTAATATTAAATCCCTTGTTCCCTCTGGAAGTATATTTCTTTTACTCATATCCACCCCACCTATCATTTATTGCTTGATTGTTATATCATTATGTTGTTTTATCGTTTTATCAATTTAGCACGCTAAACTATCTTTGAGTTAATAATAGCTTATTTTTTCTACCATGTCAATAATTTCAAAAGCTTTTTACATAATTTTATAACTTGTATTCGAAATTTATCATTATATTTACTATTTAATTATCATACATAAAAATTAATGTTATAATATACAGTAGTTTATTTCTAAAATTTTTTTTCATACAAAATATATAATATTATAGGTAATTGCGAAACTCATTTATAAAACTGAATAAAAATTGATTAGAAATTGCAAAAACATCATTAATTGATGGAAAAGTTGCTTTTATACAATTCCAATGGTTTGATTAGCTAAAAAAGGGCGCACAAAATAAA
>NZ_JAJFUC010000100.1 GCF_021372645.1 Clostridium sp. | reverse complement strand
TAATTGTATAATCTTTTTGTAAAATATTTTTTAGTAGCATAATGATATTTTACTATAAATCTCAAACTTATTGGGTTTGAGATTTATTTTTTTTCACAAAAAAGGAACTGTGCACTAATTATTTAGTGCGACAGCCCCTTTTTCTCAATTTTTATATTCTCTATTATTTATTAACATATTAATTGATATATTGAGCGGTAATTTAGAATAATCCAAATATAATAGGTATAAATATAGCTGGCAATAAATTCGCCACCTTAATTTTGCTCATCCCAAGCATATTAAATCCAAGACCTACAATCAAAAGACTACCGACTGCTGACATATTAGAAATTACAGTATCTATTAAAACTGTTGATAGTCCACCTGCAAGAAGTGTTATACTTCCTTGATAGACAAATACTGCAATTGAAGATAACATTACTCCTATACCAAGAGATGATGTAAATATTATTGAAGCTACTCCATCTAATATGGATTTAGCAAAAAGAGTTGTGTGATTTCCTTGAAGTCCACTTTCAAGAGATCCAACTACTGCCATTGCTCCAACACAAAATAATAAACTTGATGTGACAAACCCCTCTGATATAGAAATTTTATCCTTAGTTTTGCTTTTTTTCTTGCTATTTATTTTATTTTCTATCATATCCCCTAAATCATTCAATTTTTTATCAATATCAATTATTTCACCAATTAGTGCACCTATTGCTATACAAATTATGATTTGCAATGTATCTTCTCCTTTGAGTGCTCCTGATATTCCTATGTATAATACACATAATGCTAATCCATTCATTATAGTTGAACTAATCTTATCAGTTAATCTTTCTTTTACAATTAATCCTATTAAACATCCACCTATTATAGTAAGTGAATTAACTACTGTTCCTAACATTTATATTCCTCCATTTTCTCTACCATATACAAAAAAGACTCCCATATAACAATTTTTCATCATCATATGAAAGTCACTCTTATAGTAAAGCTATTTTTATTCTGCGTCTTTTTTATCTTCCTTCGGAAGTATTCCAATTCCAAGTTCAGTTAATTGTTTTTCATCAGTTACATTTGGTGCTTCACTTAAATAGCAATATGCATTTTGATTTTTTGGAAATGCAATAACGTCTCTTATGTTTTCTGTTCCAGCTAAGAACATTATCATTCTATCCAATCCAAATGCTAAACCGCCATGTGGTGGTGGTCCAAATTTTAATGCTTGTAATAAGAATCCAAATTTTGCCCATGCATCTTCTTGTGTAAATCCAAGTGCTTTAAGCATTCTTTCTTGAAGTGCCATATCATGAATTCTTATAGATCCTCCGCCTAATTCTTCTCCATTTAATACTAAGTCATAAGCTTTAGAACGTACAATTCCTGGATCAGATTCAATGAAATCTAAATCTTCATCCATTGGTGCTGTAAATGGGTGGTGACAAGCCATAAATCTTTCTTCTTCTTCACTATATTCAAATAATGGAAATTCAGTAATCCAAGTGAAATTAAATTCATTTTTATCTTTTATTAAATCAAATTGTTTAGCTAATTCCAATCTTAAAGCTCCTAAGCTTTGGAATACTACCGAATTTTTATCAGCTACTATCAAGATAGCATCTCCAGTTTCAGCATTCATAGTTTTTACTATAGAACTTGTTACATCATCAGTTAAAAATTTAGCTATTGATGATTTGACACCATCTTCCTTAAGTTGAATCCATGCAAGTCCCTTAGCTTTATATGTCTTAACAAATTCACCTAATTTATCTAAAGGCTTTCTTCCCATATCAGCTCCACCTTTTAAACATAGAGCTCTTATAGATCCCCCATTTACTATGGCATCCTTAAACATTGGTAACTCTACTTCTTTAACAGCTTCAGTTAAATCAGTTATTTCCATACCAAATCTTACATCTGGTTTATCTGATCCATATTTATCCATTGCATCTTTAAATGTCATTCTCTTAATTGGAAGCTTAATATCTACTCCAGCAACTTCTTTAAATACATGAGCAATTAATCCTTCATTTACTGCCATTATGTCATCTTGCTCTACAAAGCTTAATTCCATATCCACTTGAGTAAATTCTGGTTGCCTATTAGCTCTTAAATCTTCATCTCTAAAGCATTTAGCTATTTGATAGTACTTATCAAATCCAGATACCATCAACAATTGTTTAAATAATTGTGGTGATTGTGGAAGAGCATAAAACATACCTGGATAATTTCTTGAAGGCACCAAATAATCTCTAGCTCCTTCTGGTGTACTCTTATTTAATATTGGTGTTTCAACATCTAAGAAGTTATTAGCTTCTAAATAATCACGAATAGCTTTTGTTGTTTTACTTCTAGTAATGAATATTTTTTGCATATCTGGTCTTCTTAAATCTAAATATCTATACTTTAATCTAATGTTTTCTGCTGCATCTAAATCTTCTTTAATATATATTGGTGGAGTTTCTGACTCCGAAAGAATCTTTATATCTTCGCACTTTAATTCAACAAAACCAGTTGGCATGTTTTCATTAATGCTTTCTCTTTTAACAACTTCTCCTATTACTGCTATGCAGTATTCAGGTCTTACTGATTTTGCTTTTTCAAAAGCTTCTCCATTAATTTCTTCACCGAAAACTACTTGCATTATACCTGTTTTATCTCTTAAATCAATAAATTCAAGTCCTCCAAGCTTTCTATTTCTTTGAACCCACCCCATTAAAGTAATTTTTTTACCTACATGTTCTTCTCTAGGTTCACCACACATCATTGTACGCTTTAATCCATTTAAAGACTCACCCATTACTAATTTCCTCCTAACACTTTTTCCAATTCACAATTCACAGTTCACAATTTAGGATGAAACGCCTACGGCATTTACAAAAAATATATTTTAAAATCCTTAAAGGATTTATTCCTTAATTGTACATTGTGCAATATGCACTGCTAATATATCTAGATATTACCCATAAAAATATATTATTTAACTATCTTTACGATGTTTTCTAAATCATCCAATGAAACCTCAAAGACTTCGCCATCACTCATTCTTTTTAAATTAACTTTTTTATTTGTTAACTCATCTTCTCCTAAGATAGTAGTAAATGCTGCACCTATTTTATTGGCAAATTTCATTTCAGCTTTTACACTTCTACCCATATGATTTATTTCACATTTAACGCCTAAAGTTCTTAAGCTATTAGCTAATTTGAAAGCATATTTTCTTTCTTCTTCCCCTCTAGCGCCAATATATAAATCAAATAAATTTTCATTTGGTATTTCAATATTTTCTTTTTCTAAAGTCATAATTAATCTTTCAATTCCCATACCAAAGCCAACAGCTGGCATATCTGGTCCACCAAGCTCTTCTATAAGCTTATCATATCTTCCCCCACCACATACTGTGAAATCTGGAGTTAATATTTCAAATATAGTCTTTGTATAATAATCCAAGCCTCTAACTATACCTGGATCTATTTTATAAGGTAACCCTAATATATCTAAATATTCTTTAACTTTAGTAAAATGAGTATCACATTCTTCACACATAAAATCTAAAATTATTGGTGCGTTCTTTGTAATTTCTTTACACTTCTTTTCCTTGCAATCTAAAATTCTCATGGGATTCTTTTCAAATCTAGTCTTGCAAGTATCACAAAGACCATCATAATTTTCTTCTAAGAATTTCTTTAAAGCTTCATTATACTTAGGTCTACAGTTTGGACAACCTAAATTATTTATGTTTAAGCTTAAGCTTTTTAAGCCTAATTTTTTCAATGTATCCATAGCTACAGCTATAACTTCTGCATCCATTGAAGGTTCTTTAGATCCGAAAACTTCTAATCCACATTGATGGAATTGTCTAAGTCTTCCCTTTTGAACATTTTCATATCTGAAAGCTGGTGTTATGTAATATAACTTTGTAGGTTGTGCTTCATTAAATAATCTACCTTCTACAAAAGCTCTAACTACAGATGCTGTTCCTTCTGGTTTTAAAGTTACACTTCTATCACCTTTGTCATTGAAAGTATACATCTCTTTTTGAACTATATCTGTTGTATCTCCAACCCCTCTTAAAAACAATTCTGTATGTTCAAATATTGGAGTCCTAATTTCTCTAATTCCATAAGTTTTAGCAACGTCTCTAAATACGCTTTCTATATATTGCCACTTGTAAGCATCTTGAGGTAACATATCTTTTGTGCCTTTTGGTGCTTGCATTTCCATTGCCATTTTAATTCCTCCTTTTTATCCTAAAGTCATCTCCAATGAACAATTATCATTTAACAATTAAGGACGAAACTCAAAGAAAAAGAGTTCTACTTGCCAAATGTAAAATGCTCACTGGATATCTTAAAGGGTATCAATTGTTCATTAATCTAATAACTTAATATCTACAGTCACCAATTACGAATATAACGTATCTAGCAACTTCTTTTTTCTTTCAATCATTTCATCAATTCTTGATACATACTCGTGAAGATCCTTTAAATTAGGAAATCTCTCAAGTCTATCTTCTTCTAAAAATATCACTTTGCTTACAGCAGCTGCTCCTAATGCAATTGTTGTTTGTCTTTCTTCAATCATTTGAATGTTATAAATACATTCTTTACCTTCTTTAGCATACCCTAAATTCTCTAAATTTCCAACCATATTCTTTTGCCTATACATATAATATGGTAAAAGATCTAAGTTTTCTGCTAAATTCTTGCTTTCTTCGTACATTTTTATAATTTCTTCTTGAGATGTCATTTTTATTCCCTTTTTAAGAATAAACTCTTCATACATCCTAGATCCTCTTTTTAATGCTAACCCATGTACTGTAATGCTATCTGGTTTTAATTTTATCAATTCATTTTTAGTGTTTATCATATCTTCATGATTTTCACCTGGAAGCCCTATTATTATGTCCATATTAATATCATCAAAACCAAGTTCTCTTGCCATTTTAAACTTTTCTTTAATATCCTCTGACGAATGAGTTCTTCCTATCAATTTTAAAGTTTTATCATTCATAGTTTGGGGATTAATACTTATTCTATCTACACTACAATCTTTCATAGTTTGCAATTTATTTTTAGTTAATGTATCTGGTCTTCCACACTCAACTGTGAATTCCTTAACATTATTGTTTTTAATAAAATTATTATAGATTTCATTCATCACCATCATAAATTCTTTATCATTAACTGATGTTGGAGTACCTCCACCAAAATATATGGATTCAATGTTAAGATTTTTTTCCTTAACATACTCACTTATACTTCGTATTTCCTTTATTAATGCTTCTAAATATGGCATCACCATTTTTTTATAAACACTTATAGAATTAGAAGTAAACGAACAATAAAGGCATTTAGTTGGACAAAATGCCATTCCAATATAAATAGCAATATTGTTTTTATCTTTATTTACTATTCTTTCTTCAGCTTTTGCCACATCAATACATAATCTTGCTTTATCTTCATGTGCTAAATATCTCTCTTTAAATATTTCTATAACTTCTTCTTCAGTATTTCCTTCTTTAATCAATTTTAATGCTATTTTAGAAGGCCTAATTCCAATTAAAATTCCCCAAGGATATATATCATTAGTTATATCCTTTAAGCATAGAAAAAGAAACCTTCTAAGAGAATTTTTAATATCTTCTCCTAGAGATTCTTCTTTGCAATAATCTTTATATTCAAATCTTAAAACTTCCTTATCAATATAAAAAGTATAATCAGCTTCTTCTTTTTCTAAAAATTTAATTTCTTTCATTGGAAAATACACATTAAGTAATTGATATACCTCATATCTAAACTTTAAATCATTCAAATTAACTTTAACGTCCATTATTTCTCCTTAATCAATGTACTCTATGCTCTACTTGTAATTCTAAAATAAATTATATTTATTCAAGTGCCTTATTAAAAGAATGGATTCATTCTTTTCTCATAACCAATAGTAGATGATCCTCCATGCCCTGCATAAACTTCAATATTATCTCCTAGTGGAAGTAATTTTTCTTTTATATTCTTAATAAGCTGAATGCCATCTCCACCTGGGAAATCGCTTCTTCCAACAGATCCTTGGAAAAGGGTATCTCCTGTAAAAAGTTTATCGGCTATTAAAAAACAAATCCCCCCTGCAGTATGTCCTGGTGTTTCAATAACTTTTATTACATTACCACCTAAATTTAAAGTATCTCCTTCTTTTAAATATCCTGATGCCTTAGGCAATGATCCAAATACATATTTATCATTTTCCATATATTTTTCTTCTATTTCATTTATATAAAATGGAATATTTAATTTATTAACCAATTCAATAACTCCACCTACATGATCCATATGTCCATGTGTTAGAAGAATAAATTTAGGTTTTGCATCTAAAAGTCTAATTTCTTCTGCCAATATATTTGCGTTTCCACCTGGATCTATAATTGCAAGTTCTTTAGTATCTTCATCCATTAGTAAATAACAATTTTCTTCATACATTCCTGCTATAATAGTTTTTATAATCAAAGTTAATTCCTCCTTAAAAAGTTTTTTTACTATCTAATAGTATTGTAACTGGACCATCATTATTAATTTGAACTTTCATATCTGCACCAAACTCTCCACTTTTAACTTTCAAATTAGATGTTTTAAGAATCTCTAAGAATTCTTCATAAAGCTTATTTGCATAAATTCCACCTTGAGCTTCCATAAAGTTTGGTCTTCTGCCTTTTCTACAATCTCCATATAAAGTAAATTGGGATATAACGAGTATTTCACCTTTAATATCTAATAGGGATAAATTCATTTTATCATTTTCGTCGTGAAATACCCTCAAATTAATAATCTTATCTTTTATATACTTTAAATCCTCTAAAGTATCGTCTTTAGATATTCCTATTAGCACATTAAATCCTATTCCTATTTTCCCAATTATATTTTCATTAACTGAAACACTAGATGAGGTCACTCTTTGCACTACTGCTCTCATGTTATCCCACCTTTCTTATATTTTAATAATTTATGTAATGTATTTAACTATTCACTCTATATACATCTACTACACCTTTCAATCTCTTAATTCTTTTCATTAAATCTTTAAGATTATCCACTGATGTAATTTTTAATTTTACATTAACTAATGCAACTCCTTGTTTTGCTAAGTCTGCATTTACTGCACTTAATTGCAATTTAAGCTCTGTTATAACACTCATTATATCTGCAAGCAAGCCATCTCGATCATCTGCTTGAACTTGAATTTTTGCAAAATAAGCTGTGCCTTGCGATGATCCCCAGTTAACTTCTATAACCTTCTCTTCATCCGTATCTATAAGGTTCTGTAAATTACTACAATCTTTTCTATGTACTGATACACCTCTACCTTTAGTTATATATCCTAAAATGTCATCTCCCGGAACCGGATTACAACATTTTGCAAATCTAACCATTAAATTACTTTCACCTTTTACTGTTATTCCATAACTATTAGGTTCTGGTTGCCTTGCTGATTTTGCAATTTGCTCTTCAATTGCTTTACTTAAAATTTCTTTGTTCTCTCTCTCTTTGTCTTTATTTATTAGCCCATTATCTTCTTTAAGCCTTGAAATAAGCTTTGAGGCAGAAAAACCACCAATACCAATCAATGCATGTAAATCTTCCATTGAATGAATATTATATCGTTTCATTAATTTGTCGTAAATTTCACCTTTAGCAATATCAGCATAATTAACGCCTTGCTTCTTTAGCTCTTTTTCAAAAATCTCTTTACCTTTTATTATATTTTCTTCTTTTTTAGCCTTTTTAAACCAAAGCTTTATTTTACTTTTAGATTGATTACTTTTTGCAATATTTAACCAATCCATATTAGGACCTTTTGCATTAGAAGCAGTTAATATCTCAACGATTTCTCCAGTTTTAAGAGTATAATCAAGAGGCACTATTTTACCATTAACCTTAGCTCCTACACACTTATTCCCAACATCTGTATGTATTCTATAAGCGAAATCTATAGGTGTAGCATTACTACATAAATTTATTACAGCTCCTTTAGGAGTAAATACAAAAACTTCATCTGAAAATAAATCTATTTTAAAGCCTTCTATAAATTCTTCTGCATCTGATGTTTCTTTTTGCCATTCTAACATGTCTCTAAGCCATACAAGTTTCATTCCTAAATCTTTTTGTTTATCTTGTTCTGGATTTCCTATATCCCCTTCTTTGTACTTCCAATGAGCTGCAATTCCATATTCTGCTGTTTTATGCATCTCAAAAGTTCTTATTTGAATCTCAAAGGTTTTTCCTTGTGGTCCAATTACAGTAGTATGTAGTGATTGATACATATTAGGCTTAGGCATGGCAATATAATCCTTAAATCTTCCCGGAATCGGTCTATATATCGTATGAACTATTCCAAGCACTCCATAGCAATCTTTAACCGAATTAACTAGAACTCTTATAGCTGTTAAATCAAATATTTGCTCTATACTCTTATTCTTGGTGACCATTTTTTTGTAAATACTATAAAAATGCTTCGGCCTTCCATCAATATCTGATTCTATTCCTGATGTCTGAAGATTTTCATTTAACTCACTTACTATATCTTTTATGTAAGCTTCTCTTTCAACCCTTTTTTCTGCAATGCTATCTACTAATTCATAATATTCTTTTTCATGCAAATATCTAAAGCATAAGTCTTCAAGTTCCCATTTAATTTTAGACATACCGAGTCTATGAGCTAAAGGAGCATAAATATCTAATGTTTCTTTAGCCTTGTTTCTTTGTTTTTTAGCTGGCATAAATTTAAGGGTTCTCATATTATGTAATCTATCTGCTAATTTTATTATTATTACTCTAATATCCTTTGCCATCGCAAGTAACATTTTTCTAACATTATCTGCTTGCTGCTCTTCTTTAGTCTTATATTCCATTTCTCCAAGTTTAGTAAGTTTAGTAACACCTTCCACAAGATTTGCTATCTCTGCATTAAAAAGTGAAACTGTCTCATCATAAGAAAAATCTGTATCTTCTATTATATCATGTAGTAATCCAGCTACAATAGTATTTGTATCCATGCCTAATTCTGCTAAAATTTCAGCTACTGCTATTGGATGAATGATATACGGTTCACCTGATTCTCTCTTTTGTTCCTTATGAGCTTCTTTAGCAAAATGATATGCTTTTTCCACCATATCAATATCGACATTATTACAATTGTTATTGATTATCTTCAATAATTTATCAACCATAAAGATTGCTCTCCTTCTACAATAATTCGTTAAAAAATAAATTCAAAGGCTGGTTTAATAACCAGCCCGACTTTCTAATAATTATATATTATTTTAGAATTATTTTCAATAAGGCATTTAAAAGAAATACTATCTTTATAAATTTAGTTTTTCATACAGCATCTAAAAAAGAATTATCCTAAAATGAAAAATATTTTTTATTTAAACATTATATTTAACTAATGATGATACATCATAACCTTTTAGTTTATCTCTCCCATTAAGTTCTGTTAATTCTATTACAAAATTTAGTAATGCAACTTCTCCACCTGCTTGTTCTATTAACTTAGCAACACCTTCTACAGTGCCTCCTGTTGCTAATAAATCATCTATAATTGCAACCCTTTGACCAGGTTTAATAGCATCCTTGTGAATTTGAAGTTGGTCTTCTCCATATTCCAATCCATAATTAACTGAAATAGTTTCTCCAGGTAATTTTCCTGGCTTTCTTACGGGAATAAATCCTATACCTAAAGCATATGCTGCAGGAACACCAAAAATAAATCCTCTTGCCTCTGGTCCAACTATTACATCAATTTTTTTATCCTTTAGATGTTCTACAATTTGATCAATAGCTTCCTTTAAAGCTTCTCCATCAGATATTAATGTTGTTATATCTTTAAAACTAATTCCTTCCTTAGGAAAATTTTCGATTACTCGTATTCTTTCTTTTAAATTCATTTTAATTCCTCCATACATTTATTTTAATATATCCTAAATTTGTGATTAGACATATAACAATAAAATAAATAATCAACGCTGCTTTAATAGTAAATATATTTTAAAGAATTATTCCTCTTTTAAACTATATAAATATTTAATAATTTGATCTGCTCGGTCCTTGTCATTTGTGGTTAAAAGCTCTAAAACAATTCGCGCATTATCCATAATTCCAACTGCACCTATGGGCGGGATTATAAATTGTATTATTTTATTTATACCATCATTATCAAATTCTTCTATATTCTCAAATTCTATTATTGATCTCAACCCATTATTATTAGTATTCATCAGGAATTTATTTCCTTCTTTAATTAAGACTCCATTTTCCCCTTTAGTCGATACCTTCGACCACTGTATACCAATAAGTATTAAATCTAAATACTTATTTATACTTTTCATATTGTAATAAATAGCGATAGCTTGCATTAATTTAAAAGCTAATCCACTTGTAGATAAATTTTTATACCTATATTGACAACCCTTTTGATTTGGATTAATGTAAATATAATCATTCACAAAATCACTTTCCTCATTTTCAAGAACAATTAAATCTATGCCTAATTTCTTGCATAAATTTACTTCTTCTTTAGACTTTAATCCCACACCTAAAGTTATTAGAAGCTCCGCACCTAAAAAATCCACATTATCTTTTATGTCTCTTGAGTTTAGCTCCGCATCATTTTCTTGTCTATCATATATTATATACTCAACATCAGCATTTAAATATTTTAAAACAAGAATCAACGATGAAACAGCACAAATTCCATCCACATTATATGTACCATAAACGACAATTTTTTGTCTATTATTCACAGCCATAACTAATCTCTCTATTGCTTTGTTCATACCTTTAAGTATAAATGGGTTATATCCAGTAATATAATTCGGACAATATATACTTTCCCAGAATTTACGCATGGCTTATTCCTCCATAAAATTAGAAAACACTTTTATTATAAATGATTATACTCATTTTTACAATTATTTTATTAACAAATGAAAAAACCTCCATTAGTGCTGGAGGTTTTTCTATTGTTTTTCCAGTAATTAAGCTCTTTGTAATTTTGTTTTTTTGTTTCCAATTCTATCTTTTAAATATACCCATATTGGAGATGCTATACATATTGAAGAATATGCACCACTTATAATACCTATTATTAAAGGAATAGTAAATTGTCTAACTGATGGCACTAATATATTCATAGCAACTATTGTAACCACTGTCGCTAAAGATGTATATATTGATCTTGCTAATGTTTCTGTTATGCTTATATCAGCTACTTCAATCGATTTTGATCTTCTCAATTTCTTAGAATTTTCTCTTATTCTATCAAAAATTACTATTGTATCATTCATAGAGTAACCTACTATAGTTAATATAGCTGCAATAAACGGCGTGTTTACAGGAATATAAAATATTGCATAAACACAAACTGTTATTAATATATCATGTAATGTAGCAGCTAACGCTGCTAATCCAAATTTAAATTCAAATCTTATAGCTATGTATATAAGCATTACTGCAAATGATGCAAGCAATGCTAAAACTGAATTGTTGGTCAATTCTTTTCCAACTGATGCGCCTATTTCATTTTGTGAAATTAATGCTTTATTATCCAATTGGTACTTGTCTTTTAAATCAGTCATAATTGATGCTACTTTATCACTATTAAGATCTACTGACTTTATTCCATATTGATAATTATCAGATGAATTTGTAGTAGCATCCGGTGCATAATTCTTAACTATTGTGTCAACATCTTCTTTATTAATATTTTCATTTAATTGAATTGCGACTTCTGTACCACCTTTGAAATCTATTCCAAAGTTTAATCCTCTAAAACATAAGAATCCAATTCCAATTAAAATAATGATTAGGGAAATTGAAAACCATATCTTTGTTTTTTCCATTATCTTAAACATGTTTTTTATCCCCCTTTTTCATGTTAATTCCAAAGTATGACAATTTATTTAACACTCCACAGTCAACTGCTAAATTAACAAGTAATTTAGTTACTACTAGGCCTGTAAATAAGCTTATAACTATACCTATCATAAGTGTGATTGCAAATCCCTTAACAGTTCCTGACCCTATAAAATATAAAATCAATGCTGCAAGTAAAGTTGTTACATTTGAATCTACTATTGAAGATAAAGCATTTTCTGCTCCTTTTTTAACTGCTGCTTTAATAGTAAATCCTTTCTTTAACTCTTCTTTAGTTCTTTCAAAAATTAATATATTGGCATCAACAGCCACACCAATGGTAAGTAAAAAGGCTGCTATACCTGGAAGGGTTAATGTTACTCCTACTTCTATAAACACCAAAAGTGTAAGTGTTATATATAATGTTAAAGCTATATTTGCCATTAAACCTGGAACTCTATAGTGAAACAACATAAATAAGAATATTAATGCTACTCCTATCATTCCTGCTTTAACAGAATTCGGAAATGCTGTAGTACCTAATTCAGCTCCAACATTACTAACTGAAACTGCTTTTACCGGAATTGGAAGAGCTCCTGCATTGATTAGTCCAGCAGTAGCTTTACATTGTTCTAATGTGTTATTTCCAGTAATTGATGCTCTACCATCATTTATTTGTGTTTGTACAGTAGCTTCTTGTATCATTTCGTCATCAAGATAAATAGAAATTTTTTGTCCTATATACTTTCCTGTAGCTTCTGCAAACTTCTTTTGTCCTTCGTCATTAAATTCTAGCCCAATTTCATATCCACCTTTTTCTTGGTTAATTTGAGCTGTTGCTTTTTTAACATCTGAACCTGTTAAAATTTCTGTTCCATCTGGTCCTTTAAAACTCAAGTTTCCAGATTTACCTAAGCTATCTACTATTTCTTTAGAATTAGTTAATCCTGGTACATCTACTCTAATTCTCTTGTTGCCTTCTGTTGTAACAACTGTTTCAGCAACACCAAGCTTGTTTACTCTTAAAGATAAATGTTCCTTAGCACTTTGTAATTCTTCTGGTGTTACTGTATCTTTTTGAATTTCCATAAGAACAGAAACTCCACCTTGTAAATCAAGCCCCCTAGTTATTACTTTATCAAAAGATTTAAATTCATATCCTCCTAGGACAAATCCTTTAAATCCTGCAAAAGCTAACAATCCAATTACAGCAATAATTAATATAAATAATGCTGAATTTTTGCTTTTCTTTTTCATCTTAATCCTCCTCTGTACATTATGTCTTTTCCTTAATTAATATTTTGTATATTCCCCATAAGAAAATTTCGAATGATAATTTGTTCAATTTTTTTATTGTTATGTAAAATACTAAAATACTTAAAATTAAGAAAATAAACCTCTATTTTAAAGTGTTTATTTATTCTTAATTTTAAATATTATTATACTTATATGCTGGTATGCTGGCACATTGTTCATTATAACACACTATAATTTCTTAATAAAGTTTTTTATTATGCATGGATATAACTAAAAATCCATTTAAATTTCAACTAAACATTATCTTACCTTAAACACGTACAACTTATTTTAATCCTGACAAAGTTAATTTGAAGTAAAGTATCTTATAAATTTATTCCTAACATTCCAGCAAGAGTACCGACTGCTAACGCTATAGCTAGTTTAGCTAAATCAAAAATTTCAAAAGTTATTTCACTACTAAAACTACTAGATAATGCAAATAACACTAAGTAATATCCTATCGCTACTCCAAATCCTACAAGCCATCCTTTTGATTCATTTTTCTTTGCTCCTATGATTGCACCTAGACTCAAGCTACATAAAGATATTATTACATATATCATGTTAAAAATACCTTTACTAAATACTAATTTAGTCATCAATAAAGATAAAACTGCAATTCCTATAAAGCTAAAAATTAAAGATCCTGTAGTACCTTTTAATACTGATTTAAAGAATTTACTATTTTCCATTAAAATAACACCCCCAATACTTCATTTTATGATGTATTAAGGGGCATTATGATTAATCCACCTTTACTTTATAAGATATTCCACTCTTATCTAACTTAATTCTAGTTTTAGCAGTACTTGTTTCAAGTGTAATGCTTTTTTCATCTATGTGTGTAATCTTTCCTATGATTCCACCTCTTGTTACAACTTCATCATTTATCTTCAATTCCTCAAGCATACCTTGATATTTCTTTTTTCTTTTCTTTTCAGGTAATATAAGTAAAAAATAAAAAATTACAAAAACAAGTATAAAAGGTACTACATTTATAAGTAATGCTATCATGTTATTCATTTTTTTCCTCCAAAATCTTTATTTTTAAAATATTTCTTTTTTCCATGATAAGTAGTTTACATTTCTTTAAGTTTAATGTCAATATAGATCTGGCTTTATTTCACGGTAATTGCATACGAAAATTTTAGCAAAATGGCTTTACACAAGGATTTCAATGGTATATTATAAATTCATAGAAAACATAAAGTCAAATCTATAGAGTTGGAAATGTTGTAGATCACAAGTTAATTGACATACTAGTAATAGTCATATTGGGGACTATAGGTTGTGCTGATAGTTGGACAGATATAGAAGATTTTGGTGAAGCTAAAAAGGAGTGGTTATCAACTTTTTTAGAATTACCGAATGGGATACCATCACATGATACATTTGAACGCGTATTTGCTAATATAGATCCTCAAGCCTTTCATAATGCATTTCTAGAATGAATACGCAGAATGAGATTGCAAACACAATGATTGAATGTAATGTATTAAATTAAACATCCTTACTATAATTTATTTAAATGTATAATAAGGATGCGATTACCGTGATAAACTAATACATTAGTGTTGACAATTAAACATTTAATTTTTCTAGACTTTACCTTCCCATTCCCTTAATTTTTCTTCTTTGAATTTCTTAAAATAATCTCCATCAATAGCATCTCTTATATCAGCCATTAATTTATTATAGAAATATAAATTGTGCAATACACATAATCTCATAGCAAGCATTTCTTTAGCTTTAAATAAGTGTCTTATATATGCTCTTGTATAATGCTTACACGCTGGGCATTCACAACCTTCATCTATTGGTCTTGTATCAAGTTCAAATTTTGCATTCATTAAATTAAGCTTACCCTCTTTACAAAATACATTTCCATGTCTTCCATTTCTAGCTGGAAGTACACAATCAAAGAAGTCTACTCCTCTGTCCACTGCTTCTAATATATTACTTGGAGTTCCAACTCCCATTAAATAAATTGGTTTATCCTCTGGCAAATGTGGTACTACAGCATCTATTATTTTATACATTTCTTCATGAGTTTCTCCAACAGCGAGTCCGCCTATTGCATATCCATCTAAGTCCATTTTTACTATTTCTTCAGCATGTTTTATTCTTATATCTTCATAAACTCCACCTTGATTTATACCAAATAACATTTGTTCTTTATTTATTGTATCTGGAAGAGAGTTTAGTCTATCCATTTCAACCTTACATCTTTCAAGCCATCTTGTAGTTCTTTCTACTGACCTTTCTACATATTCTTTTGGTGCTGGATTTTCAACGCATTCATCAAAAGCCATTGCAATAGTTGATGCTAAATTACTTTGAATTTGCATTGATTCTTCTGGTCCCATAAATATTTTTTTCCCATCTATATGAGAGTTAAAATATACACCTTCTTCTTTAATTTTTCTCATCTTTGCAAGTGAAAACACTTGGAATCCGCCTGAATCTGTAAGAATAGGCCTATCCCAATTCATGAATTTATGTAATCCCCCAAGCTTACTAACCACTTTATCTGTTGGTCTTAAGTGAAGATGATATGTATTAGAAAGTTCAACTTGGCATCCTATCTCCTTTAAGTCCATACTAGATACTGCACCTTTTATGGCTGCTAATGTTCCAACATTCATAAATACTGGAGTTTGTATAGTTCCATGGGGCGTTTCAAACTGTCCTCGTCTTGCTTTTCCATCCTTTTTTAATAACGTATATTTTTTACTCAAAAGTTTCACCTCTTAATTATAATTTTTTAGGCATACTCACTTGTTATTTAGAGAAATAACTAAAAATGCCTTATATAATTGAAACATTTGATTATGTCACCTCATCAATGTAATCAAAGCTTTTTTATTAATACATAATTACAGTTGGAATTACTTCATAATTTCTTTAAATATGCTTTTTTCAAATTCCATAAGAACTTATTCCTTAACTGTACATTGTTAATTATAAATTATTACTTAATAAACATAGCATCTCCAAATGAAAAAAATCTATATTTTTCATTTACTGCTTCTTTATATGCATTCATAACATTATCTCTTCCAGCCAAAGTTGAAACAAGCATTATCAATGTTGATTCTGGCAAATGGAAGTTTGTTATTAAGTTATTCACTACTTTAAATTTATATCCTGGATATATAAAAATATTAGTCCATCCACTTTGTTCTTTAACAAATCCATTATTGTCACCAATAGTTTCTAAGGTTCTTGTTGATGTTGTTCCAACAGAAATAACAGCATTACCTCTTTTTTTAGTTTCATTTATTATATCTGCACTTTCCTTTGAGAGCATATAAAATTCTGAATGCATTTCATGTTCCTCTAATGATTCAACTTTCACTGGTCTAAAAGTTCCAAGTCCAACATGTAGCGTTAGGTAAACTATATTTATACCCTTGCCTTTTATTTCTTCTAATAATTCTTTTGTAAAATGCAGTCCTGCAGTTGGAGCTGCCGCTGAACCATTTTCCTTTGAATAAACTGTTTGATATCTTTCCCTATCTTCTAATCTTTCATGAATATATGGAGGCAATGGCATTTCACCAAGTGCATCTAATACTTCTTCAAATATTCCGTCATAGAAAAATTCAACGATTCTATTTCCGTTCTCTTTAACTTCTACTACTTCAGCTTTTAATTTTCCTTCTCCAAAAGTAAATTTTCTTCCTACTCTTGCTGATTTACCTGGCTTTGCTAAGCATTCCCACTTATCTTTTTCAATTCTCTTTAGTAAAAGGAATTCTATCTTTCCGTGAGTGTCTTCTTTTTCACCAATTAATCTTGCTGGCATTACTCTAGTGTTATTTAATACTAAAGTATCTCCTTCATTTAAATATTCTACAATATCATGGAATCTCTTGTGATTAATTTCTCCAGTTTCCTTATCTAAAACCATAAGTCTTGATGAATCTCGTCGTTCTAGAGGGTGTTGAGCTATTAGCTCTTCTGGCAAATAAAAATCAAAATCTTTTACGTTCATCTATTTATCTTCTCCTAACTAAAAAGTGCATTATAAGTGAGAGTCCAAATTTTATATTTTGTTCCTCGAACTTACTCAGCGAACGCATGTGAGTCGAGTTTCCTTATATATTCTTTAAACCCTGACTATAAATATAACTTCTTAAATGCTTATATTGTTATATTGTTGGTATTTTATCATGTCATTATTTACTTAACAAATAAATTTTCTAATTTTCAAAAAAATTTCCTTGCATTCTATTATTTTCTCTATTCTTTGATGTGTTTACCCTACCAAGATGTTTATACGCTTTTTCACTTGCAATTCTTCCTCTTGGAGTTCTTATAATAAATCCTTTTTGAAGGAGATAAGGTTCATAAACATCTTCTATTGTACCTAATTCTTCTCCTATAAAATAAGAAAGTGTTTCAATTCCAACAGGACCTCCATTAAAATTATCTACAATAGCTTCTAATATTTTATTATCAACCTTATCAAATCCTTGATTATCAACTTCTAGCAATTCCAAAGCTTCTCTTGCTTCTTTTAAAGATACTAATTTATTTGCTTTTACTTCTGAATAATCTCTGACTCTCTTTAATAATCTATTGGCGATTCTTGGAGTCCCTCTAGATCTTTTTGCAATTTCAAGAGCTCCCTCTTCTGTAATTTGGCAACCAAACACAGTAGCACTCCTAACGACTATTTCCTTAAGTTCTTCATCTGTATAATATTCCATAGCACACAATACACCAAATCTATCTCTAAGTGGCGATGTAAGCATTCCAATCCTTGTTGTTGCTCCTATAAGTGTAAATTTAGGAAGATCAATTCTTATAGACTTCGCCGCCGCACCCTTACCTATGACTATATCTAATGCATAATCTTCCATAGCAGGATATAAAATTTCCTCAACATTTCTATTTAACCTATGAATTTCATCAATAAATAAAACATCATAGTCCTTTAAGGTTGTTAAGATAGCTGCTAAATCTCCAGCTCTTTCTATTGCAGGTCCTGAAGTGATTTTCAAATCCCCTCCCATTTCTTTTGCAATAATATTAGCTAAAGTAGTTTTACCAAGTCCTGGTGGACCATACAAAAGTGAATGATCTAAGGCTTCTTTTCTATTTTTTGCAGCCTTTATAAATATATCTAATCTTTCTTTAACCTTATCTTGTCCTATATATTCATTTATTTTTTGAGGTCTTAGACTAAGTTCAGAATTAGAATCTTCTTCAAATTCTGATGGATTAACTATTCTTTCCATAAAAACCTCCCCATATTCTTAATGAATTAACTACATTCAAATATTCAAGCTAAATGCTTATACATACTCTTATCACTGAACAATTTTTATCCCATTAGCGCTTTTAATGCATTTTTAATGATATTTTCAACGCTATCATTTTTATCTGCTTTCTTAAGTGCAAAATCTGCTTCTTTTTCACTGTAGCCGAGTGCAAGCAATGCACTTAAAGCCTCTGATAACACATTAATATTTTCATTATTGCTATCATCAAAATTTTGAGTATTATCTAATAACTCATCTGGTTTTAATTTATCTTTGAGTTCTAAAATAATTCTAGCTGCTGTTTTTTTACCTATACCAACACCCCTGCAAATATGCTTTTCATCATTAGTCAATATAGCATATTTTAAATTATTAACTCTACTTATAGATAGTAATGATAATGCTGCCTTAGGACCAACTCCACCAACTGTCAAAAGCAATTTAAACATTTCTAGTTCTTCCTTAGAATCAAATCCATATAAACCAAGAAAGTCTTCTCTTACTATTTGTTCAAGATAAAGCATAATTTCATCTCCTGCTTTTGGTATGGAGGACATTGTAGCACCTGATGTAAATATTTTGTAACCAATCCCATTATTCTCTACTATTATGTAATCCTTACTTATACCTACATATTTTCCTTTAATATATTCATACATCCATTTTCCTCCAACTTTTGTATATAAATAAAATATACTTAAATTAAAACTTACAAAGTATACTCTTTTAAAAACAAATTACTATATTAATAAAACCTAACTTATACTTTATCATTTTAAATGAAATCTTTCAATAATGTATTTTTAAATGAAGAATACATATTTAAAAAGGTATGTGAGCAAATATTACTCTCATACCTTTTAATCATATAAAAAAAATAACAGACCAGTACATTTGTATACTTGGTGTGTTATTTTATTTCATATGTTTAAGATAAAAATTCAGACAAACTTTCTTCTGCATCTTCTTTTGAATTATATTCAAATTCAAAATTCTTAATTTTGTTTTTATCTGACTCCCTTAAGTTATCTACTTTTTTATTATTAGAATATACATCTTCACTATTTTCAATTAATAATGTTCCATCATTATCAGTTTTATATATAGCTAAAAATCCATCCTTCTCACCAATATAATATTTATTGGGTTTTACTGATTTTGAAATATCTCTTTTATATGTCATTGCACCATTAGATTCTACTTCTAAAACATATCCTTTATCTTTTAATGTTTTTGACAATTCTGCTTGTGTTAAATTACCATCTATATTTAATTCTTTTTTTAAATCTGCTATGGTTGATTCTTTTTCTTTCTTTTCTCCTGCAAATAAATATATTTTCGTGCTATCATTTAGCTCACTGCTTTTATTTATCTCACTTGCTGTCGCAGCGTTATTTTTAGCATTTTTATTAGTTATATATTTATCTGACAAATAATAAGTTATAGAAAATATAAGTACTAATGTTATTGTCATTGAAATAAATAATTTCTTTTTATTCATCATAAATAATCACTCCTTATTGAGAAGTATTAACATTTTTCTAATACTTATACATTTATTTATATATTGGTAATCATTTTTTCATATATCTCCATTATTTCAATATAGCTAAATTCCAATTTCATTATATACTAAAAAAATAACAAGTTAAATGTGCACCTCACCTTTGACTTGTTATTTTCTTTCATATGCCTAACTTCTTTTAAAAGTATGTTTTAGTGCACTAATTAATATATTCCAAGTAATTAGTATGCAATTTCTATAATTTATAATTGAATTTATTATCATAACCGTTATTATAATTTCAAAATAATAAAATATAACGGTTAAAATCGGATTAATATTTACCCATTTCATATCTGAAATCATTGCAGTTACAAAAGATAGTCCAAATATAACAACACTAAAAATTATAAGACCTTTAATCATTCCTTTGAAATCTTCATGACTGGGTGCTATTCCGCTTATTAGTACTAAAAATAATAAAATTGTTATTAAGCCTTCTTTAGTAACTATAATTCTTGGATCCAATATCATTGAAATTTCTGACATTTCACATTTTAATATAAATTTGCTTTCTATAAATATAAATAAGGGTATATTTACCAATGCGGGTGCTATTGCTATAAGAAATTCCTTTATACTTATAAAAAATGGGATTTTACTTCCTACTCTAGATCTTACGAATCCTGGTCTATTTCCTTTTGGAAAAAGTTGTACTTCTTCTATTTTAGCAAAACATAACACAGCAACTAATAAATGTGCCAGTTCATGTGCTGGTGTACCTAATGCATATATAAACTTAGCTAATTTAAAGCTTATACTTCCTATTGCACCTTGAAAAACTGATTGAATAAATCTTAATGCAAAATAATACGAAAAATATAATAATAAAAAAACTATTACTGATTTAATTGCTACTTCCATTTTAACCACATCCATTTCTATTCACGCACATTCAAAAATACCAAGTCCGTATGCTTGTCTATTTTGCATCTTTGTACTTATTATTTTCTTTCATGAGCCTAATCCTATTATGAGTACTTCTATCTTACTCTATTTATAAATCCACATCTTTTACATAATTCTTCTACTGCTTTTCTTCCAGAAAATCCATCATATATATCCTTAGCTCTTTTACAGTTTAAGATTTCATCTAAAGTGCTTTCAAAAACATTACCAAGAGAGATACTGCCTTCACTATCTAAACAACATGGCACCACTGTTCCATCAACTAATATACCTATTTGATCTCTAAGTCCATAGCAAAAAGCCCTTTCCCCTAATTCTTCAACTTTTAGAGATGGCCATTTAAATTTTTCGCCCATACTAATATACACATTATTTTTTAATTTAAAACTATTTTTCTCTTTTAAACATTCCTTTAAATCACAGTTTGTTTGAAATTCTTGTTCAAGTAATTTAAATATATCAATATTCATATTATTACTAGCACTATATTTTGTATCTAAGTTCCACAATCTCAAAGAACAAATTATATTAGTCCTTTCCGTTGATTCTTTAACAAAATTGATTATATTATTTATGTATTCATTAAAATCAATATTTTCTTCATTAGCTTCAAAACTATGTAGTGAAATATTTACTTGTCTTAAAGCAGATGCATTAAGCAATGTATCTTTAACATCACTTATTAAAGTTCCATTAGTAGTTATATTAACTTTCAATTGATTTTCTTTGCTTATCTCCAAGAAATTTTCAAGTTCTTTATTTAAAAATGGCTCTCCCATTAAATGAAAATAAACATGATCTGTATAGGGTTTTATACTTTTAGCAATATGTTCGAAGGAGTTTTTATCCATAAATTTTAGTTTTCTAGATGTTTTAGGACAAAAATTACAACTTAAATTACATACATTTGTTATTTCTATATAAACTTTTTTAAATTTCTTCATTTAACTATTAACTCCAGTCTTTTTTAAGCATCTGAAAAAATAATCATTCCAAAATGCTTTATTTAAATATCTCAAATTAGTATAGCTTTTAATTGCTGCTATTTCAACTAAAATAAGAGTCTATCTCAAAATAACTTTATTCATACATCATCCAACCTTACGTCAATATATTTAATAAATTTAAATTTTATTATATAGCAATTTATTATTTTTTCAATAGATTTTATAATGAATATACTTATTTTCATAGTAATTAAGCTTTTATTTATCAAAAAAGCAAGTGCATTAAATACACTTGCTCTTCTTAGTAACTGATTTTTACGTTGTCCGCCAACTGGATACGCCCATATGTCGTACATTGCTTCCGGGTTTTTTACGTTGCCCGTCACCAACTGTATATCACTGAAGATATACGCTTCTGCCGGATTGAAGTGTCAGTCCACTAAGATAAATTTTAATCTTTATCTTATTTAAATTATATCTCATTGTGCAACTTATTGCAATATATTTTTTTGAATTTTCTGATTAATTTTATTTGCCTCAGATTAGGCTGTTCTTTTAATAGATATTCCATCTCAAATATATAATAGTTTGGTGTTTTTAACTGATAACTACTTTAGTTCCTCTAGGAATGTTATCATAAATCCATTTCGCATTTACTTTAGTTAGTCTTATGCAACCATCAGATAATGCCATCCCAAGTCTTCCATCCCTAATAGAGCCATCTAAATTATATATTATTGAATGAAATAAATAATTTCCTTTAAATTGAGTATAATACCAGCATTTATATCCTTTATTTACTCCAAAATAAAGACCCTTTATTCCAATTGTATAAGTTCCCTTTGGTGTTGGAGTAGATTTCTTTCCTATGGTACATAAATAACTATGGACTAACACCCATTTATTTGTACTTCCTTCAAAGATATTTACTTTAAATTCTTTAAGATTTACCCAAATGAAATAATTAGTTACACTTGAAAAATTATTTGAATTCACATAATTTGTAGCATTAGTATTATCCTTAAAACTATCTGCTCTTGTATTTTTCCTATTGTTTTCTTTGCTTTTAAAAATTCTAGCTAAAAATTTCATATTTAACTTCCTACTTATTAATCTAAAGTAGTATATGTAATTTATAGTCATTTTGTTTTTTAATTCTTATTTAAGCCAAAGGCTCTATTTTAAATTTTCTACTCTATATCCAATTTCTTTATTCGCTAATCTATAAGCTTCTTCAATCATTTCTTTTTCATTCATATCATTTCCAAGCAAACTATCCATTGTTATTTGATTTCTATTACTATAATATTTGTTTAAAAGATTTTCTTCTATATTTTCTTGTGAAGCTAACGAATAATCATCTAATATATGCTTAACATTAAAGTTAGGTTCTCTTAAAGCTCTTCCAACTAATATGCTTCTATGACACCTTATTGGATCTTGCATAGCTCCTAGAAGGGCTATTTTATAATCTTTCTCACAACCTGTTTTTAATCTTTCAATTCCATTTACAAACTCTTTTTCAGTAATTACTTTTTCAAAATCAGAATATCCTTCTTTATTATAAGACAATTTATTTTCTCTGTTAGCTGCAAATTCTTTAGCCATGTATATGTATAAAAATCCTGCTTCTTTTAAAGACTTAGCTATAGTTTCTTTATTATATTGAACATTATATTTAGAATACGGTGTTCCTCTAATATCTACAACACAATTAATATCATGATATCTTAACATATTAATTAATTTTTCTACTGGATAATTTGAATGTCCAATTGTATATATATCCATTTTATAAACTCCTATCTTAAGTATCTAACTATTTTACCTTGAAAAATATTATTTAATAAATATTTCGATAATAATTGCTACAGAACCCTCTTCAGCTAGATTAATAGTAAATTGATATATTTCCAATTACCTATAGAAATATAGAAAAGTCAGATATAAAATTGTGCTTATCTGACTTTTAGACTATTACTTTTCCTTACTTCGGATTTAGAGATCTCTAAGAGCAAGAGAAAAAAATGGCTATCGCTTAAAGCTTGCTATTGCAAAAAGTATTATAGATATGAATCATGGGAAAATAACTGTTAAAAGTTCATTCATATATTAAAATTTTTCCAAAGCTAAGCTCAAATTTTATAGTAATTTTTTTAATTGATTAATATCATTAATTGGAGCTAAGCATGCCCTACCTTTACATAAGTAATATGTAGATTTATCATTTGTAAAATTATAGTCTTTAATAAACGGTATTATTCCTTCTATTTCCTCTTTATTTTCGTTAGTTTTAATGATTGTTGTTAAATTAAATGTTTGTTTTTCACTTAGTAAGTCTTTAATTTTTTCTTCATCACTTTTATCTTTAAGAACACATACTAGTTCTTTCGAAGGATTTAATGCAAATGATGCTGCAATTAAAAAGAATGAATAATTTATTTCTTCACTAAATAAAGATCCGCAAATAAAATTAAGTTGCTTTTCTGCCATTTCTTCTAAATATGTATCTCCAGTAATTCTTGAAAGCTTTATTAAATTATAAGCTGCAACAGAATTTCCTGATGGCATTGCTCCATCAAAAAGTTCTTTAGGTCTAGCTATTAATTTTTCGCTATCTTCTCCATAAAGGAAAAAGCCTTGTTTATCATTATCCCAAAAGAAATTAATCATATCTTTATTTAAATCAATTGCTTTCTTTAAAAATGTAATATCAAAACTACTTTCATAAAGCTCTATAAGTCCAAAGCAAAGGAATGCATAATCATCTAAATATGCTTTATGACGAGATTCTTCATCTCTATATCTAGCAAGTAATCTTTTATTTTCATCAATTAAATTATCAAAAATAAAATTTACTGCCTTTTTAGCATATTCAAAATATCTTTCATCTTCAAGAACTTTATACGCCTTAGCGAGGGCTGCTATCATAAGACCATTCCAAGATGTTAAAATCTTATCATCTTTATGTAATTTCATTCTTTTGCTTCTATATTCAAGTACCTTTTCACTTAAATCTCTTATTCTAGTATTATCCACCTTAAACTCACTATTCTTAATTAAATTGGGGATACTCTTCCCTTCAAAGTTTCCATCAGTAGCTATATCAAAATATTCATTAAAATATGTTCCATCCTCTTCACCTAAAATTTCTAAAGTTTCTAAAGGATTAAATACATAATACTTACCTTCTTCGCCTTCACTATCGGCATCTTCTGCACAATAAAATCCACCATTTTCATTTGTAAGTTCTCTAAATACATACTCTAGTGCTTTCACTGCTACACTTTTATATAGTTCATTTTTAGTAATCTCATAACCTTCAAGATATGCAATAATTAATAATGCATTATCATAGAGCATTTTCTCAAAATGTGGCACTAACCATTTACTATCAGTAGAATATCTAGAAAATCCAAAGCCTATATGATCAAATAATCCACCTTTATACATACAATCTAAAGTCTTTTCAGCCATTTCTAAAGCTTTAATATCTTTATATGCTTTATAATATCTAAGTAAAAACATAATTTTATGCGGTGTTGGAAACTTGGGAGCAACTCCAAATCCTCCATATTTTTTATCAAAAACGCGTGAAAGTTGGTTATAACCATTTTCTAATGTTTTAGAAGTTAATTCAACTTTATTAATTTCTCCTTCATAATATTTATCAAGTTCTGATAAAATACTTTCGCTAGTTGATATAAGCTTACTCTTATTATCTTTCCAATGAGTAATTATAGAATATAAAATCTCTATAAGTCCAGGCATATTATATCTAGAATTCTTAGGAAAATAAGTTCCTGCAAAAAATGGTTTTTGATCTGGAGTCATTATTATTGTAAGTGGCCATCCTCCACTATTTGTTAAAGTTTGACAAACAGTCATGTAAACGTTATCTACATCAGGTCTTTCTTCACGATCTACCTTTATTGCTATGAAATTATCATTAATAATTTTTGCAACCTCTGTATCCTCAAAAGATTCATGTGCCATTACATGACACCAATGGCAAGTGGAATACCCAATACTTAAAAAGATTGGCTTATCTTCTTTTTTAGCTTTATCAAAAGCTTCATCACTCCATGCATACCAATTAATAGGATTGTAAGAATGTTGTAAAAGATAAGGGCTTTTTTCATTAATTAAGCTGTTGGCTTTTCTATTAGATAACATCGCATCACCTTCTTTCAATTATTATACTTATTAGTTTACCTATTGCTAAAATAGATATACATTTAGAAATAAATATTTTAAAATTTAAGTGTTATATTATAATTTTATTAGGCAAATATAATAGAAAAGTATTTAATGTTACACTTATTTTAATACATACAAAAATACACATAGTTCTATATATATTCCTTTATAATATATTACAATCAAAATTAGATTTGATTGTATTTGAGAGTTGGCTTTATTACAATATCAAAAAGCAAATTTACGTAAAAAGACCTACTCTAAGTCATTATTCAGAGTAGGTTCCTTAAAATGATTTATGTACTACTTAATTTGCTCTTCATTAAAAATATTATAAGTTCTTGGTTGCGCTTCGCGCTTTTTTATCTGTGTATGTTTTTTACACGAATAATCCAAATAATTAATCCTATAAAAAAGCCACAAAGTGCTGGTAATATCCAGCCAAATCCATAATCAAATCCTGGTAAATATAAGTGAGCAAAATTAACAATTTGTGTAACTACAACATTTCCCTGCATATATTTCGGTAATGATTTACATAAGTCAAAAAATGCTGCAATAATTGTTAACCCAGTTGTCCATTTATAAACATCACTTTGCTTATTAATAAATGGAGTTAATAGAGACAATAAAATTAAAGTAATTACTAATGGATAAAGAAACATAAGCACTGGTATAGATATCTGCATGAGATTGCTTAATCCAAAATTAGCAATTATAAATGAAAAAAGTGTAAAAATAATAGCATATTTTTTATAGGAAATTGATTTTGGAAACATTTCACTGAACATTTCAGAACAGGAAGTGATTAAACCAATAGCTGTTTTTACACATGCAATTCCAACAATAGCTGCTAATAGCACCTTACCAACAACACCAAAATAATGATTGCTGACCATAGATAAAATAATTCCTCCGTTATCAGCACGGCTCACACTGCCTAAGCTTGTAGCTCCCATATAAGCTAATGAACCATAAATAATAGCCATTCCAACAACACTAACTAAACCTGATTTACATGCTTCAATACTAATTGAGCGAGAATTTTTAATACCTAACTTTTTAATATTAGAAATAATAATAATAGCAAAAGCCACAGACGCTAAAGCATCCATAGTATTATATCCATCTAATAAACCAGTAAATAATGGCTGAGCAGCATAACTTTCTTGAGCTGGATAATCACTTCCTTGCCCCATTGGACTTACAAATGTAGCAATTAATAAAACCGATAATAATATCAGAAAAATAGGAGTAAGATATTTCCCTACCCAATCTAAAATTTGCCCTGGTTTTAGTGAAAAATAAATTGTAAAAACAAAAAATATAAATGAGAAAATAATGAGTCCGAGCTTCAAATGTTCATCAGAAATAAAAGGATGAATTCCCACCTCAAATGCAACTGTTGCAGTACGCGGAATTGCAAATAATGGACCAATTGTTAAGTATAATAAGCATGTGAATATAATTGCATAGCGAGAACTAATAGGGCTCGCCATATCAAATAAACTTTCACTGTTTGAAATAGCTGATGCAATAATCCCTACCATAGGCAATCCTACACCTGTAATTAAAAATCCAATAGTCGCTGCAAAAACATGTTCTCCAGCTTCCTGTCCCATTTGTACTGGAAAAATCAAGTTACCCGCACCAAAAAAAAGTCCAAATAATAATGAACCTATCAATAAGTTTTGCTGAAATTTCAGCTTTTCTTTCATAAATAATCCTCCTTAAATTTTTTGGTATTGTCAATTTTTTTTGCTCTTCTTCTCACTTTAGTGTTTGAGTTTTCACTTTTTTGATAATACCTTGAATCATTCTTTTCATTATAATATATTTATATACAATAGTAAAATTCATTTTTTCATGCTATAAATGAATTTTTTTCAATTCAAAGAAATATTATACTTAAATAATTACACAGTATTAAACCCTATTGTAAAATGACAATGTTCTTTCAAGTTACAACAGGGTTTACTATGCCAAAATTATATTTTAAACTTATTTATTGCTCCAATCATAGATTGTGCCTTGCCACTTAACTCTATTGATGATGCGGCTACTTCTTGTGATGATGCATTAAAGTCTTGTGATGATGCGGTTATTTCTTCAGTTGATGCTAAAACTTCTTCTGCTAGAGATGCTGCTACTTCAACACTTTTAATAATACTTTCTTTATCACTATTAATAATAGCTATACTGCTATTTACAGCTGTTATTTGTGGCATTATTTCTTCTATATTTTCTATTATATCTTTAAATGAGCTCATAGATTTATCAATCACCTGCATCTGACTATTAAGTTTATTGTTCATTTCTTCTGATGTCTTTACTACAATGTTGCTATCATTTGAAATGTTTGAAATTAAATCACTAATACTTAAAGAAGATATCTTAGACTGCTCGGCTAATTTCCTTATTTCTTCTGCTACTACTGAAAATCCTCTACCTGATTCACCTGCTCTTGCTGATTCAATTGCTGCATTTAGAGCAAGAAGGTTAGTTTGATCAGAAATAGATTTAATTACATTAGTTATTTCACTGATTTTAGATAACTCTATACCTAACCCTTGTATTTTTTCTCTTACATCAGCAAATGATAAATTAGTATCTTTTATTGAATCTTCCAAAACCTTTAGGTCTTTACTACTATCTATTGCCTTTAAGTCTACTAATGTCATTTTACTATTTATTTTTTCAATATCCATCACCGATTGATCAATTTTCAAACCAAAGTTACTAATAGTATTGCTTATATTCATTAACTCTCCAGCTTGGTCACTTGATCCCTTAGATACTTCTTCAACTGAATTAGTAATAACCTGTGATGATGCAGCCAATTCTTGGAATACTACTGATAGAGTCTCACTTTGTTGCCTTACATCACCAGAAACACCTTTTGCCAATCTTAATGTTTCTGCTGTCTCTTCTCTGAAATTATTTATTTCTTCAGCTATATCTTGTAACTCATCTTTACTTAAAACATTTATAGAAACAGTTAAATCTCCTTGCTTCATAGCATTTAATGCATCTTTTATTTGATTAACATTAAAAGTTATTTTTTTTGAGAATATAATAGATGATAATACAGATAATATCAAAATAACTATTGAAGCTATTATACTATCACTAATAATCCTAGTTCTTATATATATAAAATTTGCAACATCCTTATCAACCCCTACAATTGCAATGACCTTACCACTAGAGTTTTTGATAGGTGCATAGCCAGATATAAATGTACCATATTCATCTTTGGTAGGTTCTTCATTAAATGACGGTGTTCCCTCAAACGCTTTTTTCATTTCCTCTTCTAACCCATACTCTTCTCCAAGTTCAGATTTATTAGTTAACGCTGCATCCACAAGGATATATGCACTATTCCCCTGATTTTGAGCTAATGTATAAAAATATCTTATATTATTGTCACTCTTAAAGCTCATCATTGATTGTTCAATTTCTTTATATTCATCACTATCCATTGATTTATTTTGTATAACCCTCTCTAGCTTATCACCATCAATAACATTTACAGCTTCTATTGCAATATTTTTTGCATCAGTTTGCAGACTTTTAAATAACATTTTAAACACTATTACATTAAGTAATAGTAGCAATATCATTGAAATAAGTGAAATTATTCCAATCATTTTTAAAATTTTTATTCCTATTTTACTCATATTGTACCCCCACATTCTTATAATATTTAAGATTTCTTTTCTAGTAAATTCAATTATCTTTATGACATTAAAAGAGCCAATATAAGAATAATCCCTTTTAAAAGTTTTATTCTTATATTGGCCGGTTGCACTACAAACTCCAAATTTCCTAAGTGCCCAAATAAAAGAAATTCATAATTGTTTCCAATACTAGTTGTAATATATTAATATACATGCATTTAACTTAACATGTAAATTATATCAAATAATTTTACAGTTTACTAGTAATTTTTACATATTCTTTTCTATGTAATTCTATTGAGTACAAATCTGTTTTTATCTATCTGAAACTTTCAAATTTACCATAACAAAAAGCATGTTAATATTTAAATTTTTAGACTTCTTTATTCTTATAAACACTCATATAATATATTTAACTTCTTTATTGGTAAACAATTCTTCTATCTCTTTTATGAAAAATTGTTTTATTTCATCTATGCTTTCTTTTGGATATACATACTTGCCATATCCAAATTGTCCATATTTAAACTTACGCTCTTCATCATTCATAGGCAATTCACTTTCAGGAAATATATTAAGTATTCTATTTTTAGCTATTGTAGTATAACGGTGGGATATAACTTCAAAAGTTACTGGAAATTTTAAATCATGTGGAAGCTTACGCCTTAATTCTATTAATAAATCATGATATTCCTCTTTCCAATTAGGGTATACAAATACAGGTGCAACTAAAAATCCCATAGGATATCCTGCTTTGGCTACCTTTATACTTGCTTCTATTCTTTGATCACGAGAAGCTGTAACGTGCTCATATTTATTTATAACTGAAGAAGTATTGATACTAAATCTTATTTCTGTGTGACCATTATGTTCTAAATTAAACAATGAATCTATATCATTGTACTTTGTTACAAATCTAAATCTAGCACTTTTATTTTTGCCAAAGAATCCTATAGCTTTCTGTAAAGAATGACTATAAGGTTCTACAGCTATTGGGTCAGATGTAGCTGCTCCTTCAAATATAGTTATTTCAGGCAACCTTTCATCTATATATTTCTGAGCTTGATTAAGAATATCATCTATATTCACATGGATTTTTACGAAAGGTTTATCTCCAAGATTAGTATTTAAATAACAGTACTCACATTGCCCCATGCACCCAGATACTAATGGAAGTTGATAATGTGCTGAAGGTTTACATGATTGAAATTTTAAACTCTTCTTGGTTCCAACAACTAAAGTTTTTTTACCTTCTCTATACTGAGAGAATAAGCCATCCCCTGGAATGTGTTGTTTGAGTTTATTAGAAGTCAAATTTATGATTTCAATATCAATCTTATCTTTAAATTTATTAAGGATTTCCTTTCCCATGTCATATTCTAATGAACCTTTCTCAAATATAATTCTTTTAGGTATAAACATATCTTCACTAATAAACCAGCATGAAACAAGCTGAGTTTATTTTCTCCTCTCTATTTTTATTTAGAAAAATATTTTATTATCATAATCAATTCGTAGCTTACCTTAAGCAAAACATGAATAAGCCTATATATTGTATTTGCTTACCCTATGATGTTATATTTCTATAATTATTATCTGTTAAACTTATAGCGTATATACTAATAATAATTTAAATTTCCCAAGGAGCTTTAATATGGATCTTAGTTTATTTCACCTTATATACATATTACAGACATCAGACATCACTATTGAAAGGCGACCTCTTTTATTATATTATATAAGCATAACCTAAAGGGAGGTTTCTTTATGTCAAGAAAAGAAAAAAGCCTATCTGAACGTATTGCTGATGATGTTCTTGCAATGATTACTATAGATAAGAAATTTGCTATTGGAGATAAACTTCCAAATGAAAATGAACTTTCCACGCAGCTAAAAGTAAGTAGAACTACATTACGAGAAGCTATTCGTATTTTAGTTGCTCATAATGTTCTTGAAATCAAGAGAGGTAAAGGAACATATGTAACAAATCATCAAGTTTTAAATGAGAATTTGGGATTAGAAGAACTTTCTACAACAAAATTAAATGCAAAAGATTTATACGAGATGAGGTTGATTTTTGAACCACAAACTGCTTATTATGCTGCAAAACGTGCTACTGATAAGGAGCTTGAAAGAATACTCTATTATGGGAAACTAGAGGAAGAAAAAATTTTAAGAGGCGAAGATCGTACTGAAGCTGAACAGGCTTTTCATAAATCTATTGCCAAAGCAACTCACAATGAATTTATGAATAAGCTAATGCCAATACTTTATAAGGCTATAGATAAGGGCGTTATTTTATCTGATGAAAATAAGTCTATAATACAAGATACTTTAAATGATCATCGTATGATAATGGAATTTTTAGCAAACCGAGATGCTGAAGGTGCAAAAACTGCGATGAAACTTCATATTATTCGGGCTATGCGAGGTTTAGATATATATAATGAATAAAGTTAAGTGCTAATCCTTTAAAATGTACTCGATGGGAATTATCACTTAATTTTTTTATATGAAGTATAATATTTTATTGACAGAAGACATCATACAACGTACAATAAAAATATACAACTGGCTAATTAGTATATAAAGATGAGGAGATTATGCTATGAAAAGTGATGTAATAACAAAAGGATCTAAAAGTGCACCACAACGTTCATTACTTAGTGCATTAGGTTTAACAAAAGAAGAAATGGAAAGACCTCTTATAGGTATTGTTAGTTCACAAAATGATATCGTACCAGGTCATATGAATTTAGATAAAATAGTAGACGCTGTAAAAATGGGTGTTTCAATGGCTGGTGGTACTCCCATTGTATTCCCCGCAATCGCTGTATGTGACGGAATTGCAATGGGTCATGAAGGAATGAAGTATTCACTGGTTACTAGAGATTTAATTGCAGATTCTACTGAAGCTATGGCAATGGCCCATGCTTTTGATGCATTAGTAATGGTACCTAACTGTGATAAAAACGTACCAGGACTTTTAATGGCAGCAGCAAGAGTTAATGTTCCTACTATCTTTGTAAGTGGCGGACCAATGCTTGCTGGAAAAGTTGATGGATGTAAGACAAGTCTTTCAAGTATGTTTGAGGCTGTTGGTGCTTACAATGCCGGAAAAATTACAGCTGAAAAGTTAGATGAATATGAAAATAATGTATGTCCTACTTGTGGTTCTTGTTCTGGAATGTATACAGCAAATAGTATGAACTGTTTAACAGAAGTTCTTGGTATGGGCCTTAAAGGAAATGGAACAATTCCAGCAGTTTATTCTGAGAGAATTAAGCTTGCAAAACATGCTGGTATGAAGATCATGGAGTTACTTGAAAAGAACATAAGACCAAGAGATATTATGACAGAAGCTGCATTTATGAATGCGTTAACTATGGATATGGCTCTTGGATGTAGCACAAACAGTATGTTACATTTACCTGCAATTGCACATGAAGTTGGTTTTGATTTAAATGTTGATATAGCAAATGAAATCAGTGCTAAAACACCAAACCTTTGTCATCTTGCTCCTGCAGGACATACTTACATTGAAGATTTAAATGAAGCTGGTGGAATTTACGCAGTTATGAATGAAATAAATAAACTTGGTTTATTAAGGACTGATTTAATAACAGGTACAGGACAAACTGTTGGTGAAAATATTGAAGGTTGCATAAACAAAAATCCCGAAGTTATAAGACCTGTTGAAAACCCATATAGTCAAACTGGTGGAATAGCTGTTCTTAAAGGCAACCTTGCTCCTGATTCTTGTGTTGTTAAGCGTTCAGCAGTTGTACCTGAAATGTTAAAACATGAAGGTCCAGCAAAAGTATTTGATTGCGAAGAAGATGCACTTGATGCTATTAACACAGGAAAAATTGTTGAAGGAGATGTTGTTGTTATCCGATATGAAGGTCCAAAGGGTGGTCCTGGTATGAGAGAAATGCTTAACCCAACATCTGCAATTATGGGAAGAGGTTTAGGTAGCACTGTTGCTCTTATAACAGATGGACGTTTTAGTGGTGCAAGTAGAGGTGCCTCAATTGGACATGTATCTCCTGAAGCAGCAGTTGGTGGTAACATTGCTTTAGTTGAAGATGGAGATATTATTCAAATTGATATCAATGCTAATACTATTAACTTTGTAGTTAGCGATGAAGAATTAGAAAAAAGAAGAGCAAATTGGAAACCAAGAAAACCTAAAATTACAACAGGTTATCTTGCAAGATATGCAGCATTAGTAACATCTGGCAACAGAGGCGCTATTTTAGATCTTCCCAAATTTTAATTAAATGCTACTTTAAGGTGCTCAAAATATACGTTAATATAAAATATAAAACTAGTACAATAAGAATTTGAACTCTTGTACTAGTTTTTTGTTAACTAAAATTCCATATGTTGCTTAAACAAATATAACTTTTGCTAATTATTATATCTTTTATTTCACTAAGGCATAATCAAAAGTTGAACCTATCTTAAGGCAAAATATACATCGCATTTTGGACTTGTTGTTTTATTTCATATTCTTATCAAGTTTTTCCATAATAATCATATTACTATTCATTGTGAATTCCAATTCCTTTATACATAATTATCCAAGTCCTATTACATCTAAATTCTATTATATTCTACAGTGTTGCTATGGTATAATTATCCAAAAAGGAGTTGGTACGATGCATTTAGAAAAATAGAATATATATGCTAATATTGCTTAGAATATATATGGCTTAGAATAAATATTCTAATATTCTCAAGAATATTTATAGCTTAAAAATATTAGGAGGCATATTTATGACACAAATAGTTCAAAGAGGTTTTGTTCCATCTGATAAAATTGAATTTAATGATAAAAATATAGATTTATTAAAGAAAGCACAGGAAGATATTTGTTTTTTATTAAATCGTGGCTATGGAATTAATAAAACCATTGAGTTTATAGGCAATCATTTTTTATTCTCAGCAAGACAAAGATTAGCTTTAAAGAGAAGTCTTTCTTCTTTTGAAGATGTTAAAAGAAGAAAGAAACATAAATTAATAAATGAATATGAAAATAGCACAATACATATTGATGGTTTAAATATAATTATTACACTTGAAGTAGCACTATCTAATTCAACTTTGCTTAGGTGCATGGATGGCACTTTGCGTGATTTAGCAGGACTTCGTGGAACTTATAAATTAATTGATAAGACAGATATAGCAATAGAATTGATTGGCTTAAAACTTAATAAGATGAAACCTGAAAAAGTAATCTTTTATTTAGATTCCCCTGTTTCTAATACAGGAAGATTGAAGCTAAAAATATTAGAACTTTTGGATAAATACAATTTTGATGTAGATGTTGTTCTTGTACCAAATGCAGATGTTATTTTAAACAAGCTAGATCATGTTGTGACCAGTGATGGAATAATCTTAAATACTTGTAATAGTTGGATTAATCTAGCATATGAAATTGTAAGTGAAGAATTACCTGATACTTCTTATATTGATTTTCAAATTAATCATTGAAAATGATCTACTAAATAACCTATCTACAAATGAAAATCTTTGATTTATTATTTAAGTTAAAGTATAACAAATTTAATTTTTATGAATATATTATTTTATAAATAATTAATTAGGAGCTAAATATAAATGCTAAACCTAAACGATGATATTTATGAAGATACTATGGAATTCATAAATTTTGAATCTTTTGAACGACAAAGACCACCTTTTTTACCTATGCCAGGTGGTAACATTCCCCCAAAAGATAATTATCCACCTGATTTTAATCCTCCTAGTGGAGAAGGCTTTAACCCACCTGGTTTTAATTATCCTAAAGGAGGCAATAACCCACCTAGTTTTAATTTTCCTGGAGGAGGTTTTACCCCACCTGGAGCACCTAAATCTCCACCTCCAAATTATGTTCCTAGTAAAATGGATCAGGGTGTTCAAAGCTTTAGTCAAAGTCAATATGGTCCAGGAACTAAGGCTGTTAGTCCAAATTCTATAAGATTTTGTGTTTTTAAATACACATATATTTGGGAGGAAAATGGTAGAAGCTATTGGGCATTCTTGTTTAATGTTGACAGGAGATCTGTATCTGGATTTAGATGGACTGGTAGACATTGGGTTTATTTCGGAGTAGATTTAAGAAGAATTGATTCTTTTGTATGCTATAGATCAACTTTTACAGATGATTGTGATTACTGTGAAACTTTAAGATAAGATATCAGATAATTATAGAATATCACTTGCTCTATTATATAGAAGAAGATTTCATGATAATTAAAAACCCTACTTTTATAATGACTCATTATTTTAAAGAGTCATTAATATTTTATTTAAATAAAAATGAGAATCTTTTGTCTTAATTCTGGACAAAGATTCTCATTTACTATAAAGTAATTTTGCTTTACCTCAATAAAGTTCCCAATGGTATATTATACTTGTCCATAAATTCCACATCCTTCCCCAATATAAGTTCTCTATAAGAGCTTAATCCCGTTTATTTTTGGAAATTTATGTATTTTATCTTCGCATATTCTAGAGAAATTAAATTTTCAATAGTTTCATATCACTCCTTACATTTTGTTCCTAATCTAAATCTCAATTAAAACCTTTTCATAATTCAATACAGTTAAGTAATATTTGCTACAATATGCTAATCAAAAAACTCAAGATATATCTTTTCAGATATATCTTGAGCTTTTATTCTCTTTTCTAGTAAACTTCCATTAAAATTATACTCAAGTTAAAACATACTACTCTAAATCCATATCTAACTACAACATCACTTGAATCTTGCAACTTTAAATATTTTTTGTTTATAATTCTTATAAAGGTATATTAGAATTATAATTACAGCAACAATTAAGCTTCCTATTAACAAATCTTTTTTTAACAAACTATGATATCTTCCCCAATTAACTCCAAGAACTTTTCCTAATGAAATAAAAGTAGTAGTCCATATAAATGCACCTAAATAAGCATTAACTGCAAATTTCTTATATGACATCTCTGTTATACCTGAAAAACAACCTGTAACATGCCTTATACCCGGAATAAAATATGCTATAATCAACATTTTACTTCCATATTTTTCGAACCATATTGATATTTTATCTAGTTTATTCTTATCCATATGAATATAATGACCATACTTTTCAAAAAAAGTTACTCCTAATGTTTTGCCAATAAAATAAGATAAAGTAATGCCTATACATACTCCAATTGTAGCAATTAAGATACTAATAGCTAAGTTCATTTTCCCCTCATAAATAACATATCCACAATAGGTCATAAGAGCTTCTCCTGGCAGCGGAAATGCTATCATTTCCACCATTAACGCTATTAATAATACAATATATCCATAATTATTTAATAATTCTATTACAAACTTCAAAATATTCACCTCACATATAACAAGTATAACCATTAAACTATGTTTAATACTAAAAGGTATCTAAAATTATGTACTATTAATTATATAGTATGCAATCCCATTTAGCTATATAATTCTTTAAATCCAAACCGTGTTGCAAATTTCCCTTCAATTAATTCATATAAGCTTTCAACTTTACTTCTTAATTTCAAATTGTAAATATAACTTGTAGCAAAAACAATCACATATACTCCTATAACATCCATAGGATAGTGATGTCCAACATATACTCTTGAAAAGCCAACAATTATTGATAGTCTATTTAATATAATACTAAGTAACTTATTATATTTCCCAAGTCCCAATGCTATACTCATTGTTTTTGTGGCATGGTTACTTGGAAAGGATGAAGCTGTATCATGAGGCACTAATAAATTTACCTTATTTTTAACAAAAGGTCTATCTACATTTGTCCATATTTAAATGTCCCCCCACATCTTCACGCCTTCTCCTAAATATCCCCTTATAATACCCTAAAAAATCACCATGCTAAAAAGCCCCGTACCAAGTCATTTTTGACCTAATACAGGGCATATTGCCTATCTATTTTTCTCGAACTTTTTATGAAGCTAGGGACCTTATTTTAATAATACATAGATATTGTTAAAGTATATGCATCATAGTTCTATTAATCAAAACCTTATAAAAGAAAGATGTACTTCCACCTCAATTAACTCACTAATTATATTTTAAACTTATCTATTTCTTCTTTTAGTCTTTCAGCTAATTCTTGTAATTCTACTGTATGTTGAGAGAATTTATCCATTGTAGCTGTTACTTCTTCTGTTGAAGCTGTCACCTCTTCTGTTGATGAAGCTGTTTCCTCAGAAATAGCAGAAGTATTTTCAATCTGAGTAACAAAAATCTGCTTTTGAACTTGCATATCCTCTATTGAATTTTTAACATTTCCAACCTTTTCATTTAGCGTTGTTATAGAAAGCAATATGTCTGTAAATATTTTTTCTGTTTTTGATACAGCTTCATTTTGTTCTGAATTAATCTTCTTTGTACTATCCATAGCTTGTACTGCTGTTGTTGCCTTTGCTTGAATAGTTTCTATTATTTTCTTAATTTGCTCAGTAGAATTCTTTGATTGTTCTGCAAGCTTTCTAATTTCATCAGCTACTACAGCAAATCCTTTACCAGCTTCTCCTGCACGTGCGGCCTCAATAGATGCATTTAATGCCAGTAAATTTGTTTGTTCTGTTATTGCATTTATAGCATCTGAAATCATACTAATTTCTTTTACGCTATCATTCATATCGGAAACTATATCCTCAACTTTAGTTGTTGACTCTATAGTTTCGTTATTTTTATTGATTAATATATTTACAGTATTTATTCCTTGATTACTTAAATCCTTAGTATTTTGTGATACACTACTCATATCATTAGTAACATCAGCAATGTTATCTAATTTTTGCGATAACTCTCCAATTCCTGTTGCAGTATCTTGAGAATTTTCAGCTAAGTTAATAGCACCTTGAGAGATTTCAGAAACAGCTAATGCAACCTGTGACATTGAAGCAGTTGTTTCTTCTGCCATGGCTGAAATGTTTGAGGTAGTATCAAGCACTATATTTGATGTTTGTTTTGCACTCTCTAACAATTTCCCAATATTTTTTATCATAGAATTATAATCATTAGCAAGTTCTCCTAATTCATCTTTTGATTTTATTTCTATAATGTTAGATAAATCTCCATTAGAGGCCTTAGCAAATACTTCTTTTAACTTCTTAACGTTTTGAGATATTCCCTTACTTAATATTAATGATATTACTACTGCAATTAACGCCATTACTAATGTTATTAATGAAATTGTTTGTAATATTAACTTTGTATCAGTTGATAACTCACTTTGGTCTAATGAAGCTACTAACTTCCATCCTGTTAGTTCATTTGTTTCATATACACCAAACTTTTGTACACCATCATAGTTATATTGAACAAATCCTCTTTCCTCAGCTTTTGCTTTATCCCAGAAAGATAGCTTTGAAGCTATATCTGTACTAATAAGGCTCTTATCAGGATGAGCTAAAATATTACCTACTCCATCAGCAATAAACACATATCCTGAACTTCCTATTTTCTTTGTTGCTATTTTGTCTGCAAGTGTAGATAACGTACAATTAATACCAAGAACACCTACTACTTTTCCATCTTTCTCTACTGTTTGTGCAATACAAAAAACCATATTTCCTGTTGATGCATCTTTGTATGGTGGAGTTATTATAACTTTTCCTTTTGATTCCATTGCTTGTTTATACCAATCTCTTGTAGTTGCGTCATATCCATCAGGCATTTTAGTATTAGGATATATTTCAAACTTTCCAGAAGCAGTTCCATAATATGCTCCAAGAATATCATTATCACTCTCTTTTACATTTTTTAAAATTTCTGATACTAACTCTAAATTATTCTCACTATCTATATTAATGATGGCAGGATTTTTTGTGGTCATCGAAGTTATATCCGAAAACCCACGAAAATAATCATTTAATCCATGATTTATTTCCATAAGTGTTTGTGTACTTGTAACATTTAGTTTGTTATTAAGAATTGACTGCGACTGATTATATGAAAAGCCTCCCGCTATAATTAGTGGTATTATACAAATTGTTACTAAACTAATGATTAATTTACTACGAATACTATTTATATTTACTTTTTTAACTTTCATTTTAACTTTCTCCCCCAATAATGCTTATTTTTAAAAATTCAATCAATTATTTTTCTAAAAAATTTGTTTTTTAATGTATTTACTTAGATATTACATTTTATCTTATGTATATATTTACATTTCTCTTCACTTCCTAATTCATATTATATATTTATAGTGAACTAACAGAATTATTTATCCCAAAGGAATTAGTATTCAAGTTAAGGATTTTAGTGAATATATTCAAAAGAATGATGTTTGCCTTGTTACAGTAAACAATTCTAAATATCGGACTTATCGTTATGAAAGAAATCTTAATGGAATAGATAATTCAGTCATTTTATTTTGTTGGCCTGAAAATGCTTTTAAGAAAGACGGGGCATTGCATGCTTTCTTATGCACTGACACTGAACTTAACACTAAAACAATTCTCGAATATTATAGTAAGCGTTGGCCAATTGAGATATTTTTTAAACAAACAAAGAATAACCTTGAATTATATTACATCCCAAGTCAATAAGTAAATCCATCTGTTCTCTCGTTTAGGATAACCTATTAAAAGTAAATTTTTCCATTTGAATAATACGAATGGTGTTTAATTCCATATGATTGATTTTGATTAGGTAAATATTGCTTAAAACTATAAATATTAACTTATTTTATCATATAAATATCAATTATTCAATGATTAAGGCACTAACAAAAAATAACAAGTCCAATTTAATAAAAATAAATACACTATGCCTATGAGCAACTCTTAACATATTCGCTTGTTGCTTTTCTGCCCATTTTAGAGTATACAATCTACCACACTTATTACAAAATTTACTCTTACATGTAAATGGCACTTTGGTACTTTCACCGCATTCCTCACATACATATTCAGCAAAACCATATTTAATATCACTACATTTCATAGCTTTATTTACAATTTCATCAATTTGTACACGCATACGTTTCGGAACTTTATTCCAATATTTATTTTTAAAATCAATGTATTTATCTTCTAACATCTCTTTAACTGTTGTCTTATTATTGATCATAATATTTATATTATTAAATTGTTCATTATTTGTCCATATTTAAATCTGCTTCGCAGACTAAGTGCTTGTGCTACATCTAAGAGTTATTCACAGATTTGACTTTATTATAATTTCCTCGTATTTGAAAATACTAAATCTATAGAATAAAAAAAGTTGTGAAATAACAAAGAATTTCCTTCATTATTTTCACAACTTTTAACACAACTTTATTATTGTTAGATAATTGTTCCCTAATAAAATAGTTTCGAACTTCCCCCACCACCTCCAACCCCTTATTCCATCAAGGCTAACCGCACCTCTTTCAAATCCAGTGATAAAAAAGTTTCGAAAGAAAAAACATGTTAAAACCCCTACTTATCCACAGG
>NZ_JAJFUC010000070.1 GCF_021372645.1 Clostridium sp. | reverse complement strand
TGTATGTATATTTTATAAATTGTAAGATTTGAATATGAACTGTGAGATAGGAAATTTACAAGATAAATTTATATATGCTGAAGTATTTTAAAGTTCAATTAAAAAATATTAAAACTACTTTGATATATCTGAAAATTATAGAAACTATAAACGAGCGAAATCGCAAACAAATATTTCCAGTCAAATAACCAGAGAAATACTTATGTAGCATTAAAAAGCTCTAAAAGGGCATTAAGAGGCTCTCCAGCTTGAGTTTTTTCATAATTTAATAGAAAGTTATTTAAATAAAGCTCTAGCTTATATGATAGAAGCTGCTGCAGCAGAAATAAATTATACTACTGGAGAGTTATCTAAATATTTTGGTGTATCAATTACAGCTATAAAGCTTTCATGTGTTATAATATAAGAAAAAGGTATAGGCAGATAGGGAGTGATAATTTGAAAAATAATAATGTGCACCATGAGCATGATGTAGGATATAAACACATATTTTCACATAAAGGCACTTTTTTGGAACTCCTAAGAAGCTTTACTAAAAAGGAATGGGCTAATTTAATAAAAGAAGAAGACTTAATTTTAGTTGATAAATCTTATATACTTTCAGATTTTGAGGAAGAAGAATCTGATATTCTTTACAAAGTAAATATAAATGGGCAAGAAGTAATATTCTATGTATTATTAGAATTTCAATCAAAAGTGGATTTTCAAATGCCTATGAGATTGTTATTTTATATGACAGAAGTATGGAGAGATGTACTTAAAAACACGGATAAGAGTGAACTTAAAAGAAAATATTTTAGATTACCTGCAGTTGTTCCTATAGTCTTATACAATGGAAAGAATAAATGGACGGCAAAGACAAGTTTTAGAGAGATATTAAGCGGATATGAATTATTTGAAGACAATATATTAAACTTTAATTATATGTTATTTGATATAAATAGATATTCTGATGAAGAACTATATAGTGTATCTAATTTGGTATCAGCAGTATTCTTGTTAGATCAAGAAATGAATGAAGAAGAATTAATAAGAAGACTAAGAAAATTAATATATATTCTAAAGAAAATTTCACCAGAACAGTTTAGTGTATTTAAACAATGGTTAAAGAAAATAGTAAAACCGAGATTAACGGAAGACTTGCAAAAAGAAGTTGATGAGGTATTGGATAAATCTAATAATGAGGAGGTTGATTTTATGGTTAGCAATTTAGGAAGAACCTTAGAAAAAATGGAAAGAAAAGCGGCAGAAAAGAAAACAAGGGAAATAGCTGTAAATGCTATAGAAATGGGAATGGATAATGAAGTTATAATCAAGCTAACAGGATTGACTGATGAAGAAATAAATGAAATTAGAAAAGAAAGAAGTCATTAGATTTTATGATTAGTAATTTAGGAAAGACCTTAGAAAAAATGGAAAGAAAGTTAATGTTCCTCTCTACAACCTTACTCATAATTCATTTATTGATGCCAGGAGCGGAAAGAAACAATCCGCTATAGCTAAAGCTTCACTTGTAGCTATAGCATTGTTACTTTCCTTAGTGGTAGCTCCAAATGTAGCTCTAGTGCCTTCGAGGCTTCGCCTTAAAGTCAAAGGAAGAGAAGTACAAGCTAGTTACGGAGAATTTTATTTTCTAGATAAGAACTGTTCATTTATATATTGAACACTAGAGAAAACTTTTTATAGCTTGTACTTCTCATTGAATTGATTTGCCTGCGGCAGCAAGGAAATTATCCAAGCCCTAAAGGGCATGGACAATTGAATTTATATTTGTTGGAGCTAAAGCTCCAATTTATTTGGTTTTATGTATAAATCAAAGTATTTTATGATAGATAAGACCTTTTTTATGTTCAAACCTCTAACCTACGTACAGTTGTTTTGTATAAATTTAAATCAAACCATAATATTTACTAATTTAAATTATTATGGTTTGATTTGTTTATTATAAAATGTAACATTATATAATAAATGGGATTAAATGTAATTATATTCTTTCAGTTATGGCAATGTATCTTGTCAATGTAAATTTTAAACATTAACTTTCATAGAGTGTGAAGCAAAATTTTAAATAATAACCACTTCTACAAGAATAATAACATCTCTTAAACTATTTGACTCTGGATCTAAATAAACTGTAAATTCTAACTGGCCATATTACAGATATAATTTTGAGCTGTTAATTTTATATTGTAGAAATATTTTGCCTTACCTCTTGATGTAACTATATCTTCTAATTTTTTATTTTGGATTTTCCATCTACAGTTATTCCTAAATCTTTAGTACATCTTATACAATATTTCCAATTAAGCTCTTCATCTATAAATTTAAACAAATCCATACTTTTAAATCCCCGATCTGCAAGAAGAGTAACATCA
>NZ_JAJFUC010000073.1 GCF_021372645.1 Clostridium sp. | reverse complement strand
CAACTCGGACAAGTCCATTCTCTAAGTGCTAGATTTTTCACATCTACATTTTTGTGTCCACATTCCGAACACAACTGTGAACTCGCATAATTAGATGGAGCAACTACAATAGTTCTACCATACCATTCAGCTTTGTATTCTAGCATAGTTCTAAACTCAAACCAACTCGCTTCACTTATTGCTCTTGCTAACTTATGGTTTTTCATCATATTACTTACTCTCAAATCTTCAATAGCTATTGATTGGTTTTCTCTTATAAGCTTTATTGTTAATTTGTGAAGAAAGTCTTTCCTTTGGTCTGCTATCTTTTGATGTAGTTTGGCAACTTTTAGTCTTGCCTTATTCCTGTTGCTACTACCTTTGACTTTTCTTGATAAGTCTTTTTGTAACTTAATTAATCTTTTAGTTGATTTTCTAAGATGTTTAGGATTATTTTCCCTATACCCATCTGAACATATCGCAAATTCCTTAAGACCTACATCTACACCAACTTTTTTATCTGTTTTAGGAAACTGAATATTCTCTGTATCAACTAGAATTGATGCAAAATACTGACCACATGGATTTTTTGATATAGTACAACTTTTTATAATTCCACTAAACTCTCTATGTTGTTCAATCTTAATCATAGATTTTAATTTAGGAACTTTTAAGTATCCGTTTTCGATAAATATAGTTCCGTTTTGATTATTAGTCTTATAACTAATCCTATTTCCTTTTTTCTTGAATTTAGCGAATCCAACAGATTTATCTCTAAAAAAGTTCTTATAGGCAGTATCTAGATTTAATTGAGCGTTAGCAAGTGCTAAACTATCAACTTCTTTTAACCAAGGATATTCTTTCTTATATTGAGCTGGTGTAGGATATTTAACTTGTTTAATATCTAAATCCTTGTTTTCTTCATAAGATTTAATTCTGTCAGCTAACATTTGATTATATATAAATCTAGCACAACCACAACTTTTAGCAATATATGTTTTTTGTTCTTTATTTGGATAAATTCTATATTTATAAGCTTTTAACATAATAATTCTACTCCTTTCTATCCTTGATTTTGGATATAATTTTTCAAAGTTCCAGAACTTACTTCACTTATTGTTGAAATAAAATAACCATCAGTAAAGAATGATTTCTCTTTCCAAAAATGTTTCTGCAAATGTTTCGAGAAATCATTCCATAACATTACTGTAGTTTGTTGCTTGAGAACTCTAATTATCATCAAAGGTGATACTTTAGGTTCACTCTCAACCATTAAGTGAATATGATTCTTATCAACTTCTATTTCTAATATTATAAAGTCGTACTTGTCTAAAATATCAATCATAGCATTTTTAATGTATTCCCTATAAGGTATCATAAGACTTTTTCTATACTTACATACAAAAATTATATGATACTTTAATAAGAATTTACAATAATATTAGAAAATATCTTGGAGTGTGAGAACTATGCTAAAAAACAGAACTAGAATTGGCTCTGCTATTGATACAGACCTTTATAACCAATTGAAAGACCTTTCGAAGAAAACTAGAATACCAATTTCTAAACTCTTAGATGAAGCTTTAGAAGACTTACTAAAAAAACATAAAAGTTAATTATTTGTGACGAATTCATCCCCTAGGCTAAAGACCATAGGGGATTTCTTCTATCCCACTTTAAATGATTTCATACATCCCTATATTTGAATATAACTTACTTTATATACACATCAATATCAAGTTTTCCTGCATTTCTTGGAATTATTTTGTCTTTAATAATTTCTCCATTTATAACTACTTGTATTTGATTTTCACTAAGACTATTTTTTTCTGCTTCTTTATCTGAACTAAATGCATTTATATTATTATGTTTTTTGTCTGCTCTAAAGACCTTTATATTATAATCTTCCTTTTCATTTGTAATCTTTATCTCAAATTCTTTCCAATCTTTTGGCACGCAAGGTTCTATAGTATATCCCTTATCTTTTACTTTTCTAAGTCCCAAAATATTTTCAATTCCAACTCTATACATCCATCCTGATGCTCCAGTATACCAGCTCCACCCGCCACGTCTAGCATGAGGTTCTTTTATATAAACATCTGCTGTCATTACATAAGGTTCTACTTTGTAAGTCATACATTCTAACTCTGTTTTTGCATGATTTATTGGATTTATCATATTGAAATATTTTGTTGCTTTATCACCAAGTCCAAGTTTAGTTAAAGCAAGGATTACCCAAACTGCTGCATGAGTGTATTGGCCTCCATTTTCTCTTACTCCTGGCACATATCCTTTTATGTATCCTGGTTCTAATTTTGAATTACCAAATGGGGGTGCAAGTAGTAATATCATACCCTTATCTTTTTTAACAAGGTTTCTATCTACTGCTTCCATAGCTTCAACCGCTCTTAGCTTTCCATCTACTTTAGGTTCAAGTTTAGTGTCTTTTTCAAATGCACCTGAAATTATTGACCAGCTTTGAGCTAATGAATCAATTTGACATTCTGGATTCTCTCTAGATCCAAGTGGTGTACCGTCATCAAAATATGCTCTTCTATACCAGCCACCATCCCATGCATTTTTCTCTAAGTTCTCTCTTATGAATTCTTTTCTTTCTTCATAATGATTTTTTGTTTCATTATCATTTTGCATTTCTGCAATTTCAATAAAGCTATTTAAGATGGAATATAAGAACCACCCAAGCCATACACTTTCTCCTTTTCCTTCATTTCCAACAGTACTCATTCCATCATTCCAATCTCCACTGCCCATTAAAGGAATGTTGTGAACTCCAAATTTCAAGGATTTTTCTATAGCTTTCAGGCAATGTTCATATATAGTTCCTTCCTTTGAAGATTGGTTCACTATAGTATATCTCTCATCTTCACCTTCTCTTAAAGGCTCATCTTCAAGATAAGGTGCTTTTTGATTTAAAATTTCGTAATCACCTGTAGAATTGATGTATTCTGACGTTACATAAGGTAACCATAACAAATCATCACTAAATCTAGTTCTTATACCTGAATTTACAACTGGATGCCACCAATGCTGTACATCACCTTCTACATATTGTCTTGATGCACTTCTTAAAATTTGTGCCTGTGTTATTTTAGGCTCAGCAACACCAAGAGCCATGGAATCTTGAAGTTGATCTCTAAATCCATACGCTCCTCCGCTTTGGTAAAATGCACTTCGACTTAAATATCTACAACTCAAGGTTTGATATAAAAGCCATCCATTTAAAAGATAATCTAAGGATTTGTCAGGTGTCTTAACTTGTATATTTCCTAGGAAATGACTCCAATATTGTTTTACTTTATCTAATTCATCTCCTACATTTTTACAATTATTATATTTATTTATAACCTTCTCTATATTCTCCCTTTCTTCTTGCCCAAATAAAATAACTAATTCTTTCTTTTCTCCTTTTCTTAATTTAATACTTGTTGCTGCAGCCAAACAAGGGTCATAAATTCCACCACATCTATTGCTTAAATTATTGTGCTTTAGACCTTCTGGTTCAGAAACTTCACCGCCAATACCAATAAATTCTTTATTATCCCCAGTAAAACTTATATTTTCTCCACCTAAAATAGTTAAATAAGCATTTAATTTACCAAAATACTCACTATATGGATTACTCCCTCCTATGAATCCATTAGATATATATGTAGAAATATATCGTGAACTATCATATTCATAAACACCTAAGACAAGCTTTGCATAATAAAATAATGAAACATTTCTATCTTCATCGCTTAAATTTTCTAAAGTAACTCTTTGAATTTTTAGTGCTTCATCATTAGGCGAAAATACTTGTAGTGTTCCTTTTAAATCATAGGCAGTATGCTTAAATTCAGAATATCCAAAACTATGTTTTATTAAGTAATCTCCACCATCTCTAACTGGTTTCGGTGATATTGAAAAGTATTTACCTGAAATATTATCTTTAATATAAAGAGCTTCTCCTAAAGGATCTCTAATATAGTCATTACTCCAAGGCGTTATCTTATTTTCTCTAGAATTTCCACACCAAGTATAACCTGCACCTGCTTCAGATATATGAAATCCAAAGTTCTCATTAGAAATAACATTAATCCAAGGCGCTGGAGTATTTTTATAATTAGATAATTTAATTATATAACTATTATCTTCTTTACTAAAACCACCATAGCCATTAAAGAAATCTAGATTTTCTACGTTAAAGTCTTCATAAACAGCTTCTAGATTATAAGAATGTTCTATATCTCCTGTATTAACTTCTTTTCTCAATTTTTCTTTAGATAACACATTATCATTAGTTTTATAATTTGAAGTAGAAATATCTAAATCAGCAGTATTTGAACTTAAATCACTTAAATTCTCTTGTGTCTCTTGCATACCTTTAAGTAAATCGTTACTATTTATTACATCCATATCATGATCATATTCTTGATACAATATATTCGTATCTCTAATTGCATTATTTTCATGTTCCTCTTCAAAAATTGAGTTATTTCTTAAATCTTTATGTGAACTTAATTCCTCCTTTTTTAAATTTTTATTTAAAGAAATGTCTTCATTATATATATATGAATTTAGATTATTATTTGAATCTACATAAACTCTTGAAATTCCTATTAATAAGTCTTTAACCTCACTAGTCATGGTTGCCTTATTGTGAATAAATATTCCACCTGCTTTGTTTAAGGAGTCGCCTTCATTAGATAACTTTATAGCTTCCATTATTCTCTTTTGAAGAGGTTCATCATAAGAAATTTCTTCATTATTATATATAACTAAATCTAACTTAACTCCTTTAAGTTTTAAATAATAATGGAATTTTATCATATTAAATGCTATATTAATATCTCCTTCTTTTTCGATAACTAACATTATAATAGGTAAATCTCCTGAAATTCCATAAGACCACAAATCCTTTTGGTGCTTAGAAATATTTTTAATATACCCTTCCCTATTTTTTCTGCTATTACTTAAAAAGAAGATTTCACTAGCAACACTTTGAAATACATTTGCCTGAACACTTCTTATTCTCAAATTTCTAAGTTCAAGCTGTATGCTTATGCTGTAATCTTTAAATATTTTATTAAGCTTATTGTAATCACTGTTTTCTCTGCATAATTCTAAAACTTCTTCCTTAGAATCACATATTCCTGTTATATAGAAAATCTCTGCTTGTGAATGTGGCTGCAATCTAATTCTAGTTCGCAAGCTCATTATAGGATCTAAAACTGTTCCTACTGTATTATTTAAAGATTTATCATTATCCATAGCTAGAGGAGCTTTTAACTCTCTATTCCGGCCTATAAAATTTATTCTAGAAGTTTCATATGTAATATTTCCCTCTAATTCAGCATTTGATATTACCTTATGAAATATGTATGGGACTTTTGCATTTTTGACCCTTCCTCTTCTACTTCCTATAAGAATATCTTCTTTTTCATCATATTCTGTTTGAACAAATAAATTAGAAAAAGCAGGATGAACTGCATCAGCACTAAAAGTTGCTAATGTTATTTCCATATAGCTTGTTATTTCAATGCTTCTACCTTGATCTCCTAAATTGTTTAAAATTAATTTCCTAATTTCAAAATTCTCCTCTGAAGAAACCACAATTTCTGTTACAGTTTCAATATTGCCATCTTTTCTACTAAACTTAGCTTTATCCAAATTAAGTTCAGCCACATATTTATCACCACAATTTTTACAGGGCTCAAAGGTTGAACTCCAATAATCATTAGAATTTAGATTCTTTATATAAAAGAACATTCCACTATCATCACTTGTAGAATTCCCCTTCCACCTATAAAGCATAATATCATTTTTCTTAGAATATCCACTTCCATTTGCAGTAATCATAGATGAATATTGTCCATTACATAATAACAAAAGCTGTGGACTATCTACATTTACTTTTTCAAATATTCTTGGAATTAAGGTTTCTCCTTCAAAGTATCTGTTCTTTATAGAAAAATCTTCATTTCTTTCAAAAGTTACATTTTTAGGAATCTTTTCCTTTAATAAAAGTTCTGTTGCTTTGACTTCTGGCAATCTATGAAATCTATTAATCAAGATATTATTATTCAAAACATTATCCAAAGACATAAGAGACATTCCTAAATGATGAACCATATAAGTCATAACTTTGTTAATATTTTGTGGATTATTTAAGATTTCAACATTTTTATCATGAGAGCTGCTTTCATATATATTTTCATCAACTTCAAAGTTATCCACACAATCCACATCATCCACATTGTAATGTTTATTTTTATTCCAGATATTATCCACGTTTTTTTCATAATTATCCACATTCTCTTGATTGTTTTCCACATTTTGTGTATAATTATTTTCAATCGATAAAATACTTTCCCTCATTTTACCATTCATAGGCGTTTTTGTAGCGTACTTATCCACAGCCATTTTTTCTAATATTTCATTTTGTGTTTCTTTTTTAGGAAGTGTCATTATATATTTATCTTCTCTAGCTTTAGTATAATCTATAGATTCAATAAATCCATATCTACCAAGTGCACCTATCTTTTCAAGTCTCTTAAGATTTTTAATTCCAGCATTCTTTGCAAAAGTAAGTGTCATTAAAGTTGAATAAGGCGATATTACAATTTCATCTTCAAGACCTCTCTTTAAACCAAGACCAGGTATCCCAAATGCTTTATATTGATAATTATCTGCAACATCAAATTTATAAAATGCAGATTCTGATATTCCCCAAGGAGTTTTCTTTTGTTTTGCAAAACTTATTTGAGCTTTTATTACAGATCTATAAGTTTGACTAAGCAAAGTTCTAGGATAATTTTTCATTATTAATGAAGGCATAAAGTACTCAAACATAGTTCCACTCCAAGAGACAAGAGAATGAGTATGAAAGGCATTAGTCATTGCTCTACCTAATTTAAAATAATGAGATGAAGGTACTTCATTCTTAGCTATAGCAACAAATGATGCTATCCTAGATTCAGATGCTAATAAATCGTAGTAAGAATTCCCAAGAGAATTTTCTTCTACATTATATCCAATAGAAAATAACTCTCTAGTTTTATCATAAAGAAAACTAAAGTTCATTTCTTGTGAAATTTTATTAATATCATCAATTATATTATCTATTTTATCCACATATTTTTTTAAAGTAGCAATTTTTTCTCCTAATGTACAATCAAAGTTATCCCCATTTTTTCTTTTATAATCTTCACACCTGTAGATCAATTCTATAAGACTTGGAACTCCTTCAAAAAATTCTTTACTATATAACTTCTCTAAGCCTCCCAAGACGCAATTATAATACTTAATTTTTTTCTTAACTTCATTGGTAAGCTTGTTAATCCAATAATTTGTTTCTTCTTTATCAAATTTTAGAATGCTTTTCTTCCAATCTTTTTCATTTAATTTATTTTCTTTTTCATTGGCTCTATTCTCTTCTTTATTAAAATTATTATCTTTATCCTCATCTAATTGTTTCAGCTTACTTATTTTTTCATTATCTTTAAATTCCTGAAGCTTGAATAAAATTTCATTTAGGACTTTAAAATATTCGCCAATTTTAATACGTGAAGTAAATTTAAGTTTAATAGATAGATCTTCATCTTCAATTATCCTATAAATATCATTTAATGCTCCAACTTCCTTTACCCTTATTACTTTATTATATTTAAGTTCCTCCATAGCTTGTTTAAGTACCCACAAGTTTCCCAAAAGATTTCCACTATCGACTGTTGATACATATCTTGGCCATAGCGGTTCTTTTGTTTTTGTGTCATACCAATTTAAATAGTGACCATTTACCTTTTTCAAGTCTTTCATACTATTTAATATAAGCTCCACCTTATCAATAAACTCAATCATAGTTATATATCCTAAATCATATGCAACAATATTTGAAGTTAATCCCATACCTATATTAGTTGGAGAAGTTCTATGAGCAACTCCTTTAAATGGCTTTTCTTGATAATTATCTGGAGCTAAATAGTTATTTTCTTTATTAATAAAGTCTTCATAATAAGCATATATTCTTCTAGATATCTTTCTTAAATAATTTTTTTCTTCATTCTTTAAAGTATTCTTATTATTATCTGGAATTTTCATACTTATAGTGTAAGCTATATACGGACTAGCTATCCAAAGTGCTGCAACTACTAAATTATAAGTAATAACAACAAAAGAGCTATAAAAAGATAAATAAATTATTAATAATCCCATTATTGGTGCAATCCACATTCTTTTTAAATAACTAATGAAATCATTTCTATGATCTTTTTCTACACTCTCTGAAGATTGCCACTCTAAAAGATTTCTTTTAGAAATGCAAACTCTAAATAATGTTCTAATTATAGCATCTACCATCAAAAAAGCTTGATAAGGAATAAAACTTATTATTAATAATATTTGCTCAAAGCTTTTAAAGGTTCCCATCAACTTATTTTTAGGCGTTACAACAAAATCTGTTATTGTAAATACTAAAGAAATTATTAACCCTAAAAAGCAAAGTACTGCAATTTGACTTCTTCCAGCTAAAATAGTTAAAGACAAAATAAGAGTAAGAAGTAAGTTAGGTGCTAATAAACTCCGCCTTAAGTTATCAAATATCTTCCATTTATATAGTAAACTAATTTTTTTAGAAAATAACCATCCTATTAATTGCCAGTCTCCTCTAACCCATCTATGTAATCTTCTACAGCTAGAGTCATAATATCCTGGGTATCCATCAATAAATTCTACATCACTTATCAAGGCACATCGTGCAATTCCTCCTTCTAGAAGATCATGACTTAGTATTTTGTCATCCTTTATTGAATTATGTAATAAGGGATAAAACTCATCTATGTTAATTATTCCTTTCCCTGTAAAGGACCCTTCGCCAAATAAATCTTGATAAGTATCAGAATAAGCTACTGAATATCCATCAACCCCTTCTTCTTCTCCAAAAATCTTAGAAAAATAAGTCTGATTTTTACTCTCTAGACTTATGCTTACCTTAGGCTGCATAATTCCATAACCTCTAACAACTTTATTTCCTTTCACATATGGAATATTAAGTACATGACTCATAGCACCTACAAGTTTAAAAGCACTATCCCTTGGCATAAAGGTATCTTCATCTAAAGTAATAAGATATTTAACATTCTTGAGTACGTGAATTTCCGAACTAAAAACATCATAAGTATGGTCATTACTATTTCTAATAAGAGCCATAAACTCCATAAGTTTTCCACGTTTTCTTTCCTTAGCCATATAAATATTATGTTTCTTATTATAAATTCTTTTCCTGCTTAAAAAGAAAAACTTATCTTTACTCATATCAATATTACTATAATTATTATCCTTGTAGTATTTTTCATTTAAACTTCTAGCACATTCGATTCCGCACTTAATTATTTCAGCATCGTTTTCTTCGAACTCATGATTAGAATCACAAAAATCACTAAGCAGAGCAAAGTACAAATTTTTATCCTTATTTCCACAATAAGCAACTTCTAATTTTTCCATAAGTTCTTTAACTTTTTCTTTAGAATTCACAATCGCAGGAATTACAACTACGGTTTTATTTTCATTAGGAATTCCCATAATATAATTTAATTTCGGAACTAATTTAATTTCTGAAATTTTGCTCACAGTCCAATTAATAAGACTTATTATAATTTCATTTATAGGCATTAAAATAATTAATAAAGAAATTATAAATTGAATTTTAGTATATCTTACTCCTAGCAAACTGCTTATAAACAAAATAAGCATACTTAATATAATTGTTCCTAAAATATTAAAAGTTAAATATGTTTTTTCTGAAACCACACTTCTTATTTTATGGTGATATCCTTTTAATTCACTTATTCCATTATCAATCAAATAATAACCTACATGGCACTTATAACTTTCTTCTTTATTGTCTTTACTACTTTTAGCAAGTTCTAAAACATGATTGGCTAATTGGATTTCACTTATTTCAATAATTCTAGCTATTTTTTCAAGCTTATGCCTATAATAATCTTTAGACTTAAAATCCATATGGTTATAAATATTTTCAGGATCTTTTTTCAAAATACTTTCAACTAAAGAGGTATTTTCAAAAAATCTACGCCAACTTATTCCTTCAATTTTTCTAATTGAATTTATATACTCACCAATATGTTTTTCTAAAAATTCTTCTCTTAAATCTCCCTTTATAGTGCTATTGTTAAAATCCGAATTAATTTTCCATTTTAATTTTATAAAATGATCAATCCTTTTATCCTCTACAGAATTATCTCTTAATACACTAAAAAATTCTCTCAAAAATAAAGGACTAATCTTTTCATACTTATAATCAATATTATTAATATTCTCAATTTCTTCATCAAGTTTATTGTTATTAATAGCATCTATAATCCTCTCTGCTAAATTCCTTCCATCTAAAATTTCTTTTTGAATATTAACAAGTTCCTGTGTATATTTAGATAGATTTATAATAATTGCTATTTTAAGCATAAGCGGAAAGGCCCACAGCTCTCCCATAGTAAAAGCTGTTTCTTTATTATATGAATTTGTATTTAAATTTTCTTCTTCAATACCTCGTTTTTGAAGATTGCTATTTTGAATACTATTGCCTTGAATTTCATACTCTTGAAATTTATTTATGTATTTAATAAATTCATCACAACTAATCTCTTCTTCATTATTTATATAATTCTTAGCTACTGTAAATATACGCGGAACTACCTCTTTGTCATCTTTATTATTTTCTTCTATTGAAGGTAACCCCTTAAAATAATCTATAGGCATCTCCATTTTTATTCCTTTATACTCTTTTTCAATCAAATATATATTATCAAGAAGCCATTCTGATGCTCCAAGTACTTTATAACCACTTTTGGATAACCTTCTAAAGTACTTGAAGTTTTCATGGATGCAAGAAAATCCATCTGCAAGTTCTCTTAAAACATTTTTCCTAGCTCCATAAAAATTATTCTTTTTCAAGTAAAAAACTCCCTTCTTAATGCCTTAAACGCAATTAGTCAATAGAGCTATTTTTACCATAAATATAAAAAATATTCTTAAATAATAGATTAAAAACTGGAGTTAAATATAGACAACCAAAATCATAAACATTTTTACGTGAGGCTATGAAAATTTCTCTGAAAACACTAAATGGAAGGTTGCACACACTTTAGCTTTATCCAACCATTCAGTTGTACAAGCTAAAGTGGAATAAACTTCCATTAATAACCTTCTGTAGCTCATTTTCAAAAGAACTGTAAACAAATCACTAAAAAAATCTGTTTACAGTTCGTTATTAAAATGTATTAACTAAAAAATTCAGTAAATGCTTTTATAGTATATTCATTATCAACTACAGCCGCTAATTCTCTTACTGAGTGCATACTTAATACCGGTGCTCCCATATCTATTACTGGAATATTTAACTTTGATGCACTGATTGGTCCTATTGTTGTTCCACCTCTTAAGTCTGATCTGTTTACAAATACTTGGCATGGGACATTTGCTTTTTTGCATATACCTTTAAATACTGCACTTGCATAACTATCTGTTGAATAGCTTCCACCTGCTGCAATTTTAAGTACTGGACCTTTTCCTAGCATTGGTTTACTTGTTGGATCACACTTTTCTGTATAATTTGGATGCAATGCATGAGCTAAATCTGCTGAAATCATTATAGAATTACTTAATGCTCTCTTAAAATCTTGTCTTTCTTTTTTAAGACCTAAAGTTATTCTCTCTAAGATATTTTCTAAAATTGAAGAATTTGCTCCTTGAGATGTTAAACTTCCTATTTCTTCATTATCTAATGCCACTAAGACCTTAGTTGCCTTAATTTGATTACTTCTTATTAATGCTTTTAGACCAGCAAAAACCATCCAAAGATCATCTAATCTTCCACATGAAATAAATTCATCATTAAATCCAAGTGTCATGCCTTCTGCATATTCATATAAGAATAAATCAAAATCTAAAATCTCACTTGGATTTACATTTAATGAATCTGAAATCAATTTCATTAAATATCGATCCTTTTCTAACTTATCTTGAATTATTGTAAGTAATGGTAAGGTATCTTTTTGTTTATTATATTCATAACCTTCATTTACACTTTTATTCATGTGTATCGCTAAATTAGGAACAATTAAAATTGGACTATTAACATCAATCAATCTTACTTCTGGTTCAAATGGATTTTTTCCTTTTAATGTAACTCTTCCTGCTATACTTAAAGGCCTGTCAAACCATGTACTAAGTATTGGTCCTCCATAAACCTCAGTATTTAATTTTAAATAATGTCCTTCAACTAACATCTCAGGATTTGGTTTTATTCTAAAGCCTGGTGAATCAGTATGAGCTCCAATTAATCTAAAGCCATCTTTTTCAATTTCTCCAACTCCAATTTCAAATGCAATTACAGCAGAATCATTTTTTATAACATAATACTTTCCACCCTTTTTCAAATTCCAATTGTCTTCTTCTTTAACTTCACTATATCCTTGCTTATCTAAAATAGACTTAATCTCATAAGCACTTTGAAATGCAGTTTTACCCTTATTTATAAAATCTAATAATTCTCTTGTATTGCTCATATATTACTTCCTTTTTTATTTAGTTGGTATTTGTTAGATACCTTACGTTGTAACCCACGTAATTTCTTTTCTATTTTCTTAACTTTTTTAGTCTTGTTGATATTCTTATAAGTTGTACTCTGATAATTTGACTTTCCCTAACTTCTCTAATTGAACATGAGTTCTAGTGAATTATATAAGCTTGTTATTCTTAAGTTCTGTACGTAACGTTTCTAAATTTTTGCCTTCCATAGCGAATAGTGGCATTCTAAGAGACCCTACATTATATCCCATAAGTCCTAGTGCCGTCTTTACTGGAATTGGATTTACTTCTATAAATAATGTATTAATAATATCTAAATATTTTGTTTGAAGATCACAACTTTCTTTTACTTTGCCTTCAAAATATAAGCTACAAATATCATGAGTTTCTTTCGGCATAATATTTGAAAATACTGAAATTACTCCTTTTCCTCCAAGAGATAAAATCGGAACTATTTGATCATCGTTACCTGAATAAATATTAAGCTCATCGCCACAAAGAGCTTTTATCTTTGCAATAGCAGAAAGATCTCCACTAGCTTCTTTTGTAGCGACTATACGCGGATGTTTAGCTAATTCAACATATGTTTCAGGAGTTATGTTAACACCTGTTCTTGATGGTACATTATATAAAATAATAGGAATATTAATTCTGTCTGCAATATAATTGTAGTGTTTAATTAAACCACTTTGAGTAGTTTTATTATAATATGGTGTAACTAATAAAAGTGCATTAGCTCCAACACTTTCAGCATACTTAGAAAGTTCTAGAGCATACATAGTGTCATTAGATCCTGTCCCTGCAATAACTGGCACTCTTTTATTAACATACTCAACTGTAAATCTAATAACTTCTTTGTGTTCTTCATCACTCATAGTAGAAGATTCCCCTGTTGTTCCTGCAATTACAATTGCATCAGTGCCTTTTTCTATATTAAAATCAATTAATCTTTTTAATTCTGAAAAATTTACTCCATCCTCTGTAAAAGGCGTAACAATAGCAACTGCTGCACCCGTAAATATAATATCCTTCATATATTTTACCTCCTTGAATATTTCCTATATAAATTATAACACAGTAACGTTATACTATAAACTTCGAATACATTTTAATAAGTAAAAAATTTATTTAATAAACTAATTTGGGCATATTATTATATATAAAGAACTTGCTCAACTAAAAATATGTATTATAATAAATATATTACATGTTTTTAAGCAATTATACATAAAATGATTGGAGTGTATTTAATGTTTTTTGAACACATGATTAATAAATTTATAAAAAATAATTCTAACGTTAAAGATGATCAAGTCAGAAATTCTTATGGTGTATTGGGTGGAATTGTTGGAATCTTAGTAAATGCACTTTTATTTATTATAAAACTTTCTGTTGGACTTCTTGCTTCAAGTATAGCTATTATGGCAGATGCCTTTAATAATCTTTCTGATGCAGCATCTTCTTTAGTAACTATTTTAGGCTTTAAACTTTCAAATAAACCAGCAGATAGAGAGCATCCCTTCGGTCATGGAAGAATTGAATATCTTTCTGCCTTAATTGTTGCCTTTATGGTAATGCTAGTTGGTGTGCAATTTATTAAGTCTTCTTTTGAAAGAATAATTAACCCAACACCTGTTACTTTTGAATTAGTTCCATTTATATTGCTTTTTATATCTATATTCCTTAAAGTTTGGCTTTCAAGATTTAATAAATTTGTTGGTGAAAAAATTAATTCTGCAGCTTTAAAAGCTTCTTCTATAGATGCTTTAGGTGATGTTTTTACTTCAACTTGCGTTGTTATTTCATTTTTAGCTGCAAACTTCACTTCCTTCCCTATAGATGGATACATCGGAATGATTGTTGCATTATTTATAGTTTATTCTGGCTTCAATTTGGTTAAAGATACTATAAATCCTCTTTTAGGCGAAGCTCCAGATCCTGAACTTGTTAATTCTATTAAAGAAATGGTTATATCTTATGACAATATATTCGGAACTCATGACTTAATAATTCACAATTATGGCCCTGGCAAATGTATGGCTTCAATTCATGCTGAAATTCCAAGTGATATCTGCATTGTAGCTATCCATGAAATAATTGATAAAGCTGAAAGAGAGATTTCTAAAGCTCTTAAGATTTATCTAGTAATACACATTGATCCTATTTGTATTATTGAAGGGGAAGTAAAAGAAGCTTATGAAGAAATTTTATCTTTAATCGCTGAATATGATTGTATTGAATCCATACATGATTTTAGAGTTGTTGGAGAAGGTGAAGTTAAAAATTTAATTTTTGACATAGTTGTTGACTCATCAAAGGAATTTCCTTTAACTAATGCGGAATTAATTCTTAAGATGTCTGCAAGTGTAAAAAAGTCTCATCCATACTATAACTGTATAATTACTATAGATAATAATTTTATATAAAAACTTTATACTTTTGCTATTTTACTTGTTGTAAATATTATATAATTATTAGACTCAAAAAAAACAGACCAAAGGTACTAACGTACTGGTCTGTTTTTTTCGTTAACTCTTAACTTATTTACAATACTTTAGACAAAAAGTCTATTGTACGTGGATTTTTAGGATTCTTAAATACTTCTTCTGGAGTTCCTGACTCTACTATTCTTCCGCCATCCATAAACAGAATTCTATCTCCCACTTCTCTTGCAAATCCCATTTCATGCGTAACAACTACCATTGTCATTCCTTCTTTTGCAAGATCCTTCATAACACTTAAAACTTCTCCAACCATTTCAGGATCTAAAGCTGATGTTGGTTCATCAAATAACATCACATCGGGCTGCATAGCTAATGCTCTAGCAATTGCAATTCTTTGCTTTTGTCCACCTGATAATGAAGCTGGATATGCATCTATCTTATCTATTAATCCCACTTTTTCCAATAAATTAATTGCTATTTTTCTAGCTTCATCTTTTGGAAGTTTCTTTACTTTAATAGGAGCTAAACATATATTTTCGCATACAGTCTTATGAGGAAATAAATTAAATTGTTGAAAAACCATACCCATTTTTTCTCTCATTTTATCTATGTTAGTTGATTTTGATGTTATATCCTTATCTTCAAATGTAATTTGACCAGATGTAGGAGTTTCTAATAAGTTAAGGCATCTTAAAAATGTACTTTTTCCTGAACCAGATGGTCCAATTACTACAACAACCTCACCCTTACTTATATGCTCATCTATACCCTTTAGGACATCATTTCTCCCAAAGCTTTTATGTAAATCCTTAACGTATATCACTTGCCTTCATCCTCCTCTCTATATAACCCAATGCTCTTGTCATTGTGAAAGTTAATATAAAGTAAATTACTGCTGCTATTATTACTGGTTCTAATCCTAAAGCTGTATTACCCCTTACAACTCCTGCATTGTACATAAGCTCTGCAACTCCAATAACAGAAACCATTGAAGACTCTTTGATTACTGAAATAAATTCATTTCCAAGAGCAGGTAAAATATTCTTAAATGCTTGAGGTATTACAACATTAAACATTGCTAATCCCTGATTCATACCTAAACTTCTTGCAGCTTCCATTTGCCCTTTGTCCACAGCATTAATTCCTGCCCTAATTATTTCAGATATGTATGCTGCTGAATTTAGTGCAAGTGCTACTGCACCTACAGTCATATCAGGCATGTCTACCCCGATTAATTTAGGAAATCCAATATAGATTATATAGATTTGAACTAGAAGTGGAGTACCTCTTACAAATTCTACATAAACTGTTGCTACAAGACTTATTGGTTTAAAATTTGAACGTCTTAAAAGTGTTAATGCAAGTCCTAAAATTGTTCCAAATAGCACTGCAAAAAATGCTAATACAATAGTTATCTCTGTCCCTTTTAAAAAATATCCAGAGTACTTTTCTAAAAATGTAAAATCCAATATTTTTCCTCCTATCTCTTAATTACTCACAAGATGCTCTAAATGGCATCACTGTTTAATTATCAATTTTTAATGCTTAATGTTCAATCCTAACTGCCAATTATTAATTTTCAATCCTAATCATAAATTATATAGATTGGCCAATCAAATCTACATCATATTATTATAAATTATTAATTGTTAATTATCAACTGTTGTTAGTTTCCAAGTCTAAGGATTTATTTACTAAGAAGTGTTGCCTTAAGAGATATTCAAAAAAATAACAAGTCAGTATGCTAATCTATTTTGTATGATGCAAAATAGATATATCATCTCTGACTCGTTATTTTCTTTCATGTACTTAAAGTCTTAATTATTATATTAGTCTACTAATTTATTTGCTTCTATTACAAATTGTTCAATTTTATTTTGATCTTTTAAGTTCTTTATTGTCTTATTAATTTCTGCTTGCAATTCTGGTGAATTTTTCTTCATAGCTATAGAAACACCACCATCTGGATCTTTAACTTCTAACTTCTCTGCAATTGCAATACCAGTATTCCTTTGAACATTAATTTGAGCAACTGGGTATTCAGCTAAAACTGCATCTACTTTATTATTCTTTAAATCTAGTACTAAATCAGTAACTTTATCTAATGATTTAATATTTGCTGCATCAAAATTAGCTTTTGCTATACCTTCTTGAATTGATCCCTTTTGAACTCCAATCTTCTTTCCTTTTAAATCTTCCATTGAAGTTATTCCAGTTTCTTCTCCTGCTCTAAGTATAAATCTATGTGTTGCAGTATAATATATATCTGAGAAATCTGCATTTTGTTTTCTTTCTTCTGTTGGAGTCATACCTGCGAATATCATATCAACTTTATCTGATTGAAGTGCTACAAGTAACCCATCAAAAGCCATATCTTTTATTTCAAGTTCTACCCCTAAATCTTTTGCAAATTGTTTTGCAATCTCAATATCAAATCCAACTATTTGATCTTTCCCATCTACTTCTTTGTGGAATTCATATGGTGGGTAATCTGCACTTGTTCCAACTACAAGCTTTCCTTTTGACTTTATTGCTTGTAATGCTGAAGCCTTATCAGTACCAGTACCTTCCTTTTTTTGAGTGTTTCCACAACCAACCATACTTATAGCTATAGTTACCACTGCTGCTACCGCCACTAATTTCTTTATTATTCCACTTTTCATTACCATTACCTCCTAAAGTATATAATCTTTAAATTTATTCTACATTTTAATTTTATGGTTCTTATTTTTAATAGCATGATTATACACAATATTTAATATTTATTCAATAGAAATATATTTAATTTTCATATTTTGAAATTATAATAGTAGTGTATACATTTATCTATTTTTTATGTATACTCTCCTTTTTCATTTAAGTAAACATATCTTATAATTTTAATCTATACGCAAAATTAGAAATCAATAATACTCTTTTGTATTGAATTACATCAAAGTATTATTGATTATGCCTTATGCTAGCTATACATATAAGTTCAATTCTAATTATCGGTATCTTTGTTTAATTATATTAAATCTTTAATTATAGATAATCTATGCAATGCTCTAGTACACATTATATATTTAACTAAAGGTTGAATTTCTTTATTTTCCACTATTATTACACCATCAAATTCTAGACCTTTTGCCAAGTAAGCCGGTATAAGTACCTTTCCGCCTTTATAAATAATATCTTCATTATCTAGATTTTGTATACTAATTTTCTCTTTAATAAGATGTGCAAATTTGTTTAATTCCTTCTTCCCCTTGAATATTACTGCAATGTTTTCATGTCCATCTTCTTCATAATCTTCAATTATTGAGATAAGAGTATTTATAAAGTCATTCTCTGATGAAACTTCTTCTTCAATAACAGATTCTCCAGATCTAACTAAAGGAATTATTTTCTCTTCCTTTAAGAATTGATTTGCATATTCCATTATTTCTTGAGTTGATCTATAACTCTTATTTAATTCATATTTCTTAATTTCTATATCAGAGCCTTTAAATACTTCATCTAAGTGAAGCATTGCAGGTTCTTTACTACTTGTAATTAATCTTTGATTAGAGTCCCCAACTATTGTATAACTCTTGCACCCTGTCATTTCCTTAATAATCTCAAATTGCATAAAGCTATAATCTTGTGCTTCGTCAATTACAATATGTTTTATTTCTTCTCTTACCTTTAATCCTTGCAATTTGACCTTTAAATAAAAAATTCCTGCTAAATCCATATATCCTAAATTGTCTACTTGTTCTTTTAAAATTTCATTATGCGCACTTAAGGTTGTACTTAAAATCCTGTTGTCTACATTATTTAATGTTTCAGTATATTCATTAATTTCCTTTAATTTAACAATATTCCTATATACATCTATGATAGTTTCAGCTTTAATCCAAGTATCTAATTCATTACGAGAATTTATAACTTCTCTTACAATTTCCTTTATTTTGATTCTTTTTAAATATTCTATATGATTTTTTTCCATTTCTAATTCTTCTTTTGATAAATTATTTATCTTTTCTTTAAGTTCAGCATTTAATTTATAAATTTCTTCATCTCTTTTATCCTTAATCTTAGATGTGAGTATTCTCTTTATCTTTTCACTTCTTCTAAACAAAGGCATATCCTTATAGTAAACAGTGAATAATTCTTCTATTTCTTTAACTGAAACAATTTCTTCACCCTTAAATTTAATTGCTTGTATTTTGAAATATTCTTTATCTAAAACTTCTATGCTTGAATTTAATAACTGCATAAATTCTTTAGAACTCTTGTACTTATATTCTTTTAATGCAGCTTCATCTCCATTCATAGCATCTTCAATATAACTTCCAAAACTTTTTACATTTACACTTTCTAATCCAAGCTCTTTCTTTGCAAACTTCTCAAAAGTAGTTTGTTTTATGTTACTCTCACCAAGCGAGGGCAGTACTTGAGCTATATAATCCATGAAAATATCATTAGGTCCAAAAATTAATACTTTATCTCCGAATTGTTTTCTAAAGTTATAAAGCAAATAAGAAATTCTATGAAGTGCAATAGTTGTCTTACCTGAACCTGCAACTCCATTTACAACAACTATTTTATTTCTATCTTCTCTAATAATTTCATCTTGTTCCTTTTGAATAGTCATGACTATATCTTTTAACTTATCAGATGAATTTTCAGTTAAAACCATTTGAAGTATCTCATCCTTAACATCTAATGCTGAATCAAATACACCTTTTAGTACACCTTTCTTAACTATAAGCTGTTTTCTTGATAATATATCAGCATCTATTTCCCCTGACGGTGGATTATAACTTGCTTTTCCAAGTGTTCCCTTATAAAAAAGAGCTGCAATAGGAGCCCTCCAGTCAACAATTAAAGGCTCATAACTATTTTCTAAAGTTAACCCATATTTGCCCACATACATATCTTCTGGAACTTCATCATTTTCTTTAAAAGTAACCTTTCCAAAATAAGGTGATTCTTTAAGCTTCATATATTCCATAAGCCTCTTATCTATTGTCCTATATGATTCTTCTTGAACATAATTTTCATGGTCAAAATAATCTATAACTTGATCTTCATCATCCTTATAGTCTTCAATATATTTCTTTCTAGCATCAAGAATATATTTTGTAACACTTTTTCTTTTCTCTAAATAATTTAAAATTTCCTTATTTAATATATCTAAAATTTCATTTAATTTATTTTCTTCTCTTAAAAAATCTATTTGCTTATTCAAAATCCCAACTCCTTTAATTCAGTTAACTGTTAATTATCAAATGCACAATGTATGGCTAAAAACTCTGAACTAGTTTTATATCCTCCATTGTGCATTAATTTTTTTTCGTTTAAGTCTATTTAATTTTATGATTACTCATAATTTCAATTACAATTTATAATCATCTATAATTTCAACGTCACTCTCAACTTTAATTTCATCCTTATTTATATTATCAGTCTTTTCATTAACTAGAGGTTCAGTTTCAACTGGATTCTCATCTTTGTAATCTATAACAACATCTAAGGAATGTTTTTTAGCTCTTCTTTCTTCTAATTCTTTTACTTTTTTATCATTTTCCGACTTTTCTTTTTCCTTTAATTCCTTCATTTCTGGATATTTTTCATAAACAATTTCTAAGAATTCATCTCCAAATATTGTTTCCTTTTCTAAAAGTATCCCAGATATCTTATCTAATAAATCTCTATTATCCTTAAGAATCTGTTTGGCATTTTTATGAGCAGTTCTTATAATATTTAGTGTCTCTTCATCTAAAATAGTTGAAGTTTCTTCACTACAATTTCTCACAGCTCTACCATCTAAATATCTATTTTGTATTGATTCTAAAGCCATCATATCAAATCTATCACTCATACCATAGATGGAAACCATGCTTCTAGCTGATGCAGTAGCTCTTTCTATATCATTTGAAGCTCCTGTTGAAACTAAATCAAATACTTCTTCTTCTGCTGATCTACCACCTAACATTACTGTTATTTGATTCATTAATTCTTCTTTAGAAGTTAAATATTTTTCTTCTTCTGGCAATTGCATAGTATACCCTAATGCTCCCATAGTTCTAGGAACTATGGTTATTTTATGCACTGGATCTGTCCCTTTAAGCATTGCTGCTACAAGTGCATGACCTACTTCATGGAAAGCAACAACGTTTCTTTCCTTAGGTGATAAAATTCTATCCTTCTTTTCTTTACCTGCAATTATAACTTCAACAGCCTCTCTTAAGTCTTCTTGAAGTACAGTTTTTCTTCTTCTTCTTACAGCTCTTAATGCACCCTCATTAATAATGTTAGCAAGATCAGCTCCCACAGCTCCTGGAGTACTCTTAGCTATTTCAGCTAAATCTACATCCTTACCTAAGATTACATCTTTAGCATGAACTGAAAGTATTGCTTCTCTTCCCTTAAAATCCGGTCTATCAACTATTACTCTTCTATCAAATCTACCAGGTCTTAAAAGTGCCTTATCAAGTATTTCAGGTCTATTAGTAGCTCCAAGTAAAACTACTCCTTTAGACGAATCAAATCCATCCATTTCAGAAAGCAACTGATTTAAGGTTTGTTCTCTTTCATCATTACTTTGCATTTGGCTATCTCTACTCTTACCTATTGCATCAATTTCATCTATAAATACAATACATGGTGCTTTTGCAACAGCATCCTTAAATAATTCTCTAACTCTTGAAGCTCCAACTCCCACAAACATTTCAACAAAGCTTGAACCTGAAAGTGAGAAGAATGGTACTTTCGCTTCTCCAGCTACAGCCTTTGCAATAAGTGTTTTACCTGTTCCTGGAGGTCCTACAAGTAAAACTCCTTTAGGCAATTTAGCACCAATCTCAGTATATTTAGCAGGACCATTTAAGAAATCTATAACTTCTTTTAAAGAGTCCTTAGCTTCTTCTTGTCCTGCTACATCGTCAAATGTTACTTTTATTTCACTTTCCATATAAACCTTAGCATTATTCTTGCCGATGCCCATGACACCGCCTCCGCCTCCGCCCATTTTAGAAAATAAAAATTTCCAAGTGAAAAATATAAGTACCATTGGTAATATCCAAGTAAGTACAAAATTCATAATTGGAGTTTCCTTAGGATTTTCACCATAAAAGTCAATATTTGCTTCTCTTAAAGCTGGAATTAAACTTTCGTCATGTATATTTGCTGTATATAAAGTTTTTCCTTTATATTCTTCATTATTTTCACTTGGCGTTATTATTAAATCATCACTTGTAATAACAACCTTTGAAATATCTTTATCACTTAGTAATTTTGAAAATTCATTATATGTAATTTTTTTAGTTGTCGCTCTGTCCTTTGCATAATTAAATGCTGTTACAAATGCAAAAGCTATTAAAAAATAAGTAATCGCTATAGTAATGGAACTCTTATTTTTTTTGTTATTTCCATTATTATTTTTATTATTTTGCATCTAATCACCTTCCCTTAACATTATTTATTATTTTTATCTTTAGCCATATTAATGTATTAGATCACTCTTCCCACATATTTTTCATACTATCATTTATCTGGTCTTTTCGGTTTAATGTGAACTTTTTATCTCTTTCAAAATATTCACCCTTGTTAATTAAAATATCTCCATCTTTAAAATCTCCCTTAATATTTTCAATAGATATCTTAGACATATCTCCATTCTCCTTTTCGATGATAGCATAGTTTCCTTCTACCCTATCTATTATATACTTTTCATGCATTTAACATCCTCTTTTCATAATATATTTCAATTAACATTGTCCAATTGATTACCTTATGAGTACCCTTTGGCCAATTAAAGAACAAACTCCCTCAGTAGCTTGGAAAAGCATATATTTAAAATTTATAATTTTATTTCAAACTACGAAAATCTTTAAATGGATAAAATTTAATCCTAGCTCTTCCTTGTATATTTGAAGCATCTATATATGGATTAATCCATCTTCTAGCATCATTTGAACGGCTTCTATTATCTCCTAAAAAAAAGAATTTATTGTCTGGAACATCAAAATCACCATTAAATTTTTCATTATTTTTTACATAATCTTCTTTAATATCTTCTCCATTGATATTAACAATGCCATCATGTATTTTAATATGATCACCAGGAAGTCCTATTGCTCTTTTTATAAGTACCTCATTAAGCTCCTCTGAAAAAAATACAATTATGTCTCCCCTTTTAATTTTATCAGTATCATAAACTCTGGTTACCATTAATTTATCACCAACATTTAAAGTTGGAACCATTGATTCACTCGGTATATAAACATTATAAACTAGAAATTTATTTATTAAAAATGCTATTCCTATGGCAGCTATTATTGGAATAATCCATTCTCTGAAAAAGCCACCCTTTGATGTAAACATTGCTATAAATCCTTTTGAGGATGAGTTTTCTTCTTTATCATCCATTATATTTTCCGATTCTGCATAATTAACATGGGTTATTTCATAGCTACTTTCTGAGTTATCTATATCTTTTGATTCCATTATATCATCATCCTCTCTCATTCACTTTTCTTCCTTTTTTCTTAAAATTACTCTTATATTATGCCTTATATTACTTTAATATTTCAAAATCTTTTATTGGATAATACTTTATTCTAGCCTTTCCTTCTATATATGATTCATTAACATAAGGATTTTCCCAATACCTAGAATCATTAGAATTTGCTCTATTATCACCTAAAAAGAAGTATTTACCCTCTGGCACTTCAAATATCCCATTATATTTTTCATTATTTTTCACATAATCTTCTTTAAGTTGCTCTCCGTTTCTAAAAACAACACCATTTTTAATTTCTATTTTATCCCCTGGAAGTCCTATCAATCTCTTTATTAAAATTTCATCTTTAAATTCATCATTTTTAAACAGTACAATATCTCCTTCCTTTAAGCTGTCAGGATTATGTACTCTTGTTACAATCAATCTATCTTTAACTTCCAACGTTGGAATCATAGACCCACTCGTAATCCAAACACCATATCCTACAAAGTGCCACACCAAAAATGCTATAAGGGCAACAGCAGCTATATCTATTATCCATTCTTTTATTATTGACTTCTTTTTTTGTTTTTTATCCTTTACTATTTGATTTTCATTATTTTCTGCCACAGTGCTTGCCTCCATACTACATATTCTGAATTCTTTATATTCCTATATATTCAATAATTTCACACACTTATTTTTACATTTTTTCATCCTATCTTAAGTATACCATAATTTATTCTTTTAAATATTTATAAGTTGTTAATTTTTAAGCACGATAAACTAATTTCTAAGCGAACATTGTTAATTGAAATAAAAATATGCACCAATTTTAAAATTAGTGCATACCTCTTTACATATTCATCTAATATATAGCCATTTTAAAGCTACTATCTCTTAGAAATTGCCAGTTAATAACTGCATACTCCTAGATAATTTCATTCTTCAATATATCTTCATAAGATTCTCTTCTACAGATAAGTCTTGCTTCATTCTCTTTAACCATAACCACTGCTGGTTTTGGTATTTTATTATAATTACTTGCCATAGAATAACCATAAGCGCCTGTAGTCATAATAGCTAAAATATCTCCACTATTAACTTCTGGAAGCTTAATATTTTCTAATAATATATCCCCTGATTCACAACATTTTCCTGCTATAGTTACAGTCTCTTCTGAAGTACCTTCAATTTTGTTTGCAAGAATACATTCATATTCTGAATTATAAAGAGCTGGCCTTATATTATCTGTCATTCCACCATCAACTGAAACATATTTTCTAACGCCTGGAATTTCTTTAACTGAACCTACAGTGTATAAAGTAGTTCCTGCATTGGCTACAATGCTTCGTCCTGGTTCTATTGTAAGGATTGGTCTTTCTTGACCAGTTCTTGTACAAACCTCATCAATTTTATTAATTATTGTTATACAATATTCTTCAGTTGTTCTTGGCTCGTCCTGACTAGTATAGTATATCCCGAATCCGCCACCAAAATCCACTTCTTTTATTAAATAACCAAGGCTCTCCTTAGTGTTTCTTACAATTTCTAACATTATCTCCACAGCATCTTCATATGGTTCCAAGTCAAAAATTTGTGAACCTATATGACAATGTATTCCTGCAAGATTTATATTTTCTAAACTTATAGCCTTTTTAATAGCATCTTCTATAACAGTTCCAACTGGTGCAAAGCCAAATTTGGAATCAATTTGTCCTGTCTTTATATAATCATGAGTATGTGCTTCAATTCCTGGTGTTATTCTCAAATAAACATTTTGTATTTTATTATATTCCTTAGCTATGTCATTTAATGAATCCATTTCATAATAATTATCTACAACAAAATTTCCTACGCCTAGTTTAACGCCTAGTTCAATTTCATCCAAAGTTTTATTATTCCCATGAAACATTACTCTTTCAAGTGGGAATCCTGCTTTATGTGCAGTATATAATTCTCCGCCAGATACAACGTCTAAGCACATATTCTCTTCTTCTAATAATTTACACATTTGAACAGTTAAAAATGCTTTTCCAGCAAAAGCTACTCTATTATTATTTTCTTCACATTTGAAATATTTTCTATATTCTCTACAATATTCTCTTATTAAAGTTTCATCAAATACATACAATGGACTGCCGTATTCTTTTACTAAATCCTTAGCACTAATTCCTCCAATTATTAACTGGTTATCTTGTGCCTTCATCGTTCCAAATAATTTCATTTCATTAACCTCCAAATTATATTCAATTAACAATTGACAATGGACAGTTTACAATTATGAATTACAAAAAAACAAACGTCACAGAGTATGTCTGTGACGAGTGGTAGAGCTTTACGCTAAATTTCTGTGCACAATATTTTCATTTATAATCAATTTATTAAAAAACGAATTGTTATATGGATTTAAAAATATACATTAACAAAATCATCATTATCTTTTTCTAAATTGTTAACTGAAAAAAGTACCTTGTAGCTCAACACTCTTCGTGACAGTTATTCACATATTTTATGAATACCCAAAAATAAATCACCGCATAATAATTTATTTCTTCGGCCATAATACCTTTTAGTATAAATCCTTGCCTACAAGCTCCTTATACCTACTATTTATTACAGCACCTCTACCCCAGGTTATGTTATATTATCATATTATTAAACTATTACAAATATGATACCATATTTGTACCTTAAATCAACACTTTTTTTAATTATTTAAAAGAAACCCGACTTACATTCGTTCGCTGGATAAGCGATTCACTCCAAATCGTAGATTTGAGTTCTCTGCTTAAATATGAATTTTAGTTTCATCATTATTCATTTCTATATTCATCCATAAGACTACACATAATACTCGCTGAAGTTGGTGGGGTAAAAGTTATAGCATTAGCTCCAGCTTCAATTGTTTCACTAATTGACTCATTGCTTGGTCCACCAGTAGCTATTATAGGAAATTCGGGAAATCTATTTCTAATATTTCTAACTATGTTAGCTGTTTTTCTTCCACCTGAAACATTTAATATGGTAGCTCCAGCCTCAATCCTTTTAGCAATATCTTCATCTTCTGAAATAATAGTTACTATAACTGGTATATCTATAGTTGCCCTAATCTTTTTAACAATTTCATTACTTGTAGGAGCATTTACTACAACTCCCATAGCACCTTTAAACTCTGCATCCATAGCTAAATTCACAACTCTTTTACCTTGTGTTATTCCTCCACCGACACCACAAAAAACAGGAACATCTGCTGCCATAACAAGTGCTTGCGTTATTAACGGTTGTGGTGTAAATGGATATACTGCAATAATTGCATCTGCATTACTATTTCTTATTAATGCAACATCAGTACTGAATAATAATGATTTTATTCTTTTTCCAAAAATCATAATTCCGCCACAATTTCTTATGACTGTTGGAACCTCAATCACATGATTCCTAAGAGTACCTTTTATTTGAGGAACAAATTTGACCTCTTTACTCACCATAATTTCTATCCCTTTCCTATAATTTATTTTTTGAATATGCTTAAGGCGCCTTATTAAGCTTTTATAATCACATTTTAATATATAATAATTTTCTTTAATTGTGAACACTTTCATTGTTAAATCATTAATATAACATATATATTATACTACTTTATATTCTTTGTTAAAGTTAATTTTTTATAGTTATCCACTTTATACACACTATACACAGCATTTATCCACAAAAGTGCGCATATTGTTTATAAGTATATGCATATTTTAATTAATAATATACAGTTTACATTGTACTTTAAAAATAAAAGCTCATTAAATAAGTAATTCACGCCAAATCATGAATTTATTTTTTCCATTTATCCCCAATTTATATTAGTTATCAATGTAATTAACAATCATTGTAATTTACTAGCCTAAGCCCACTTTTTATTAAAACATATATACTTTTTATCCACAAACTTATTCACAATTTTTAACGCACAACTCACAGTGCATAATTATAATTAAAAATACATATCTGTAGGAAAAATAATATAGATTAATTTCATTGCCATGATAAATTCCTCTTCTATAATAAATATTTTATCGCTCCTTAGATATAATATGATAAAATTATACTATTAAAAATATGAATTGGGGGCTAAAAAATGATATCAAATAAGATGAAGTCTCTTGTTTCAAACAGTTCTACTATAAGAGCTATGTTTGAGGAAGGAAAAAGATTATCAGGAATTTATGGAGAAGAAAATGTTTTTGATTACAGTATAGGTAATCCAAATGTTGAACCTCCAGAAAGTATTAAAAAAGTCATAAGTGAAATTTTAAATGAAGAAACACCAAACTTAATACACGGATATATGAATAATTCTGGTTATGAAGATGTTAGAGATGCCATAAGTACTTTTCTAAACAAAAAACATGATTTAACTCTTTCTAGAAATAACATTGTTATGACATGTGGAGCTGCAGGTGGATTAAACATAATTTTAAAATCACTATTAAATCCAGATGATGAAGTTATTACCTTTGCACCATACTTTGGAGAATATAACAACTATGTTCAGAATTTTAATGGTAAGCTTGTAATTTCTTCAACTGACACAGAAACTTTTGAACCCGACTTAAAAGCTTTAAGTGAAGTTATCACTTCTAAAACTAAGGCTTTAATAATAAATAATCCAAACAATCCTACTGGCGTTGTTTATTCTAAAGAAGTAATACAAGATTTAGCTAATCTTCTTAATAAAAAACAAAACGAATTAAATACCACTATCTATTTAATATCTGATGAGCCATATAGAGAAATAGTTTATGATGATATTGAAGTACCTTGTCTTTTAAAATATTATGATAATACCTTTATAGGATATTCTTATAGTAAATCATTATCTTTACCAGGTGAACGTATAGGATATGTGGTTATGAACACATTAATGGCTGGCTTTGAAGAAATGACGTCTGCATTAAATATTGCAAACAGAATTTTAGGCTTTGTTAATGCTCCATCATTATTCCAAAGAGTTATTGCAAAATCTTTGGGCGCAGAAGTTGATGTTAGCATCTACAAAAAAAATCGTGATCTTTTATATAATCACTTGATATCTCTTGGCTTTACTTGTGTTAAACCTCAAGGTGCTTTTTACCTGTTTCCTAAATCACCAATTGAGGATGATAAAAAATTCTGTGCTGATGCAAAACAATTCAATTTATTACTTGTTCCTGGTTCAGCCTTTGGATGCCCTGGTCATGTAAGATTATCTTATTGCATCTCATATGAAAAAATTGAAAATTCACTACAAGCATTTGATAAGCTTGCAGCATTATATAATTTATAGATACACAAAATAACAATGCACAATATTAATTGTGCATTGTCATTAGTCTCTAACCTGTTTACTTAACAATGTATTTTCTCTAAAATGTTTCAATGTTAATATTAAATCTATTGTTAATATAATTGACAAAAAACAAACTGCTATAATTAAAATTTTTTCAAATTCTTTATAAATGTTATATACAGCTGGTTGCAAAAAGTAAACACCCATAAAGCTAAGTAATGTCCAATATAACGAAAATTTAAGGGTTACAAATCCATATATATTATATTTCAAATTTGAGTAATCCCAATAAACTTTATTAAATATATGTTTTAACATGTATCCACTTATATATTCTACTGTTGTTGGAATTAAAAAACATAATAATATTAACGGAATTCCATCAATATCTAATATTTGATTATATAAAATCAAAATTGTACTTGCTATTCCATACATAGGCTTAAATGGCCCTTTCAAGAATCCTTCCTTTTTAATTTTTTTAATAGTCACATACAAATATACTTCTTCTATAATCCAACCTATAAAAGAATAAATAACAAAATTAAATGTCATATAAAATAATAAATGCATACTATATAATCACCTCATTCTACAAAGTAATATTAGTATTTGTAGAATAGTTATCTTTTATCCTCTATTGAACCTCTATCTGCTATAATAAGATTATCAAATTATTCTTAGACTCAGATTAAATAAGGCATAATCAAAAAATAACAAGTCAGTATGATAGTCTATATAACTGAGCCTTAGATAAAAATATTTTTTTGGAGGCTATTTTACATATGGAAAGAATTTATTATGATAATCAATACCTTAAGGATTTTACTGCTGAAATTGTTGATATAAAAGAAATTGACAATAAGTTTCACGTTATATTAGATAAAACAGCATTTTTCCCAGGCGGTGGTGGACAAAATTGTGACCTTGGAATTTTAGGAGATCAGAAAATTCTTGATGTTTATGAAAAAGATGAAATTGTTTATCACGTAGTTGAAAAGAAACCTATTAAAATACATAAGGTTAAATGTGAAATTGACTGGAGTAGAAGAACTGATGGAATGCATCAGCATTTAGGTCAACATGTACTATCTGGTGCATTCTTTAATCTTTTTAATGCAAATACATTTGCAATACATTTAGGTAATGATATAAGTTCTGTTGATATTTATGGAATTTTAAATGAAACTCAAGTAAGAGAAGCTGAAAGGCTTGCAAATAAAATTATAGGTGATGCCTTAGCTGTACAATCATTTGTTCCAACTAAAACTGAACTTAAAAAATTATCTCTTAGACGTGCTCTTCCAAATACTGAGGAAGATATCAGAGTTGTTAAAATTGGTGATTTTGATATTAATGCTTGTTGTGGGCTTCATCCTTCATGTACTCAAGACCTTAGGCTTATTAAAATAAGGAAATTTGAAAAGCACAAGGAAGGAACAAGAATAGAATTTTTAGCTGGTGAACGTGCTGTTTCTGATTCTTTTAAGAAAGATGAATTCCAAAATTCTATATGCAAATATTTAAATTGTAACGAAAATGAAGCTATAAATGGAATAAAGAATTTAAATGAAAATCTACGTGAATCTAATGAAACCAATAAAAGCCTTAATATTTTATTAGCTAAATATCAAGTTAAAGAAATTCTCGAAAATGCAACTAATATAAATAACATCAAAGTTATAAAAGAAATATTTGATAGTGAAAATCTAAAGTATGTAACTAATTTAACATCGAAGCTTATTGAAAGTGATAATACAATTGCTCTAATGGCAGTAAAATCTGACGACAAGGTTAATCTTCTATTTGCTTGCTCTAAGAATGTTAAGGAAGTAAAAATGAATGATATTTTAAAAGATGCTATCTCTCTTATTGATGGCAAAGGTGGTGGAAGTCCATTCCAAGCTCAAGGAGCCGGCAAGAACAACGCAAACCTTGAAAGTACCCTAGACTATGCCTTCAACAAAATAGCTCAATCCCTAAATTAATAGCAATAATTAAAGGATGGTAAATTACCATCCTTTATATTCCCTTTCTAAATTTAAAATTTCACATAAAATTCTATTCTTCAATTTTAACTACATCATAGCCGTTGCCAATAACCTATAAAAATTTATAAGTATTGTTTAATTCCCTGTTCAACGTGTCCCATTTTGCTAAAAGCTACTTTGGTTTGATATAACACTCCAAGGGCTTGAATTCCCATACAACGCATGGTACATATACAAGTTTACTTTTAAGTGTAATCTCTTGTATTTACTTATTTTGCTTGGTTCTCGCTAACTTCTACGATAAGAAGTTTTATATTAACACTAACACCCTCAAGATTCTACTCCATGATTACACCACTTTAGCAATGTATGGGATTCACAATAGCTATTAATAGTATACTACAAAATAAGATACACATATATACCAATTTATATGGAGATTTTACCATATTTTTATAGAATTATTGCAACAGTTCCCCCCCTCCATGTTTTTAAATTAATTCATGATGCTTTATCAAATAACAATTGTGAATTGTTATTTGATAATTATAAATTTATACTAAGCTTTAAATTTTCTAAGTCTTAGTGCATTTGTAAGTACTGAAACTGAACTTAAAC
>NZ_JAJFUC010000063.1 GCF_021372645.1 Clostridium sp. | reverse complement strand
TTTTTTTAAAGGCTTATTAAAGTACGCCAATTTCTAGAGATTTTTTAGTTAAAGAAATATTATATATAAAAAACATCTCATATGTGCTAAAAAAGGAGCTCTCGCTAACGGATTTTAATCCGCTAATGCGACAGCCCCTTTTATTCATATAATCTAGCACTTATAAGTCTCTTTTTAATTTGAGGTCCAATTAATGATGCAATTACTATTTTTACTATGTCTCCTGGAATGAATGGAAGTACACCAACTGCTAACGCTTTATTGAATGCCATATGTGCTTCATATGCTAGCCATGCTGTTCCAAATATATATGTTACGATTGTACCGAGTAGCATTCCTAAGAAACACATATAAATTTTGTTTGAAAATTTATCGATGAAAATACCACTGATAAATGCCATAAAAATAAATCCAATTAGATATCCACCTGTTGGTCCAAATAATTTAGGAAATCCTCCAGAAAATCCTGAAAATACGGGTAGTCCTACAAGACCTATGAAAAGATAAACTATATAACTAAGTGTTCCTCTTTTTCCTCCAAGTGTATATATTGCAAAATAAATTGCAAGATTAGTTAATGAAATTGGTACTATTCCGATAGGTAGTGATAGTGGTCCTAAGATACAAGTAACTGCTGTCATGAATCCAATTAATGTTAATTGACGGGTATTAATGTTTTTTGTATTTTCCATAATTTCATTCTCCTTTTATAGGCTTCTATTGCTTTATCAAAATCAGCACCAGTTAATGCTCTTCCTGCTGTAACGATAGAGTAGCGATGTACGCTATTTGCCTCATTTTTTTTACAATCTTCTAAAATTACATCCCACATAAAATTGTCAAAATCAAGTTTAAATTGAGTATACAATTTATTTTATATATTGTCAACTTTAAATTTAAATTCAGTTAACGATTTAGTGGCAGTAGATTTTAAAAATAAATTTATTACTTATGATAGTTGATGGGGTAAAAGTTAAAGTATATAAAATGGTAACTCCCATTTTTGTTAAATATGTTAGATATACGGAAATTTAACCCATTTCAAAATCAAAGTGTTAATGTGTATTAATTATAATAAATATTGGAAGTTATTATAAATTACGATATAATTTAATAAAAACACAACAGTAAGAGATTGAAAATTATCGACATAATCATCAACAGGTATACAAATAAAAGAGTATAAAAAGAAGGGAAGTGAAAATTTAGTGTTTTTGTGTGCTTATGATGCACTCTTTCACTAAAGATAATACATGGAAATAAAAAAAATAAAGGGAAACACATTTGTTATTGATACTGGAATGACATACATACCTTTTTATAAAATTAATGATGAAGAAATTATTATGTTGGATTCAGGATGGGCAGAAGGGGAGAGAGAAGGAATAGATGAGCTTTTAGAAGGAAACAACTTTAAGGTAGTTGGTATAATATGCAGCCATGCTCATATAGATCATATAGGAAATAATGCATATTTGAAGAAAAAATATAATTGTATTATAGCTATGTCAGCCTATGAAGCTCTTATTTGCAGTTCTACAGTTAATCTAAAGGTTTATTACAGCAACCAAACATTATCAGAGGTTAGAGAGTATTTTGGACATATGGTTTGTGAAACGGATATTATGATTCTGGATAATCAGGATAGTATATATGTATGTGGTATTAAATTTAAAATTCTTCATACACCGGGACATAGTCCTGCACATATATGCATTACTACTCCAGATGATGTTGCATATTTAGGAGATGCTCTCATAAGCTACGAAGTAATGAAAGGGACTAAAATGCCTTACGCTTATATACTTAGAGAGGATCTAGAGAGTAAAATAAAGCTTTATGATCTAAAATGTAGCAAATACGTAGTGGCTCACAAGGGCATGTATGATGATATTGAAAAACTTATAACTGATAATATAAATTTCTATAAGAATGGAGCAGAAAGCGTGAATGCCGTCATAGATTGTGCTATGGCAATGGAAGATATTTTGAAGGCTGTTATTAAAAAATTTAATATTTATGTAAACAACAGATATAAATATACTGTAATAGAAGAGATAGTAAAGTCTTATGTTGAATATTTGAATGAAACAGGAATTATAGAGTTAAATATTGATGATGGATTTCTTAAATATTCAAAACACCTATTTGATGTTTAGTAAGTCTCATTGTTGTTTTTAGGGTTGGCCATAGGAAAAATAAATAAATAGGTACACAAAAAAATAGATGGTTTTTGACCATCTATTTTTATTTTTAGAAATTTAAGCCACAATATAATAAGTAACGTTATTATCAGTAAGTTTAGCTTCAGACATTTTAACAAAAGTACCAGCACTAGTTTTAAAGATGTCTTTTGAGATTATTGTATCCATTAAGCAGCTTTTATTATTTATTATATAGCTAGTTTATTTAGATCATCTTCATATAAAGTTTCTTTTTCTAATAATTCTAAGGCAATTTTATCAAGAACGTCTCTATTTTCTTTTAAAAGTTCAAGAGTTTCCTCATAAAGTTGATTAACAAGATTTTTACATTCTTCGATAACTGGATTTCCATAACTACTATATAGAGAACCAACACTTGAAAGTTTTATAAGTCCCAAGGTTTCTCCCATACCATATTCGGTAATCATTTTTAATGCAATATCAGTAGTTTGAGATAAATCTCCAACTGCTCCAGTAGAAATTTTATCTTTCCCAAAAATAATTTCTTCAGCAGCTCTACCACCAAGTGAAACTTTGATTTTATTCTTTAAATAATCGATTCTATGATAGTTACTATCCTCGGGAATAGTTAATGTATAACCACCAGCGCCTTTAGTAGTAGGTATAATTGTTATCTTAGAAACCTTGTCCTGCGGAAGTAGTAACATAGAAATTAATCCATGTCCTGTCTCATGATATGAAGTAAGAAGCTTGTCCTCTTCCTTAAGATAACTTCTTTCTTTTTTCTCATGTCCAGCTAAAGTTATAGAGTAAGCACTTTCTATATGAGCTGAAGTAATAAACTTACTATTATCTTTAGCAGCTAAAATAGCACTTTCATTTACTAAACTTTCTAATTTTGCTCCAGAGAAGTATATAGTTTTTTTTGCAATATCTTTTATATCAAAATTTTCATGAGGTTTATTTTTAAAATGTAGAGATAAAATCTTTTCTCTAGCATTAACATCTGGCAATGATACTTCTATATGTCTATCAAATCTACCTGGTCTAAGAAGAGCCTTATCTAGCATGTCTAATCTATTTGTAGCAGCAATTACTACTATACCGTCTTCTTGTCCGAAACCAGACATTTCTGTTAAAAGAGCATTTAATGTTTGATCTTTTTCATCATTGCTAGAGCCATTTTTATTATTACCTCTTGCCTTACCTATAGCATCAATTTCATCGATGAATATTACAGCTTTTCCATGAGATTTTGCTTTTTTAAATAAATTTCTTACTCTTGCAGCACCAACTCCAACATACACTTGAACGAAGTCAGAACCACTAAGAGCGTAAAATGGAACGCCAGCCTCACCAGCTACTGCTTTTGCAAGTAATGTTTTACCTGTACCAGGTTCACCATAAAGAATAACCCCCTTAGGCATTCTTGCACCATATTTTTGGTATTTTTCAGGATTTTTAAGAAAATCCACAATATCCATTAAACTTTCTTTAGCTTCTTCATTACCAGCTACAGCGTGAAAATCTAAAGCATCTTTTTTATTTTTGCTAAAATCCTGCATGTCCATAGATGTCACAGAAGAACCATGAGCTCTAGCTTTATATGCAAGCATAGCCACTATTGTTAAAAGTGATAGACCCAAAATGCCAGCAGGAATAGCTTTTGCAAGAGGGGGAGTGATTTCATCTTTAACTTCTATTCCCTTTAATAATAAACTTTCTTTTAAAGTATCTGTATTTGGATTATCAGTAGAATATTTATCACCATTATTTAGCAATATAGTCATTTTAGGAGAATTGTCAATTATTACTGTAGATATATTATTAGAGTTTAAATCTTCTGTAAAGATAGAATAGCTTTTGTTAATTGTTTTTGTATTAAATGATATTATTACCATAGCTATAATTGATAGTATTGCAGTAACTATAGGAATGATAATATAATATTTTTTTATTTTATTCATTAAGCACCTCCAAATTTTAAAAAGTAACTTAATATTGATTATACAGACTTAAAATTAGAAGTCTAGTTTCTTTCATGCTTTTTACCAATGTAATTTTTGGATGATTTATAAAAACATAATTTTTATACCAATTACAATTTTATGTGTAGTATTTAAATGAAGTCAGGATAATATGTTCATTATTTTTATATAAGAATATAGAAAGCTTTATAGTATAACTTGGAGACGTTTAGCAGAAGAAATCATATTATGAAGTAGTTAATTATTTTGAAGGGACAAAAATCATGTATAGATTAGGAGATAGTGATAATTACAACTTTGATGATTATGCCAGCGCTAAATATGGTAATAAGCTTAAAGTTTTTGGGAAAGGTACAGTAAGTGTAAAACCAGATGCAGCAGAGGTAGTACTTGGTGTTGTAACAGAAAATACACAATTAGAAGTAGCACAAGAAGAAAATGCTAAGGCAATTCAGCAAGTTATAAATAGTATAGAGGAAATAGGAGTGTTGCCTAAATATATACAAACTCAAAATTATAATATTAGACCTAATTATGATTATATTAATGGAAGACAAGTTTTTAGAAATTATGAAGTAAGTAATAATTTAAAGGTTCTTATTCGAAATATTAATTCTGCAGGTGAAATAATTGACACTGCAGTAAAAAATGGTGCCAATACTGTAAGTGATATTAGTTTTGTTATTTCGGATCAAACAAAGTATTATTACGAAGCATTAAGGTTGTCTACTATAGATGCTCAAAATAAGGCTAGTGTTATGGCTAATAAACTTAATGTAAAATTAAATATTATACCAATACAAATTAACGAGCAGGATAAGGGGACCATAGCCCCATTAGGAATAATGACTCTTAAACAGGTAAGCAATGCTACACCTATTGAAGCTGGAGAAAATACAATAATTGCAGACATTGAAGCTATATTTTTATACACTGAGTATTAATAATTGTATAATCAAAAGTTGTATAATAATTATAAATTAGTTAAGTTAGTTTTAAATGTATAAGGCATATTCAAAAAAACAACAAGTCAGTATGTTTTTCTAATGGGAGCGCTATGCGGCAAAAATACTTCCTTGTCTGACACAAAATATATATCACATCTTAGACTTGTTATTTTCTTTCATATGCCTAAAGCTAAAAATCCAATGCTTAACTATATTAAGCATTGGATTAATATTTCTAATATAATATCCAAAATACCGGTACTCTAATTTTGACCCCTATCTTACGATAGGTGGGTGTTCTCACAGATATCTCAATCGCCTTCAGTGCCACATAAATGGACTTATATGAAAGTACATTTCTTTATCTAAATATTGAACTCCCGAAATATAAATGTAGGTTCAAAATAAGAGCTTAACGAATATTTCAGAATTTATGATATATGTATCATGCATACATTGTCTACAATTAATCTTCTTATGTTACAGATTTAATTTACTTAACTGGTTATTCTAAGATACTGTAGTTATTCATATGGCACGAAAATTATCTATAAAGTAATTGTTCTCTTGTTATGAGATTATAGTAACATATTTAACGTTGCTGTACAAGGTATATAAATGTGGTAATTATCAAAAATTAATTTTTATTGTTTTTATAGGTTGTTTAATAACTCTAGTAGGGAAGTATGGCTTACTATATGATAATAAAACTATAATATAATAAATAAAAAATACTTTTAAAATATAGAAAAGTGATAACAATGAAAAAGAATTAAAAATAAGTGGTTAATAGCTGTTAATGTGACTAGTTATTGACCGTTTATTTTTATATACCTAAATTTTATAATCCATTTTTAGTACTTGCGGAGGCATCATAGAATTCAGCATCATAGATTTAGAACTTAAAAGAATTCAATTATGAACCAATTTACTGCAGAGCGAATAATATAATATGTAGAGTGTTTACTAATAAATTTAAGGATATTATTATAGGGTAGGTGCTTGAAATGGTTATAGCATTTAATCAAATTATGTTGAATTTAAAACAAGGATATTATAGATATATTGGTTCAGGTTCTGGCAGGAAAGTATTCGATTTGGGCAATGGATTTGTAATCAAAGTGGCTAAAAATCAAGCTGGAATTGCACAAAATAAGACGGAGTATAAAATTTCAGCTAATGATACTTCCAATTTATTTGCAAAAGTTATAGACATTTCAAATGACTTTAAGTTACTAATAATGCAAAAGGCATATAAAATAAATAATATTTCATATGTATGGAAGTATTTTAATGTTAAAAGTAAAAGGGAACTGCTTAACTCTAAAGAACTACAGAATATTAAGAGGAATTATAATTTATTATTGGATGATATTAGTAGAAGAAGTAGCTGGGGAATTATTAATGGAAGGCCTATGATTATTGATTATGGTTTTACAAGAGAAGTCATGGAAAGATATTATTAATTTATTTAAATATAAAGCAGAATATTATATATTATATTCTGCTATAGTATGTAACAACGCTATAAGAGAATATACTAAAACTTAGAAAAGAAAGAGAAATGGATTTAAAGTACAATTAATAATTCCAATTGTCTTAAGGCAGCGAACTTATAAAAAGTAGATTTACTGCCTTTCCAAGTTTTATCAAACACCTAATACAATCTTCGCTTGACCCTATAGAATAAGTTGGAATCTCATTATAATAAATATTAATAGACTATAAGAAGACTTTTCCTAACTGTATAGAATCGTATCTATCCTAACTATAAGCCTTTTGACTTATAGAAAAGCTTTGACAGATATACATCCTTTTAAGAATATATATCATTACTTAACTGTTAATTCCCTTATAATATTAGCATATCCCCAAAATAGTAGTTGATACAATGAAATTCATGAAATAGTAGTAAAATATTAACTAATTGATTAACCATGCTTTCTTAAACATGTTTATACCTTCAACAATATCACTTTCAAGAATGCCACCAAAACCAAGTAGAACCATATTACTAGGATATTCATCTTTTCCTTTAACAAAAGAGTCTCTAATTTAGTTCAACGACATATAAAAAATGATCCAAGAGAAATTTCTCATTGGATCATTTTTTGTTTTTTACCTTTTTATCTTTATCTTTATCTTTTTCATTACCATTTCCGTTCACGTTTCCCCTTACTTGTGGTACAATCTGAGTAACTTTTTGTCCTTGGCTAATGACTAAATCAATTTTTCCGTTCTTTTCATAGTAAGTATCTGATGCTGGTGATTGATTAATAATTAGACCTTTGGGCACAGTATCGCTATATTCAGTTATTATATTGCCAAGCAAAAATCCATTATTAACTATAGTGTTTTTAGCAACATCTTGAGTCATTCTACTAAGTGAAGGTACAAGTTTATTTTCATCTTCTGGTAATTTTACACTTTCTTCTGGGATGGTAATTTCTGATGTAGTTGCTTTTGTATCTGTGGAAGGTCCTTTGGAAAGATATTTTCCTAAAATACCAATAATGATAGCTAAGATAATTAATCCAATTGTTAGAAATATCTTTTTATTTTTACTTATGCTATTATTTTTGGATAGTACTTTTTTATCCTTTTTAATTATTATGGTTTCTGGAATTGTTTCTTGATTCATAACAACTGTGGAACCAATTTGTATATCAGATAATGTTACATCTGGCATCATAATAACCGTTGTAGAATCTATTGACTTTTCATTAAAATTCACTTCTAAATTAGAATTCTCCTTGATTGCATTTAAAATCTCAGCAAGTTCCTTAGCTGTTTGAAATCTATTAATAGGTTCTTTCTCCAGGGCCTTTAAAATTACTGTATTTATATTTTCAGGTATATCAGTAATGATTTCATTTGATGGAATAACAGGCTCTTGAATATGCATTATAGCTACAGAAATAGAAGTTTCTGCATTAAAAGGTACTTGCCCAGTAATCATTTCATACATTACAACACCTAAGGCATATATATCAGTCCTACAATCTACAAACTTTCCTTTGGCTTGCTCTGGAGAAAAGTAATGTACAGAGCCTATAATTTTATTAGAATTAGTTATGGTTACTGAATCTGCAACTTTGGCTATTCCAAAATCAGTTAACTTAACTATATTATCCTCTGTGATTAAAATATTATCTGGTTTTATATCACGATGAATTATATTATTTTTATGAGCATATTGTAGTGCTTTAGCTATTTGAAAAGCTATATCTAAAGACTTCAAAGAGCTAAGTCTAACATTCTCATTTATTACTTGCTTTAATGTTTTTCCATTAATATATTCCATAACTATAAAGTTAATATTGTTTTCTGAACCAACATCATAAATGTTAACTATGTTTGGATTTGACAAGCTTGCAATTGAATTAGCTTCTCTTTTAAACCTAGTGATAAAATCTTTATCATCACTTAACTCTGCTTTTAATATTTTTACAGCTACAAATCTATTTAATAAAGTGCATTTTGCTTTATAAACAATTCCCATGCCACCTTCACCAATTTTTTCTAATAATTTATATCTGTTTAAAAGTAATGTCCCTATCATTTTGTCCCCCTATAAAAAACAATAATACATGTATTATATCATAAATAGTGTTTTTATCTAAAATTATTGCACAATCAATAGAAGAATATGGTACGCTTGAATCTATTGAACTGAAGAAAAAAGGTGTCTTAAAATGTACTCCAGCTCTAAGTACTTCTGATTGATAACCAGATTAACCTTTCAATTCAAAAATACATCTGTCCTCCGTGAATTGACATATTGAGAAATATAAGATATCATATAATTCGTCAAGATGTATGATTTTTTTCGAGAATTGCTAATTATACTGGTAATCTACAGATTAATATTAATAATTTATCTAAAATACTTAAAAACAAAAAAAGTATTATAAAAGCATTAAGGCACTAACAAAAAAATAACAAGTCTAATTTAATAAAAATAAAAAAGTATCCTTTAAATTATGCTTTAATAGTTAATATCAACACAAACTAAAAAGTATAACAAAGGATACACTTAAAATGGAGGGACTATTTTTATGAAAAGAAAAATTTCTTTGCTTTTGGTACTGGCTATGACAACTTCATTAATGCTAGTAGGTTGTGCTTCTAAGTCAGAATCAAAAGCAAATGTGGACAGTGATGTGATAAAAATCGGAGTGTTTGAACCAATGACAGGTGCTAATGCAGCTGGAGGTCAACTTGAAGTGGAAGGAGCAAAACTTGCTAATAAGCTTTATCCAACGGTTCTTGGCAAAAAGGTAGAATTAGTTTTTGCAGATAATAAGTCTGATAAAGTTGAAGCAGCGAGTGCAGTTTCAAATCTTGTAGAACAAGAAAATGTTAATGCAATTATAGGAAGTTGGGGAAGTGGAAATTCCATGGGCGCAGGAGACGTTGTTATGGAGGCAAAGGTTCCAACCGTTGGAGCATCTTGTACAAATCCTTTAGTAACGGTCGGAAATGATTATTATTTTAGAGTTTGTTTTATAGATCCTTTCCAAGGTAAGGTTATGGCAAAGTATGCAGCAGAAAAATTGAAAGCTAAAAAGGTAGCATTTATTGAAGATGTTTCTAGTGATTATTCAGTTGGACTTTGTAAGTTTTTCTCTGATACTTTTGTGGAGATTACAGGAGATAAAGATGCTATTGTAGCTAAATCTAAATACAATACAGGAGATCAAGATTTTTCAGCACAGCTTATTAATATAAAAGGTAGTAATCCAGATGTAATATTTGCTCCAGGTAATTTTACTGAATGTGCTTTAATAATAAAACAAGCAAGGCAACTTGGAATTACAACTCCTATTATAGGATCTGATACTTGGGAAACACCAGAGTTTATAGATATAGGTAGTGATGCAGTAGAAGGATCAGTTTTTTCAACCTTTTTTGCGACAGAAACTCCTATAACACAAGAATCAAAGGTTTTTCTTGATGCTTATAGAGAAGAATATAATAAAGAACCTTCAGCAGTTACAGCTTTATCTTATGATGCTTATTTAGTAATATTAGATGCAATAAAAAGAGCTGATTCTACAGAGCCAGCGAAAATAAGAGATGAAATCGCAAAAACTAAAAACTTTCCTGGTGCTGCTGGAGTAATTACTATAGATGAGAATAACAATGCAGTAAAAGATGCAGTTTTAAAGGTAGTTAAAGATGGTAAATTTACTTATCTTGATACCATAAAACCAGAAGAAAATTAGGAGGAGAAGATATGACTTTAGGTACATTTATGCAACATTTAGCAAATGGAATTTCAGTTGGAAGTTTATATGCACTTATAGCTATAGGTTATACTATGGTATATGGAATATTAAAACTTATAAATTTTGCTCATGGAGATATATTTATGATGGCTGCTTATTTCGCATTTTTCGGAGTAACTACTTTCGGTCTTCCATGGTATGTTTCTTTTGTAATAGCTATAATTTTAACTGCAGTTCTAGGTGTTATAATTGAATTTGCAGCATATAAACCGCTTAGAAGTGCACCGAAAATATCTATTTTAATTTCTGCTATTGGTGTTTCATTCTTACTTGAAAATTTAGCAGTTGTTTTATTTGGTGGAATGCCAAAAGCATTTCCAACACCAAAAATACTTACAGATGTAGTTGTTATAGGTGGAGTTTCTATTCAAAACCTCACTTTTATAATTCCTGTAGTAACAATAATATTATTATTTGTTTTACTACATCTAGTTAATAAAACAAATATTGGTATGGCTATGAGAGCATCATCTAAAGACGTAGAAACAGCAAGCCTTATGGGTATAAAGGTAAATAGAATAATATCTTTTACTTTTGCTATAGGTTCAATTTTAGCTGGTATAGGATCAATGATGTGGTCTGTTAAATATCCACAAATAATTGGAACAATGGGAATCATTCCTGGACTTAAGTGCTTTATAGCTGCTGTTATAGGTGGTATAGGTGATATTAAAGGAGCAGTTATTGGAGGGTTTATTCTTGGTATTGGTGAAATTATGTTAGTTGGTTTTCTCCCAGGATTAACTGGATATAGAGATGCTTTTGCTTTCATACTTTTAATAGTAATATTGCTATTTAAGCCTACAGGAATAATGGGAAAAAATTTAACAGAGAAGGTGTAAAATATGAACAATAGAAAAAAGTATTTAAATATAGCTCTTATTGCAATTGTATTTTTACTCTTATTAGCTGCAAATAATGGCTTGGACTCTTATAAAATTAGAATTTTAAATTTATGTGCAATATATACAATTTTTGGACTTAGTATGAATTTGATAAACGGATTTACTGGGTTATTTTCACTAGGACATGCTGGCTTTATAGCATTAGGTGCTTATACAACAGCACTTCTTACTATGTCTGAAAAAATTAAAACTCAGAATTTTTTTATGGAGTCTTTAATAGCTCCATTAAACCATACATCAATTCCATTTCTTCCAGCATTAATTATTGCAGGACTTGTTTCAGCATTAATAGCATTTTTAATAGGTGCTCCTGCTTTAAGGCTTAAAGGAGATTACTTAGCTATTGCGACACTTGGTTTTGCAGAAATTATAAGAGCAGTTATTAATAATGCTCAAAGCATAACTAATGGTGCATTAGGCCTTAGAGGTATTCCACACAAAACAAATTTATATTGGAGCTTTGGAATAGCAATTGCAACAATAATAATAATTGCGTCTCTTATAAATAGTTCTTACGGAAGAGCTTTAAAATCCATAAGGGAAGATGAAATTGCAGCTGAAAGTATGGGAATAAATTTATTTAAACATAAAACTATAGCTTTCGTTATAGGGGCTTTCTTTGCTGGAGTCGGCGGAGGTCTCCTCGGAAATTTAATGGGTACTATAGATCCTAATATGTTTAAATTTGTTTTCACTTTTAATATACTTCTTATAGTGGTAATTGGAGGTATGGGTAGCATTACTGGTACAGTAATTGCAGCTTTTATTGTAACAATTGGAGGAGAGCTTTTAAGATTTTTGGATATGGAAAAAGTATACAATTTTGGATTTGTAAGCTTTAGTGGTATTCCTGGGCTCAGAATGGTTATTTTTTCAATTTTACTTATGATTATAGTATTGTTCTTTAGAAATGGAATTATGGGAACCAAAGAATTTACATGGAAATCAATATTTAAATATTCAAATAAAAAACCTCTAGAAGAAGGAGGGAATAAATAATGGCACTACTAAAAGTAGAAAATGCAACAATGCAATTTGGAGGTCTTACTGCAGTAAAAGATTTTAATCTTGAAATTAATGAAGGTGAAATAGTTTCTTTGATTGGACCTAATGGAGCAGGTAAAACAACTGCTTTTAATATGATAACAAATGTTTATACACCTACAAATGGAAAAATAATTTTTAATAATACAGACATTACTGGAATGAGACAAGATATAATAACTAAAACAGGTATAGCAAGAACCTTTCAAAACATAAGACTTTTTAAAGACTTAAGTGTACTTGATAATGTATTAATCGCAAACCATGTTCATATTAAATCAAATTTTATTGAAGCCACACTAAACCTTTCTAAGTATAGAAGAGAAGAAAAGGAAATGATTGAAAAATCCCTTGCTCTTTTAGAAGAATTAGGACTTCAAGATTTAAGATATGAAAAGGCTACTTCTCTTCCTTATGGTAAACAAAGAAAACTTGAAATAGCAAGAGCACTTGCAACTAACCCTAAGCTTCTTCTTCTTGATGAACCAGCTGCGGGGATGAATCCTACAGAAACAGATGAACTTACAGCTTTTATTAGGGAAATTAAAGAAAAGTTCAATTTATCTATATTTATGATAGAGCATCATATGAATATGGTTATGGGTTTATCAGATAAAATACAAGTTTTTGAATATGGAATCACTATAGCTGAAGGTAAGCCTTCGGAAATACAAAATGATAAAAAGGTTATAGACGCATACTTGGGGGTATCTGAAGATGATTAAAATAGATGATTTAGTAGTGTCATATGGTGGTATAGAGGCTTTAAAAGGTATAAGCTTAGAGGTGCCAAGTGGAAAAATAGTAACTCTAGTTGGAGCTAACGGAGCCGGTAAAAGTACTACATTAAAATCAATAGTAGGTCTTGTTAAGCCTAAAAGTGGTAGTATAAATTATGAAGGCAAGGATTTAACAAAACTTAAGACTGAGGCTATGGTTAAAGAAGGCATTGCATTAGTTCCAGAAGGAAGAAGGGTTTTTACAGACCTTACAGTATTAGAAAATTTAAAAATAGGTGCTTATCTTAGAAAAGATAAAAAGGGGATAGAAGAGGATTTAGAAAAAGTATATTCACTTTTTCCAAGGCTTAAAGAAAGAGCTTGGCAAGTATCAGGGACTTTATCTGGTGGAGAACAACAAATGCTTGCTATAGGAAGAGCTCTTATGTGTAGACCTAAATTAATAATGATGGATGAACCTTCTTTAGGGCTTGCGCCTATAATAGTAAAAGAATTATTTGGGATTATAAAGAAAATTAATGAAGAAGGTATGACAGTTCTTCTAATAGAACAAAATGCTAATGCAGCTTTAAAAATAGCTGATATAGGTTATATTATGGAAACTGGAAGAATAACATTAACTGGTACAGGTAATGAATTACTTAATAATGAAGAAATTAAAAAAGCTTACCTTGGTGAACAACTGTAAGGCAAGTGAAACTAATTAACAACATATGATTTTAGGCAGTAAATTTTAGAATTAGAAAATTTACTGCCTTTTTTCACTTTTATTAATCTTAGAAAAATATTGATTTTTATGGATAATTATAAATTAAAGGGAAGCGTTTTTTTATTGTTTATTTTCGTCTGGTTTCTTAATAGTAATACTATTTTCTTCTGTTTCTGTAAGAGTAATAATATCTTCTTGCTTAGTTACTACTGATCCCTTAGAACTAGCCATGTTAGCTAGAACCATACTCATAATGCCTTCCATTGCATTAGGTGTTTTTCCATCAGTACCACCCATAATTACTGTTTGTGGAACAAGAGGAGATTTACTTATCTTTAGAGCCTCTGCAAAGGCTGTCATGACACTTTGTTGTACTTGTAATTCTGGTCCGCCGTAGGCATCAACCAAAGCCTTAGCAGCAGTACCTTTTGCTAAACCAACTTTTGTTTCTTGTTCTGCGGTAGCTTCTGCAACAGCTTTAATATTTAAGGCTTGTGCAATGCCGACTTTTTCAAGCTTGAAGGCTTCAGCGCCAGCTTGTAATTCTACTTGTTTAGCATTAGCACCTGCATTTAATTCAGTAGCTTTTGCATTAGCAGCAGCTTCAGCTTCTTTTGTATATCTTGAAGCATCTGCTTCCTGTGTTCTTTTATATTTGTCAGCTTCAGCAAGTTTTTGTGTTTTTAACGCTAACTGTTCAGCTAATTTTAATTCGGATTTACCTTTGTTATCTGCAACTTCTATGTCAATACTTGATTGTGTAAGAGCTGCTTGAGCTGCACTTTTTGCAATTGCTTCATTTAGCTCTCTTTGCTTCTCAGCGGATTTTTGTTTAGCTTCATTAGTTTTAATTTCTTCTAAAGCAACCTGCCTGTCCCTAAGTTGCGCTAGTATAAGTTCAATTCTCTTATCTGTGGCAGAAGCAGCAGGTGTACCAATTAATACTTCTTGTAATTCTAAGTCGTACAACTTAAATTTTTCTTTCATTTCTGCTGATGCTTGTTCTTGAATAGAACTTCTATCTTGAACCAACTCAATTAGAGTCTTAGTTTGACCAATATTTTTGAAATAACCTGCTATCATAGGATCAAGTGATTGTTCAATAAGCATTTTAATATCACCAAATCTTTGAATGACTGAAGATGCTTTTCTATAATCAATATTAAATACCACAGTAAGAGGTAAATTTGGTTCAAATGCATCCTTAGTTATAAGGCTTATTTCTTTTAAGTTATCATCTAATTTATGATCTCCTGACTGACCGCTAATCCACTTTAATATAACATTAGTAGTAGGAACAGGGACAATCTTTCCTGCATAAGTATTGAATGGATATTTACCTGGCATCATGGATTCTTTCCATATACCTTTTTTACCTTGCTCAACAAGTTCTCCATGTGAATAGGCTGATCCAGATACATCTTCGCCTTTATCACCAAAATAACTTACAACGACACCAACATATCCAATATCTATTATACTTTTTGGAACTATATCAACATTGGCAAATAATCTATTGATAAAATAAATCCCGTCTGTTAATACTTGCATTTGCTTACCTTTTCTACCATTAGCAGCTAAGAATTTTTCTGGTTCTTGGAAGTTATTGTGATAAAACTCATTTGTTATGCCATCCCCAACTATAGGAGCAATAATAGCTCCATTATCTGGAGTTGGTCCTTCATTAATAGTAACAATTCCAATTGTATCTTTATTTCTTATTGTGTTACCAAACTCATCTTGTTCAATAGCTTTTGTACTTGCTATAATTACAGGATTAAAGCCACTTACTCTGAGTAAATCACTTCTCATTGTTTCTATTTGTGCAGACTCATCTTTAGATGTGAATATTGAATGAACTTTATCTTTTGTAATTATAATAAATTGAGCTAAATTAAATGCATAGGTACCTTCACGAAGAACTTGTCTTTGAGGACCTTTTTGTCCACCGTTATTTAAAAAAGCAGCTACATCTTGAAAAGATTTGCTGTCACTCACAACTTTTCCAAGTGTTTGTCCATCAGAAAGGCTTTCTCCAGATCTTGCAAATACATATCCTATTTGACCTTGTGGTATAGTTACTAGTCTTATCTTTTTAACTTTATACTTAAAAGGTGTCTTAAAATGAACTCCGGCTCTAAGTACTTGTGGCTGATAGCCAGCTTCACCTTTTAACGCGATTAGACCGTCAGATGGCACAGAACCTTTTAAACTCCACCATTTTTCAACTATACCTACCTCATCTGTTCCAATACTTGTGAATCCTATCCCATAGAGTAGTAAAAATAATACAACAAGCCCTATAACAATGAAAATTAAAATTGATATTGTAGTTGAATCCATAATTTTACCTCCCAAAATTATTGTGTAATATAAGGATTTTATATTGCTAAATCCTATACTATTAGGTAATAATATTCCTTTTATCTTCAAATGTAAATACTGTAATAAACATTTATTTTTGTTTATATTAAAATTAATTACCAAATGTCCTTAAATTGATGATGTAGCACTTTAAAAATGCAAATAATGTTTAGGAAAACACCTCGTTAGATACAATGCTTGATATTTTTATTTTGAATTAAAAATAAACTTAAAAGAATGGAAGCAGAAATTCATCTAAGCTCCCATTCTTATTATTTAATGTTACTCTTTTTTATTAATTTAGTTCAGGTAATTCTAATATCTCAGATTCAGTTTCCTCTAGATTGTTTATAGTATTTTCAGTGAAAACTAAATCAACTTTATCCAAAGGAATAACTTTAGTTTTATGCTTGATTTTATACCATATATACAAGGCAACAAAGAGTGGAATTCCTATATAGGAAGCAATTAATCCTTGCCAATCAATTCCCTCTGGTTTTATACATGAGTATCCTTGACCAAGAATTATAATTATGCACATTAATAATGCTAGTATAGGTCCAAATGGATAGAATAGAGCTTTGTATTTTAAATTTTTCAAATTTTTACCTTGGTAAATAAATACTTTTCTAAATCTATAGTGACATAGTGCTATACCTACCCAAGCTATAAATCCAGCAAGACCAGATGCCGCAACTAGC
>NZ_JAJFUC010000056.1 GCF_021372645.1 Clostridium sp. | reverse complement strand
ATGGTTAAAATCATCAATTATAAATAATGTATTCTTTGAAAGTATATTTAAGGTAAAAGCGGTTATAGGGAACTTCATTGAAAATATAAATAAAGTTCCTACACAAATAATAGACAGGCTTTGCATTAGAATGTAGAAACTTTATTAAAACATATATATTAGAAATATTATATCATAGCCAAACAAAAAGAAATTTTGATAAAAAGAATAGAGGTTAATCAAATTATGTTTTTTATAGGTGTATTAGGAATAGAAAATAAAGATAAAGAAATAAAAATTTTAAACAATATAAGTTGCAAAAAATGTAATAAGACAGTTAGCGGAAAACTAATTAAAAATTTTGATTTTTTTCACTTCTTTTTTATTCCAATTTTTAAATGGAATGAAAAATATTATGTGGTATGTGATCAATGTAAGTCGGTATACATCATTCCAAAGGACAAAGGGAAAACTATTGAACATGGAGAAAATGTAGAAATAAGTTACTGGGATTTACAAGAAATGCATACTGATAATTATAACAATAATTATTATGAAGAAAATATATGCGCAAATTGTAGGAAAAAAATAGATCGAAAATTTAAATATTGTCCTCATTGTGGGGCGAAAATTTAAGCTGAAAAAACAATTAAGGGTAAAATAAAATTCATTAATATTAATCGAAAAGATTATAGTTATGAAGAAATTATGGAAAATATAAAAAAATGTTCAAATTGTGATGCTACAGAAAATAAAAGATTTATGCCTTATGAAGCGACTTCTGTTTAAACTGCACAAGTCGCGTTTAAAATTCAAGGATGAAAGTGTTTTATCCATTGGTATTGCTATATTATAACAAAATTACTTATCAATTAAATTCTTTTCAAATGCTTCTACCATCTTCTTAGTCATTAATCCACCAATCGCACCGCCAATATGTCCATTTAATCTTGATGTTCTATTTCCCTCATAGTTATCATTAAATTCTATGACAATTTCATTTGCAAATTCATTTCTTAATTTTTCAAGTTCTTTTTTTGCTTTTAGAACTAAAGGTCTTCTACTCATAATTTAAGGCATCCATATCAGTATTAGTTTTATTATTTTGTGTGAAAATATACTTAGTAAATTATTCTGAAGAGTTTTAAAAGATTTATTATAAGAATTGAATTTTTTACTCATACTATTTCTAAGAGGTGATTTTAATGATTTTAATTAAAAATATTGATACATATAGTCCAGAACATATTGGTAAGAAGGATATCTTGACAACTTTTGATAAAATTGCATACATTTCAGAAAAAATAGATTTACCAGCTAGTAATTTTCCAGAAACTGAGATTATAGATGGCTCAAAGTTAAAAGCCATTCCAGGAATTATTGATTTACATGTTCATATAACTGGAGGAGGGGGAGAAGGAGGATTTATTAGTAGAGCACCAGAGCTCATGCTTACACAACTTACTACAAATGGAGTTACAACCTGTATTGGTTTACTCGGCACCGATGGTACTACAAGAAGTATGGGGAATCTTATTGCAAAAGCAAGAAGTTTAGAACTAGAGGGATTAAACACTTATGTTTGGACTGGATCCTATGCAGTACCAACCAGAACAATTACGGATAGTGCTAGGGGTGACATTATATTAGTAGATAAAATAATAGGTATAGGAGAAATTGCAATTTCTGATCACAGATCAAGTCATCCCTCAGATCAAGATTTAATTCATTTAGCTACAGAGGCACGACTAGGCGGTATGCTTTCTAGTAAATGTGGAATACTTCATGTTCATGTTGGAGACGGTAAAAATGGAATAAATCCATTATTTTATATAAGAAAAAATTCGGAAATACCTTATAGTAATATTTTACCTACCCATATAAATAGAAATTCTTTAGTTTTTAAACAAGCAATTGAGTATGTAATGGATGGGGGATTTATAGATATCACTACAAGTATAAGACCAGAAGGAAACGATGAAGTGCACCCTGTAGATGCGTTTCAAGAGCTATTAAAACACAATATTTCACCTTATCAAATTACAATGAGTTCAGATTCTGGTGGTAGCTCTCCGATATTTGATAGAAATGGTAACTTAACAAAATTTGGAGTCGGATCACCAAGTTCCAATATTGAAATTTTACAAAGTTGCATTAAAGCTGGAATACCTATGGAGTTAGCTCTTATTCCATTTACTTCTTCACCTGCTAAATTGCTTAAATTAAATGGAAAAGGTAATCTAACTGAGGGAGCTAGTTCAGATATAATTCTGTTAGACGAGAATTTAAAAATTCATTCTGTTATATGCAAAGGTAAGCTTATGGTTTATAACTATAAACCTATTGTCTTTGGTGCTTTTGAGAATAATAAATAATTTCGGAGATTATTTATTATTAACTATCTGTAGGTTGGATAGCGTGAGCTTGGTGGTGACCTCCCTCACAAAGGTGACAGTCACTACTAAAAATTCAATTACCCAATGAGTAGTCTATTTCACATATTAGTACTCAATACGAATAAATTATTAAATCTTAACAAACAATATAAATAATATTTACATTGTTTTAATAAGGAGTACTATTTATGGATATTAATAATGTTCAACGACAAGAAATAGAAAAAATTTATGGTAAGATTAGCCCCTTTGAATTTAAAAACAAATTAATTAACTTAGCACAAGGGCAAAAAGAAAAGAGTGCTCATACACTATTGGATGCAGGAAGAGGAAATCCAAATTGGATAGCAGCAACACCGAGGGAAGCTTTTTTTACTCTTGGTATGTTTGCAGTAGAAGAAACAAGAAGAGTTTGGAATGAGGGTGATTTGGCTGGTATGCCAAGAAAAGAGGGAATAGCTGAGCGGCTCTATGCATATTTGGATAAACATAAGGATATGCCGGGAACAACGCTCTTAACAAATATAATTGACTATGGAATTAAACGTCAAGACTTTGATGCTGATAGTTGGGTAATTGAGCTGGCTGATGCAATTATTGGCGATAATTATCCAGTACCAGATAGAATGCTAGTTCATATTGAAAGCATTGTTCATGAATATCTTGTTCAAGAGCTTTGCTATAACAAACCTCCTGCTGGTAGATTTAATATTTTTGCTGTTGAGGGAGCTACTGCAGCAATGTGCTATATATTCGATAGTCTAATAGCTAATGAATTGTTAATACCAGGAGATAAAATAGCACTAATGGTTCCCGTTTTTACACCTTATCTTGAAATACCACATTTGCCTCGATATAATTTTGAAGTTGTGTATATTAATGCAATAGAGCTAACAAGTGATGGAACCCATACTTGGCAATATCCTGAAAGTGAGCTAAATAAAATTAAGGATTCTAGCATAAAGGCTCTGTTTGTTGTTAATCCTAGCAATCCTCCTTCCGTTGCAATTAAACCTGATTGTGTTAAACAATTAGTACATATAGTAGAAAGTTGTAATCCAAATCTAATGATTATTTCTGATGATGTATATAGCACTTTTGTTGACAACTTTCGTTCATTGATGGCTGATTTACCTTATAATACAATAGGTGTTTATTCCTTTTCAAAATATTTTGGGGTAACGGGTTGGAGACTCGGAACTATAGTACTTCAAGAAGACAATATTTTTGATAAATTACTAAAAGAACTGTCGGAGGAAAAAAAGATTGAGCTTAGACAGCGCTATGGAGCACTTTCAATTCATCCTGATGATATAGTCTTTATAGATAGAATAGTAGCAGATAGCCGTCAAGTTGCTCTTAACCATACAGCAGGTTTATCAACACCTCAACAGGTTCAAATGGCTTTTTTCTGTGCTTTTGCTCTGCTTGATAAGGAAAATATATATAAGAAGCAGACAAAGGATATTTGCAGACGTAGGCAAAAGCTTCTATTCAAAGGGTTAGGTTTAGATTTAAGGAAGGATCCATATGATGCTGCCTACTACACAGAATTTGACTTGTTAGAATGGGCCATCTGCTATTATGGAAATGAATTTGGAGAGTATCTGCGAAAAAAATATAAGCCAGTAGATGTTCTATATAGATTAGCTGAAGAATCATCTATAGTATTATTAAGTGGTGGTGGTTTCCAAGGTCCCGAGTGGTCTATCAGAATATCTCTAGCAAATCTTAATGATGAAGCTTATTCAAAAATTGGTGAAGCACTTCACAAAATATTAGAAGAATATTTAGATTCTTGGAAAGCTACAATATAAATAATAAAAATTGTAACTGTAATACATTTATGCTTTTTAAATTATAAAAACCAATTATATTTAAGAATATTAATTGCAGAATAGTGAAAAAATACTTTTGAACTAATTAACCAAAGAAGGCGGTATATTTATGAAGATAGAAAGTTACTTCAGTGGAATTAAAGCTGCAAATGAAGCAGTAGAAGCATTAAAAAAAGTAGGCATAAACGATGCTGTAGCAGATTTGAATGATCATTACACAGGAAACAATAATCCCGGACGAAATACTCCAGGTACTGCAAGCAGCACAAATAGTTTAGCAAGTTATGTACTTACAAGCGATGATCCATTAGGTGATCCAAAGCTTGGACCACTGGCGGCTGCAAGCCCAATGGTAAGCGGCATGGGTGGATTTGAAGAAATTGTAGATATAAACTATAAGGTTATTGTAAATACAGATAGTAAAAATGAAGAAAAAGCAAAGCAAGTTATTACAAAAATGGGTGGAGATTTAAATGATCCTAATTTTAAAATGCCAAAAGGATTAGAAAACATATCCATAGATGATTTAGTTAGTACTATGATAAATAGTATGGATAGAACATAGATTGATTATATTTATTTCAAAGCAAATAAAGGTTTTACTTTTATGTTCTCTCAGATGAACACAACCCTGAAATGACCTCCTAAGTGTTTACATAAACATTCAGGAGGTCATATTTTATTACGATATTTATTAGACTGGGAAATTAATTTTGTTTTGAAATAATGCTTTTAACTTAATTAATAAGTAAATTATTACAATATATATGATACAATTATATTTGTGATAATAATCAAAATTAACATAGTCTGAAATTTTTGGAGTATGATTTTAAAATGAAAGGCTAAGACGAATATGGGCAAGTTAGAGAAAAGGGAAAAGAAATTATCGTGTAAAAATAAGTTGAAAATAAGTGGAGTCCTGCTTGGAGTTAGTTTTCTTTTATTTGCTATGTCACGATATATATATGGATTTTCAAATTTATACTATAAATATATTTATATAACATTAGTTAATACTGTTTCAAGAGGGCTTTCTTTAATTCCTTTTTCAGTATATGAGATAATATTATGTGGATTTGTAATATTTATTTTTATTAAGATAATAATGTATATATATTTAGGTTTAACTAAAAAACTTTCATTTAAGGAAATCGTAATAAGGTCTACAACTAATCTTCTTATTTATATATCAGTATTTATATTTTTGAATATGATAGATCTGGGAGTAAATTCTTTTAGATCAGATTTTGTTACATTGACAGGCCTAAAAGTTGAAAATAGCTCTGAAAAAAAGTTGATTGAACTTTGTGATATTTTTAAAGATAAACTTAATGAATTAGATGGAAAGATAAAAAAAGATGAAAATGGATTTTTAAAAGTAGATAATAATGTAAAAGAAGACGGAATAAGCAATATGAAAAATTTAGGACAAATTTATCCGTGTTTACAAGGTTTTTATCCACGTCCTAAACCATATATTTTTTCAAAATTAATGTCTTATCAATTATTAGAGGGAGAAACAACTTTTACATTAGAAGCCAATTATAATAATCAAATGCCAAAATGGAATATTCCAAGTACAATTTGCCATGAATTGAGTCATATAAGAGGATTCAATAATGAAGATGAAGCAAATTATATAAGTTTTTTAGCATGTATTAATTCTAAAAATTATGAGTATCAATATAGTGGATATTTAATGGCGTATTCTTATTGTATGAATGATTTATATAATTCTAATTTAGACGCTTTTAAAAAAATAAATAATGAACTTTCTAATAATGTAAAAATGGAATTAAAAAATGATTCATTATATTGGGATAAGTATAGGGGTGGAATATCAAAGACCTATGATAAGGTATATGATAAAGTATTAAAAATGGGTGGTCAGGAAGAGGGCATCAAAAGCTATAATGCTGTTGTGAAATTACTGATTTCAGGATATGAAGTTCAATATTAAGGCATATGAATGAAATAATTGCAGAATAATCATAAAAAACAAAATAACGAGAATATAGTGTATATAACTAGATAGGATGAACAAAAATGAATTTAAAACAATTAAGTAATGAAGATATTGAGAATATATATAGTAAGTATATGATAATTGACTTCCCAGCTGAAGAATTAAAACCAATTGACGTAATACAAAAGCTAATTAAGAGAAAAATCTATATATGTTATGGTTTGTACAACAATGAAAAATTATTAGCTTATGCATTTCTAGCTACTTCAAAATCATATGTATTGATTGATTATTATTCAGTATGTGAAGAATATAGAAATAAGGGAATTGGAAGTAAATTTTTAAATATTTTAAAGGAAAACTGTAAAAACTATAATGGAATCATAGTAGAAGTGGAAAATGTTGAATGTGCTTTTGATGAAGCTGAAAAAATAACTCGTAAAAGAAGAATAGATTTCTATAAGAAAAATGGAATGCGAATTACCACTGTTTCATGTACATTATTCAATGTAAATTACACTATTATGTGTTTATGTATTATTGACCTGGACGATTCATTTATTTATGAAGGACTAAAGAATATTTATAAAGAAATTGTTCCAAGTAAGCTTTATTCAAAATATGTAAAACTTAATTATTCAATGAAATAAATTTATACTTATATGATAACCAGCTTAAAGAAGAGGTTCTCTTTCTTTCTGGTGTAGAATATATTTTAGAGTATATATACCCAAATCCCAAATTGCACTTATGCTATGCATTACCTCTATTTAGGTAGGTTATACGCATAAGTGCAATTTTCATGTTGTGTAATTATATACATAAAGCAATCCATTAATTTTGAAGTAGTATTTATTTCTAATATAATTCCATTAATGCTTAACAAGTGATAAACATTATAATAAAAAAATGAATGAAAGGTAAACAAATTACTAAAACTATATTTACTTAAAATATTAAGTTGAAAAATATATTGATAATGGAGACTTTAAATATATGAATGAAGTATTTATAAATATTGAAGACATAATAAACATAATAAGAAAAAGATGGAGAATGATATTTTTAGTAACACTAATTACAACTATACTTTCTATAATTATAAGTTTTTTTATAATTTCACCTAAATATACGGCAAGTACCAAAGTATTTATAGGAAAAGAAAAAAATCAGGGACAGGATCAGAACTACAATACTAATGATGTTCAAATGTATCAAAAACTATTAAAGACATATGCAGAGATAATACAAACTAATGATTTAATTGAAAGAGCAACTAATTCAGAGAACTTAAACTTAAAATCAGAAAATATACTTAATAGTTTAACAGTCGCTCCAAGAGCAGATACACAAATCTTAGAAATTAGTTATACAAGTGCGGATAAAATATTAGCTAGAGATGTAGTGAATTCAGTTACAAATGAATTTATAAGATCATCTAAAGAACTTATACCAAATGGTAATGTAAAAATAATAGAAAGTGTAAAGGTACCAGAAAATCCAGTAAGTCCAAATAAAAAAATGAATGTAG
>NZ_JAJFUC010000032.1 GCF_021372645.1 Clostridium sp. | reverse complement strand
TTAATTGTATAATCTTTTTGTAAAATATTTTTTAGTAGCATAATGATATTTTACTATAAATCTCAAACTTATTGGGTTTGAGATTTATTTTTTTTCACAAAAAAGGAACTGTGCACTAATTATTTAGTGCGACAGCCCCTTCTGCATTAACTATCTATTTTTATTATTATTGTTTATTGGCTTATGATCTTTAGTTTCTAAATTATTAATATTATTATTTTTTTCATCTAATTTATCATTAATTTGTTTTAATAAACCTGTTTGTTCTTGAGAATTGTCTAGCATTTGATTTAACCATTCACAAAAAACATATACAAATACGGAAAAGATTATAATTCCACATCCTGATACTAGGGAATCCCTTGCAAATATTAAACCAACGCCTAAAATCATTCCTATTACACATAGTGTAATCCCTAAGTAACTTAAAATATTTTTAATGCTCATAATTATCCCCCTCTTAATCGTTTACACTTTTATTTTAACACAATATTTACTTTTTGAATCATTTTAGTTTTATTCTATAAAAAAAATTAAAGCATTAAAATGATACATATTAAAAAAGTTGATATTAATAATGCTATAGATTCAAATGAAATTAAATAACTAAGCAACAAAAAACCACCAATTAGTCAAATTATATTAACTAATTGGTGGTTAAGCAAATCCTAATGGAGTTAGCAAAGATAATATGTCTTGTTTAGATTAAGATAATTTGATCTAATACTTCTATAATTATGTACCGCAAAAGGTTCGATAAGCACAGTTAGATTTCGTAGGTAGTGTGGCGTAATCAGCCTGTTCCTCAGAGTGCGAGTAGGGGCTCGAAAGAACATGAAGAAGCCGTTCCATCACGTTATAGTCTTCATGTTTCTGTGCAGCTTCTAGTGCCTCTTCTACTCGGTGGTTGCGAGGGATTACCGCTGGATTGGAGTTTTTCATCAACGCATGAGAGGAATCTTTGGATTCCTGCTGCCTGCCTAGTCTTGCTTGCCACTGCGCATTCCACGTAGCAAATGTATCAGTATCAAACAATTCCATATCCGAAAACTTATCAAAAGTTAATGCGGTGAAGGTATTTGTATAGTCCGCAGTATACTTCTTCATCATACTAAGGAGGTCTTCAATAAGGGATTTATCCTCTGGCTCTTCGTTAAATATTCCCAGTTTTGCTCTCATTCCTGACAGCCAATTATTGTGATACAAGTCAGCAAAATCTGAAATTGCATCCTGAGCTAGTTCGACAGCCTTCTCATGATTATCATGAAGCAGCGGTAATAGGGTTTCAGCAAATCGTGCAAGATTCCATCCGGCAATATACGGTTGATTTCCATAATCATATCTGCCTTCCCTGTCAATGGAACTGAATACCGTTGCCGGGTCGTAGGTATCCATGAAGGCGCAAGGGCCATAATCAATGGTTTCTCCACTAATGGACATGTTGTCGGTGTTCATCACCCCGTGGATAAAGCCAACCAGCTGCCATTTGGCAATAAGTTCTGCCTGACGCTTAATAACTTCCTGAAGTAGGTAAAGATAGCGGTTTTCAGCACCGTCACACTCTGAAAAATGCCGCTTTAGTGTATAATCAGCCAAGGCTCGAAGTTCTTCAACACTGCCCCACTCTGCAACGTATTGAAATGTAGCAACTCGAATATGACTGGCAGCCACACGGGTAAGAATTGCACCTTGCAAGAGGTTTTCACGAATTACCGACTCACCTGTTGTCACCACTGCTAGGCTTCTGGTAGTAGGAATACCAAGTGCATGCATTGCTTCACTGATGACGTATTCACGAAGCATTGGTCCAAGTGCTGCCCGACCATCTCCACCTCGGGAGTAAGGCGTTCTACCTGCACCCTTAAGCTGAATGTCAAACCGCTCACCTAGCGGAGTGATTTGTTCTCCAAGTAATATAGCCCGGCCATCTCCTAACATATTAAAATGCCCAAATTGATGCCCTGCATAAGCTTGAGCAAGGGGCAAAGATCCTTTAAGTATCTTGTTTCCAGCAAACACTGCTACGCTATCGTTATCTTGCAGTGACTTAGTATCCAAACCCAGTGATGCTGCGAGTGGACAATTGAGAATAATCAACTTCGGTGAGCGTACAGGTGTTGGGTTCTGCATTGTAAAAAATGTTTTTGGCAGATGAGCATAACTGTTGTCTAAGTTCCATCCTGATTCTATTTTTTTTCTTTCTTCCATTTTATCTCCTTTCCTCTTCTATCTTTTTGTATCCTAGGTTTTTCTTTTACATGAAACAAAATAATAGTATTGTATGATATCTTTTTGTTATCTACTTATCATATCAATACAATGAAACCCTTTTTAGTATCTGCTTCTGCCAATTTATTATACTCTTTCCACGCAAAGATAGCACCTTTGTACGACCCCTTTGTTCCTCTTCAACCTAATGTAATTGTCCATTATGACTTTTCATTATGACTTTTCATTAAATACAAAAACTCAAAGTATACTTTCTAATCGTGTTGTAAAAATTATAAAATTTCAATTGAAAAAGGATGTGGTTAGCATAGCATTTCACATCCCTTAAATAATTTTTGTTTTTTATTTCTATTTTACTATTCCACCTTCAACTACAAGACTATCTTCAAATTCTGCACCATATACTGATTTTAATGTTTCATCATAAGCTTTGTGAACAAAGTTTTCTTTGCCTAATGTTTCAAGTTCAGTATTAATCCAATCTTTAAGTTCTGTGTTACCTTTTGTTACAGCTGGTGCAATTGTATCTGCACTTCCAAGTGATGGTACACCAACAGTGAATCCTGGATTTTCTTTAGCCCATGCTATAACTTCTGTGTTATCACTTAATATAGCATCACCACGTTTATCCTTTAAAGCTTGGAATATTTCTGAGTATTGTTCATATTTTACAAGCTCAATATCTGGATGATTTTTTGTCATGTAAGTTTCAGCAGTTGTTCCCTTTGCTACTATAACTTTTTTACCTTTAAGCTGATCTTCTGAAGTGATTTTAGCACCATCTGGTGAAACTACTCCAAGAGATACCTTCATATAAGGATTTGTAAAATCTACTTTTTCTTTTCTTTCATCAGTAACAGTAAAGTTAGCCATAATTACATCAACCTTTTTAGATTCTAAATACGCTACTCTGCTTGCTGCATCAACTAAAACAAATTCAACTTTTGATTCATCTCCAAGAAGATCTTTTGCAAATCTTTTTGCAAGATATACATCAAATCCTTGATTCTTTCCATTTGAATCTACATAACCAAATGGAGCCTTATCACTAAACACACCAATTTTTATAGTTCCACGTTTTTTAATTTCATCTATAGAACTAGTTGCAGCTTTATTTGAATCGCTTTTGCCTGCGCTTGTTGATGCTGAATTACCGCAGCCTACAAGACCTCCAATTACTATAGTACCTAAAAGTAAGGCTGATACAATTTTTTTAATCTTTTTCATATTTTTCATCCCCCAATTTAATAATTAGTTTTTAATATTGAAATATATTTAGAAAGTGCTTAGCACGTTCAGTCTTTGGATTTGTAAAGAATTCATCTGGTTTTGATTCCTCACATATTTGTCCACCATCCATAAATATGATTCTATCTGCTACAGACTGAGCAAATCCCATTTCATGAGTTACAATTACCATAGTCATACCTTGCTTAGCTAAGCCTAATATAACATCTAAAACTTCCCTTACCATTTCTGGATCAAGAGATGCAGTTACTTCATCAAAAAGAATTATTTCTGGATTCATACATAATGCTCTAACAATAGCTATTCTCTGCTTCTGTCCTCCTGAAAGCTGACGTGGATATGAATCCTTTCTGTCTAATAAGCCAACTCTGTCTAAAAGTTTTTCCGCCTCTGCAAGTGCTTCAGCTTTATCTCTTTTTTGAACCTTTAAAGGGCCAAGAAGTATATTTTCTATAACTGTCATATGAGGAAATAGCTCATAGTTTTGAAATACCATGCCTATTTCTTCATGAATTTTTCGTGAGTTAGCATTTTTATCTGTAAAGCTTTGATCTTTAAATTTAATATCTCCGCCTTGTATTTTCTCAAGACCATTAAGACATCTTAAAAAAGTACTCTTTCCACAGCCTGATGGCCCTAGAATAACTAATACTTCTCCTTTGTGAATGCTTAGGTTAATTCCTTTTAATATTTCTTTTTCTTCGTATTTTTTATGAACATCCTGTATTTCAAGTAAAACAGGATTATTATTTTTATTCATCATATTCCTCCTAATTATTCCACTTGTTTTCTAAATTTTTTGATATTTTAGATAGTGGATAACATATTATAAAGTACAAGAAGAATATACAACCGTAAATCCAAAAAGATGCAGCAGGAAATTCAAATCGTGAACTTTCAATAATTTGCTGACCTATTTTAACTACATCTATAACTCCTATCAAAACCACAAGTGAAGTAGTTTTAATCATCCTGGTGGCCAAGTTAATAGTTCCAGGTATCATTCTTCTTATAGCTTGAGGTATCAATATATACCTATATAATTGAAAATAGTTTAAACCTAAGGCCTTGCCAGATTCAATTTGATGCTTTGGTAGTGACTGCAGTGCTCCTCTGACAATATCCCCCATTTCTGCTGATCCCCAAAGACTAAATACAATAATAGAAACTACTTCGCCACTAAGATTTATATTTAATGCTGTGGTAACTCCAAAATAAAAAATGAACAGCCAAACTAATGTTGGTATTATTCTAAATGCTTCAAGATAAGCTCTGTTTATAAAAAGTACTGCCTTAGATTTTGTTGTTCTGCTTAAGCCTATAACTATGCCTAATATAGAACCTATGATAATAGATATAAAAGCAATCTCTGCAGTTACAAATAGACCTTCAAATAAACGTTGAATATTTTTTTCTTGTAGAATAATACTAATTCCCGAATTCTGCATATCGCACCTTCCTTTCTAACCAAGACAGTATAAATGATAAAGGCAGAATCATAATAAGATAAATCACAACTAGCATTGCCAATGATTCAAAGGTTCTATAGTACATTCCTATTAGATCTTTTGTTAAATTCGTAACGTCGACTATTGATATAGCTCCTAATATAGAAGTCTCTTTTAATAAAAATATACAATTTGCACTTAATGAAGGCATGCTTACTGAAAAAGCCTGTGGAATTATTACATATCTAACAAGTTGAATTTTAGAAAGACCAATACTTATTCCAGATTCAATTTGTGTTTTGCTCACAGCCTCAATTCCACTTCTAAAAGCTTCAGCCATGTAGCTTCCTCCTAAAAATGCCAACCCAATTATGGCACAGGTACTTTCGCTCATTTTTAAACCCAATTTTGGTAACCCAAAATATAGAAAAAATATCTGTACAAGAAGTGGAGTATTTCTTGAAAGCTCTATATATGCTTGTACAATAATATCAAGGATTTTTACTTTAAAATATAATATTATGCTACATAGTAACCCAATTACCAATGATAAAAGTATTCCCACAAAAGCTAACTTCAATGTAAGCCATGCAGCTTTTTCATATAAAGGCAAATTAGTCACTATAAAATTCCAATCAATACTCATTTATCCATCACCTTTTATTTATTTTTTTTTAATTCATATAATTTCCGTAGGAATACATATATATTAGCAACTAATTCCCAGTTTGTCAATTGTATTAGTGTAAAATATTATTTTCTATTAAATTTTTCTTTGATAAATAAATAGAAGTGTCTTAGAATGTTAAAAATATATAGATAGTATTTTCACCTATAACACAAAGCCTATATCTTATTTTACTAAGTAACTTAAGATATAGGCTAATTTATTTTTATTTTTGATAAGTTGTTGGTATTATTGTTAATAACTATTGTTTTGTACTTTAAGAATTAGCCTACACGTATACATATAACTTTTGTTAAATCTTACAATTCTTAAGTTAATTCATAACTGATTACTTAACTATACTGCTTTTGTTTAAACTAATTAATGTTGCACAATCATCCTCTTTATCACTTACTGAACAGATTCCATACCATAAATCATTTGGATAATCTCTTCTTATTATTTTATCATAATAAGAAGGTTCAGATGGTATGAATATATTAGGATTTGAGTACGTATCATATACTATATATTTTATTTTTTTGCCATTATATTCCAAGTCATATAATTTATTAATCCATGTACGACCACCTTCATATGCATATTTCACAATGCGAAGTTCATCCTTCTTTCCATTTTTAATGTTTTCCATAAAATCATCAAGGTTATTAATGTTATAAATTTCTGTATCATTATGTGTTTTACTTGATACTCAATCAAGATATGAAATCTCTACAATATCTCCATTACTTATTGCTTTTTTAGAACTTAAAGATTTATTATTTAAAACATCAGTTTTATTATTACTTTTATACAATAAATTAGGTGTAAAACTTGATAATACACTTATTTCTTGTATTGGTTGTTTTGGTGTATTGTTGTTTTCTTCTATTGGTTGTTTTGCTATCAATGTTGATAATAATACAATTGTTATGATTATAGATTCTATTTTCAAGTAAATCCCTCCAGTCATTCAGATATAATTTGAAGAAATTTATTAACTTATCAAAAGAGATTAAACTAATAAAAATTCCTTAACTATATCTTTAGCAATAGAAGTGGAACTATTTCTAATACAATAATTAAAGAAGGAATCCTGTCTGTTTCTGATTTTTCTCATACTTATAATGATATTTTTAAAAATCTAGGCATATCTGGAGATAAAGCTAAATATATTAAGATAACTCAAACTGAGAAGAATAGTCATTCTATAACTATCTTCATTGTAGATGATGGAAATGTATATGCTTTGTTAGAAGGAGCACTTTTTGAATTGGAAAAGTAATATACACAGCATTAAACATATATTTAATACTGTGTATATTGCATAAATTTGCACAAAGTTATGACCATTTGTTATTTTTACACTCTAGGAAGACCTTTTACAGGCTTATGCCTCTTCCTATTTTCCGCTGGATTTTGTGTATTTGATGTATTTGATGACTTATCATCATCATTATTTGTAATAAATTTATAATTTGTCATTTTCCTCACCTCAATTTTAGTTTTTACTTCTTATAAGGTTTATATTCATCTATTCTTTATTACAGTTACACTCTTTTTTGCAGCTCTTATTTTTATCTTTTTCCCTAGGGCTATCAGTCAATTCTTCAGAAAACTCTGTTGCTAATTTAGATTGATATACTTTCTTGCTTATCCTTATATTTCTACTCTTATTTTTTCAGAATTATTAAAGACTTTCATTCCTGCATAAATTAATGAAGATATAATTACTATACATACGAAATAATAAAAAGAAGATTAAATTTGTCGCATAATAAATATATTTTTAAACATAATAAAAAACAAGGTGTTTGTATAAGAAATTATGCTTTCAAATTAATTAACCCAAACGAAGGAGATGAAAAATCATGGAGAATAAACCAGATGATAGAAGAGATAATGTAGATAGGATTCAACATAACAATAATAATTTTAGCTGCATCTAATGCAAATAAAATCATATCATTTTCATTAACTGAGTAATCATTAATTTCCGTAGGATAAACAGCATATTTATTCTTTGTATCTACTACGCTTTGAAGTATTACCTCTCTTACTCCTACATCCTGTAACATTTGTAATTCATCTATCCATCTTTATAATATATCCATTTCTAAAATTTGTATTACAGAGACATTAAAAAAAGAGCCTTTACAAGTAAAAGCTCTTTATATAAATACTAAGCAAATTTTTAAAATAATTGGTGGCTTACCCGGGAATCGAACCCGGGACACCATGATTAAAAGTCATGTGCTCTACCAACTGAGCTAGTAAACCATACTTACCTCGCAACGTCCTACTCTGCCACACAGTCACCCGTGCAGTACCATCGGCGCTATAGACCTTAACTGTCCTGTTCGGAATGGGAAGGAGTGTTACCTCTATGCCATCGTCACGAGATGCTAGTTTATTCTAAAT
>NZ_JAJFUC010000087.1 GCF_021372645.1 Clostridium sp. | reverse complement strand
AACAATACATAAATTAATGAAAAATTCTAATTTAAAATTATCATCAGATGCATTTATTCATTCAGATCAAGGAAGTCATTATACGAGTCCTACATTTCAAAAGTTATTAAAATCTTATAAGCTTGGACAGTCTATGTCCAGACGCGGTAATTGTTGGGATAATGCACCACAAGAATCTTTCTTTGGTAATATGAAAGATGAAATCAATTACAAAGATTGCTTAAATTTAACTGAACTTCAGTCTGTTGTTGATAATTACATGAATTACTATAATAATCATCGATATCAATGGAATTTAAAAAAGCTGACTCCTGTCCAATACAGAAATCAGCTTTTAGCTGCTTAATTCTCTTTTTTTAATGTCCTTGACATGGGTTCCATTTTATATATTGCTTAATCCTTTTTTTAATCAATCTATATTCAATTTGGCATGATTTCTTGGCATTCAAATTTATTATGTAGTAAATATACAATAACTAAATTATAACTTAAATTTATGCACGATTTCATTAAGCTTTTGTGCAAGCTCTGCCTGACTTTGCGCGGTTAAAGCAACTTGCTCTATTGCTTTTGTTGTTTCATCTACACTCATTTTTATTATTTCTGCGTCTTCTGATGATTTCTGTGCAGTTTCAGACATACTTTGTATTACATTACTTACTTGATCAGTAGTCGCAGCAAGCTCTTCTGACATAGATGCTATTTCCTCAGTCATTTTGCTCACAAAATCTGAATCAGTATAATATTGAATTGCAACATTCTCAAACTCCTCAAATTGTGGATCTACATTTTCATTTATAAACTTTAGTACATCGCTTCCATTTTCAGAAAGATTTTTAAATGAATCTTGAACCTTCACAATAGTATCCTGTATACCTGTTACTGCTTGTGACGATTGTTCTGCAAGTTTTCTTACCTCTTCTGCAACTACAGCAAAGCCTTTGCCCTGTTCCCCTGCTCTAGCCGCTTCAATAGCTGCGTTTAGTGCTAATAAATTTGTCTGTTCTGATATGCTTGCAATGGTATCTGCCATAACCTTTATATTATCTACAACCTGTCCATCTTCAATGGCCTTTAACATATTCTTTTTCTTTTCTGCAGATAAATTTCTGACTTCTTTTATAGATTCTTTTCCTTTTCTCTCTACCTCAATAGCTCTTTCTTTAGATTTATTTGCATTATTACTTCCTTCCATAGCTTTTCCAGATAATTCATTAATGCTTGAATCAATTTCTTCTACAGATGCCGTTATCTCTTCAGATGATACACTTGACTCCTGCATCTTATATGTAATATTGGTTACTGCATTATCTATTTCTTCAGTTTTTGATGTAAGTTCCTGAACAGTGGCAGAAAGTTCTTCACTTGATGCACTCATATCCCGTGATTTTTCTATTATTAACTTAACTAAGCTACTTACATTTTCTATTGATTTATTTAAAGCAATTTCCATTTGCCCAAACTCATCTTTTCTTGTTATGATTATTGGTACTGAAAAATCAAATTCCGCAAGATTTTCAGCTAAAAATTTTATTTTCAATAAAGGATCAATTATATCATTTGATATAATCAAACCAAGTCCAATTGCAATCAATAATCCTACTATCATTAATATTTTCATAATATTATCGCTGTTCAAGTATATAGAATGATTATTTAAATTTGCCGTTTTTGCGTCATCAAGATTTACAGTTATAAGCTTATCAAGATTCTCCATAATTGATTCTATCATAACAGGTATCTGTTGATATTGCTTTACTGCTTCATCATAATTTTCAGCATCAACAAGTTTAATAACATTATCTCTTAAATTTCTGTATTGCCCAAGCTGATTTTTATATGTTGACAATATTTGTTTTTCTGCATCATTCATAGGAAGTTTTTCATAAGCAGTTATATACTTGTTATTCTCATCTACATTAATTTGAATGTCTTTCTCTAAATCAGCTTTTTTTGACTCATCTCTTACAAAAACAAGTTGAATAACATCACTTTTTACTTGTATAAACATTTGTTTCATATCTGTAAGCATATAAACGCTTTGTAGATTATTACTGTACATATATCCAGAATTTGTATCTACAGTTTTTAATGATCTTATACCGATACTGCCAACTATACCAATTAATATAGCTACAATAATAAACGATGTAATTAATTTTCTTCTAACTTTCATGTTTTTTAAAAAATTCATTCTAATTTCCTCCTTGTATATATATAAATAATCAATTTTTTCAGTTACAGTTCTACAATTTTCAATTCTTTCAATGTTTCGTTTTTATTTTTTAATAAATTCTCAAAATCACTTTCTGAAAGTGGTTTGCTGAAATAATAACCCTGAATTATGTTACATCCCAATTCAGTAAGTAAATCCATTTGTTCTTTTGTTTCAACACCTTCAGTAATTATTTTATATTTTAAAGATTTTGATAAATGTACTATACTTTTTATTACAGCCTGATTATTCTCGCTTTTAATATTATCAATAAATGATTTATCTATTTTCAATGTATTAACTGGTAAGGTAGTCAAATAATTTAAAGATGAATATCCAGTTCCAAAGTCATCTATTGCAATATTTACTCCACTTTCAATAAGCTCAGTTAATACTCTAATTCTATCTTTACTAATTTCCACTAAAGTTCCCTCTGTTATTTCTATTTCAAGAAGAGAAGGAGGAATATTGTGCTTTACACACGCGTTCAATAAATTGTCTTTAAAATCATTTCTTTTTATTTGAATGGGAGATATATTTACAGATATAGAATTAAACTTATAGCCTTTATTTTTCCATATGCAAGCCATTTCTAAAGCTTTATCTAAAACCCAATTTCCGATTTGAGTTATATACCCAATATTTTCAGCAATAGGAATAAATTCAGCAGGTGAAACATTCTCGAGCTTATTGTTATTCCATCGTATAAGTGCCTCAACACCTATAATTTCATTATTTAAAGTATTAATCTGAGGTTGATAAAAAATATATAATTCATTATTTGTAATAGAATTCTTTAATTCACTCTCAATTAAAAGTTTTCTAAAATAAGCTTCTGATATTTGTTTATCGAAAAAAGTACACATATTTTTTCCTTTATGTTTAGATTTGTACATTGCAAAGTCACAAAACTTTAATAATTCATCAATATCTGAACTATCATCTGGAAAAACTGCTACACCTAAACTTGCAGTAATGTAAATTTGATTGCCCCTTACCTCAAAAGGTTCTTTTATACATTTATGAATCTCATTACATATCTTTTCTATTTTTTTTATATTATCAAATTCATAAATTAATATTACAAAATCATCTCCGCCTAATCTTGCCACTTCACCATATTTACAAAATAAAGTTGCAATTAATTGAGAAAATAACTTTAAAACCATATCACCAAAATAATTACCAAAGTTGTCATTTAATGTTTTAAAGTTATCAATATTAATATATATCACTGCACCTTTTCTATTTTGGATTTTATTTAATTTTATTAAGAATTTAAGTTTTTCAAAAAAGAATCCTCTATTAGGAATCTTAGTGAGACTATCACATCCTTCAAGTACTTTATTTTCTGTAACATCTGATACTACTGCTGAAAGCAAATTATTGTTTCCTATTTTTCCTTTAATTAAAATCCACCTAATGTTATCATTCTTAGTGCTTATCCTAAATGTGCTTTGATAAAATGGTAAATGCCCATTTATATATTCCTTTAAATCTTTTATTGCTAATATCGTATCTTCTTCATAAGATATAATATTAATAAAGTCATACATATTTGTAATTCCGTTTAATTTATATCCTATTATTTCCTCTGTTTTTTCAGAAACAGAAAATTTCTTTTTATGTATATTCCATTCTAAAATTCCAAAATCTCCTCCAATAAGAGCATGTTTATACATCTCCAAATTTTCTATTCTTTTCAAATAATCTTTATTATCATTCTCCATTTAAACCACCTTTCACAAAAATAGTAATCTTATATTCTGTTATTTAATTAAATTATTAAATACTAATCTCTTATCTTTTGCATTTTTATTGAACCTTTAAACCTTTGTTAATTGAAACATCATTGTTAATTCATGTTATTAATTTTACTTAATTCTACACTTTTTTCATATTTATTGCAACTATTGTATACATTTACAAAAAATTCGACTATATTTGTAAACATTTTTATTTAAATATTCTTTATTTCTCATTTTATTTCTTAAGAAACAGAACAAATATTTGTATCATTATTTATAAAAACTTTGGCTAAATTATTTTACTTTGGCTTCGGGCATTCATATATTCAATTATTGGATTGAAATGCATAAGTCCTGTGAAAAATATTTGCCAACTTTTACTTAGCTCAAACAAATAATGGATATTAATAGAATATCATAAATAATTCTATAAATGAGCGTTTTTACATCCAATAAATTACCAATAATAAAAAATAGAACTGTAACTTGCCCTTTTTACTGTCCGTAAGTCAGGCCTATAACCTCTATAATCTCTTCTGACATATCCTCTATTTTTTCTATATTCAACTGGAAGTATCTTAAACTTCTTTATTAATAGTTTAATCAAAAGATCTGCTTTTCCTTCTTTCTTAGCACCATTCAATCTATTTTGCTCATTCATAATAGCAAATTCTCTTAAATCAATTAATCTTCTAAGCTCTTCATCTGAACTTAATATTATATAGTACATCCATTGATTCTTTAATTTCACTATAAGCTTTCGCCATATCTTGAATCTCCTTTCCACTTGGATTGCTAAAAAAGTTAACCATTTATGAAGCTTATCATTATATTAATATTGCATTAAAAAAATTCAATTAATATATGCTTATGTTTTTTTATTTCAAATAATTTTTGAATAATACTATAAATTCTCCTAAAAAGCTTAACTTTTTTTTATAATTGGTCTTACTTTTTCTTACCACTCATGTTATAGTATTTATATTAAAATAATTATTTTTAGACTAGGAGGAAATTATTATGGCTTTAATTGAAATACCATACTCAACAAAATCTTTAAAAGCAAACATCGATGATAAAAACCTAAAAGGAATATTGGTTTCTAAGGCACATAGTTATAGAGCTGATTGTTCACAAAGTGATATAATACATAGAGCACTGGATAATTGCATAGGAAGCAAATCTCTAGAAGAATTAGTGAAGGATAAACATAATATGGTTATTATAACTAGTGACCATACAAGACCTGTTCCAAGTAAGGTTACTATGCCTATTTTGCTTGAAAGAATAAGAAAAGTAAATCCTAATATAGATATAAAAATACTTATAGCTACGGGATTTCATAGACCAACAACAAAAGAGGAAATGATAAATAAATTTGGACAGAATATAGTTGATAATGAAGAAATTATAAACCATATATCTACAGATGAAAGCAGTTTAATAAATGTAGGAACTTTACCTTCTGGTGGTGAGCTATTCCTAAATAAGTTAGCAATGGAAACTGAATTACTAATAGCAGAGGGATTTATAGAACCACACTTTTTTGCAGGATTTTCTGGTGGAAGAAAAAGTATTTTACCAGGTATAGCATCAGCAAAAACTATAATGGCAAATCATTGCTCAGAGTTCATTAATAGTAATCATGCAAGAACTGGAGTTATAAAGGATAATCCTATACATAAAGATATGATTTATGCAGCAGAAAAATCCAACCTTGCATTTATATTAAATGTAGTTATAGATGAAGATAAAAATGTCATAAATGCATTTGCAGGAGATAGTAAGCTTGCACATGAAGAGGGATGCAAATTTGTTATGGATCTTTCAAGTGTAGAAAGCATACAAGCTGATATTGTAGTTTCAAGTAATGGAGGATATCCACTCGACCAAAATATATACCAAGCTGTAAAAGGTATGACAGCTGCAGAAGCCACTTGTAGAAAAGGTGGAGTAATTATTATGGTAGCTGCTTGTGATGATGGTCATGGTGGGCAATCTTTTTATGAAACTGTAGCAAATTCCAAAGCGCCAGAAGAACTTCTTGAAGAAATATTAAAAGTACCTAGAAATGAAACCATACCTGATCAATGGGAAACTCAAATCCTGGCAAGAATTTTAAGTAATTATACTGTAATCGTTGCTACGGATATGTGCGATCCAAATATTATTAAAAATATGCATATGAAACATGCTTATACTTTTGATGAAGCTTTAGAGTTAGCATATAATATAAAAGGGAAAGATGCAGATGTTGTGGTAATTCCAAATGGTGTAGGAGTAATTGTTAAAAAACAAAACTAATAACACTGTGAGTCTAAAATTCTTAAAAACAGAAATTAATTAAATCTGAAAAGCCCTGTACTCTTTAAAAAGTACAGGGCTTTTCAAGCTTAAATCAAATTCTAATAATGCTGTTCCTAATTTAACTGAATATCCGCTATTGACTAGCACTTTAAATCTGTTACTTTTTTAACATTACTGTATCAATACCAATATGCATTAATAGTTCTATCCCATCATCACCTTGAATTCAAATGAACCTTCTTCTGTTTTCTTTTCCACACATATTACATAGAATCGGATTTACTCCAAAATTCTCTATTATTCTTTCTTTCCATGTTTTTTTCATTATAATTTACTGGTTTCCACCAATTAATATCTTTATCATACGATAAAATATCTATATTTTAAAATTTTGTATCATTTCATTTAATTTTTGAGCAAGTTCTGCTTGGCTTTGTGCTGTTAGCGCTACCTGTTCCATGGCTTTTGTAGTTTCATCCATGTTCTCTTTTATTGTTTCTGCTTCTTCACTTGATTTTTGTGACGACAGTGCCATATTTTGAACAGCTTGACTTACTTGTCCAACCGTAGCTGTAATTTCCTCAGACATAGTAGCAATTTCTTCAGACATTTTACTTACAAAATCTGAATCATTGTAATATTGATTGCCTGTTTCTCCATAGGCATCAAATTGTTCATGTACCTGTATATTTATAAATTCTAATATATCGATACCTGTATCAATACTACTTTTAAATGCCTTCTGAACTTTAACAATAGTACCTTGAATATTAATGACTGCTTCTGCTGACTGTTCAGCTAATTTTCTAACTTCATCTGCTACAACTGCAAAACCTTTACCCTGTTCCCCTGCTCTTGCTGCCTCTATTGCAGCATTTAATGCAAGTAAGTTTGTTTGCTCCGATATAGTTCCTATAGTATCTGCCATAACTTTTATACTATCTACTACTTTTCCATCTTCAATAGCTTTTTCCATGTTCTTTTGTTTTTCAGCATATATTCTTCTAGCTTCATCTATAGCCTTTTGGCTATTATTTTTAACTGCTATAGCTCTTTTTTTAGACTGATCCGCATTATTACTTCCTTCCATAGCTTTAGAAGAAAGCTCATTGATATTTGAATCTACTTCTTGAACAGATGCACTTACCTCCTCGGATGCAACGCTGGACTCTTGCATACCAGAAGCAATAGTATCTATTGATTCATTAATGGTTTCTGCTTTTAATGTTAATTCTTGAATCGTCGCTGAAAGCTCCTCTGAAGATGCACTTATATCTTGAGAATTTTCCATAATTAATTTTACTAAGCCACTTACATTTTCCTGTACAGTATTTAAGGCTACTACTGTTTGTCCAAATTCATCTTCTCTTGTAATAATAATTGGAGTTGAAAAATCGTAGGTTGACAATTTCTGTGCGAAATCTCTTATCTTTTTAAGAGGTTTTTCAATGTCATTTGCAATAAATAGTCCAATAAAAATCGCAATTAAAAGTGCTACTATACTTAAAATAAGCATCATATTATTACTATTCAAAGATATAGCATGGTTATTTAAATTTGACGTTTTTGCACTATTAAGATTTTCATTTATAAGTTTATCAATACTCTCAAACATTGCATCTCTAATTGATAGTATCTGCTGGTATTGATTAGCCGCTTCATCAAAATTTCCAGCATCAACATATTTAATAATATTTTCTCTTATATTTCTATATTGATTAATTTGGTTCTTAAATGTAGACCATATTTGTTCTTTTGTATCATCCAAGCTCAATTTTTCATAACTTGAAATTAATTTATTATCTTCATCTATAGTTCTCTGAATGTCCTTTTCTAAATCAGCCTTTTTAGAATTATCCTTCACATAAGCCAACTCTAATATATCGCTATTACCCTGAGTCATATTTTGCTTAATAGTAGTTAACATATAAACACTCTGTAGATTATTTGTATACATACCCTCTGAATTTGTAGCTACTGTTTTTAATGACATCCTTCCTATAACACCCACTACAGCAATTAGACTAGCTACTATCAAAAATGCTGAAATTAATTTAGTTTTTACGTTTAATTTTTTAAATAAATTCATTATAATCTCCTTCTATGCTGTACTTATGATTTAAATCGTGTATTTATTATTGATAGTATATCATGTAAAGGTTTGTATGTCCACAATTTTACATATTGGGTTTGAGTTGAATGAAAGTTGGCAAATATTTCTCTTTATTTTTATTCATTATTCTACATTGTATTTTTATAGTATTCCTGTCTGTTATTTTAATATTAAGTGTAACTCATTTCTCCAAAGTCTTTTAGTCCACATAATTTACTGATTATTTTCTATCTAAACTAACCGAAGCTTCGCTGTACTGTATGGTAGCCGTATGGATTTTATATATGATGAATTTAGCTGGAAGTATTGCATAAGATGCACTAATGATATGCTTGTAAAAATAGAAGGAAAGCAAAAAATTAAATATCTAAGAGATATAAACCCTATAAGAAAATATGTAAAGAAATTCAATGGAGTTTTACTAACTGCTGAAAAATACAAGTGCAATCTTGCAGCGTGTAAAGCTGAAGATTCAGATGATACATGGTATTTAGCTACTAATATGGATAGTAAATATGCTGTAATGGAATATAAAAAAAGATTTATTATAGAAGAAATGTTTAGAGATCTAAAATAATATTAGGAGCCGACTCTTCTAATAAAATGACAGTTCTAAGCTATTTATGGACAAGTATACTTATTTCTGATTCCATAAAACCCCTTTTTTGTGTTAGATATAATTTTTAGGTTAATATTTTATTGATTTCCATTGTAATTATAATACAATATGCTCATTCTACACAAAATAAGTATACTTAATACAAATAACTCTCCGTAAGTCAGACCTATATATATGTTTTTCATCTATCATCTATCATCTTCGACTCTTCAAGCACTTCATTTATCATATCATTTAGTAAAAACTCTTTTTAGCTAATCTGTGTTTATCACATTAAAAAATATCTCCAAATCAAAAAAATTTATGATACTTTTTTTCCAAAGCTAATTTGTACTGTTCTTCTGTAATTTCATTAATTCCAATATTTGGATAAAATTTAGTTTTAACTTTTTCTAATTCTTTTTCAGTACAATATGCAAACTCCACTGGCATTCCTGTTCTCATCAATTCATAATATTTCATTGTTAAATTCCTCCATTAAACATTATAATTAAATAGATAGTTCTATTCAATTATAATGTATTCTTACTATTCGCAATCTGTGCATTAAATTTTTTAATTTTTTCTGTTCCCTTATAGCTAATACAAATGGAATTGTTGGAGATATTGCCTCTCCTGAATGGGCATTGGCTTATGAAGAAACCAATGCTATGTTTGTTAAGCTGAATGAATATATAATATCGGAACTACGAAATATAAGGTATCATGCAGGTGTTTCACCAGAAGCTTCTATCTTTGACCAAAAGATATTAAAAAGCAATTGGTCCCATCATCATTTTGCAAACGTTGCTAATCTTGGAACCTTTGGTATAAATAATATGATTATAACTAGGATTGGATCCTATGGAAGATATAGTAGCATTGTGACCAATCTAGATATTAAACCGGATTCACCTTTAGAAGATGAATATTGCTTATATAAAAAAATGGAAGCTGCGGTATATGTATAAAACATTGTCCATCAGGCGCATTGACTTTAGATGGATATGATAGGCATAAATGCTATACGGTACTAAGAAAAAATGCAGAATTATATACAGAGTTTGGAAGCTCTTACACCACTGAATATGGTGATCAGCCAAACAGCATAGGTAGTGAAGTATGTGGAAAGTGCGTAGTAAATACGCCATGTACCTTTTTTATAAGAAACCTTAATTAATTCTAACTATATTTTTACACATTATATTCAAGTTTAAATATCTTTTCCGTTTTTTACGAAGCATAATCATTTATTCTTACAGTGTACAATAGAATGTAAATATAGAAATGAGTATAAATGTGAGCTGATAGAATAATGAGAATAGCTATATACAGTCGTAAATCAATATTTACTGGTAAAGGCGATTCTATAGAAAATCAAATTTTAATGTGTCAGGAATATATATTTTCTAAATTAGGAAAAGATGTTGAAATTTCAGTATACGAAGATGAAGGTTTTACTGGTAAAAATACTAATAGACCAGAATTCCAAAGGCTTATGAAAGATATCAAAAGTAAACAAATAGATAGAATAGTCTGTTATAAGCTTGATAGAATTGGTAGAAGTGTAGCTCAACTTTCCAATATGTTTGAAATGCTAGATCAATATAATTGTTCATTTACAAGCATTACAGAGCAACAGTTTGATACCACAACGCCTATGGGTAGAGCTATGATAAATATAGCTAGTACATTTGCACAACTTGAGCGTGAACAGCTAGCAGAGCGTGTTAGAGATAATATGCTTCAGTTAGCTAAGACTGGTAGATGGCTTGGAGGTCAATCCCCTCTTGGATTCACTCCTGAAAAAATAATCTACATAGACGAAGAAATGAAAGAAAGAACTTTAATGAAACTTACACCAGATGAAGAAGAATTAAATATTATAAGGTTTATCTTTAAATCTTATTTAGAAGAACATTCAATAAATAAAGTTACAAAACAATTAAATGTTAAATGTGTTAAGGGTAAAAATGGTGGGAATTTTGATACTACACAGGTTAGAAGAATGCTTAGAAATCCACTTTACGTTAAATCTGATGAATTTACACATAAATATTTAAATGATATTGGAACAAATGTATATGGAGAATATAATGGAAATGGATATTTGACTTACAATAAGAAAAAACAAACTACCATTGGCAGAAATATTGAAGAATGGATTGTTGCTGTTAGCAATCATAAAGGAATAATAAACTCTGAAGAATGGCTTAAAGTACAAATTGTATTAGATAAAAATAAATCCAAACAATCTATAAGACTCGGAACTGGAAATAGTAATAATGCATGTTTATCTGGAGTATTAAAATGTGCTAAATGTGGATCTAATATGGTAGTAAAGCATGGACATCCTTCAAAAGTTAATGCTTATACAAAATATGATTATTATGTATGCAGTAATAAGCAAAATAAATATGTAAATAGATGTGATAACCCGAATATAAGAGTAGATAGATTAGATCCAATAGTTATTGCTGGAATTAAAGCTTACGACAGAGAACTATTAATTGACGAACTTACAAAATCTTTAACCAATAATGATTCAACACTTGAAAATGAACAAATTAAAGAACTTAATGCCCAAATTAAAGAGAAGAAACTAGCATCTTCAAATTTAGTAAAACAACTTTCCTTAGCTCCAAATAATGATGTTGCTAGTATTATTATGAATGAGATTTCTTCTATTAATAACGAACTTAAAGAATTGCAAAACAACTTAAATAATATGGAATGCGATAAAAATGAGATTGTAAATCAAACTGTAAATTTAGAATTAATAATTGATTCACTTAAACATTTGAATGAAAATATAGATACAGTAGATGATATTTCTAAAAAGAGAATATTAATACAATCTGTTGCTAGTAAAGTTTTATGGGATGGAGATAACTATAAATCTATAGTAAAAATCTTAGGAATGAATGATTTTTAAAAAAATAATAACTAATTTTTCAGCTTGTACTAAGGAACTATCAAAAAAATAACAAGTCAGTATGGAGGCCACTGAAAAACAATAGTTTTTCAGTGGCCTCGTATGAATAGGGGGTAGTCCTTGTCCTATTAATATTTGAACAAAAGTTTAATTTAGTACTTTCTAACTACTTAACAACATTTATTGGTTTTTCATTTATAAAAGCTTCAATATTATCTGCTAAGAGCTTAAGAAGTCTTTGTCTAGATTCTAAACATTTCCATCCTATATGTGGTGTAAGAATAACATTTTTCATATTATATAATGGATTATTAAGCTCTGGTGGTTCCTTCTCCTGAACATCAAGAGCAGCTCCTGCTATTCTCCCAGTTTCCAAAGCTTCAATTAAATCAGTTTCTTTTATAATTGGTCCCCTTGAGGTATTTATAATAAAGGCTGAAGTTTTCATAAGACTTAGCTTCTCCTTATTAATAAGGTATTTCGTATTATCTGTAAGTGGACAATGAATACTAACAAAATCACTCTTTTTAAGTAATTCTTCAAGAGCTACAAACTTCACGTTTGTATCTACTCCTGATTTTGGCGTTCTTGTAAAGACTAAAATGTCCATACCTAAAGCTTCAGCAATTGTTATTACTTGTCTGCTGATTTGTCCGTACCCTATTACTCCAAGTGTTTTATTTTGAATTTCTAAATGTGGAACCTGAAGACATTTTGTAAAATTATCAAAATTTTTCTCCTGAAGCATATGTTGTTGCATTATCATAGAAGAACTTAAATTTAACATAAAGGTAATGGCAAGCTGCGCCACTGCCTCTGAGCTGTAACCTGGAATATTACAAACTGTAATATTTTTTTCTCTTGCTGCAGCAATATCTATGTTATTGTAGCCCGTTCCAGCTTCACAGATAAGTTTAACCGAAGGCGGAAACAGAGAAATCAATTCTTTTCCCAAAGGCAGTTCTTTTGTGACAATAATATTTTGATTTTGAACCCTTTCTAAAATTTCATTGCTAGTACTTTCATCGTACTTTGTTAAATTGGTAATTTCAATAAAGGATGAAAAATCAAGTTTATTATCAAAATTAATTTTTGCAGAATTAAGAAATACTGTGTTCAACATTATTATCGCGCTCCTATTAATAGAGTAATTAGGCATATGAAAGAAAATAACAAGTCCAAAATGCGATGTATATTTTGTCTTAAGATAGGTTCGACTAGATTCAGCTTACGTCAAACGAGGAAGTATGTTTACCTCATAGCGAGCTATTAGGTGAACATGCTGACGAAGTATGACACGAAATAGACTATAATATTGACTTGTTATTTTTTTGATTATGCCTTAGGATATGTTAAAGAATACTGTTCTGTCATTGGCTTGTATACTTCGTCATTGTCTGCATTTAAATCCCCGTTTTTAGACGTCAACCTTGTTTTCTACTTGACTAACTTGGACAGTTCCCTAAACGACTGTGTTCCTGCCATTTTCAACAAATCGAAAAGCACCGTTTCGGTATTACTTACCACAGCTCCCATTGCCGACATTTGAGACAAACTGTTTAAGGAGTTTTCTTTTGTACGAGAACATACAGCATCACCTACCACAAACACCTGGTAACCATGAGCAAGTAAATCTCTAACCGTTTGAAAAACGCATACATGAGTTTCCATTCCTGTAATAATGATTTTCTTTTTTCCTGATTGTTTTAAAGTATTAATTACTTCATCAGTGTATCCGGAAAACGTAACTTTTTCATAGACTGATACTTCATTAATATTGCATTGTATTTCTGGAACCGTTTTCCCAAGACCTTTTGGATATTGCTCGGTGATAATTGTCGGAATTCCTAACTTATTAGCAACAGATAATAAAATATTGGTATTCTGAATCACTTCTTGGGCATTGGACATTGCAGCAACTAGCCGTTCCTGAATATCAATGACTATTAATGCTGATTCCTCTTGAATTAAAGTAAATTTATCCACTAAATAATCTCCTCTTTTTATATTTTATTCTTCCTTGTTCTATAGTATTTGAAGTTCAAGTTTATAGTTGAGTTTGTCTATATAAATAACATTTGTTTCTGAAAATCCAACAATTGGAAACCAATTTAAGTATATAGAAAATAGATAACTTTGTATATAAATGAACTTGAACTGTTTTCAACATCATTCTTAAACATAACTAATAATTATAATTATTAGAATATTTATACACATTAAGTATACGTCAATTACAACCTTTTGTCAAAACTAAGTTAATTATCAATTACATTCAATTGAGTTTAGATATTCATGTATAATGGATCCTGCTATAAATGCTATAGGTAAAGAAGCTAAACTACTTTCAAAAATTATCCACAGATTTGACTTGATTATAATTTCCTATAGAATCAAAAAAAGTCCTAGCTTATACTAGAACTTACTTCTTACTTGGTGACTCCTAGGGGAATCGAACCCCTGTTACCACCGTGAAAGGGTGGTGTCTTAACCGCTTGACCAAGGAGCCATATTAAGTTTTATGTTTTATTTAAATTGGCGTGACGGGCCAATACTCTAACCAACTGAGCCATTATGATTATGGTGGCTCGAACTGGAATCGAACCAGTGACACGAGGATTTTCAGTCCTCTGCTCTACCGACTGAGCTATCGAGCCATTTTACCTCGCAACGTCCTACTCTGCCACACAGTCTCCCATGCAGTACCATCGGCGCTATAGACCTTAACTTTCCTGTTCGGAATGGGAAGGAGTGTTACCTCTATGCCATCATCACGAGATCATTGGCTCCGCGAAGAGGACTCGAACCTCCAACCTATCGGTTAACAGCCGAGTGCTCCACCATTGAGCTATCGCGGAACGTCATTATTGAAAGAATGTTATTCTTTCAAAATTGCATATAATTATTAATGTATTTTTTACAACTTGATTATATATTGGTCAAGCCCTCGACCTATTAGTATCAGTCAGCTAAATATGTTACCATACTTACACCTCTGACCTATCAACCTTGTAGTCTTCAAGGGGTCTTACTAGCTTATGCTATGGGAAATCTAATCTTGAGGTGGGCTTCACACTTAGATGCTTTCAGCGTTTATCCCTTCCCGACTTAGCTACCCAGCTATGCTTCTGGCGAAACAACTGGTACACCATAGGTCAGTCCATCCCGGTCCTCTCGTAC
>NZ_JAJFUC010000081.1 GCF_021372645.1 Clostridium sp. | reverse complement strand
CTATAATTTTCAGATATATCAAAGTAGTTTTAATATTTTTTAATTGAACTTTAAAATACTTCAGCATATATAAATTTATCTTGTAAATTTCCTATCTCACAGTTCATATTCAAATCTTACAATTTATAAAATATACATACAGTTAATATACTATACATACAATTTATAGCATACTCTTAAAACCTTGAATATATTAATACATAAGGCTTTAAGAGCATTTTATATTTTTAAGAAAAGAACACAAAATTTTATAAGATTAATCAATAATTTAATGACTTTAAGATTAAATTTTATAACTATAAAAATAAATTTTACAACTTTACATTATATAATATTTTAGCTAGAAATATTGGCCAAGCATCAAGAAATCAGTATTAAATTGTATAAAAAAAGAGAGATAAAATTATGTTAATCTCTCTAGGTATCTTTTTAGTTTATTTAAATTAGTCATGGGAATCATATTTAGGCAACAAGAAATAAACCCAATGTATGTAAAAAATACCAGGTCTATTTGTATTAGTATATTATTTTTAAAAATGTCCATAAGAAATAAACTAAGCATATTTTCATTGGTGAATAGTCTTTGGATTAAAAGAACCATTCACATGAAGCTTATAATGCTGCTAATGCTTGTTTTATTTCAGCTCCAAGATCATAAGCATTTTGCTCTTTAGTGTATTCTATAAAATTTTCACCAAGCTCATAGCTTCTTATATTACTATTTAAAGATACACGTTTTTTAAATTCTTTAAATTCATTTACAACGCTTTTAACTACAGCAGCAGCATATGCAGGCAATGATTTTATATTTTCACGGCTTTTATGCACTTGAATTGCTCTATATTTGTTTATTATAAGCTGAGTTATTCTTTCTTTTAAAAACCATTCTTTAAGATTTGCTATTGCACGAATTAGATGCATTGCTTGTTTTTTAGTTAAAGTTATTTTAGCAAATTTAATTTTTTCCATAACAAGATTGTATTCTTTTATATTATTAAGTTTAACAAGTTCAATATAATCATCTTCTTGAACCTTATTATCTATTGCTTTACATTCAAAGTAAAATTTAAAATTAGTGTTTCTTTTAGGTGACAAATCGTTTAAACGCATATTTTCACTATTATCTTTAAATATTTCAGAGTATTTATTAAGCATTTTATTTATAGTGTATTTTGCATAATATTTTGATTTTGTCTTTAAAACCTTCATCCAGTCACTATTACTTTTTAAAAGATTCATAGAAAAGCCATCATGAAATCTTGAGGCCTTAGAATCACATAACTCAGCCATATATATCATAAGTCTTTTTTCACGAGCCTTCATTGTTCTAAATTCATCAGTGAAGAAGAAATTTCTTATATGGGTATAACCAGTAAAACCAAAGGATGACTCATTATTTTCATTATGAATAAAAGATAAATCAGCCTTAGATTTTGTCATATTCTCCATATTAACTAAAATCCAGCTATGTAATTCTTTATCAAAAGCCAAAATAGATTTTTCTATTAGCTTATCTATACAGTTAAATACTGTCTTATAAGAAACACTTAATCTGCGGCGGACTAAAGCTATAAGATCAGCTTTCGAATCTGTAAAAGTTTGAATCAGATATTTTGAATTAACTTCACTACTTATATCTACTAAGGAAATATAAGTGTCAATAATATAGTATTCATTACATTCAAATAGTATTTTTGATAAATGTGAATTATATAGTTTGGTAGCCATTTCTTCCTCACCTCATTTGTTGTCAGTATCTAAAATCCATTGTATTTTATAATCATGAATAATGCAAAACAGGTGTTTTTTTCACTCAGTACGGTTAATTTTTGACACAATGGAAGATAATTTTGACGAAGGAATGCGGGTTTGATGGCATTTTTCCATTTAGATACGTAAAATTTAAACAAAAAGCTGAAAGCCTTGAAGATACTGGATTTATGGGGATTTTTAAAAATTCTAAAATTAAAAATCACAAATTTTTAAGATTTTTTTTCACTCAGTACGGTTAATTTTTGCACAATGCAAGAAAAAACATTAAAAATGCAAGGTTTTTTCACTTAGTACGGTTGATTTTGCACAGAAATTCAAAAAATAATAGGAGTATTGCAAGAAAAAAATCAAAAAAATTTTTAATTTTTTTTGATTTCTTCGAAATTAATTCAATAATATTCCATAATATTGAATTATTTATCATATTTATGATATAAATGTTAAAAATTATAATTTTTTTTCACTCAGTACGGTTGATTTTCAGCACAATTGTCACTCAGTACGGTTCATATCCAGCACAATTAACATTCAGTACGGTAAAACTTGCACAATTATCACTCAGTACGGTTCAATTTGCACACCATTTATTGTAAAAAATCAATTTATAAAGAGTATTGTGATAATTATTAATACATTATTATTTTTGATTGAAACATAAAAATAGCTTATGGATATTCAAGTATTCTAATCTTATGATATACTTTAGGCATATAAAGATTAGAACAGATTTTATATGCCTATGACTCATATAAAATAGAAAGGGTGAAAACTATGAGTACGGTCTTTAAAGATGAAATTTATAAGATTTTAGAGCCTAAATATAATGCTATTTTTAAAGAAAAATTTGATAAATATTTTGTCAGCTTAGCTGGAGATATTAAAAATTTAGATAATATATACAATAAAGAGTTTATAGTAAAGAATTTAGCAAGAGCTATAAAAACAACAAAAACAAGATGGGCAAATAAAGTATTAAATAATAAAAATAGCGTATTATATAAAGAAATTAAGTTTTTAGAGTATCAGTATGAAAAAGTTTTATCTAAAACATTATCTTTAGATAAGTTTAAGAGTTATTTTTCTGCAGATAATAGTGAAATATATAAAGAACAGATTTTAAGTAAAATTGAAGATTGGAAAAATGACACTGATACACTGCTTACAGATTTTTTATTTCTATCTGAATTAAGCAAAAACTCTATTAAAACAGCATTTAAAAATGATATATTAATTCTTTATTCAAGATATGATAAGGAAATTGATGATTATAACAATAATGTTACCAGGGTTCCAAGTATATTAGGTGATATTCCAATAGATACAACAGGAAGAGTTGATTTACTTACAAATGATCAAAAAAACATATTAGATGGATCACATGATTTAAGTGAAAATTCTACTATAGATAGATTTATTATGATTGGCCAGGAAGAACAAAATGAACTTTTAATTCAATTAGAACAAAGTACATATCTTCAAATTAAAAGTGGTGGTAATCCTCTTTTAGTAAATGATCTATTAACACAAATAGCATTTATAAAGGCTGTTAAGTATTTAAATAGAATAGATGTTAAAATTATAAGATATTATTATACTCATTTTCATAAGATGGTACTTGGTGAACCTATTATAAAGAGCATAAATTTAATTGTAAAAGATATTGGCTTAACTGATGGAGCAAAGAATTATGAAGCTGTTGAAGACTCAATAGCTAAACTTGGAAGTATAAAACTATCTTACAATATTGAAGGTACTTCAGTTAATGGGGTTTTTTTAGAAAGTAAGATATATACTTTAAATGGTTCTAAAATAGCAGAAGTTTATTTAGGAAATATTTTAAAAGAACTTATTATAAAAAAGAGTACTTTAGAATATGATGAAAGTGTATTTAACAGCTTAAGTGATGATTCGCAGCAATTAGCTATTTGGCTTCAAAAAAGAAGATATAGAGCTGAAATTAATAAACATGGGTTAAATGAAGATATTTATTTAAATGAATTTGCCACAGCAATTTATTGGAATACTAAAAATCACTATAGACAAAGAGATAGAATAAAAGCTGCTCTTGAAGAACTTAAAAATAACGGGATAATTATTAAAGACTTTATGTATATTAGTAAAATATTTCAATTTAATATTGAATATATTGAATTATCAAGTAAGGAAAAAGCTAAACTTGAAGAAGATCAGGATAGAAATTATAATGCTATAGAAAATTAATCGTATTAACTAAAGTCACATAATTTGTAACAAAAAGTAGTTACAAATTATGTGACTATTATAGTAACGTATACTGTCACTATAATATGTAACAAATTAAGTTACATTTATATAAGTATAAAGTAATATATGATCTCTACTTTATGCCATTTGAATCAAAAGCTGCAATATGAATTTCAGAAGTATATTTACTATTTAGAAATTTCAATTCTGGGTGTATGGTTATAAAATTGTTCATATAATTAACCACTTGAAATTATTCTAATTATTTGTGATTTGCCCAAAATTAAATAGCTTATTATAAAGATTTATTTGTGACTATTACTTTCCTTTACTAAATTGAACAGCCTGTCATTACAATAAACTCTTTCTCTTCCAATCTTTTGAGATGATAAAAAATTATTTTCTTCTAATTGTTTTAAATAACTTACTGCTGTTTTTCTACTTACCCTAAGGCCATCTTCAATATAAGATATCTTAGTATAAAATTCGAAAAATAATAATTCTAATAATTCTTTAGAATATATTTGTGGCAATTTTTCTTTTAAATCTTCACTAAAACTATTCATCTCTTCTACTATTCTTTCAACTAATGTTAACATAATAGAAATAACCTGCAGACAAACTCTGCAGGTTATTTTTGTAAACTCTCTAACGGGTTGAGTTGACATACGTGTAAAAACTAGCCACATACTTATATAAATATCCAATAAGCTGTTTTTAATTGGAAATCAACTTGTCTATATTTTTATTGTTAATACCTATTAAAGCTTATCTTTAATTTTTATAAGTGCAAAACTTGTTTTTAGTGAAAAATATAAAAATTTTTATTGGATGTATTTCAAGTTCTTTTAATAATTTTATAATTAGATTGACATTAGGATTACAAATAAAAGGATGTTTTTCTAATTTAGATAAATAACCTTTACTTATTCCTAATTTTTCAGCTAATTTAGATTGGGTTAGACCTTTTTCTTTTCTTTTTTCTTTTATCATATTTATCACCCCATTTTATTATGGTGAAAAACATCGAAAGTTTCATAGCAGTAAACCCTTTTTATTGTATAATATGTATTAAAAATAAGTAATTTTTTATTTGTAACTAAGTTTTATAAGAGAGGGGTAGGAATGGATAAAAATAGAAAAATTGAAGACCTAAGAATGGATAATGATAGAAAAATTGAAGAACTAAGAGAACAATTAAATAAAATGATTTGTGAAAATGTAAATTCTGAAACAATTCTAAAATTGAGCCAAGAGTTAGATATTTATATAGTAGAAGCCATGAAGAATTGTAAATAGGCTATTTACAGTTTTTTATTATCTCATAAGTCATTTCAAAATGAAAGTTTGAAATGACTTATGAAATATAGTTTAAATCCTTAGACAGGTTGGAAGTGAATGCTTCTTGCTGATTTAAGTTGTTTTGATTTGCAAACTCCTTGAATCTATTAATATCTTCTTCATAATTAATCTTAGTATTGCATGCGAAAAATACCGTACATTCATTTCTGAATAATACGGTATTATAACTACTATTTTATTTTATCAGAGTTCAGATATTTTTTTAAATCATTTTTTATTATTATAAAATAACTTGGAAGTGCATATACCAATACACCTATTATAAAAATTTGAGAAATATATTCACTAAATAATACATCTAATGCGTCGCCAAAGTAATATGCTCCAAGTCCAACTAAGAATAAATTTAGTATATAAAATACTACGCCTATATTAAGCTTAGAAATTCCTTTAACTACCAAATAAACACTTAGCGCTGCACATACTAAACCTAATAATGCTGAACCTGCTACTAATAAATAAGAACCTGCTGAACTAGTTAAAATAAATAATATTGCTTCTAAAAATTCTCTAAAGAATGTTATTGCTGCAATGATGAATACTCCTTTTTTACTTAAAGAAATAAATCGTTGATTTGGATTAATATCGAAGGACTTATTTTTTCTTAAAAGAACTACACTGTATAATATTAATCCTGATAATACTATACCTAATATGCCATCAAATAATTCACCTGCAGAACCGTTTAACAAAGCAACTTGTGAAAATATTATAGAACCAATTATAGTTGCAATAATTCCTCCTAAAGTTCCTCCTAGTGACACACTCTTACTCATTTCATACATTTTATTTTTATTAAAGTAAACTACTAGAGGAATAATAACCAAGAAAATCTCAATACCTTCTCTAAAGCATATTATAAATGGAGCAAGCATGGTTTTTCACCTCCTACTTGCTATATTATATGATTGAGTGAAATAAAATGTTTCAACATATTTTATTACTGTCTCCTATTTTATAAATACCGTAGTATTCAATTTTCAAAGAACTTTTTTATATTAGTTATTACACAAAATCTACACATTCTGTAGAAATTATAACTTCTATCTAATCCTACTTATCACTTTTATTTAATGGATTAGAATTAATTGCCTTCCTTACACTTTCATCATCAACATGAGTATAAATAGTTGTAGTAGCTATATTCTTATGACCTAAAATTGCCTGAATAGTTCTTATGTCTACATTTGCATGTTTATATAAAAGTGTAGCCGCAGTATGGCGTAGTTTATGCGTTGTATATTTATGTGTATCAAGATTAGCATTACTTATACACTTCTTTACTATGTGTTGAATTTGTCTTTTAGATAATTGAATTTTTCTTTCAGACAAAAACAAAAATTTATTTTTAACATCTGGTCTTACTTGTAAATATGTATTAATAGCACTTATGCACTTATCGTTTAAATAAACCGTCCTGTCCTTTTCACCTTTTCCCTTAACTACCAAGATATCTTTTCTTATATCCAAAGTTTTAATATTGCAAAGTTCAGAAAGTCTAAGACCACAATTTAAAAACAAAGTAATTATACAAAAATTTCTATCTCTATTTCGCCTGCCATCTATACTAGATAGTAATTGTTCAGCTTCTTCGAGCGTTAAATAATTAATTTGTTTACTAGGCTTCTTTGGTGCTTCAAGTTCTCTACATGGATTATATGTAATTATCTTAATCTTGGTTTCTAAGTAACTAAAAAATGATTTTAAAGTTGCAATCTTACGTGATCTGGTAGATGAATTATTTTCTCTTTCATTTTTAACATAAGCTAAAAACTCATATAGATCATTAAGATCTATTATTTTTATAAAATTTTCATCAAACTCCCTATCCTTAAACTTATCTTTGCTTTTAAAAAAATCTACTAAGAGCATTATATCTAATTTATAAGCATAAGTTGTACTTTTTGCTCTTCCTTGAATAACTGTCAAATAGTCTAAATAACTTTTAACTATCTCTGGAATCTCTTTATTCATTATTCCTTTGTTCTCACTTTCTTAAACTTAATAATTTTCTTTAGTTTAACATGAATTGATATTATTAATTCATTTAGTGATTATTCTGTAAAAAACATTTTCTATTGCATATATATTTATATCAAAAATGTAAAGGGGGTATTATCATGGCTGTTACTGCAACAATGAAAAGTAAAACTTTAGCTATTGAAATTCAAACTGGAACAGATAAAGCTGGAGATCCAATCTATGGAAAGAAAAGTTTTTCAGGAGTAAAGTTAACTGCAACTGATGAAGGTGTCTACAATGTTGGTGAAGCTATTAAATCTGTTTTAGAAGCAAGCACAAGAGCAACTTTAATTAATGAAGTTGAAACACTTGTGAATGCTTAAGCAGATAAGTGAGAATCCAAATCTTGTATTTGGATATTCGAACTTAGTTAACTTGTGAATATGAGTTAACTTCCTTATGAAATTGTTTTTTGTGCGAATCGCTTACACCTATGACGTCAGGAGTAGGTGTTTCCTTAAATATGTAGTAAAGGAGGTACGCTTTCATGGAATATACTTTAAATATGGTCTTTCTAACTACAGGTAGCAAGAAAACTACTTTTTCAGTAACTGGTGTCAAAAGTACTCTTACTGAAACACAAGTTAATACTTTAATGAATCAAATCTTAACTGAAAATATTTTTAGTACAACTTCAGGAGATTTAGCTTCAAAAGATTTCGCTACTATTGTCGCTAAGACAGTGACTACTATCGAAATGGTTTAATATCGTAGATTAGGGTAAGTGCTATCTTGCTCTTAAAAAAAATATGAAGGAGGTTATTTTCATGGCTGTAAGTAAAGTTATAAACTCAACTTCGCTTTCAATTGAAGTTCAAAGTGGAACTGATACAAATGGTAATCCTACTTACTCAAAAAAAAGTTTTGCAAATTTAAGAAATGACGTAGATCAACAAAATGCTTATGATGTTGCTGATGCTATAAAAGCAGTACTCGCAGAGCCAACAAGAGCATGTCTTTTAAATAAAAGTTCAGAACTCGTAAATGCTTAGTAAAAAGTTTATAAAATAGATCGTAAAGGAGGCTAAATATCATGGAATATACTTTAAGTATGGTATTTAAAACAGAGTATGGTTTAACTTCTACTTTATCTATTAGTGGTGTTAAATCAACAATTACACAAGCTGATGTAGATACCCTTATGGATATTATAATTGCTAAAAATATATTTTTATCAAACTCAGGTGCATTAGTTAGTAAAGATTCAGCTCAAGTTGTAGCTAAGACAATCACTAAGTATGATGTAGCTTAAGTTTAAAAATAAGAGTAATAGGGGTTTCTCTACTACTCTTATTTTTAGTTTAAATTCATGTTTGTTGCTCTTAAAATTAACTAAAGATCATTAAACTCTCACTTTTGATCAGAATATAGAATATAGCACGAAATAACCATTTCGTGCTATGTTTTGTTGAATTATGGTGACTGTCACCATTTAAGAATGTTGTGAAGTATTTGTATTTTAATTTAAGTGCTTTATTTTGACATAAATAAAGGTTCCAGCAAAGGCACATGCCAATAGAACATAAATGCCTATTTTTCCAAAAATCAATCTAATATTATTGTTTCCAATACCAATGAGGATATAATTTAATGCAAGAATACTGGTCCAAATAATCCCTTTTTTAAGTGCATCTGCTTTACTTTTTGTCTTAAGAAGCCATGCAAAAACAAGTGTTGTAACAGTCGCAGGCAATGCAGTTAACAATAATTCTAGATTAATCATGCTTGCCCATTTTACATTGTCTATTTCTTCTGAAACTTCTCCAAATGGAATCGTCACAATAAATTCTAAAATCGTTATGACAATAATAATAACTATTCCATATAAAACATCTTTTATAAATCCTTTCATACTAATCCTATCCTTTTAAATGAAAATTTGAAATTATAAATAGAGCTTAATATTGTATCTTATAATTTAATTATATGTCTATTACGACCTAAATAAAATTACAATTGTTAATTCTTCATATTTTACAATTTCATAACAACTTATAAGTGAATTATACCATTATGTACTATAAATTGCTATTTATTGGAATGGGTTTTGTCGGAAATATTGAGAATCCCTTTATTGTCAAAAATGTACAAACTGGAGAGCCTGTCCAACTTGAGAAACATTAAAAAGTGTACACGCAATAAACCTTAAAGCAACTTCAGTCACAAGTTCCCTCAGTATGGTGACTGTCACCATTTTACAAAAAATAAAACCAGGGTTTATTCTTAAACCCTGGCTTCATGTGAAAATAAGTGTAATTATGGGGATTTAAAAATTATTTTTGGAGTAATCCCCAATAATCATCTTCAAAATCATTTCCCATGACAATCACCTCTTTCAGGTATTATTGTGTGCAGTATTAAATTAAATATACTAGTATTACTACTGTTAAGTTATTCCATAATGTGATTTAGTGCCTCTCACCATTTTAGTTACTTTTTTTCTTCATAATAAAACCTTTCACCAGTTTTTCTATTATAGTAAACTCGTAATCTTCTTCCATCGGTTGGGTCAATGGTTATTTCTTCTGTTTTTTCAAATCCATCTGGAATGCCTGAACCATGATTTTTGTGATATCTCTTATCAAAAAACACATAAGTTATCACAACTAAAATAACCATACATATTTGAAAAATAAAATAAAAGTTAAGTGTTATTTTCATATTTTTATTCCTTTTCAACTATTACGGCAGTACCATAAGCCACCACTTCGCTCATTGTCTGACCAATTTCACTCGAATCAAACCTCATCATTACAATTGCATTGGCTCCCATAGCAGTAGCATTCTTAACTAAACGGTCAATTGCCTGTTTACGTGTATCTTCAAGCAAAGATGTATATTCATGGATTTCTCCACCCACCAAACTTCTTAGACCAGCCATCACAGTACCGCCAAAACCTCTACTTCTTACGACCAATCCAAAAACTTCTCCTTTTACTTCTTTTATTTTGTAACCAATAATATTTTCAGTAGTAACAATTATCATTAAATTTACCTCCTCTTTATACTTCTCAATAACAAGAATATTTTTTTAGAAGCATCACCCTTTTACCTAATATTAACCTGTATTAATCTTGTCATTTTCCGAAATTTCTGAATAATTAAATTATACCTTTTGGGGACATAATTTAAAAGACTTTTAGACAAAAATGTATTGTATATCAGTATAGTGACTGTCACCATTTTAACAATAATAATATATTAATAATCATTAAAGTTTTATTGTTTTACGATAAATAGTGTGCTAAAATGAAATAATAACAAATAAGAGAGGTGCTCTTTATGAGACTTAAATCAACACTTTTTTTAAAAATAGCCGTTATGCTTATTGGAACTCCCGTTCTTGCCCTTGGTATATTTGGATTGTTTGATTTATACAAGTATCCATTAAATCCAAATAATCATGAGCTAATACTATATCCTATTATAATAGGTATATATGTAACAGCTATACCCTTTTATTTTGCTTTGTATCAATCTTTTAAACTATTATGCTACATTGATAAAAGTAATGCTTTCTCGGAACTATCTGTAAAAGCTTTAAAGAATATCAAATACAGTGCAATCTCAATAAGTATATTTTATACAATAATATTGCCAGTTTGTATATTTTATAGCAAAAAGCATGATTTCCCAGGACTCGTAATAATGGGGATGTTCTCAAGCTTCACTTCAGCGGTAATTGCAGTCTTTTCAGCCGTCCTCCAAAAGCTTTTAAAAGAAGCTATAGATATAAAAATAGAAAATGATTTAACAGTATAGAGGTGAATTTTTTGGCAATTATAATTAATATTGATGTCATGTTAGCTAAAAGAAAAATGAGTGTAACAGAACTTACTGAAAAAGTCGGAATAACCATGGCTAACCTTTCTATATTGAAAAATGGAAAGGCAAAAGCTATAAGGTTTTCAACGTTAGAAGCAATATGTAAAGCACTGGATTGTCAGCCTGGTGATATCTTAGAATTCAGAAACGAAGAAGAACGATAATAATAGCAACTTCAGTCACAAGTTCCCTCAGTATGGTGACAGTCACCATTTTATCATAATAAAACGCATAGTATATTGCCAAAGGCTGGGTTACATATTCTAAAGATCCACTCTAAGAATATATAAAATATGTGTGAGAAAGCTCACTTTTGTAGGAACTTAAAAGTAAACAGACTACGCCCCATTAATATAAGCAAGTATTTAATTAAACTTTTCTTAATGTTTTAATTATTTGTGATACTCTTCCTTTGGTTAATTTAAGTTCTTTTACTATTTCTACTTGTTTATATCCTTTTTTATATAGTTCTTCTACTTCTTTATTAGGCAATGGCTTCTTAAGCCCTTGATTAAACTCTAGAGTGTTCTGAAGTGCTTGTTTTGGGTCATTGCAATAGCAACAGTACTAATACCTATATAAGAAGCACATAAGCTCTCTCTGGCCTTCTTCTTGTAAGGATCCATCATTATTCCTACAATATCCATCTCTAATCTCCTGAAGCTTTAATATATCGTTAAGCCTTGCATAATGAAGAGAATATAAAGTATAGAAATTTACTATATAAGCTTTTCTAGAAAATGTTTTTGAATTGCATTCCAAAGTGGAAGTACTTTTATTGGAACTGATTCAATAAGCCAGTATACTGCAAGTTCATATCCTGTGAATATTGCAAAGCTTGGTTCTGGAACATCCTGTCCAAAATAATCATTTTCAAGAATTCCAAGAACTCTTTCATGATCATAGCCTTTTAAATTTTCAATATTATAATAATCTATATCTATGTATAATGCGTTTAGTTTTCTTATATTTTCAATCTTTCTATACCTATAAATCTTCCTTGATCTATCCATTTATTTATAGCTGTAATTGATACATCAAAATATTTAGATAACTCTCCAGTAGTATAATTTATTTCTGCTGCAGCAGCTTCTAT
>NZ_JAJFUC010000043.1 GCF_021372645.1 Clostridium sp. | reverse complement strand
CCACAATTCCAACAACTTCTAAAAGATGCTAAATCTAAAAAATTTAATGCTTTAATATGTTATAGATTAGATCGTATATCAAGAAATGTAGCGGATTTCTCAACTACTCTGGAACTTTTACAATCTAATAATATAGACTTTATATCTATTAAAGAGCAATTTGATACTAGCACACCAATGGGACGTGCAATGGTCTATATTTCGAGTGTGTTTGCACAATTAGAAAGAGAAACAATAGCAGAACGTGTAAGAGATAATATGCTTCAGTTAGCTAAGACTGGTAGATGGCTTGGAGGTCAAACTCCATTAGGTTTCGAACCTGAGAAAACAACATATATTGATGAAGAATTTAAAGAACGAACTCTTATGAAGCTTACACCTAATGAAAAAGAGCTTGAAGTTATAAAACTTATTTATAAAACCTATTTAGAAGAGCAATCTATTACTCAAGTAGTTAAGAAATTAAATCTAAGTGGAATTAAAGGTAAAAACGGTGGAGATTTTAATTCTTCTCAAGTTGGTAGGCTCTTAAGAAGTCCTATATATGTTAGTTCGGATGAAGCTGTATCTAAATATCTAAAATCTATTGGTATAAATGTATTCGGAACTCCAAATGGCAGTGGATATTTAACTTATAATAAAACTCAAAAAATAACTACTATTAGAGATATAACAGAATGGATTGCAGCAGTTGCTAAACATCAAGGTATAATTAATTCTACTGATTGGATACAAGTACAAGAATTATTGAATAAAAATAAAGATAAAAAGGTAATAAGGCTTGGTACTGGTTCTAATAATAATGCTGCTCTGTCTGGAATATTAAAATGTGCTAAGTGTGGAGCTAATATGCTTGTTAAACATGGTCATAATTCTAAAAAGAGTCCTGGAGTGAAATATGACTATTATGTTTGCTCAAATAAAGACGGTAAATATGTAGATAAATGTGACAATAAAAATATTAGAGTTGATATGTTAGATGAAATAATTATCTCTGAAATGAAATCTTATAATAAAGAATTATTAATTGAAGGATTAAAAGAGAACTTAAAAAAGTCTACTGAAAATATAGAGCATAGTCAAATAAATAATTTAAATAAACAAATCGAAGAAAAAACAATTGAAATTAATAATCTTAGAAAAAGAATAGCAAAAACAGATGATGATGAAATTGGTGATATGCTTACTGAGGATCTGAAAGTTTTAAAAAATGAAATTAATCAACTTCAAAACTCTTTGACAAATTTAGAAACTAATAAATCTGATATAATTACTGAAAGCAAAAATCTAAAAATTGTTGTTGATACGTTGAGAAACTTTAATAATAATATTGACCTAGTAGATGATATTGCGCAAAAAAGACTTCTAATTAAATCTATAGCCGAATGGATTAAATGGAATGGTGAAACTCGCAAATTCAAAATAAAAATATTAGGTATGGATGATTCTAAAAAAAAATAATCCATACCTTCCCACCCTTTTCCAAAAAATCGTATTTTCATAACACAAGGACAGTATTCAGTTCCAGCATCTATGCAATCAATAGCTTCTTTTATCATTTTTTCTCCTTTAGATAAAACTGCTTCTAGTATTAGATTATTTTAAAAGATTTAATTTGCTACAAATATAGTTATTAAAATTATAAAAAAATAGTAGACAGTAATTTTTTTAACCATCTACTACAAATCACTATACTAATTCTTTAACAGTATGATTTCCAAATGCAACTTTTTCTAATACATGTTTATAAATTTTCTCTGTTACATTCCATCTATCTGGGCAGTTCAAAACTACAATTATAACATCTTTACCATTATTGTTAACTGAAGAAACTAAGCATTTTCCTGCTTGACCTGTAGATCCTGTTTTAACACCATTTGCTCCAGGAATTCTCCAAAGTATTTTATTTATATTGTTATAATCCCTTGTAAAATTATATTTTTCTTTTGAAATTTGTTTGGTTCCAACAATCTCTCTAAACAAATCATAATCCATGCCTTTAGATGTAAGTATTGCTAAATCATATGCTGAAGAATAATGTTCACTACTATCTAGTCCATGTGGAGATTCAAAATGTGAATCCAATATTCCAATTCCTCTAGCATAATGATTCATTATCTCTGAAAATCCTTCTATTGAACCTCCCAATTCTTCAGCAATAGCTATTGCTGCATCATTTCCAGACTTAAACATAAGTCCAAAAATCAACTCCTTTAAAGTAATCTCCTCATTTACTTTGTATCCTACAGTGGAGCCTCGAATACTAGCTGCTTTTTTACTAATAGTTACTTTTTTACCTAAATCCCCTTGTTCAATAGCAATAAGTGAAGTAAGTATTTTAGTTGTACTTGCCATTGGAACTATTTCATATGCATTTTGTTCATACAGAACTGTGCCACTTTCTTTGTCCAAAGCAATTGCAGATCTTGCATTTACTCTAAGATTAGTATTATCTTTACTTTTAGCATTTACGCTTGCACCTAAGACTTGAGTAAAAATAAGGCTTAGTAATATTATTGTAATATTTTTAATACCCTTCCTCATAATTAATCACCTTCTAAACTTACTATTTGGTTCTAGTTTACCTTTAAAATTATTTTTTAAACCTAGTTTTAGTAATTTTTTAGGTTTATTTTTTTTAAATTAGTCAATAATTACTAAGTACATAGAGTTTGGAGGGAACTTATGAAATTATTTTTTATTTTCTTAATGATTTTATTAATATTTTTTATACCTATTCCTATTAAGTTTAATATTTACTATTCTACAATAAATTATTATTTGAAATTATATGGATTAACTATCATTTCAAAAAAAAAATCTTCACATAAAATTAAAGATCATAAAATTGATTTTTCAATAAAAAAAGAACATAAATTTTTTTCGAGTTTTTATAAAAACATTGACTTAAAATCTATAGATTTTAAGTCTTTAATATCAACCTTATTTAATTTAAAATTTAAACCTTTATTGAAAGTAAAATCTTCTTTAGATTATTCACTTAATGATGCTGCTAGAACTGCAATTTTTTATGGGATTTTATATCAAACACCACTTTTAATTTATTTTTTTATGAATATTCCTTTTAAGACTTATAAGTTTAGTTTCAAAATAAATCCCATATTTGAAGATAAATTTTTACTAAAAATTGAAACTTCAAGTATAATTTTCATATCATTTGCAAACATTATATATATAATAATTATTTTATTAAAATTTATAAAAAAAGCAAAGGAGGCGACCCCTTAGTTGGGGATTAATTATGTCAAGTGAACAACAAGTTGAAAATTTAATTAAAAGTACTATGGAGAATCTCAAAAATATGGTCGATGTAAATACAGTAATAGGAACTGCTGTAGAAACTAAGGATGGATCTTATATAATTCCAGTTTCAAGATTAAGCTTTGGCTTTGCATCTGGTGGAAGTGAATATTCATGCCAAAAACAAAATCTTAGTAACACAACATTTCCCTTTGGTGGTGGTTCTGGAGCAGGAGTTTCAGTTAAACCAGTTGCATTTTTGGTTGTTAAAGAAGATGGAGTTAGAATGTTGCCTGTAGAACAAGACACTACTTATGATAGAATAGTGGATACTGTTCCTCAAATTTTAGATATTATAAAAAGCTTAATAAAAGATGTGTATAAAAAGAATAAAAATTGTAATTCTGGTAATAATACTAATGTTGATAATAATTCTAAAGAGAATTATTCCAATGATAATCATATTATTTAATTTGCTCCTAATTTTTTTAAATTTTAAGGAGAAATAGATATGCTGATTTATTCAGCATATCTATTTCTCTTTTGCAATGTTTGTGCAATTTTCAAATGCATATCAAATGATTATAAGTTGTTCCAGATATACTTATAACATGAAATAAAAACTTTAGTATTATATTTCCACTTCATTTTCTTGTATTTCATTTTCTTGAGTGCCATCTTGTCCAAAAAGATCCAAGTATGGCAACTCCTTCAAATCTTTTAATTCAAATTGTCTTAAGAATTCTTCTGTTGTTCCATATAAAATTGGTCTTCCTGGTACATCTAAACGTCCAATTTCTTTTATAAGATCTCTTTCTATAAGCCTTTGAATTGCACTTTCGGACTTAACCCCTCGAATTTCATCAATATCTATTCTAGTTATAGGCTGTTTATATGCTACTATTGCCAAACTTTCTATAGATGCTTGTGATAAAGATTGTCTCTTATTTTTCTTTAAAAGCTTTTGTATATAATCAGCATTTTGTGCTTTAGTAACTAGCTGATAACTTCCTTTTATACATATTATTTTTATTCCTCTATTAGAATCTTCATATTCTTCCATCATTTCTTGAATAATAACTTCAATGAGTTTGGTTTTTTCTTCAAGATGATTTACTAAATCTTGCAAACTTAAAGGTTCTCCACTGGCAAACAATAATGCTTCTATTGCTGATTTCAAAGAATTCTTATTTAAATCATTCATAAATGGAATTTGAATTCCCTTATCTTTATACATCTTCTGTTCTCCTCTCAATTAATATATTCCTAAAATTATCACTTTGATAAACTTTAACCATCCTTTGTTTAATCATTTCAAGTAAAGCTAAAAATGTTACAACACACTCTAATTTACATTCACAATTTTTTATAATTTCTGAAAAACTATTAACATTTTCATTTTTTAACTTGTCCATTATATATTCCAACTTATCTTCTATCTTATATTTATCTACATATATTTTTTTCTGAATGACATTATTTCTATTCTGCTTATTATTATAAATCTCTAATAAATTATTATATATATTATATAATTCTATAAAGCTTGTATCTTTAAATAAATCTTCATTTGCAATCACTTCTCTTTTATCTTCTATTACTTCTGGTTTTTTTCCATATACTTCACCTGCGCTAATATATCTATCTTTAAAGAAAACTGAAGCACCTTTTATCTTCTTATATACTATAAGTTTTTCTAAAAGATTTTTCTCATTATCTTCTTCATTTTCATCTTCATTTTTAGGTTTAGGTAATAAATGTTTAGATTTTATTTCTATTAAAGTAGCAGCAACTACTATAAATTCAGATGTTATATCTAAATCCATTTCCTTCATTTCATTAAGATAATTTAAATATTGATTAGTTATTTCAAATATTTTTACATTATATATACTCATTTGATTTTTCTTTATTAGATGTAATAATAAATCAAATGGGCCTTCAAAATCATTAATTTTAATATTTGGAAGTTCCATATACTATTTTTTACCTCCGTTATAAATTTCACTTAAATTTAAAAATTAATACTCATTATATAATAGCAATTTATATGACTCAAAACAAGAAAGTTTCAATTACTTATATAAAAACTCTTTTTTAATCTAAGTAAATTTTATCAAAAAAGCATTATCATGGAATATAATTACAAATTATGTTATACCAACATTGAAAATGCTTTTTGAGTAATTTATTTAAAATAATTTCATTTAGCTAAATTATATTATTATTAATAATAGCTTTATGTATATTAGTTTTTTATGCTTAAATAAACATAGCTCAATAATTAAGATTTACTCTTTTTATTGAGCTATGTTTTTAAATGTTTCTAATTTGGTTATAGTTTATAGAAAATATGAGATTTATCTAAACGCCTTTTTCAAATAATTTTTTAATATTATACTTAATATTGTCAATTATATTGCCACCCTTAATATCTCTATCGCAATATATTTCTACTTCTCCTACTTTTTCTTGTCCTAAGTAAATTTCATATTTTCCAACTACATCTCCTGCTTTATATTCTTTTTGCAATTTATCAATGATAATTTTCTTTTCTAATTCTTTATTTTCTCCCTTTGGTAATACAACGTTCAAATCATCTTTTGCCTTTGCCATAAAGAATTTATCAGTTTGTTCATCCATATATACCTTATCAATTTCTTGATCTTTAGCTACAAGCTTTTTACCTTCATATTTTGAAAATCCATGATTAAGTAATACTCCTGCATCACGATTCCTTATTTTATAAGTTGGAGCTCCCATAATTACAGATAACATCCTTACTCCATTTCTTGTTGCTGTTGCACTAATACAATATTTAGCTTCATCTGTAAATCCTGTTTTTAGTCCATCGCACCCTTCAAAGAATCTAACTAATTTATTATGATTTACAAGTTCAATTGGAGATTTTCTTCCTTCTGATATAGAATCCATATAAGTTCCTGTATATTTTAGAACTACTGGATGTTTTAATAATTCCCTAGACATTATTGCTATATCTTTTGCTGTAGATAAATGCCCCTCTGCTGGTAATCCGTTACAGTTTTTAAAAGTTGTATTAACCATTCCTATATCTTGTGCTCTTTTGTTCATCATAACAACAAAATCTGGCTCTGTGCCTCCAAGATATTCAGCAAGTGCAACTGCCGCATCATTTCCTGATGCTATTGCAACACCCTTTAAAAGTTCTTCAACAGTTCTTATTTCTCCAGTGTCTAAAAGCATTGTGCTTCCACCCATTTTCTTTGCATTTTCACTGCAAGTTACCTTATCATCTAATTTAATTTTCCCACTATCAATAGCCTCCATAGTAATTAACATAGTCATAATTTTTGTTACAGATGCTGGTGCAAATTTTTCATCTGCATTTTTTTCATAAAGTATCTTTCCAGTCATGGGTTCCATAAGTAAAGCTGACTTTGCTTCTATATTAGTCCCATCAGATTTAACTTTATCCTCTGTGTCTAAAGCATTTGCAATGTTAATTGGTAAAAGCAATATGGTAAAAATAAATATCAAAGTAAAAGATAAAAACTTTTTTGTTTTATTTTTCATTTTGCTACCTCCTTTCAGAATTAGTGTTACCATAAGAAGAAATAATATAACAAGTA
>NZ_JAJFUC010000042.1 GCF_021372645.1 Clostridium sp. | reverse complement strand
TGGCAATACCCAAAGTTCGTGAGCTAACGCGTAAGCGGGGCAGCGACCTAAGGTAGGGTCAGCGATTGGGGTGAAGTCGTAACAAGGTAGCCGTAGGAGAACCTGCGGCTGGATCACCTCCTTTCTATGGAGAAATCTAGTTAGCATGATGTCTAATTAGTAATATAGATTATAATACTTACTCAAAGGTTGTTTAAATCATATTTATATTCTGTTCAATTTTGAGGGATTTTCCTTCAAACCTTATGGGGGTTTAGCTCAGTTGGGAGAGCACCTGCCTTGCACGCAGGGGGTCAAGGGTTCGAATCCCTTAATCTCCACCATTATAAACTATGAATTATATTCATAGTTTTTTTTATTTGAAAATTATAATATTTGAGTACAATTTTTAAATAATTTATGATTAGATATATTTTTTAATTATATCTAATCATAAATTATTTTTAGATTTAAATGAACTTTGCATTATAGCAATGGAGAAAATGGTAGAACTACCTCATAAAATGAATTAAAAATACTAACTATTAAAGTGTACAATAGAGAAATTATAATATATAATTTAAATGTAAAATATGTTTAAAAATATAATTTTAATATTTTGGCCTATGGTTAGATATATAACGAAAAAAATTATATTATGAGAGGGTAGGATTATGGTACAAACTATTGTCTGCAAAAAAGATGGATGTAGTGGTAATGAATTTCATATGGCAACAGAAGATAATAAGTTAAAGCTAACCTGTAATGATTGTGGAAGTATTTATTATTATGATGTAAGTTATTATGAATTTGTCATGTTATCAAGTTGTAAGAAGTGTAATAATAATACATTTAAAGTATTTAATAATTTAGAAAAACAAGGTATATATGCAAAATGCACTAAATGTGGGTATCCGCCAGAAAAGATATTCATTGATGATGAGGGTATACAAGTGACATATGAAGCAAAATTACTGCAAGATATGAAGCAGCTTATGTATAAAATTGACCAAAGAATTTGTAATTTGGAGATGAAAGTTGATGGACTAGAAAAGGGTCAAGAGTTATTAGAAGAATCACTTGCGTATATAAATAGATATATGTCAGAATAAAATAAATATAAAGTTACTAAAATTTATTAATAGAATTATGAAGTAGATGAGGAAGAATATGAATAGCAAAAGAAAAATTATTTATTGGAGTTTATTGATTGTTTGGATGATTGTCATATGCGTAATGTCAAATCAGTCAGCTAAAATATCTGATTCTCAAAGCATTGGGTTATTAGATTTATTTTCTGATATGGGTATAAATGTAAATAGTTTTTTTGGAGATCTTGCTAACTTTGTTGTTAGAAAATGTGCACATTTTTTTGAATATATGATTTTAGCATTACTTGTTTTAAATGTGTTAAAGTTATATTTTAATATGAAGCATGTTATTATCATAACCATAGTATTTGTTTTTCTTTATGCTTGCTCTGATGAAACACATCAATTGTTTATTCAAGGAAGAGAAGGAGCCATTCGAGATGTAATAATTGACACTTCTGGAGGCATTACTTTAGTATTCATCAAAGTAGGTAAAGATTATTTATTTAACAATATAGGATATAACTCCCAATAATATATATTTTGACACGAATTTTCACTCTTCTATGAAGCAATGTGTATCTAGTTTTAGTAGATTAGATTCATAAGTTTTTACTTTTAGTATCTAAATTAATTTAAATAAGAGTTATAATTAACACATAGCATAATTTACATCTGCGTAATGTGTAATTATAACTCCTATTTTTTTTGTTTATTAATTAAGAATTACTTAACTAGCTTAAACATTGCCAAAGAGGTTACTCTGAATTATATTTTTACCAACATCATAAGAATCTAATAAGTGATTTTTTTATTGAGTATATTTTATATTACCTTTAGTAATACTGACTTGTTATTTTTTAAACTTATGTTTAATCAAATCATCAATTTTAAATAAAATATAACTATAAATAATTACAAGTAAACCATCAAAAATAAAATTAAATAAAAATAATTGTTTTGAAGTATCGGCTTGGCCGTTACCTACAAATGGCATTGGAAATTGAATTATGCCTATTAACATAATAGTCCAAAGCAAAAGTAGTTTAATTTTTATTTCAGGATTAGATTTATTGCTAACATATTTATAAATAGAAAATAAAAATACTATAAGATAAACTGAAATTATAAAGAATAAATTTTTTGGTAACATATTCTTTCTAAAATATGACCACCCCGTAAATCTATAGAAGTCTGTAACTGGAGTTTCACTATAACTTTGATAGTTTTTACCTAATCCAGTACTAGTATTAAATGATTTGCTTGCAGTATACTCCATGCCTTTTAGTAATCTAGTAGGATGAGTTAAATAAAATTTAGCAAGTTTTACGTTGTTTATCTTACTGTAAAATTCTTGATCTGTTATCTTTGTACTAGGAGCATACTTTACATATTCGTTTGTAGGAAAATAAGCATGTTTTCCTGCTTCAACTGCCATATCTGGATTAAGACCCAAGTCTATTAAATCTTGTTCGGGAGTTTTCGAACCATTTAGCACACCATAAAAAACTGAGTTATATTCAGTATCAAGATTTAAACTATCACTATTCATACTAATTCCAACAGGATAAGCAATCACTAGGCAAAGTAGTGTACATAAGCTAATTAGACTGCCTTTATTCAAAGTACGCTTATTATCCCATATTATTTTACCAACAAGAAGTATAACAAAAGGCAAAGCTGTAAAAGCTTGTAGTTTTGAACCTAAAAACAAGAATGTTATAAGTAGTATATACACTATTTTTGACATTATTTTTTTTGTACCTTTTACTACATATTTATAATGGATGTAATTAAAAACCGATGCAATGAATAGTAATAATGTAACTAACATCATTGGTTCGCCATATAAACTATTAAACCAAATTAAGTAATTGCCATCAAAAAAAATAAATAATGTCAATGACGAAACTAATATAAATTTAACCTTATCTTTTATGTTTAAAAAATTTAATATTATGCTAAGAGTAATAATATATAAGGTACTATAGATAATAGCTAAATATTGAGTTTTAAATACATTTTGTCCGAATACCTTACAGGTATAAGTAATAAAAACAACTAAATATCCTAAACTAGAGCCAACAATAGTTTTAAAAACATTATCTATATGAGATATTTTATAATCAGTAACAATATAATTATAAAATCTAATAAAATTAGGATTACTTGTATCTGAATCTAATAATGATAGACCAGAAATAGTCATTATTCTATTGAAATCACCTTGGTCAGCTATACCTACTGAGGGAGTTATAAATAGAACTCGGATAGTTATGATAATTGCAAGTATAGTAAACCAAATTTTATAATAACTATTAGAACTTTTTCTCATTTTCATTAAATTATTCCTCCATTGGATGCACATTTAAGACTTTGAAATGATAAATGTAAATTAGAATATCAATAAATAAATTATAGTATTTTTTTACTAAGACTACAATATAACTCGAAATTAATTAAGAGATTTAAGAATAAAGATATACTCAATATAAGTTTTCAGAAAATTATGAAAACGGAAAGGATTTTAGAAATAAAAATAGAATTATTAATTATACTGTTAAGCAGTACATATAATGTATTAGTAACGTAGATAAAAATCAGAAGAACTGTATTCTAAATTTTAGAAGAGGATTTATATCTAGCGTAGTATTATGAGATGAAAGGCAGGTGAAAGCCAGCTTCTAAGGTAACTTAAGGGTTTGGCAGAGTTGATGAAAGATTATAGTATTAAAAATTTAAGAAATGTAGGATTAATGGGGCATAATGGAACAGGAAAAACTTCTTTATCAGAAAGTATTTTATATTATTCAAAGATAACTGATAGATTAGGGAAGATTGAAGATGGGACTACTGTTTTAGATTTTGATACAGAAGAGAAGAAAAGACAATTTTCCATTGCTCTTTCAGTAGCTCCAATTGAATTAGACCATGTTAAAATAAATATTATAGATATTCCAGGCTACGCTGATTTTCAAGGGGAATGTATTGAAGGGATGAGAGCTGTAGATGTAGGTATGATAGTTGTTAGTGGAGTTTCAGGAATAAAGGCTGGAACTGAAAGAGCATGGGAATATTGCAATAAGATTAAATTGCCTAGAACAATTTTTATAAATAAATTAGATAGAGAAAATGCAAGCTTTGATAAGGTATTAAAATCTCTTAAAGAAAAGTTTGGAATAAGTGTAGTTCCAATTCAATATCCAATAGGAGAAGAAGATAATTTTAAGGGAGTAATAAACATCATATCTAAACAAGCTAGAATATATGATGTTAAAACAAAGAAGATAGAGATATTAGACATACCTAAAGAGTTAATGGATGAAGTTGAAAAATGCAAAAAAATGATTATGGAAGCTGTAGCAGAAACAGATGAAGCTTTACTTGATAAATATTTTAATGAGGGTGAATTAAGTGATGAAGAAATATATAAGGGATTAATAAGTGGATGTGCTAGTGGAGACATTGCACCGGTTATGTGTGGTAGCGCAACTAAGGTGATAGGAATGGATTCTTTGATTGATGATATAGTAGAATGTTTTCCTTCACCAGAATATGCAATTTCTCAAAAAGCATTAGATATTTCAAAAAATGAAGAGGTTTTCATAAATTTTGACCAAGATAAACCTTTTTCAGCAATAGTATTTAAAACTATTGCAGATCCGTTTGTAGGTAAAATATCATTCTTTAGAGTTATAACAGGAGAAGCAAAGGATGATATGACAGTATTAAATGTTAATAAAGATAAGAGTGAAAAATTTTCTCATATTTGCTTTATTAGAGGTAAGACACAGATACCAACTAAAAGGATTATTGCAGGAGATATAGGAGCAATTTCTAAATTACAATACACAAACACAGGAGATACATTAGCAAGCTCAGATTTTAAGATTATGTATGATAAGATGAATTTTCCAAAAGCAGTTTGCTCTATGGCTGTAATACCACAGGCCAAAGGTGATGAGGAAAAGATATCTCAAGCTTTAAACAAATTAAAAGAAGAAGATCCTGTTTTTGAAATATCTAGAGATATAGAAAATGCAGAAATTATTATTTCAGGATTAGGTGAAACTCATATTAATATAATTGCAAGTAAGATAAAGAGTAAATTTGGTGTAGACGTAGTACTAAATTTGCAAAAGGTTCCTTATAAAGAAGCTATAAAAGGGTTTGCCGATGTACAAGGAAAACATAAAAAACAATCTGGTGGACATGGACAATATGGGGATGTTGTCATTAAGTTTGAACCTAGAAGTGATGGAGCTGATGATTTAGAATTTATAGATAATGTAGTTGGGGGATCCGTTCCAAGAAATTTTATTCCAGCAGTAGAAAAGGGTTTAAGAGAATGTATAGCACATGGTGTTTTAGCAAGTTGTCCAGTTATAGGACTTAGAGCAACTCTTCATGATGGATCATATCATGCTGTGGATTCATCTGAAATGGCATTCAAGATTGCTACATCTATAGCCTACAAAAAGGGGCTTGAACAAGCTAGTTCGATTTTGTTAGAACCTATAATGAAAATAGAAGTTATACTACCTAATGAATATATGGGAGATGTAATAGTAGATATAAATAAAAAGAGGGGTAGAGTAATTGGAATGGAATCAGAGGGTGAGAAACAAAAGATTACAGCTGAAGTTCCACTTGCTGAAGTTAGAAAATATGCTACTGAATTACGTTCATTAACGCAAGGTAGGGGAACATTCACAAAAGAACTTGTAAGGTATGAGGAAGTTCCAGAAGCAGAATTATCAAAAGCTATAGAAAGTATAAATGAATCAAGAAAATAAAGTGATTTTTAGTTTCAGATGGAGTTAAATAAGTTCTTATCTCACTTTAATAAATAAGGAAAATTTTACATTGAACTAAATAGGATAAAATCACTTAGTAGAAGGCATACTATTCTTAATAAGGCATATAAAGAAAGTAATAAGTCAAAGATGCGATGTATATTTTGTGGGAATCACTTATTCAGCGAGCGTATGTGAGTTGAGTTCCTAATGACACGAAATAGGCTAGTATACTGACTTATTATTTTTCAGAATATGCCTAATGATATAGAAAGTTTTAACCCTATATGTATAAGGAGGAAGAAGCAGTGTCAGATTATAGTATGGATATTAGTGGAAATATGGAATTAAGTGATTATAGTAATATATTTGATTATTTAAATATAATAGATAAAGATGATAATTTTGTAATAAGGATAAATAAAGACAATAAAGGAGATATAGATGTAATCAATTCAATGCTTCAAGATAATAGATTTATTATTAATTATACGCAATATGATGATTTTGGGAACTATTACATAAGTGCAAATAAAGTAGTTTCAAAGAATAATATTTAAAATACAGGTTTTATTAACATAACATAATATAGTATAATATTTATTAGAACAAATTGTTTTTTATTGGGAAATTAAATGAAGGAGAGCTATATTATGCAAAAGTATGTTGTAGGAGTAGATTTAGGAGGCACTAAAATAAGTGCTGCATTATCTAATTTAAATGGAGACGTAATAAGTCAAACAACAGTGCTAACAAATGCTAATGAAGGAGAAATTCCTGTATTAAATAGAATTATTGAATCTGTAGAAAAAGTAATCAAGGATGGTTCAGCAACTTATAAAGAAATAAAGGGAATTGGTATTGGTTCACCAGGACCTTTAGATGCTGAAAAAGGAACAATAATTTATACGCCAAATCTTCCATTTAAAAACTTTAATTTAGTTAAACCATTAAATAAAAAATTTGGAGTACCTGTATTTTTAGATAATGATGCAAACGTTGCAGCCATTGGGGAGTATATGCTTGGAGTCGGAAAAGGTGCTAAAAATGTAGTATTTTTTACTGTAAGTACTGGCGTAGGAGGAGGCGCTGTTCTAAATGGTAAGGTATATAGAGGACACACTTCAAATGCATTAGAAATTGGGCATATGACAGTAGCACCAGACGGTCCAAGATGTAACTGTGGAAATATCGGTTGTGTAGAAGCAACATCATCAGGAACTGCAATTGCAAAAAGAGGACAAGAAGCATTAAATAGTAAAGTTGAAACTTCATTAAGAAAATATGAAACTGTTACTTCATATGAAGTATTTACAGAAGCTGCAGCAGGAGATGTAGTTTGCAAAGATATAATTGATAATGCATTAAACTATTTAGGAATAGCTGTTGCTAATGCAGTATCTATTTTTGATCCAGAAATAATAATAATTGGTGGTGGAGTATCAATGGCAGGAGAGATTGTTTTTGATACAGTAAGAAAAGTTGTTGATAAGAGATGTTTTAAGTCTATGGCTGAATCAGTTAAAATTGTTCCAGCAGGTTTAGGTATAGATGCAGGAGTAATAGGAGCAGTAGCATTAGCATTACTTGAAACAGAAGATAAATAGTATTTATTCAAATAATTTTTGGATAGTGAATTTTTAAATATCAAAAAGAATTTCATAATATTAATATATAATTTTTTAATAGTATGAATAAGCAGGAATGGTTATACATACAATAGAAGTATAGAAGCTCTCTTGCAATGAATTTTTTCCTCTCATACATATTGCTAATTTGATTTTGCGTAAATGCTTATATAAGAAACTTTTTGTTTTTTTTATGATTTAAGTATTTGCCTAAAATAGATTGAGATGAAAAAATTTTTTATATAAGCTATCTCTAAATTAGATTTTAGAGATAGCATATTATAAAAAAGAAAATATGCTTTATAGACCTATCCAATATTTTATGGGATAGGTCTTAAGTGTTTATTGCATTTAAATAATTTACAATTAATTATTAATAATACAATAGTGTTAAAAAGCCCCCCAATAGATTGTTTTGTAAATAAATATAAAAAGAAGAAGGGAATAAATATGAAAGCAGAAATTATAGCTATAGGGACAGAAATTTTATTAGGAGACATAATTAATTCTAATGCTCAGTATTTAGCTCAGGAATTAGCAACTTTAGGTATAGATATGTATTATCAACAAGTCGTAGGAGACAATGAAAAAAGAATTGTCCATGCTTTTGATGAGGCATATAGCAGAAGTGATATTATAATAACAACAGGAGGTCTTGGGCCTACAGACGATGATCTTACAAAAGAAGTTGCTGCAAAGTATTTTAATAAGAAATTATTACCAGATGAAGAGTCAATTGAAAAAATAAAAGGTTATTTCAAATTCAGAAAAAGAAAAATGACTGAAAATAATTTAAAACAGGGATTAATTCCAGAAGGAGCCATTATTATAAATAACAATAATGGTACAGCACCAGGTGTAATTATAGAAGAAAATAATAAGATAATGATTATTTTACCTGGACCACCAAAGGAAATGAAGCCAATGTTTGAAGAGACAGTTAAACCTTATCTTCAAAAGAAGGCTGATTCAATATTAGTATCAAAAATGATAAAAATATTAGGAATTGGAGAAAGTGCTGTTGCAGATGAGCTTAAGGATTTGATTGATACTCAAACTAATCCTACTATTGCACCTTATGCAAAAGAAGTAGGGGTAATGCTTCGTGTAACAGCAAAGGCTGATAATGAAGAGGAAGCAATGAAATTAATAGCACCTATTGAAGAAAAAATTAAAGAAAGATTAGGTGATAATGTTTATGCAATAGAAGATATTGCTATAGAAGATGTGGTAGCTAAGCTTTTAATTGAAAGAAACCTTACAATATCTACTGCTGAATCATGCACAGGTGGGATGATAGCAAGTATCCTTATAAATTACCCCGGAATATCTGAAGTGTTTTTAGAAGGTGCTGTGACATATTCTAATGAAGCTAAACATAATAGATTAGGTGTTAAGAATGAAACTTTAGATAAATATGGAGCTGTAAGTGAAGAAACAGCAAGGGAAATGGCAATTGGTATTGCAAAGACAGCTAAAACTGATGTAAGTATTGTTACAACAGGAATTGCAGGACCAGGGGGCGGAACCGAAAAAAAGCCTGTTGGACTAGTTTATGTAGGTGTTTATGTTCAAGGTGAAGTAACAATTCAAAGATGTATTTTTAATGGAAATCGAAATAGAATAAGACTTCAAGCAACAATGACTGGATTAGATATGCTTAGAAGAATTTTGATTAAAAAATATATATAAAACGAAAGTACCATAACTATTTTAAATCATTAAATATAGTTATGGCACTTAAATATTGTATATAAATAAAAATGGGGGAGAGGCGATTAAATATTGAAGTTAAATACTTCATTATTAGTTATTGCCAAATTCAATTCATTTATACATAAATTAAATTAGAAATTTTATTTTTTTAATAAAATTAATATTTTAATAAATCTCAATCAAAGTTAATTTTAAATGTTCCACCTTTATAGTATATATAAAAGTGGTATGAGCAATATATAAGAATGCAAACTATAAATTATTTAAAGCCTCACTTAAAACTTTGCCAATGGAATCATGTATAACTAAGTCAGCATTAGAATCATAAGGGGTAGAACTCTTATTTATTAGTATAAGATTTTTCCCTTTAAAATAATTTACAAGACCAGCAGCCGGATAAACAGCAAGAGAAGTACCTCCAATAATTAATGTATCTGCATGTTCAATTGCATTAACAGCTCCATTTATCACATCATTATCTAATCCTTCCTCATATAAAACAACATCAGGCTTAACTGTTCCATTACAGTGTGGACATTTAGGAATATTTTTTGATTCTAATATAAAATCCAAGTTATAAAAAGCATGGCATTTAGCACAATAATTTCTATGAACTGATCCATGAAGTTCATAAACATTTTTGCTTCCAGCAGCTTGATGAAGACCATCAATATTTTGAGTTATAACAGCTTTTAATTTACTCATTTCTTCTAATCTAGCTAAAATTAAATGTGCTGAATTAGGTTTTGCATTAATATAAATCATTTTTTCTTTATAAAATTTAAAGAAATCTTTTGTATGTTTTATAAAGAATGTATGAGATAACATAACTTCAGGAGGATATCCGTGACCACTATCAGTTTTATATAATCCTGTTTCAGACCGGAAATCTGGAATGCCTGATTCAGTACTTATACCAGCACCGCCAAAGAAAACTATATTATTGCTTTCCTTTAAAATCTTTGATAATTTTTCAATATTCATAAAACGCCTCCAACTAAAATTTATTATATTTAAATTATTCTGTAATCTATAAACTATTCATATTAATTATTGCATAAGTCATATAAAAAATAAATTTTTACTTATAAATAATTTAGTTTAATCAAATAAATAAAAAAACTTTAATAGATGAATAAAAAAAATTAAAAAAGTTATTGACATAATACTAATATCTCGATATAATACTACTTGTATCTGGTGATGACGGCGTAGAGGTAACACTCCTTCCCATTCCGAACAGGACAGTTAAGGTCTACAGCGCTGATGGTACTGCACGGGTGACTGTGTGGGAGAGTAAGACGTTGCCAGGTAAGATGGCTCGATAGCTCAGTCGGTAGAGCAGAGGACTGAAAATCCTCGTGTCACTGGTTCGATTCCAGTTCGAGCCACCATAAAAGCACTAACTTATGTTAGTGCTTTTTTACTTGTTAGGAAATTATACACATATAAAAAAAGAGCGAAGCGCAACCAAGAACTTAAGGGGCTGTTGAAAAATGCAGAAAAGTACTGTATAAGTCAAAAATCATGAATAAATACATGATATTTATTCATGGTTTTTGACTTATAAATATTTGTTTTGCAACAGCCTCATCATTAATTGTTAAACGTCACATTGATTCACTTCTATTGAATAAGTACCACAATTAGGGCATACAGTTACATTAACAATATAACTATTATCAATTTTACCTAAACTGAAAAGTCTATTAAAAGATGTGCTTTTATATTCTTCATCAAGAGTGTTTAATACATATTCATTATTTTTTGTATAAACATAAAAATGATATTCTAAGTAACGATAAGATTTATTTATTTGCTCTTGAGTATTGCAATAACATTTACCAGCATAGTATTCATTTGAGAAATTTACTTCTTCACCGTTATTTAAAGCATTTAATATTGTATCTACAGATAAACCTGTAACCTCATTTTCATCATCAAAAAATATTCCTTCACAATTTTCTTCTGTTAATTTGTATTCTTTATCATCATAGACAAATTTATAATCCATAAAAACCTCCGTAAATAGTTTAGACATATGAAAGAAAATAACTAATCCAATACATTAAAGCACTGATTTTTTATTTTAGAATATATCTTATAAATATTATACACTAAATATAAATAGCAAATGTTAAAAAAGTATAATTTTCATATGTTGAAATTTGATTAGTATATTTATAGAGGACTTAGTTATATATTCTCAATTTGCCAATCAATTGGTACTTGATTTGTAGAAGTTAAAAAGTCATTTGCTTTGGAAAAAGGTTTACTGCCAAAAAAGCCTCTTGATGCAGATAATGGGCTAGGATGAACTGATTTTATAATAAGATGCTTTGGATTTGTAATTAAGCTAGTTTTTGAAATAGCATTATTACCCCAAAGAATAAAAACTATAGGAGTTTCTTTTTTATTAAGTACTTCAATTATTTTAGTAGTAAATTCTTCCCAGCCTTTATTTCTATGAGAATTAGCTTCTCCAGCTCTAACCGTAAGTACAGTATTTAATAAGAGCACCCCTTGATCAGCCCATTTCTTTAAGTAACCATTGTTTGGTATGTAGCAACCTAAGTCAGTATTTAATTCTTTATAAATATTTACTAAAGATGGAGGCGTTTTAATTCCATGATTAACAGAAAAACTTAGTCCATGTGATTGATTGGGTCCATGATAAGGATCCTGACCTAAGATTACAACTTTAACATTTTCATAAGGTGTAAAATGTAGGGCATTAAAAAGATCATACATATTTGGATAAACAGTAGTAGATTTATATTCGCTTGTTAAAAAGTTTCTTAACTTAATATAATAATTTTTTTGGAATTCGGATTCTAAATAAATTTTCCAATCATTTTTTAATATTTCACTCATAACATCACCCAAGATTAGTATACCATATGTGTTAATAAGTTATGTATAAGGTCATCTTATTGCTGATAAATTTTAAATTTATTGGATTATATTATTGTTAGAAGCGATAGAGACTGTTAAAATGGAAAGGTGTATAAAAAAATCAAATTAAAAATAACCACAAAAATAATTATATAAAGGAGAATTTACATGGAAAATAAGGTATTAGCAATTGCTGCAGGAAATGAAATAACAGAAAAGGACTTAAATACAATAATTACAAGATATCCTCAAGAACAAAGAGGTGCATTACAAAGCGAAGATAAAAGAAAACAATTAGTAGAGCAATTAATTTCATTTGAATTAATGAATAAGTTTGGAAAAGAAATAGAATTAGACAAAACACAAGAATATAAAGATGCTATAGAAAATATATCAAAAGAAGTTATAACTTCAATGGCAATAAATAAAATATTAGCTGATGTAACTGTTACAGATGAAGAAGTTAAGAAATATTATGAAGATAATAAAGAAACTTTTGGTCAACCAGCAATGGTTTCTGCTAAGCATATATTAGTTGAAACAGAAGAAGAAGCTAAAAAAGCAAAAGAAGAAATTGTAAATGGAACTTTATCTTTTGGTGATGCTGCAATGAAATACTCAACATGTCCATCAAACCAACAAGGTGGAAATTTAGGCGAATTTTCAAGAGGAATGATGGTTCCAGAATTTGAAGATGCTGCTTTTACAGCTGAAATAGGAGCACTTAGTGATCCGGTTAAGACACAATTTGGATATCATTTAATAGTAGTAGATGCAAAAAATGAAGCTTCAGTTAAAAGCTTTGATGAAGTAAAAGATGGTGTTGTAAACCAATTATTACAACAAAATCAACATACTAAATATGATCAAATATTAAAAGAATTAGAAGCTAAATATGGAGTAGAAAGAAAATAATTTCTTATACTTATATTTATACTTATATTAGTTATTAACCAAAAGGCTGTCTCAAAATTCTTTTGAAACAGCCTTTTTGAAGTGATTTTTAGCTTTAGGCGAAGTGTTCTTAATAGGAATACAATTCTCTATTTGAAGTTTAGAAAAACTTATACCAACAAGGGTGATAATGCAGCCTCAAGGATTACAATCTAATATTAAGGGAGATCACATCCAAGAACTAGTAGCTGTTATTAGCCAGACGGCTTCATATTAACGTTGTTTACATATAACTCTAGTTTTAACCTTGAGTATTTATAATAGATCTACGAAAGAGTGAATATATTTATCTGCATATTTGAGCAGATCTTCTTTTGAATCTACACATTCATAATCTTCTACTGCAATCACCTTCATATTAGCTGCTTTTGCACCTTGTACAGCAGGTAATATATCTTCAAATACTAAACAATTCTTTGGGCTAATGCCTAGCTTCTTAGCGGCTAATAAATATACATCAGGACAATCCTTGCCATTAGAAGCTTCATCAGTGGTTGTAATTGAATCAAAATAGTCATAAATTCCATTGTTTTTCAAACAAGCTTCTAATAAAGGAATTGAGTTACTAGTAGCTAAGGCAATTTTTATTTTGAAAGATTTTAGAATATTTAAAAAATCTTTTACCCCTAATTTCAATTTAACATTATTGGAGTAGTGATTAAATGCCATGTTATGCCAATCTTCCAATATTTTTTTTATTGAATCATCAAGATTAAATTTCTCTTTAAAATAAACAGCTGTTTGAGAAAAGCTCAAATGTGAAATTTCATTTCTTAAGTTTTTAGGCATCGAATATCCTTTCATTTTAAGATAGTCAACATCAATCTGAGACCAAACCCACATAGAATCAACTAGAGTGCCATCTAAGTCGAATATTACACCTTTTATATCAGTTAACATTAAATACCTCCTAAAGCTTGTTAATTATAAAAATTCTAAATAAAAAAACTTAAGGAATAATCCTTAAGTCAAAACAAATATAATTAATAATATTTTTGGTCGGGGTGACAGGGATTGAACCTGCGACCTCATGGTCCCAAACCACGCGCGCTCCCAGCTGCGCCACACCCCGAAGACATATATAATTATATATTTAAGTGGATTTTATGTCAAGGATTTTAACATATATATTACACCTAAATTATAATACAAAATGTAATTTATGAATATAATAATGATCCAAATTAGAGGTGCTTAGAATGATAATTGCTAATTAATTTAATTAATGTAAATATTAATTAATAAAGTATACAAAGAATAAGCTAGGAAAAGTGGGGAAAATGGATGATATATATAGAATAGGAGAATAAACGAATCTCTCGCCATATATAAGAATTGTCCATCTTTATTTAAAGTGTTATAATTGTAGAATAATACAGATTAATGGGGAGGGAAGGTTTTTAAAGACCGATAATGAATGAAAAATAAAATTCGAGCTATTATGTTAGCAATCGTAATAGTTGTAGGTACTTCAATACCTGCGTTTGCGACGCCAGATAATCAACAATTGAGTGATTCAAGACAGAAATATGCAGAAATTGAAAATAAAATAACAGATATTCAGAGTAAGATTTACGATTTAGATATGCAAATAGAGCCGCTACAATTAACAGTAGATAAAAATAAAAAAGAGATAATAAGCATTAATAAGGTTATTGATAATACTACAAAAGATATTGAACAATGCAAAAAAGAAATGAACACATTAGATTTAGCTTTAGGACAAAGAGTCAAAGCAATGTATATGTCAGGTGATTTAGAGTTCAGTTATTTAAATTTTATACTTGAATCAGAATCAACAAGTGATTTCTTTTCTAGATCAGAGGCAGTAGGTAAAATTATAGGAAAAGATAAAGCTGCTATAGAAGATATTACTGCTAAAAAGGAAGAATTAAATACTAAAATGCAATCTTTAGAAGAGAAAAAGTCTGAGATAGATAAGCTTAATGAAGAGATAATGACTACATTGAGTGATTTAGATGTAAAGAAGAAAGATCAAGAAGTTTTGGTAAGTCAAGCTAAGGATGAAAAAAGTAAATTTGATTCACAATATTTATCACAATTAGAAAGAGATACTGTAAAATCTCAATTTGATGTGATAAGTAACTCAAATAGTTCAGCATCAGATCTTCAAGCAGCAATTACTCAATTAAGAAATATTAGAGATAATCAAATTAAGAGTGAAATTGTTACTGCAGAAATAAATGACAAAATAGAGAAAGCTAAAGTAGCATACGCTGTAAAGAAAGCAGCTGAGGTGAAAGTAGCAATACCAAGTAGAGGAAGTTCAGGTTCATCGGCTAAAGCACCATCAGCAGGAAATGCTCAAGCAATTTTAAATGAGGCATATGCACAATTAGGAAAACCTTATGTATGGGGTGCAACAGGTTCAGCAAACTTTGATTGTTCAGGATTTACTCAATATGTGTATGAACATGCAGCAGGAAGGGATATATCAAGAACAACATATTCACAAATTAATGAAGGACAAGCAGTTAGTCAAGATCAACTTCAACCAGGAGATTTAGTATTTCCACATGCTGGCCATGTTGGTATATATGTTGGAAACGGACAAATGATTCATGCACCACAAACAGGTGATGTAGTTAAGGTAAGTCCAGTATATAGTTTTTATGCAGCAAGAAGAATCCTTAAGTAGTAAACATAAGAAATTAGTTGTTAATATCTGATTTTAAGTTGTAGCCCTTCTGTTTAGATACAGAAGGGCTTTTGTATTTTAATTTGTGATGTTATAATGTGAGAGATATAAGTGATGGTTATTAATTTCATAGAAACACAAACTTAGGCACATCTTTGGTCTATTATTTTCTTTCATGTGCCTTAATTATGAAATTATATATTAAATTAGGATTAATATATAAAGTAAAGGAAGAAAGATATGGATAGCAAATTAAAATACATAAAAGAAGATGAGACAATAGATGATTTACAACTTAAAAATTTAAATTTAATTCAAAAAAAAGATGGATTTAAATTTGGAATAGATGCTGTTTTATTATCAGATTTTGCGTGTATAAAAAATAAGCATAGAGTAATTGATTTATGTACAGGAACAGGAATAATTCCATTTTTAATATATGGTAAATATGAGCCTCAAAGTGTATATGGATTGGAAATTCAAGCAGATATGGTTGATATGGCTAAAAGAAGTGTGAAATTAAATTCATTAGATGAAAAAGTTTTTTTCTTAAATGAAGATTTAAAAAACATAGAATTATTAAAACAGCTTGAAAAATTTGATGTTGTTACAGTAAATCCGCCATATAAGCTAAATAATTCAGGAATTATTAATCCAAATGATAAATTGGCTATAGCTAGACATGAAATATTGTGCAATTTAGAAGATGTAATTTCTGCATCAAGAGTATTGTTAAAAGATAATGGAAGACTTTTTATGATACATAGACCTGAACGATTAGCAGATATTTTTACTTTAATGAGAAAATATAAAATAGAACCTAAAAGAGTAAAAATGATACATCCTAAAATAGGGAAAGCCCCTAATATTGTATTAGTTGAAGGACAAAGAGATGGGGGAGCATATTTGAAGTGGGAGGCACCATTATATGTTTATAATGATAATGGAAAATATACTAAAGAAATAGACGCAATATATTGGAGGACATGATATGAAAAGTGGAAAACTATATTTAGTACCAACTCCTATTGGAAATCTAAAGGACATTACATTAAGAGCATTAGAAACATTAAAAGAGGCTGATATTATAGCAGCAGAAGATACTAGACAAACATTAAAATTATTAAATCATTTTGAAATAAAAAAAACTATGATAAGTTATCATAAATTTAATGAACAGAACAAAAGTGATAAAATTATAGAATTACTTATGGAAGGGAAGAATGTTGCATTGGTATCTGATGCTGGAACACCAGGAATATCAGATCCAGGAAGTGTTATAGTTGAAAGATGTATAGAAAAAATGATTGATTTTGAAGTGCTTCCAGGAGCAACGGCTATAACTACAGCACTGGTTTACTCAGGGCTAGATACAACAAAATTTTTATTTAGAGGTTTTTTACCTAGAGAAAATAAAGATCGAAAAATCATAGCTGATGAACTTTTACAAAGTCAAGAAACACTTATATTTTATGAAGCACCACATAGATTAATAGATACGTTGACATTTTTATTAGATGCATTTGGAGACAGAAAGATTGCAGTATGTAGGGAATTAACTAAGATATATCAAGAAATATATAGAGGCAGCATAAAAGAAGCAATACAATATTTCATAGAGAAGAAGCCACGAGGAGAATTTGTGCTTGTATTAGAGGGAAAAAACCTTGAAGATATAAAAGAAGAAAAAAAAGAAGTGTGGATTAATTTATCTATTGAAGAACATATACTTAAATATATAAATGATGGTATAAATAAAAAAGATGCAATAAAGCTTGTAGCTAAAGAAAGAGAACTACCTAAAAGTGAAGTGTATAAATTTTCAACTAATATATAGTTAAGGTATATTCAAAAAAATAATAAATAAAAATACATATTGTATTGCTGATACGTTATTTTCTTTTATATTCCTAAATTAAGAAAATAGACTACCTCAAAAAATGAGATAGTCTATTTTTTAAATTCCATAATAGTGGAATTAAAAATTATTAGTAGTTTTAATTTGTTCCAGACACTTAGTACAAATGTTTTTCCCTCTGTAGTTTATTACGTCTCTTGCATCTCCACAGAAGATACAAGCTGGTTCATATTTCTTTAATATTATTTGCTCTCCGTCTACATAAATTTCTAATGCATCCTTTTCTGCAATATCTAAAGTTCTTCTAAGCTCTATAGGAATAACTATTCTTCCTAACTCGTCCACTCTTCTAACTACACCTGTTGATTTCATAAAAAATTCCTCCTAATTTCACGATTCGACACCCTGCCACGATATATTACCAGATATGTAATATAAAGTCAATAAAAATTTTACTTAACTTTATAAGAAATTACAAATTTCAACTTTAATAAACATCTTATATAAAATATACTACCATATTTTAGAAAAGTCAAGAGGATTTATTTGTAAAAGTATAATATTAGTCTTAAAAAATAAATTAAGAAGACATAGATATATCAATAGGTTTAAGGTTATTTACAAGATTAAGTTTTATATTATACTGATATTTTATTTAAAAAATTACAAAAAAAGCATGAAAGTAATTAGTAAATTCTTTATCAAAAAAACAGATACTATACGTAATAATGTCGATAAATTACATAAATTAGATATTTTTTAGTATAAGTATGTCGTATAATATTATTAATGTTAGAGAAAATAAAAAAGAAAATAAAGTTTTGAGCTATAATGTTTGAAATAACTTGTAGCCAGTTGATGACTACTATATAATATATGTATATAAAAACTATCGAATATATCTAGATAAAAGATGAAAGCATAGGTGTATAAAAATGGGGAAAAAGTTTGATTCAGACTATATAAAAGAGTTAGCAGAAGAATTATCGAAGGGGAGTTCGATTTCATATGAAGATCTTCCAAAGTATGATTTATTTCTATCTCAAGTCATAGATTATTTAAATGACAAATTTGTTGATGAAAAATTCACTAATAATATAGTTCAAAATTATACTAAAAGTGAAGTTATAACTAAACCAGAAGATGGTAAAAAAAGAGGATATACTAAAACGCATTTAATACAGTTAGTATTGCTGGGTTATATGAGACCACTTTTGACAACAGAAGAAATTAAAAAAGTTTTCAGACTTGCTTTTAATGAAATTAATGATAGAAATGATGATATATTATCCTGGGAAGAAACTTATAAGACGTTTACACAAATACAAAGAGAAAGTTTAGATGACTATTTAATTACATCCTTAACGCATGAAGATAAATTAGAAGAAATAATAAAAAACTTTGATTTGAAGGATAAAGATGAAGAAAGAATAAAAATTTTCTTATTAGTTTTATCTTTAATAGCAGAAGCAAGTGTTATTAAGAAGTTAGTCCAAAAAATAGTAAAAGAATATGAAACAGAGTAAATAAAATAACAGACCAAAGATGTATTGTGAATTTTGTACTAGACAAGGAGGTGAATTTTGCTTATAGTAAGCTATTTGTGAAACTTACCAACCTAGTATAATGTCAAATAGACAAGCATACTGGTCTGTTATTTTTTTGAATGTTCCTTATAAATATTTAGAAAGTTGTTAAGCTTAATTACAGAGAGGAATCAAATTATGGATAAAATTATTATAAGAGAATCTGTAAGAAATTTAGTTGAATTTTGCTTAAAAAAGGGTGATATAGATAATAGATTTTCAGGAGGTGCTAGAGCTACAGAGGGGATAAGAGCACATCAAAAAATTCAAGATGATAATTCAAAGATTTATGAAAGTTTTGAAAAAGAAGTATATTTAACTTATGAATTTGAAATGGATAAAAGTTTGATAAATATTGAAGGACGAGCAGATGGAATTATAATACAAGAAGATAGAACCATAATTGAAGAGATTAAATCTACTTATAAGAGTTTTGCGTATATAGATGATTCAAATGAAGTTCATTGGGCCCAAGCAAAAGTATATGCGTTTATTTATGGAAAGCAAAATAAATTTCAAGAAATTTACATAAGATTATCTTATATGCAACTTGAGACAGCCGAAATTAAAAGTTTTGAGAAGAAATTTGATATACAAGAATTAGAAGAGTTTACTTTAGGAATATTGGAGGAATATGAAAAATTTAATATTCTAATATTTCAACAAAAAAGTATTAGAGATAATTCAATAAAAGTTCTTAAGTTTCCCTTTGAAAAATATAGAGAAGGACAAAGGAAATTAATTAATATATCATATCAAACTATAAAAGAAAAAGAAATGTTATTTACTCAAGCACCAACAGGAATAGGTAAGACGATATCAACCATATTTCCAGCAGTAAAAGCACTAGGGGAAGGACTTGGAGAAAGAATTATATATTTGACAGCTAAAACTATAAATAGAGAGGTTGCTGAAAATACATTTGAAAGGTTGAGGCAAGAAGGGTTGAAATTTAAGAGTATTATAATTATGGCAAAAGAAAAAGTATGCATTAATGAAACCTTTGATTGCAACCTTGAAAAGTGTATATATGCAAAAGATTATTATAGCAAGGTGAAAAATGCAATATCATGCATTCTTGAGAATGAAGAAAGAATTTCCTCGGAAATATTGCATAAATATGCTGAAAAATATAAAGTATGCCCTTTCGAGCTATCTTTGGATTTAAGTCTTTATTGCGACGGGATCATAGGTGATTATAATTATATTTTTGATCCGAGAGTGTCCTTAGGTAGAATATTAGAAAGTAAAGGAAATATAGTTTTAATTGATGAAGCACATAATTTAATAGATAGAGCAAGGAATATGTATTCAGCATCATTATGCAAAAATCAAATATTGAAATGCAAAAAAATGGCTAAAGGTAAACTCAATAAACTACATTCTATATTAGGCAAAATCAATAATTATTTTATTGATTTAAGAAATGAATGTGATCATAAAGAGGTGGAATGGTTTTATGAACGAGAATCGCCTAAAGAGTTAAATAAGTATTTACAACTCTACTTAAAAGAAAGTGAAGAAATTTTAGTAAGAGGAAATAAGTTTGATGGTTATGAAGATATATTGCAACTGTACTTTGATGTAAATGCTTTTGTTTCTACAATGCAATTATATGATGAAAATTATATAACTTGTATAGAAAAAGAATCTCATGAACTTAAAGTAACATTGCACTGTGTAAATCCAGCTAAAAATTTAAAAGAATATTTATCGAAATGTTATTCAGTAATTTTCTTTTCAGCAACTATATCTCCAATAAAATATTATATAAGTATGCTTGGCGGACATGATGCAACTTATAGATTAAAACTTCCATCACCATTTAAAAAAGAAAATCTAAAAGTTCATGTTAGTCCAATTAATATTAGATATACATATAGAAAAAGAACATTAGAGTTCGTTAAAGAGAAAATTTGTGATTTTATAAGAATGCAGATTGGAAATTACATAGTTTTTTCACCCTCATATGCATATATGGAACTATTATGGGATGAAATGAGTAAGTTAAATTTAACTGAATTTCAACTTATAAAACAAAAACAAAATATGAATGAAGAGGAAAAGAGTCAATTATTAAAAAAATTTAAAATCAATAATAATTTACTAATGTTTTGTGTTCTAGGAGGTATGTTTTCGGAGGGTATAGACTTACCAGGAGAACAGCTAATAGGAGCTATAATTATAGGTGTAGGATATCCTATGATAGATATGAAAAATGAAATTATAAAAGAATTTTATAAAGAAGATGGTTATGATTATGCTTATTTATTTCCAGGTATAAATAAGGTACAACAAGCTGTAGGTAGGGTAATAAGAACTGAAACTGATACTGGTAGAGTTTTGCTTATTGATGATAGATATATAACTAATAAATATAAAATGTTACTACCCAATGAATGGAGTCCTATAAACAAATATTGATAATTTAATCAATGCACAATCTACAATGAAAAAACAAGCTCAAAGAGAAATTTCATCTTCAATTGTGAACTGCGCATTGTGCATTGTGAATTAGATATAAGTATGTTAAAATATTCATGTTAGTTTTATGGAAAAAAGTGAACTTAAATAACATATTAAAGTAGAATTAAGGAGCGAGGAAAATGAATATTCCATTAATTGATTTAAAAGCTCAATATAAGTCTATTGCTGAAGATTTAGATAGAGTAACTAAAGAGGTACTTTCTTCTGCAAGTTATATTATGGGTAAGAATGTAACAGAATTCGAAAAAGAATTTGCAGAATATATAGGAGTTAAACATGCAATATCAGTAGGTAATGGTACTGATGCGTTAGTTATTGCATTAAAATCTTTAGGTATAAGAGATGGAGATGAAGTAATAACGTCACCATTTACTTATTTTGCTTCAGCAGAAGTTATTTCAGCTGTTGGCGCAACACCTGTTTTTGTTGATGTAGAAAAAGAAACCTTTAATATAGATCCAACTAAGATAGAAGAAAAAATTACCAAAAAAACAAAGGCTATTATACCAGTTCATATATTTGGTCAAAGTGCTAGGATGGATGAAATTAACCAAATAGCAAAAAAACATAATTTAAAAGTTATTGAAGATGCTTGCCAAGCAGTAGGTTCCAAGTATAAAGGAACAATGATAGGAAAATTAAGTGATGTAGCTTGTTTCTCATTTTTTCCAACAAAGAATCTTTCATGTGCTGGTGATGGTGGGATGATAGTAACTTCTGATGATGATATAGCAACTATAGCGAGAGCACTAAGAACTCATGGAAGTGGAGAAACTGGTCAAAAGGCTTATAATTTATTAAATAACATAACAGAAGAAATAGAAACCTTTAAGGATGGAGACGATACTGTATACAATCCATTAAAATATTATAATTATTTAATTGGATTTAATTCAAGATTAGATGCAATTCAAGCAGCAATTTTAAGAGTTAAATTACCACAATTAGATAAATGGAATAGTCGAAGAAGAGAAATAGCTAAAATATATGATGAGAAATTAAAAAATTCAAATGTAGTAATTCCTATTATTGATGAAGAAAATGAATCCGTATATCATCAATATGTATTGCAATCAGAAAATAGAGAAGCTATGTTAAATAAACTTAAAGAAAAAGGGGTAGCAACAGGGGTATATTATCCAATTCCACTACACTTACAAAAAGTATATAAAGATCTTGGATACAAAGAAGGCGATATGCCAGTTGCAGAGTATTTATCACATAGAACTTTTGCAATACCAGTTTATCCAGAATTAACAGCGAAAGAAATAGATTATATAGTTGAAAGCATAAAAGTATACTAACTAGACATCGGACTAGGTGCAAATTGAAGGTATAAAATTAAAGACATAAAGAGATTGTTTTTTTATGAATTCAAAGAGATAATTGTCAATGGTCAATTGATAAAATATAAGTATGCGAGGATTAAGTTATGAATAATAATTATTTTGTACATGAGTCCAGTTATGTAGATGATAATGTTAAAATAGGGGATGGAACAAAGGTATGGCATTTTTCTCACATTATGAGTAATTGCGAAATTGGGGAAAAGTGCAATATAGGGCAGAATGTTGTAATATCACCAGGCGTAAAGCTTGGAAATGGGGTGAAAATACAAAATAATGTATCTGTTTATACAGGTGTTATTTGCGAAGATAATGTGTTTTTAGGTCCATCTTGTGTATTTACAAATGTAGTTAACCCAAGAAGTTTTATTGAAAGAAAGAACGAATATAAAGATACTATAATTGGCACGGGTGCATCTATTGGTGCAAATGTAACAATTGTATGTGGCCACAATATAGGCAAATACGCATTAGTAGGTGCTGGCGCAGTAGTTACTAAACATATACCTGATTATGCCTTAGTTGTAGGAAATCCAGCAAGTATGTTAGGATATGTATGTAAATGTGGAGAAAAATTAAGATTTAAAGATGAGCATGCAACTTGTAATGCTTGTGGAGAAAAATATAGTAAAGATAAAGAAAAAGTAGAGTGTATAAATAAATAAATAAATAATTCAATTCACAATGTGCAATGCACAATACACAATGAAGGAACAAATCACTATGTGATTTGAAAAAATATATTTTAGGAATTCTTATGGAAAAGTGAAAGTCCAAATTTTATATTTGATTTCTTGAACTTTATCTGCAGATCTTTCGTCCTTAATTGTACATTGTAAACTGTAAATTGTAATATTGCAGGAGGTATAACATGTCAGTGTTAAAGCAACAATTATTAGATAAGATAAATAATAAAACCGCAAAAGTTGGTGTCGTTGGACTTGGTTATGTTGGATTACCATTAGCTGTAGAGAAGGCTAATGCTGGATACCAAACTATTGGATTTGATGTCCAAGAAGAAAAAGTGAATATGGTCAACGAAGGAAAGAACTATATAGGTGATGTAGTAGATGAAAATCTAAAAGAGATAGTAGAAGCAAAGACTTTGAAAGCTACTACAGACTTTAGTTTTGTTAAGGATGTAGATACCATTTGTATTTGCGTACCTACGCCATTAGACTTATATAAGCAACCAGATTTATCATACGTTGTAGATTCAACAAGAAGTGTTGCAGAGTATTTGCATAAGGGCATGCTTGTTATTCTTGAAAGTACTACATATCCAGGAACAACAGAGGAAATTCTTAAGCCAATTTTAGAAGAAAGCGGTCTTAAATGTGGAAAAGACTTTTTCTTAGCATTCTCACCAGAGAGAGTTGATCCGGGTAATAAGGATTTTAATACTAAAAATACTCCAAAGGTTGTTGGAGGATGCAGTGAAGACTGTACTGAAGTTGCGGCAGCATTATATAGAAATATATTAGAGGGAGATATACATACAGTATCATCACCAGCTGTAGCTGAAATGGAAAAGATATTAGAAAATACTTTCAGAAATATAAATATTGGATTAGCTAATGAAATGGCTATTTTATGTAATAGAATGGGAATAGACGTATGGGAAGTTATAGATGCAGCTAAAACTAAGCCTTATGGGTTTATGCCATTTTATCCAGGTCCAGGACTAGGTGGTCACTGTATACCACTTGATCCATTCTATTTAGAATGGAAGGCAAAAGAATATGATTACCATACAAGATTAATTGAAACATCAGGAGAAATTAATGATTCAATGCCTGAATTTGTTTTAGATAATGTAATGAAAATTTTAAATCAAAATAAGAAAGCATTAAATGGAGCTAAAGTTCTTTTATTAGGTGTTGCATATAAAAATGATATTGATGATTATAGAGAATCGCCAGCATTTAAGGTAATAGAATTATTAGAGAAAAATGGTGCTGACCTTATGGTAAATGATCCATATTGCCCAATATCTAAATATAAGGGCAAGGTATACAATTCAGTGGATTGGACAGAAGTTATAGATGATTCTGATATTGTAATCATAACAACTAATCATAGCTGTTATGATTATGAATCAATTGTGGCTAGGGCAGAAGTTGTATATGATACAAGAAATGCAACTAAGAATGTAGTTAATAACAGAGAGAAGATACATAAATTGTAATATATAGTACATAGTATAAAGGCAATTTATTTTGCATAATAAGTATAAAGATTGTGAAACTAATTTATTAGTTTCACATGTTTTATAATTATTTTATTTAATATGAGCTATAAAGTGAAATTTTTCAGTTGGAGTTTTATATTCCAACTCAATTAAGTTGAAATTATACCTTAAGGGGGTACTTATTACCCATCAGATACTTGTCTTAAATCATAAGGTTCACATTAGCTGTCATTTTCTAAAAATGGCAGCTTTAGAACGACTAGATATCATATAATATAACTTATGGGTATATGTTAGATTTATACTGATTATGTTTTAAATAAATATAATTAAAAAATTGTATAGTGAAAGGACAGTATAAATGAAAAAAATAATTAGTTTTTTAATACCTATATTACTTGCAATTATAGTTACAGTATCAATTAATAATTATTTAGATAAGCAAATAATAGAATTAACTCAAGAAAAGAATGTTTCTCAGATTGGTGCTAAATATGGAGATTTAACAAAAGATAAAAGTGCAATAATTAAAAAAATAATATCCGACAAAGGAGATTTATTTTTAATGGGATCTTCTGAAATGGGAGTGGATACTCCTCAAAATGCAATACAATTTTTCCCGTTTGAAGGAGCTGATTATAATGTAAGCTGCTTTGGACGAGCGTATACTCAAGATTTACAGCAAGCAACTGTACTCGGAGGCTGTGATTTAAAAGAAAATCAAAATATAGCACTTATAGTTTCTAGTCAATGGTTTGAAGATCCAGAAGGAATGCAAGCTAAAAATTTTGCAGTTAATTTTTCAGATATACAATTCTATAATTTTCTTAATAATCCTAAAATAAGTGAGGAGAATAAGGAATACTATGCTAAAAGGGTTTACAATTTCTTGGTGGAGGCAAAAAAGTATTCAGCAGAAGCTCTTTATGCAAGATTATATTATAGCAAAAGCCCATTAAAAAAATATGCAATGGTAGTAATGAATCCATATTATAAGATTAGTGGGTATTTATTAAATGTTAAAGATAAAGCGTTAATTTATAAAGAATTGAAGGCATTACCCAATAAGCAAAGTAATACAGAACTTAAAAGCGTAAATTGGCAAGATGAGTATGAAAAAATCCAAAAAGAGAATAGTGAATTAGTATCTACAAATCAATTTAAGCTTCAAGATGATTGTTATAATAAGAATTTAAAAGATGTAGTAGATAAGATCAAAGGCAATTCAAAAGGTGAGGATTTAATAAACTCAAAAGAAATGAATGATTATAAATTTCTTTTAAGTGTATGTAAGGAACTTAATATAAAGCCATACATAATAATGCCTCCAGTAAATGGTTGGTATAATGATTATTTGGGACTTGATAAGGGAAAAAGGAACGAGTATTACAATAAAATTAAAATGCTAGCAGAAGAACAAGATATTGATGTTCTTGATTTAAGTGAAAACGACTATAAACAATATTTCTTAATTGATATAATGCATTTAGGCAAAGAAGGGTGGTTGAAAGTAAGTGAAGGAATTTATAAGCATTTTGATCAACGATAAGGATTTTAAGAGGACTATAGTAGTATCAATAACGGTAGTGTTAGCATTAGTAATTTATTTTTTTTATTCATTAAATGATATACCATTTGTATACAGTCAATTTTAAAATAATAGGGGGCAAAGTTATGAGGATATTAGAAAGTATTGATAAATTTGCAAATACAGAAAGAGTAGCAGTTAGATGTTTAGGAAATGAACTTACATATAAGGAATTGAAAGACTATTCAAATAAAGTTGCAACGTACCTTTTAGAAGAATTTAAAGAAGATAGAAAACCTATAGTTATCTATGGGAATAAGGAAAATGAAATCTTACCTGTAATGATGGGCGCATTAAAATCTGGAAGAGCTTATGTACCACTAGACATATCTTTTCCAACAGATAGAATAAATCAAATAATAACAGAGGTTAAGCCTAAGGTTATATTTAATTGCACAGAGAATCCCATAAATGTAGATAATATATTAGAGTTGAATTTAATTGCAATAGAAGATATTTTTAATAGTAATCATACCATATCAGTAACAAAGAAGAATTGGGTAACAGATGAAGATAATTGTTATATCTTATTTACATCTGGTAGTACTGGAAAACCTAAAGGTGTTCAAATTAATAAAAGAAATCTTGATTCATTTATAACTTGGTTTGAAAAAGATACTTATGTTGATGATAGTTCAACAGTTATGTTAAATCAACCAGCATATTCTTTTGATTTATCTGTAGTACCATTATATCTTGGATTATGCAATGGAAAAACTTTATTTAGTTTAGCTAAGAGCACATTACAAGATTTAAGTGAAATGTTTACTCAATTAATTGAATCAGATATAGAATGCTGGGTATCAACACCTACATTAGCTGACATTTGCAATAAGTTTGATGATTTTAATAGTAAATCTATGAGCAAAATCTCAAAGTTTATATTTATAGGAGAAGTACTTACTAAGAATACAGCAAAAATTCTTATGGAAAGATTTCCAGATGCTAAGATTATAAATGCTTATGGACCAACAGAAGCAACTGTAGCAATTTCTGTAATTGATATAACTAAGGAAATGTTAGAGGATAAAAATCCACTACCTATAGGATATCCTATTCCAAATTGTGAATTAAGAATAGAAGATGAAGATGGAAATAAATTAAAAGATGGCGAAAAAGGAGAACTTGTTGTAGTAGGAGATAATGTAAGTATAGGATATCTTAATAATGAAGAAATGACTAACAAGGTTTTCTTTAAAACTAATGGTGATAAACAAGGTTATAAAACAGGAGATTTAGCTTATTATGAGAATGGGATATTATATTATTCTGGAAGAAAAGATTTTCAAATAAAGTTAAATGGATTCAGAATTGAAATTGAGGATATAGAAAATAATTTAAGAAAAGTGGAAAATATAAATAATGTAGCAGTACTTCCTGTATATAATGATGAAAATAAGATTGCTCATTTAACAGCATTTATAGTTCTTAACAAAGAAAATGATTTATCAAATTTAAAAAATTCAATAATAATAAAAGAAGAATTGAAAAAGTTTATACCAGCATATATGATCCCAAGGAATATTAAGATTTTAAAGAGATTCCCTTTAAATACTAATGGGAAGATTGACAGAAAGAAACTTATGGAGGACTTGAGATGACGTTAACTCAATATGGAGATTATTTTTATTTATATATATTAATGATTTCTTTAATCCCAGCTATCATTTTGGGATTATTACAAAAGCCTATTAAGTATTATGGATTATTTTTATCAGTAGTAATGATAGTTGCTATTATGGGAGTTAGATTTGATAATATAAATAATATTTCATTATCTATGAAAGGCATATACCATGCTATATTAGATGATAAGATACAAATTGTGTTATTTCTTATATTTTTAATAGGGGAAATTATATTAATAAAAGGATATTTTGAGATAAGAAAAAAGACTGATAACAAGTACTTATATTATTCTGTCTTATTCAGCTCAATGTTACCAATAATAATTTTAAAAATAACACCTTTAACTAAACTAGGAACAATAGGATTTATAGGTCTTTCATATCTTAATTTCAAAGCCATACAAATGATTATTGAAATATATGATAAAACTATAACAGAACTAAGCATTTTAAACACATTGTACTTTTTTTTGTTTTTTCCAACATTAAGTTCTGGGCCAGTAGACAGATCAAGAAGATTCAATGAAGATATAGAAAAAAAGATAAGTAGAAAAGAGTACGTAAATGATTATTTAATTTCAGGATGTGAACATATATTTAGAGGCTTTTTATATAAATTTGTAATTTCAGTAATTATAAGTACATTGTGGATGAACAAAATTCCAACACAAGTTACATTTATTAATTCATTAAACTACATGTATGCTTATAGTTTGTATCTATTCTTTGATTTTGCAGGATATAGTGCCTTTGCAGTAGGAACAAGCTATATTTTAGGAATTAGAGCACCAGAAAACTTTAATAAACCTTTCTTAAGTAAGGATATGAAAGAATTTTGGAATAGATGGCACATATCATTATCAAAATGGTTTGGAGATTACATATATTCAAGATTTGTTTTAAATAGCATGAGAAAAAAAAGATTTAAAAATAGAATAATTGCTTCTCATGTGGGGCAAATGATAACAATGGGTATTATGGGATTTTGGCATGGATTTGAAGTGTTTTATATTATATATGGTTTATATCAAGGAGCAGCATTAGTATTCACTGATATGTATCAAAGAAAATCAAAGTTCTATAAAGCTCATAAAAAAGAAAAATGGTTTCAATATGTGCAAATAATAATAACATTTCATATAGCATGTTTTGGATTATTAATATTTTCAGGATATTTATTTACTAAATAGGAGGAGTTAAAATGGAAGAAAAAGTATTGGATATGTTGATAGAAGTTACAGGAAGTGACGATATCGCTGAAGAAAAAGACATAGACTTATTTGAAGCAGGACTACTTGATTCTTTAGGAATTATAGAAGTGATACTAAAAATTGAAGAAGTTTTTGGATTAAAGTTACAACCAACAGATTTAGAAAAGAAAGATATGGCTACAGTTAACAATTTAATAGCATTTTTACAAAGTAAAATTGCATAAAGTCTTGAAAAGTATATAGTAGAATATTATAATAAAATGGGATGTCTAAACATTCCATTTTTTATTGTGAATTAGAATAATTGAATAAACTTGGTAGGCAAGTGGTTTGTACTAATTAGCATGTGCAGAATTATATGGGATTATTGATTATGCGAAATCAGTAGGCGGTATTTATGAAGAGAAATCTTGATTTTTGCTATTTATATAACTAAAACATATGGTAATTATGTACATTGTTGAGTTTTAAATATAAATCTAGAAAAATTTTTTTAATATATAAAGAGGTTACAAAGAAATGAAAAAAATAATGAGTTTTTTAATACCAATAATAATATCAATTGTGATTGCAATTATAGTCACATTTATTATAAATACAACATTAGATAATAAGTTAGCTAGTCTAATGCAAGAAAGAGATGTTTCTTTAATTGGTAACAACTATGGAGATGTAGTTAAAGATAAAAGTGCACTAGATAAGACATTGTTGTCCAATGAAGGAACTCTGTTTTTACTAGGATCATCTGAAATGGGAGTGCAAGTTCCACAGAATTCAATAAATATGTTTCCATTTAAAGGGGCTGAATATAGAACAAGCTGTTTTGGAAGAGCATTTGTTCAAGACTTACAACAAGCCACTTATCTGGGTTCAGGAAACATACAAGAAAATCAAAAGGTAACTCTTTTACTTTCAATGCAATGGTTTGAAGAAAAGGATGCTATATTACCATATAATTTTGCTGTTAACTTTTCAGATATGCAGTTTTATAAATTTTTAAATAATCCTAAAATAAGTGAAGTAAATAAACAGTATTATTGTGAACGCATATACACAATGTTAAATAAGGCTAAAAAGTATCCAGCAGAAGCATTTTATGCTAGATTATATTATAAACCAACAATGTTAAAAAAAGCTATAATGCTAATGTTTGAACCGTATTATAAAATTAAAGAGTATTTATTAGATATTCAAGATAAAGCATTACTTTATAAAGAGCTGAAGGATTTGCCCCTAAAAAGTAATAAGCAAGAATTGAAAGAAATTAATTGGGCAGATGAATATGCGAAGGTCAAAGAAGAAAATGATAAAAACACATATACTAATGAATTCCATTTAGATGATAAATATTATAAAAAAAATTTAGCGGAATTGACTAAAACTAAAGGAATATCAAGTGGTGAAAATCCTATTGAGTCAAAAGAGATAGATGATTATAAATTTTTCTTAAGTGTTTGCAAGGATCTTAATATAGAACCCTATGTTATTTTGCTTCCAGTCAATGGATGGTATTATAATTATGTAGAACTTCCTAAAGATAAAAGAGATGAGTATTATGACAAGGTAAAAAAAATAGCAGAAGATAATAAAGTTGAAGTCCTTAATTTACAAGAATATGAGAACAAAGAAGGTTTTCTAGCAGATCCAAAACATTTAGGAAATGAAGGGTGGTTAAAAGTAAGTGAAGAAATTTATAAACATTTTAACAAATAATAAAGAGTTTAATAGAACAGTAATGTTAACAGCATTTTTGGTGGCAGTTTTAGTAGTATATTTCTTTTATTCATCATCTGATTTGCCATTTGTGTATAGTCAATTTTAATAGAAAAAATATAACTTCTATCAAATATTTTAATTAAGAATTCACATCAGCATTACTGATATTACCAGAAACAAACTTATGGAGGAATCAAAATGACATTAGTTCAATACGGTGATTATTTTTATTTGTATGTATTAATGATTGCTTTAATACCAGCTATTATTTTAGGATTATTAGAAAAACAGATTAAGTATTATGGTGTTTTTTTATCAATTTTAATGATAATGGCAATTATGGGAATAGGAAAAGTATTTCCATTGTTTCTATTATCAGAAATTACATTAATTAAAGTATATTTTATCTTGAGAAAAAAGACAGATAATAAATATTTATATTATTTTGTTTTATTTTGTTCTATGTTACCAGTAATTATTTTTAAAGTAAGTGCTATAACAACTGTAAGAAGTATAGGATTTATAGGGCTTTCATATCTTAATTTTAAAGCTATACAGATGGTTATTGAAATATATGATGGAACTATTAAAGAAGTTAGTATATTAAAAACATTATATTTCTTTTTATTTTTTCCGACATTAATTTCTGGGCCGATAGATAGATCAAGAAGATTTGAAAATGACTTAGAAAAAAGTATAAATAGAGAAGAATATATTAAGGATTATTTATATTTTGGTATAAAACGTATAATTAGAGGAATAATATACAAATTCGTAATAGCTGACTTAATTAATGCATTGTGGATGACTAAAATTCCTACTGAGGTAACATTTATAAATTCATTAAATTATATGTATGCATATAGCTTATATCTGTTTTTTGATTTTGCAGGATACACAGCTTTTGCAGTAGGTACAAGTTATATATTAGGTATAAGAATGCCAGAGAATTTTAATAAACCATTTTTAAGTAAAGACATGAAAGAATTTTGGACTAGATGGCATATATCATTATCAAAATGGTTTGGAGATTATATATATTCAAGATTTGTATTAAATAGTATGAGAAATAAAAGATTTAAAAATAGGATTAAGGCTTCACATATAGGACAATTATTAACAATGTTCATTATGGGAGTATGGCATGATTTAAAATGGTATTATATTATATATGGACTTTATCAAGGTTTAGCATTAGTAGGTACAGATATATATCAACATAATTCAAAATTTTATAAAAAACATAAAAAAGAAAAATGGTTTCAGTATATTCAAATAGTAGTAACATTTCATATAGCATGTTTTGGCTTATTATTATTTTCGGGATATTTATATTCAAAATAGGAGGAAACTTTAACTGATTTAATATTTTTTTGAATATGTCTAAAATTTAATTGCAATATAATTTTGCAATATATTTTTAAAGTGGTTATCTTTGAAATTTCAAGATAACCACTTTAAAAATATATTTGTAGTAAAAAGGTTTTATTTATATTATATTTGTGAGACTACATATAATTTATAAAAACAGAGTAAAATAAATATTATAGAATTTATGAAATCTAAATAAATATATATAAAGATTGAAATAGGAATTGGTGATTAAATGAGAGATATAAATTCAAAATTGAGGAATAAATTAAATTTATTGACACATCTTATAGCTAAAATTGAGAAAGATGATGTATTTGCATTAGCATCTCAATTAGCATATTATTTAATGTTGTCTTTTTTCCCATTTATGTTATTTTTAATGACATTAGTTGGGTTTAGTGATTTAAGTTCTAGTGAAATATTAGAGGGGTTAAGTCTTATTTTACCCCAGAAAATACTGGAGTTAACACAGTCAACGATTAAAGAGGTATCTGACAATCAATATACAGGATTATTAGGATTATCTATAGTATTGATGATATGGACAGCATCCTCTGCTTTTAAAGCTATAATTAAAAGTGTAAATAAGGCTTATAACTTTGAAGAAGATAGATCGTTTATTAAACTCTCAATTATATCGATGTTAGGAATATTGGCATTGGCATTAATTATTATATTAGCCTTAACAATGTTAGTATTTGGGAATGTAATAGGGGAATATATTAAAAACACTGCTGGATTTTATAAGATTATATTTATTATTTGGAATATATTTCGATATGCTTTTATATTTATTATTATGATATTCATATTTGCAATCATTTATAGGCTTGTGCCAGCTAAAAGGCTTACATGGAAAGAAGTTATTCCAGGTTCTATATTTAGTACAATAGGTTGGATATTAGTATCTTTTGCCTTCTCATTTTATATTGATAATTTTAATAATTATTCTAGATTTTATGGAAGTCTTGGTGCTGTATTTATACTTATGACTTGGTTATTTCTCATATCAATAATAATTATTTTAGGAGTAGAAATAAATTTTGTCATATCAAAAATTAAATAATCATAGGAGTAAATATGCTACATTGTATTTTGAGATAGCATATTTATTTTGTTTTTTAATGAACATTCACAAGTGGAAATTGATATACAAATTCCATAAGTGGATTTTATTATATTTAATTTTTATTTTTAATGAATATAAATCACTGAAGTGGATATAACTTTAGAAGAAAAATATTCAGGAGGTAAAATATGAATAAAATAATATTATTAGGAAGATTGGTTAAGGACCCTGAACTAAGACACACTGAAAATAGTGATAAGATTTATACTAAATTTACAATTGCTGTACAGAGAAATTTTAAACTACCTGATGGAGTTAGAGAAGCAGATTTTATACCAATTATAGTTTGGGGTAAAAAAGCTGAAGCTATAGTCAAGTATATGAAAAAAGGTAGCCTTATAACTTTAAGTGGAAGACTTAGAACAGGTAGTTATGATGATAAGGATGGGAACCGAAAATATATAGCAGAAGTTGTGGCAGAAGATTTTAAATTTCTTGAAAATAAGAGAACTGAAACACAGGCTTTGGAGAATTAATAAGTTATATTTGATTACTTGATTAAAGAAAAATTTAAAGCTGAAAGATCGAATTTTTATTTATCTATCATGGGATTATAAAATCGATAAGGATAAAAATGTTTTAAGAAATATTTTAACATACAAAACAAGCAATATATTTGGATGAACTCTTTCAACAGATAGATATATTAATATAAAACAAATAATATGATTATTAATAATACTATTTGTTTTGATTTAATAATACTAAATATGTGGCGATAAAAATAAAAGATATGGATTATATTGAAAATAACAGGATATAAAAAATATTTATACAAAAAGTGTTGCATTTAGTAAGTAGTGTGTTATAATAGACGCGTAAACGATATCTACGAAATATTTTTCAATTATGGTTAAATAAAAAAAGAGATTATGAGATAAGAAAGAGCTATTAGCTCTTTTTTTATTTGCAATATATATTTTTATTGTTAAAGAAGTATTGTATTAATAATTATGGAAATGATGTCAATCAAATTTCGACAAATGAAATTATAATTATGAGGATTTGAAGCATCTATATGTTGTAAAAGCCAACGAGAAAAGTTTTATTGTCAATAAAAAAAAATATGAATTTTGAAATAGCGGACATGCTTTGACAATTTATTAACATATCATGTGATAGTATTAATATGTAAATAAGAACTATTAATCAAGGAGTTGAATGGGTATGAATTTAGTTGAGGAATACACATCTATTAATGGGGATGATGATGATGTGGAGTTTAGGTATGCTTACAGACTTATAAAAAAGGATTATAAGGGAATAATAGCATACGGAATTGAAATTGAAAGAAAAGATTATGTAGATTTAATAAATATAAATTTGGAGAGAGAAAAGATAGATATAATTTCGCCTAATAGATATAAGGTAAAACAATTACTCATGAAGTTATATAATAATCAAGTATCGCCTCTCCATTTAATTGATATTATAGGGAGTTATGTAGATGAACATATTTATGAATTTGATATTGGAATACAAGAACAAGCTATAAATTAGTAGCAAAAGATAGCAATAATTAAATATTTACGCTAATATGTAGTAATATATTACTAAGAGAGGCGATAAATTATGATTATTGGAATTGGTACTGATATAATAGAAATTAATAGAATAGAAAAGGTAATAATGAGAACAAGTAGTTTTATTGAAAAATCATTTACTAGTAATGAGATTGAATATTTTAAATTAAAAGGGTTAAAGGGTAATGTAATAGCTGGAAATTTTGCGGCTAAAGAAGCAATTAGTAAAGCCTTAGGAACGGGATTTAGAGGTTTTGGATTGCAAGACATTGAAGTGCTTCGAGATGAGTTAGGAAAGCCAATTGTGAATTTGAGTCATAAGATTTATAAGTTATTAGATATAAAGGAATTTAATATACATGTCAGTATTTCACATAGTAAAGAAAGTGCAATAGCTTATGCAGTGATGGAGGCGATATAATGTTTGAAATTTTTTCAGCTAATCAGTGCAAAGAAATGGATAAACAGACTATTGATAATATCGGAATTCCAGGAAGTATACTTATGGAGAATGCTGCAATAGGTATATTCAGAGAATTGGTGGATAAAGGCGAATCATTTTTAATAATATGTGGAAAAGGTAACAATGGAGGGGACGCCCTAGCATTATGTAGGCATTTAATACTAGAGGGGAAAAAAGTAAAGGTTTATATAGTAAATGAAGATGAACATTATACAGATGATTTTAAGATTAATTTCAATATATTAAAAAACTTAATTAATAAAAGAGAAATTTTCTTTATAAAATCAGAAAATAATATAAATGGGAATATAATTAATGACCTTAAAAATTATGACGTAGTAATAGATGGGATTTTTGGTGTTGGACTTAATAAAGATTTAACAGGGATGTTTAAGAAAGTTATAGAATATGTAAATATCTATGGAAAGTTCATAGTATCAATTGATATTCCATCAGGTTTGGATTGTGATTTGGGAATTGAGAGGGGAATTGCAGTACATGCTGATATTACTTATACATTTGAGGTTATTAAACAAGGATTTTTAAATTATAAAGCAATTAATTGTGTTGGAAATATGAAAATGTTAAAAATAGGGGTACCAGAATGTATTAAAAAAATAAACTCTGGAAATTTTTATATTTTAGAAAAGCAGGAATATAAACAATTACTTTGTAAAAGAGAGATTTATGGTCACAAAGGAAGTTATGGTAGAGCATTAGTTATAGCAGGGAGAATTGGATTTACAGGAGCAGCTTTCATCACTACAGAATGTACAGTTAGGTCAGGTGCTGGATTAACTACATTGATATGTAGCGAAGAGGTTCAAATAGCCCTATCAAGCAGATTGATAGAAGCTATGACATTAACTTGGGATAATAATAATGTGATAGAGCTGATGAAAAATGCAAGTTCTATTGCTTTTGGACCTGGAATTGGAACGGGTGACAGGCAAGAAAAATTATTGAAACAAGTTATAAACAATAGCAAATGTCCAATAGTAATTGATGCAGATGGAATAACTTTAATCGGGAAAGACAAGTCTTTGCTAGATAATTTAAAAGGCAGAGCAATTATTACTCCACATCCAGGTGAAATGGCACGATTTTTAGGAATAACTGTTGAAGATGTGGAATGTGATAGAACTAATATAACAAGAGCGGTTGCAAAGAAATACGGAATAGTTGTTTTATTAAAGGGGTATAATACTGTAATTTCAAATGGGAAAGATATTTATATAAATCCAACTGGAAATAGTAAAATGGCATCAGGAGGTATGGGAGATGCATTAACAGGAATAATAAATGCATTTCTTTCACAAGGTGTTAATTTAGTACAAGCAGCACTTCTAGGTGCATATATTCATGGAAATATAGCTGACAAATTTAGGAAACAAGCTTACATAGTAAATGCAAGGGATATTATAAATGAATTGCCTAAAGAAATTAATAGTATAATTTATTAATTAAGAATAAAAGTCTGGAGATTTTCATAAATAGTAGTACATAGTAATAAATCTTTGGAGGACTTATGAATTCAAAAAAAATTTTCATTAATAAAATATTAATAACTAGTATATTAATTTCTATTCCAATATTTATAATTTTGCTAGTTGTTATGTTTAGGCATGTAATTACACCTTCAAATGTAGATATAATAAATGAATTGAGGAATACAAAATGTTATAGCAGTAAAGTTGAATATGTATTTAAAAATTCAAAATCACAATTTGAGGAAAGTACAATGCAGTATTATAGTTTTGATAGAGGATTGAGAATAGAGTTTAATGATGGATATGAGGGTGTTAAGGTTTACAAGGGTGAAGAGATTAAAGTAGAAGGAAACCAGGATGATGAATATATTCTAGATAAGAATATAGATATAATATATCCATTAGCATTTATAGAGAATGTTTTATCCAATCCACAAAGCGGTGAAATTAAAGAAGTTAAAGCAGCGTGGGGTGAAGGAACTTATTTACAAGTAGATATGAAATATAATAGTAAAAATAAACATTTAAATAAGGCAGAATTTTATGTAGATAAAGATAAAAGGGTTCCCGTGTTATTGAAGATTTTAGATGATAACAATAAAGAAAGAGTTATAATAACTTATAAAGATTTTAAAAAAGAAAAGAATTTAAATAATAATTTATTTTAAAAAATAAATTTATTAAATAATAATCAAGCCAACATTATCATTAAAAAAAGATATACTAACATTATAAGATACTGAAAGTACATATATAAATTGTTGTGAAAAATGATAAAAACAAAAAATTATCTTATAAATGACAAATAAGTCATACAAAGCCTTTGACAAATTGACATAATTTGCAATATAATCATAGTTAAGAAGAACTTTTTACTGCTATGGAGGCGAAGATATGTCAATAATTAAGCTAAGTAATATGAAAAATAAGAAAATTAAAAAAAGTAGTGGAATAATGGAGAAATCGTTAATACAATATATTAACGAAGGATTTTCAGCTGATTTTGAAAAAATAATGAAAAATGGTTATCAAGAGATGGCTGAAATAAATTTAGAATATTCTAATTTAGGTTTCGAATATATGTTAGATGATGTTAATGAGTATGAGGCATGGATTTGCGGAGTGTGATTATTTAAAATGGCAAACATTGTGGTAAAAAGAGGGGAAATTTTCTATGCGGATTTAAGTCCAGTCATAGGATCTGAGCAAGGTGGAATAAGACCTGTTATTATAATACAAAATGATATTGGAAATAGATATAGTCCTACTGTTATTGTAGCAGCAATAACATCTCAAATAAATAAAGCTAAATTGCCTATTCATGTTGAGATTTCTTCAGAGGAATATGGATTAAATAGGGATTCTGTTGTCTTATTAGAGCAAATAAGAACTTTAGATAAGAAAAGGCTAAAAGAAAAAATTGGACATATGACTGAAGTAGACATGAAAAAGGTTGATAAGGCATTAGCAGTTAGTTTAAATTTAAATTGACAAAAAGAATTTCAATGTATAATTAGCAATTGTTTCAGAGTAGTATAAGTAGAATAATATTTATACTACTCTTTTTATGCTATTAATTACTATATAGAGTAAGTAGAACGATAAAAGTATATCACATTAATAAATAGAGTATACAAATAATATCTTCTATGTTAGAATAAATATGTTAAAAATAAACATACTATAAATGAGTAAATAATTAATAATAGGGGGTTCTATAATGAATAATGAATACAAACTTGAAGAAGTTTCAAAGCTAATAAGAAAAGATATAGTATCTATGCTTACAGAATCAGCATCGGGGCATCCAGGAGGATCTTTATCAATAACTGATATTATGGCAGTATTATTCTTTAAAGAAATGAATATAGATACATCTAAAGTAAATGATCCTAATAGAGATAGATTTGTTTTATCAAAGGGTCATGCAGCACCAGCATTATATAGTGCTTTAGCTAGAAAAGGATACTTTGAAGTAGAGGAATTGAAAACATTAAGACAAACAGGATCAAGATTACAAGGTCATCCTAATATGAATGATTTACCAGGAATTGATATGTCTACAGGTTCATTGGGTCAAGGAATATCTGCAGCTGTAGGAATGGCATTGGCAGGAAAAATTGATAAAAAGGATTATAGAGTATATGTAATCATGGGTGATGGAGAACTTGAAGAAGGTCAAGTTTGGGAAGCATCAATGTCAGCAGCTCATTATAAATTAGATAATTTAACTGCATTTATAGATAATAATGGATTACAAATAGATGGAAATATAGAGGATGTAATGAATCCAGGTCCAATAGATAAGAAATTCGAAGCTTTTGGGTGGAATGTTTTAAAAATCAATGGTCATGATTATGATGAAATTATAACTGCAATTGCAAAAGCAAAAGAATTTAAAGGAAAACCAACTGCTATCATATGTAACACAATTAAAGGTAAGGGTGTTTCATTTATGGAAAATAAAGCAGCGTGGCATGGAACTGCTCCAAGTAAAGAACAATGTGAGCAAGCACTAAAGGAAATTGGAGGGGAAAACTAATGGGGAATAAAATAGCAACTAGAGAGGCTTATGGTAAAGCTTTAGTAAAACTTTCAAATTTAAATAAAAATGTTGTAGTATTAGACGCAGATTTATCAAAATCAACTAAAACAGCAGATTTTAAGGCTGTTTCACCAGAAAGATTTATAAATATGGGAATAGCAGAGTCAAATATGATGGGAGTTGCAGCAGGTCTTTCAACTTGTGGAAAGATTCCGTTTGCTAGTACTTTTGCAATGTTTGCAGCTGGAAGAGCTTTTGAACAAATTAGAAATTCAATATGCTACCCAAAGCTAAATGTTAAAGTGTGTGCAACTCATGCAGGGTTAACAGTTGGAGAAGATGGAGCTACTCATCAATCAATTGAAGATATATCATTAATGAGAAGTATTCCAAATATGACAGTAATTAATCCAGCAGATGCTGTAGAAACAGAAGCAGCAATATTAGCAGTAGCAGAATATAATGGTCCTTGTTATGTAAGATTAGGAAGATTAGCAGTTAGTGTTATAAATGATGAAAAGAACTATAAATTTGAAATTGGAAAAGGCATAACATTAGCACAAGGTGATGATATTACTATAGTAGCAACAGGAATGATGGTTGAATTAGCTTTAGAGGCTAAAGATGAATTGGCTAAAGATGGAATTAATGCAAGAATAATAAATATACATACAATAAAGCCAATTGATAAAGAATTATTAATCAAAGCAGCTAAAGAAACTGGAGCAATAGTTACAGCAGAGGAACATAGTGTGATTGGTGGCTTAGGTTCAGCGATTGCTGAAGTTGTGACAGAAGAATGTCCAGTTCCAATATTAAAAGTTGGAATAAAAGATACTTTCGGTGAAAGTGGTAAACCAAATGAATTATTGAAAGTTTATGGTTTAACAACTCAAGTTATAGTAGAGTATAGTAAAAGGGCTATTTCATTAAAGAAATAATTGAATCCTAAATTTGCGTAATAAGTAAAATAATTCAAGATTAAAAATAAAGTGATTCTTAGCTTCAGGTGAAGTTTTCCTAATAGGAATATAATGTTCTCCGCCTGAAGCTTAGAAGGACTTATACCCTTGAGGGGTATAATGTCCAGGAGCATGTAGCTGTTATTTTCCACATAAAGAAGTGGGAGTGTTACAGATGCTAACTATCGCATAATAAAATATAGTATATTAAAAATACAGGATATAAAGCTTATGAAATAGCACATATCCTGTATTTTTCTGTTCTTTGAATAATCAAAGACAAACAAGGAAAACTATAAAGTGAAACTTTTCATAAGAAGTTTCTTACGAATAAAAATATAAGTATCTGTTTTAATATCAACACAGTTTTAAAGCATATACAAATAAAAAAAGGGGATATAAGATGAAAGCAGAGAAATTTAAAGAATATATAATAATAACATTAGGAATCATTCTAGTTGCACTATCAGTAGAGTATTTTTTTGCACCTAACAATATTGCAGCAGGTGGAGTAACAGGAGCAGCTATAGTTATAAATGCAATGATTCCTAACTTATCAATAGGAATAGTAACTTTGGTTTTAAATGTTGTATTGTTTTTACTTGCATTTGCGTTTATTGATGGGAATTTTGGAGTAAAAACAATTTATGCTAGTTTAGGATTATCTATATTATTATGGATAATAGAAAAGTTTTTGAATCCAGTAGCCATAACTAATGATTTAATAATGGCTACTGTTTTTGGAACATTAATTTCAGCAATTGGTATGGCACTTGTATTTAATGAAAATGCATCAACTGGAGGGACTGATATATTAGCTAAAATTCTAAATAAATTTTTTCATTTAGATATAGGCAAATCTCTATTAATGGTTGATTTTGTAATAACTTTTGCAAGTGCATTAGCATTTGGAATAGATTTGGCTTTATATTCTATGCTAAGTGTGATATTGCTTGGAATAATAGTTGATAGACTTATAGAAGGATTTAATATATGTAAGAGTATATTTATTATAAGCAGACACAATCATGAAATAAGTAAGTTTATAATAGACACTCTAGATCGTGGATGTACATTTTTAAATGGAACGGGAGCTTATTCAGGTGAATCAAATAATATACTATATGCAGTTATAAGCAGAAATCAATTTATAAAATTAAAGAAATTTATAAAAGAGATAGATCCAGAAGCTTTTATAACAGTAGGAGAGGTTCATGAAGTATTGGGTGAAGGATTTAAAGACATAGGTTAAAAACAGTATAAGAAAATCATATTTAGAAGAGATTATCCCAAAAGTCCTTTAATGTTAGATTAACAAACTCAAATTTAGTCTAATTATCATTTATATTTAATAAAATTGTATAACATTACAAAGTATTCTTATGTTATAATTGATTTTGTAGGTTTTGCAATAAATTTGAGGATATATATATTGAAATTTTTTAGCTGGAATTTTACATTCTAGATAAGTTTAGTTAAAACAATACCCACAAGAGGTACCTAATCTAGGGTAGTACCATTCTTAATATAATTCAAAGCGATGAGAATGTTATTGCTAGACATGAGATAAAGAAGGAGTGTTTGAGTATGATCGAATTTAGAGGAATATCTAAAATTTATAATAATAATGTAAAAGCCTTATCAGATCTTAACGTTCAAATAGAAGCTGGAGAATTTGTATTTTTAGTTGGACCAAGTGGATCTGGTAAATCTACTTTTATAAAAATGATTTTAAAAGAAATTGAACCTACTAATGGAAAGGTAATAGTTGCAGATAAAGATTTGTCGACTATTACTAGAAAGCAAGTACCTTATTATAGAAGAAAAATAGGAATGGTATTCCAAGACTTTAGATTAATACCAAACCTTAACATATATGAAAATGTTGCATTTGCAATGAGAGTTGTAGAGGCATCACCGAAAGATATAAGAAGAAGAGTTCCAATGGTGTTATCTTTAGTTGGACTATCTCATAAATATAAAATGTTTCCAAATGAACTATCTGGAGGAGAACAGCAAAGAGTTTCACTAGCAAGAGCATTGGTTAATAATCCATCTGTTTTAATTGCTGATGAACCTACTGGTAACTTAGACCCAGATACAGCAAGAGAAATAATGGCATTACTTGAGGATATAAATAAGGCGGGAACTACTGTTTTAATGGCTACTCATGCTAAAGAAATTGTTGATTATATGAAAAAAAGAGTTATAGCTATTGAAAAAGGCGAAATCGTCAGAGATGAGAAAAGAGGTAAGTACGAAGATGAAAATTAATACTATTATACACTTTATTAAAGATGCATTTATAAGTTTAAAGAGAAATAAAACTATTAGTATTGCTTCAGTAATTACTGTTCTTATAACTTTTTTTGTTTTAGGAATATTTATGTTGGTTGCTACTAATATAAACAAAGGAATTACTAATGTTCAAAATAAAGTGGAACTTAAAATTTTTCTTAAAGATGATATAAAACTTATTGATCAAAGAGAAATTGAAATAAAGTTAAGAGAATTTCATGGGGTTAAAGATGTAGTATATCAATCAAAGGAAGAAGAATTTACAAACTTTCAAAATACTACAAATGGCAATGAAGGATTATTAAAGGGATATACATTGCAACACAATCCATTCAATGCATCATTTACTGTAAAATTGGAGTCTCCTGAATATGCAGCTGCTATAACTCAAGGAATAAAAGACTTTGAAGGTATTGAAACTATTGGAGCACAACAAGAATTAGTTGATAAGATTATAGGAATTGTAAATGGTGTAAAGGTAGTTGGATTTGGATTATTTGCAATATTAATAGGTGTTTCTATTTTCTTAATAATGAATACAACAAAACTAACTGTATTTTCAAGAAGAAGAGAAGTTGGAATTATGAAATTTGTAGGTGCTACTGATTGGTTTATTAGATGGCCGTTTGTTATAGAAGGTATGGTTATAGGCTTAATTGGATCAACTTTGGCTTGTGGGGTATTATTTTTTGCATATAATGGGCTAGTTAAATGGATTTCTTCACAATTAGTATTTATAAGCCTTGTACCAACAACTTATATTTTAACAACAATATCATGGCAATTTATGGTTGGTGGAATTGTAGTTGGAGCAATTGCTAGTGTAATTGCATTAAGAAAATTTTTGGTAGTATAATTTTTGCAAATAAGTATAATTATAAATACAATGAGAATAAAGCAAAATTAAATCTAACACCATAGAATCTTTACGGGAAATCTACATGTAAATCTATAAAGATATTATTGGAGTTATATGTATAATGCATGGGAAAGGAAGTCTTTATAGGTGAAAAGATCAAAAAATTATATGTTTGCAAATAATAAACGGAAAAGAAAATCAATTGTAATAATACCACTAATTTGTTTTTCGGTAATTTTAATGTGTGTATCTTTTTTAGCAGGAAATTATATGGCAACTAAAGGAATATTTTTAGTGAAAGCATCGCCACAAGTCGAAATCACTGCAGAACAAATTAATGATAAAAGTAAATACTCAGCGCTTTTTACAGTTAGGGATAAGTTAATCGAAAAGTTTGATGGTGAAATTGATGATAATGTTCTTTTAGAAGGAGCTATTAAGGGTATGACTAATTCATTAAATGATCAATATACAGTGTTTATGAATCAAAAAGAATTTGATAATTTAATCAAACAAAGTAATGGCAGTATTAAGGGAATAGGTGTTACTATAACCCCAAAAGATAATAAATTGACAATTGTATCTATAATCAAAGATTCACCTGCTGATAGGGCTGAACTCACAGAAAATGATATTATTGAAAAGATAAATGATGTAGATATATCTGGAGATGATATGGAAAAGGCAGTATCTATGATTGCAGAAGCTAATAACTCAGAAATAAAATTAACAATTAAAAGAGCTAATGCAGATGAATTTGATGTTAAGGTTGTACCAGAAGAGGTAAAAATTAAATCTGTCGAGGGTGCTATGCTGAATTCATCTATAGGTTATATTCGTATAAAGACTTTTATGAATGAAAATACAACAGAAGACTTTAAAACTACTATTGAAGAATTGAAATCCAAAGGTATGAAGGGAATAATCTTGGATTTAAGAGAAAATCCAGGTGGATTATTAACAGAAGCTGTAGGAGTTGCATCACAGTTTATACCAAAAGGTAAAATAATAACTTATACTATTGATAAGTATGATAACAGAAATGAATCATTATCAATTGGTGGAGTGGCAGAGGGTACACCATTAGTTGTATTAGTTAATGGAAATAGTGCTAGTGCTTCGGAAGTTGTTACAGGAGCCTTGAGAGATTATGGTGTAGCAAAAACTATAGGTCAAACTACTTTTGGAAAGGGAATAGTTCAGCAATCAATTAAATTTGATAATAATATTGGTGGTCTTAAAGTAACTATTTCTAAATATTACACACCAAATGGTGAAAATATTCATAAAAAAGGAATAACACCAGATGTTGAAGTTACAACAAAAGTAGGAATAGATGAAAGTGGATATGATAAAAATACAGATGAACAATTAAAAGCAGCAATGCAAAAAATAGAGGAAAAGATACAGTAGGGGGAAATAGAATGAGTTTATTAATATATACATTAAGGAATGTTGCTGGTGCAATAATAGCTCCCCCACTAGTATTTCTCTTAATTACTTTAATAATCATGTTATATCTGAAAAATAAGAAAATAGTAATCATGCAAAAAATGATTTTAGGAGGTAGTGTAAATTCATCTATTGAACTTACGCTATCTCAACTTGTTTTAGGAATTGTAGGGGGATGTATAGGAAGTCTAATCCTTACTAGCTTAGGTGTGGTTTTTAGTGAAAATTCAGGAATCGAATATTTGTTTATTATATCTATATTATTAATGTTTATGAAACTGAGATTAATATGTTTCTCCTATTCGGGTGCTATTTTAGGAGCTATAAGTATTTTAATTAAATTAGCAAGTCAATTTCTACCAAGACTTTCAAATGGTATAATCTTTAACATTGATATCATTTATTTAATAATTTTTATAGGTGTTTTTCATATTATTGAAGGTATATTGGTAATGATTGATGGTGACAGAGGTGCAGTTCCAGTATTCACAAACAAGGATGGGAAAATTTTAGGGGGATATGCACTAAAGAGGTATTGGGCATTACCTGTAGCTATAATGATTGCGATAACTATGAATGATTCATCACTAAATTATATGACAGAATCTATACAAAATCCAGATTGGTGGCCATTAATCAAATCATCTTCAGGATTTAAATTAATAGCAAGCAGTGTAATTTCAATACTGCCATTTTATGCAATTTTGGGATACTCCTCAATTACTTTTACGAGAAGTAAAAGGGAAAAGGCAATATCGTCAGGATGTTATATATTAATTTATGGAATCATTTTAACTATTGTAGCTCAAATCACTAGGTTTGGAGTTTGGGGTGAAATACTAGTTCTAATTTTCACACCATTTGCTCATGAATTTATGTTAAATCTTCAAGTAAAAAGTGAAGAAAAGAGAAAACCTAAATTTGTAAGTGATGAAGAGGGATTAATGATTTTAGAGATCTCAGCAGATTCACAAGTTAGAAAATTTGGTGTTGATGTTGGAAGTAAACTTTTATCAATAAATAATAAAAATATTAACTCGGAAGCAGAGAGTTATTCCATTTTAAAAGCAAATTGGTATAATGCAATTTTGAAGATTAAAGATTCAAAGGGAATTATAAGAGATATTGAATTTAGTCATAATAAAAATACTCGACTAGGTTTATTATTAGTACCTAGAAACGTAGATAAAGAAGATATTATACCAGTTAGTGATAGCAGCTTTAAAAGTGTTTTTAGCAAATGTAAAAATTCAGAACATAAAGAAAAATATAAGATAGAAGATAAAATTAATGAGGATAAAACTAACCAATATGAAGAAAATAAAGATAAGAAACTATAATTTATACAAGATGGCTTAGCCATCTTTTTCTTTAATGTATGTGGATTTATACAATTTACAATTAATGATTCAATTCCTAAAGAAAATTGAACCATAATTGTCAATTGTCCATTGTAAATTAAAAAAATAAATAACATAAGTTGTTGACTTAATAGCTAAGGAAAAGTAAAATATATATATAATGCGAATGTTTGTTCGAACGCGGAGGTAGTTTAATGGGAGAATTTAAAATATATTCTAAATTTAGACCTACAGGAGATCAGCCACAAGCTATTAATAAGTTAGTGAATTCAATAAAGCATAATAATAGATGCCAAACTTTGCTTGGGGTGACTGGTTCAGGAAAAACATTTACTATGGCAAATATTATAGAAAAGTTGCAAAGACCTACTATAATTTTAGCTCATAATAAAACTTTAGCAGCACAGTTATGCTCAGAATTTAAGGAGTTTTTTCCAGATAATATAGTTGAATATTTTGTGTCTTACTACGACTATTATCAACCAGAAGCATATGTACCCCAAACAGATACCTTTATAGAAAAGGATGCATCTATAAATGATGAAATAGATAAATTAAGGCATTCAGCTACATCAGCTCTTTTTGAAAGAAGAGATGTAATAATTGTGGCATCTGTTTCTTGTATATATGGGCTGGGTAATCCGGATGAATATAAAAAATTAACCATAAGCCTTCGAACTGGAATGGAAAAAGAAAGAAATGAAGTTATAAAAAAGCTTATAGAAATTCAATATGAGCGAAATGATATAGATTTTTCAAGAGGAACCTTCAGAGTTAGAGGCGATTCTTTAGATATAATTCCAGCATCATATTCAGGCAAGGGAATTAGAATTGAATTCTTTGGAGACGAAATTGATAGAATAAGAGAATTTGATGTTTTAACAGGAACTATCCTTGGAGAAAGAAATCATGTAGCAATAACTCCTGCTTCCCACTTTGCAACTTCTAGAGAAACTGTTGAGAAATCAATTGGAATTATTGAAGGTGAATTAGAGGAAAGATTGAGAGAACTTAATGCTCAAGATAAACTTTTAGAAGCTCAAAGATTAAGACAGAGAACTAACTTTGATATTGAGATGATAAAGGAGATGGGATATTGCAGTGGTATAGAGAATTATTCAAGAATATTGGATGGTAGAGCTTCTGGAACACCACCTAAAACTTTGATAGATTATTTTCCAAAAGACTTTTTTATGTTTGTTGATGAAAGTCATGTAACATTGCCTCAAGTCAGAGCAATGTATGCTGGAGATAGATCTAGAAAAAATACTTTAGTTGATTATGGATTTAGACTTCCATGTGCATATGATAATAGGCCGCTAAAGTTTGAAGAATTTGAAAAGAAAATTAATCAAGTGGTTTTTGTGAGTGCAACTCCAGCTGCTTATGAAATAGATCATTCAGAAGAAATTGCTGAACAAATTATAAGACCTACAGGATTATTAGATCCAGAAATCATTATAAGACCAATCAAAGGACAAATAGATGATTTATATGGAGAAGTTAATAAAGCTAAAGAATGTGGATTTAGAACATTAATAACAACTTTGACTAAACGTATGGCAGAAGATTTAACTAAGTATTTAATAGAGCTTGGTGTTAAAGCCACTTATATGCATTCAGATATTGATACTCTGGAAAGAATGAAAATTATAAGAGATTTAAGGCTTGGTGAATATGATGTATTAGTTGGAATAAACCTTTTAAGAGAAGGTTTAGATATACCAGAAGTTGCTTTAGTTGCAATTTTAGATGCTGATAAAGAAGGATTTCTAAGGTCAGAAACATCCTTGATGCAAACAATTGGAAGAGCAGCTAGAAATTCAGAAAGTAAAGTTATAATGTATGCAGATAATATAACAAAATCCATGGATAAAGCCTTAAAGGAAACAGAAAGAAGAAGAGCTATACAAAAAGAATACAACAGCAAGAATGGAATAATTCCAACAACTATAATTAAAGAGGTAAGAGACATTATAGAAGCTACAAAGATTGCTGAAGAAGTAGCAGACTATAAGGTAGAAGGCAAGAAGAAACTTACTAAGAAGGAAAAGGATAAGTTAATTAAAGAATATACAGAAGAAATGTTATTAGCTGCAAAAAATCTGCAATTTGAGAGAGCAGCTGAACTTAGAGACATAATTAACTCAGTTAAGAGTTAACAGTGAATAATTATAATTTCGGGAGATTTCCTTTAAAGAATCGTACTATTAACTGTTACTTGTCAATAAGGTATTCTAAAAGGTATTAACTGTCAATTGCTAAATAGAATTATATATTAAGATAGGATGTTGATATGAAGTTTTTTTAGAAATTCCGTCAAGGAATTTCAACATTAATTGTTAACTGTTACTTGTTAACTGTTAACTGAATTGTGGGGGTTGTTATGAACGATAAGATAATAATCAAAGGTGCCAAGGTTAATAATTTAAAGAATGTTAGTTTAGAAATACCAAGAGATAAGTTAATTGTATTTACAGGTTTATCAGGTTCAGGTAAGTCGTCATTAGCTTTTGATACTTTGTATGCAGAGGGACAAAGAAGATATGTAGAATCATTATCTTCCTATGCAAGACAATTTTTAGGTCAAATGGATAAGCCAGATGTTGAGTACATAGAAGGGCTATCACCAGCTATATCAATAGATCAAAAGACTACAAGCAAAAATCCAAGATCTACAGTTGGAACAATAACAGAAATTTATGATTATTTAAGATTACTATATGCAAGAGTTGGAACTCCGCATTGTCCAAAGTGTGGAAAAGAAATTACTCAACAATCTGTTGATCAAATTGTGGATAAGATTATGAATTATAGGGATAAAACAAAGCTTCAAATATTAGCGCCTATAATTAAAGGAAGAAAAGGAACCCATGAAAAAGTATTAGAAAATATAAAGAAAAATGGATTTGTAAGAGCTAGGATTGATGGCGAAATTTATGATTTAACTGAAGAAGAAGTAAAATTAGATAAAAATAAAAAACATAATATTGAAGCTGTTATAGATAGAATTGTTATAAAAGAAGGAATTGAAGGAAGACTTGCAGAGTCTATAGAAGCATCATTAAAAATAGGAGAAGGTTTAGCAATAGCAAGTATTATTGGAGGACAGGATACTTTATTTAGTGAAAAATTTGCTTGTGCAGAATGTGGAATAAGCATTGATGAATTAGCACCTAGGTTATTTTCATTTAATTCTCCATTTGGTAAGTGTGATCATTGTGATGGACTTGGAACATTAATTGAAATAGATGAGAAATTAGTAATTCCAAATAAAGAATTAAGTATTATGGAAGGTGCTGTAGCTAGTTGGGGTAATGGAAGACTTAAAGAAGAATCATGGACTTATGCCATACTTCAAGCTTTAAGTAGAGAATATGGACTAGACTTAAATGCTCCTATAAAAGATTTAGATAAGAAAAATGTAGATTTACTTTTATATGGTACAAAAGGAAATAAACTTAAAGTTGAATATACAAAAGAGGGCGTTAAGGCAATATATAATTATGCATTCGATGGAGAAATAAATTCTTTGAATAGAAGATATAGAGAAACTAATTCAGATATGATAAAGGGTGAAATAGAGCAATATATGAGTAATGATTTTTGCCCTAAATGTAAAGGTTCAAGATTAAAGGATGATGCATTAGCAGTTACTGTTGGTGGGAAAAATGTATTTGAACTTACGAGTATGCCAATAAGAGAAGAATTAGATTTTATAAATGGAATAGAATTTTCAGAAAAGAATGGAATTATTAGTGAACAAATTATAAAAGAGATTAAAAACAGGCTACAATTTTTATTGGATGTAGGGCTTGATTACTTAAGTTTATCAAGGAATTCAGGAACTTTATCAGGAGGAGAATCTCAAAGAATAAGACTTGCAACTCAAATAGGTTCGTCACTTATGGGTGTTTTATATATTTTAGATGAACCGAGTATTGGTTTGCACCAAAGAGATAATGATAGACTAATACAAACTCTAAAAAATTTAAGAGATGTTGGGAATACAGTAATAGTTGTAGAACATGATGAGGATACTATAAAAGAAGCTGACTATATTGTTGATATTGGACCTGGCGCAGGTGAACATGGAGGAGAAGTTGTTGTTGCTGGAACTCTTGATGAAGTTAAGGCTTGTGAAAAATCTATAACAGGTCAATACTTAACAGAAAAGAAATTAATTAAAGTACCTGAAATAAGAAGAAAAGGTAATGAACAAAATATAAAAATCATAGGAGCGAAAGAAAATAACTTAAAGAACATAAATATATCAATTCCACTTGGAACATTAACAGCAGTTACAGGTGTTTCAGGGTCTGGGAAAAGTACTTTGGTAAATGAAATTCTTTATAAGGGATTAAATAAAATGGTAAATAAAAGTAAAAATCCTGTGGGAAGGCATAAAGAAATAATTGGATATGAAAATATAGATAAAATAATAGATATAAATCAAAGCCCAATAGGAAGAACACCACGTTCTAATCCAGCCACTTATACAGGTACATTCGATATAATAAGAGAACTTTTTTCACAAACTCAAGAAGCTAAAATGAGAGGGTATAAACCAGGAAGATTTAGTTTTAATGTTAAAGGTGGAAGATGTGAGGCTTGTTCAGGAGATGGAATTATAAAAATAGAAATGCAATTTTTATCTGATGTATATGTACCATGTGAAGTTTGCAAAGGTAAGAGATACAATAGGGAAACACTAGAGGTTAAGTACAAAGGTAAAAATATAGACGATATATTAAACATGACAGTTGAAGAAGCAGTGAAATTTTTTGAAAATATACCTAGGATAGAAAATAAATTAAGAACATTAAATGATGTAGGACTTGGATATATTAGATTAGGTCAGCCATCAACTCAATTATCAGGTGGAGAGGCTCAAAGAATAAAATTAGCATCTGAATTGTCAAAAAGAAGTACAGGAAAGACACTGTACATATTAGATGAGCCAACAACGGGATTACATGTAGGTGATGTTAGTAGATTAATAAAAATACTTCAAAGATTGGTGGAATCAGGGAATACTGTAGTTGTAATTGAACATAATCTAGATGTGATAAAATGTGCAGATTATTTAATTGATTTAGGACCAGAAGGTGGAGATAAGGGCGGAACTCTTATTAAAGCAGGAACTCCAGAAGAACTATGCAATGTTGAAGCATCATATACAGGAAAATATTTAAAAAAAATATTATTTTAGTAATTCAATTTTCAAAGGAAATTGTACTATAATTAAGCAGTATTAACTGTTAATTGTGTATTGAAAGTACATTGTTAATTGAAAAGTAATACTTTTAGTATGGCATATTTGCCTTTTTGTTGTATAATCATTAATAGGGCACACGTAAAATATGAATAATATCTTTGGATAGTTATTTTTTTAGAGGCCTATGACACAGTAATAGATATTGAGGTGAAAATATGAGTTTTTCAAAAATAATTGCTGGAGCTTTTGGAGTAGTTTTTATTGTTATACTATACGTAATAATATACTATGCATTAAAGATAATGTATAAGGATGTTAAAAATGGGGGTAAGAAGAAACGACCATCAATGGTCAAAGGAAATTATGGATTAGAAATAATAAATTCAGGAAATAGTAAAGATTTAAAAGATGGGTCTATTATTCCTATAAGGTCAGATTTAACAATAGGGAGAAAAGATGATAATTCAATTGTTTTATGCGATAAACATGTTTCTGGAAATCATGCAAAAATTATAGTGAGAAATGATTCATTATTTATAGAAGATTTGAATAGCACAAATGGTACCTATTTAAATGCAAACAAGATAAGTGGTAAAGCGAAATTAGCGAATAAAGATGAAATAAAGATTGGAACATCAGTTTTTAAGATTTTAAGGTAAGAATCGGAAGTACAGTAGATAGTAAGAGATATTACAGTTGGCTAGGTATAAATTAAAGAATTTAGATGAATTAGGCTCAGGAGAAGATTATGTACAGGATATCTTCTACTGGGCTTTACAAAAAAAATCAAGGCATATCAAAGAAAATAAGTTAGCATACTGACTTGTTATTTTTTTGAATGTGCCTAAAAGCAATAAACGTAAGAGGTGATATGGATTGAAGATTAAAAAGGATGAGGTAAAGTTATTAATCTTAACTTATCTTTTGTGTATGGCTCTTTTTACCAATATAGCTATATTAAAGGATCCTATGGATATGGGCGCAATATATATGGGGTTAATAGTATGCGTGTTATTAACAATTACTCAGATTTTAATTAGAAAATTTTATCCACATGGAGATAAATTTTTAATAATATTTGCATGTATATTGTCAGTTATAGGTATGGCTGTATTGTATCGATTGGATACTAGCACTGCAATTAAGCAATTAATGTGGTTTACTGCTGGCATTATTATATTTATTGCGTTAGTAGTAGCAATCCCAGACTTAAGAAACTTTGCAAAATATAAGAAAATCTATTTGATTATAACTATTATATTTATGCCTATGGCATTAATTTTTGGAAAAGAAGTTTATGGGGCAACTAACTGGGTTATGATTGGAGGCATGGGATTTCAACCATCTGAATTTGGTAAAATCAGTTTTGTAATTTATCTTGCATCCGTATTAAAAGATTACGAAGATAAAAATAATATTATAGAGGATCTTAAACAGCTTTGGCAACCTGCATTAGTAGTTATGTATTCATTAGGATGTTTGTTTATGCAAAAAGATTTAGGTTCAGCTTTAATATTTTTTGGTATTGCAATAACAATGCTTTATGTTGCTACTGGAAAGAAAAAATATGTAGTAATTACTTTTATATCATTTATAGTTGGTTCATTTCTTGCATACCAGTTATTTCCGCATGTAAGAGAAAGAATATTGATTTGGAGGAATCCATGGAAATATTCAAATACAGAAGGGTACCAAATAGTCCAAGGATTATATGCAGTTTCTTCAGGTGGAATGTTTGGATCAGGACTTGGAGAAGGGTATCCAGGATTTGTGCCAGTTAATACTTCAGATTATATCTTTGCAGTAATTTGTGAAGAATTAGGAATGGTATTTGGTCTTGGTATTATGATAATATATTTCTTATTTTTCTATAGAGGTATGAGAGCATCATTTAGAGTTAAAGATAAGTTTTCACAACTTAGTACAATAGGAATGAGTGCTATGATAGCTTGCCAGGTATTGGTTATAATTGGTGGTGTGTTCGCAGTAATACCGCTTACAGGAATTACATTACCGCTTGTTAGTTATGGCGGATCTTCCATACTAAGTATGTTCTTTGCATTGGCAATACTTCAAAAAATATCAGAGGAGGGCTAAAAATGAAAGATGTTTCTAATAGTATAAAACAAGTAATGGTAGTTTTTATATTTTGCTTTGTAGCTCTCATCTCATATATTGCATATTTTCAAGTTTTTTCAGCACCTAATATAGCAGATCAACAAGGAAATCAAAGGCTATGGGCAAGAAGAAATGAAGTGTTAAGAGGAACTATATATGATAGAAATAAAAATTCATTGACAAAAAGTGAAAGAGTAGATGCGCTTACACAAAAAAGAACTTATGTTAATGGAGATTTATATGTTCATGCTTTAGGATATGTAGATCCGAGGTATGGATTAACAGGCTTAGAAGCAAATTATGATAGTCAATTAACAACATACAATAAGCTTACAAACAATTTTCTAAACTTAGCTAAAGACTTTAGCATGGATAAATTAAAAGAAATTTTTAAAAGCAGAAAAGAAGATGATATTAAGATTGGTAATGGGGTTATAACTACGTTAGATCCTGCGCTTCAAAAGATAGCATATGATGCTCTTGGGAATAGTAAGGGAGCTGTAGTTGCGCTAAATCCGAAAACAGGAGAAGTACTTGCCATGGTTTCAAAGCCAACGTACAATCCTAATGATTTGGAAAGTTCAATGAAAGCAGCAAATGCAGGTACAGCAGATAATAGTCCACTTATAAATAGAGCAACATCAGGACTTTATCCTCCAGGGTCAACATTTAAAACTGTTACTCTTAGCAGTGCTTTAGAAAACATGCCAGATGTTACAAGAAGGACATTTGATGATACTGGGAAAATCGTATTTAATGAAAAGCAATCTTTAAGTAATGATAATGGAGAAGTTAATGGAACTATAAATTTAAAAGAGGCATTTAGATTATCAAGTAACTTTGTATTTGGTACATTAGCAATGGAACTTGGAAATGATAAGTTAAAAACTACTGCTGAAAAATATGGCTTTAATAGTACCATTGAGGGGGATGGATTTAATATAACTCAAAGTCAATTTCCAAAGTTAACTAAGGCAGAGGTTGGTAGTATAGCACAAACAGGAATTGGGCAAAGTAGCATTTTAGCAACACCAATGCAAATGGCTTTAATTTCAAGTACTATAGCTAATAATGGAAAGATGATGGAACCAAGACTTGTTAATTCAGTAATTGATAAAGATGGAAACGTGGTTAAAACTATAGATTCAAAAGTATATAAACAAGTTCTTAGTACAACTAATGCAGCTACTATAAAAGATTATATGAAAAATCTAGTTGATTCTAAAGTTAATTCTTCTTGGGGTTTTTTCCAGGGAACTGATGCTGCTGGTAAAACAGGTACAGCAGATTATAATCTTGCTAATGGTCAAAGTGCCAAACCTCATTCGTGGTTTATTGGATTTGCACCAGCAAATAATCCAAAGGTCGCAGTTGCAGTAATAGTAGAAAATGGAGGATATGGAGCAAGTGCAGCAGCTCCAATAGCAGGAAAAGTTATTCAGGCAGAACTGGCTAAATAGCAATGTATATTGTAAAAGGAGGTGGATATTATGTTTGATTTTAAGGCACAATTAAAAATTTTACCAGATAAACCGGGAGTGTATTTAATGAAAAACACTCTTGGAGAAATTATTTATGTAGGAAAAGCAAAAGTATTAAAAAATAGAGTTAGACAATACTTTCAAAATTCAAAGAATCATTCAGAAAAAGTAAAAGCAATGGTTAAAAATATTTCCGAATTTGAATATATAGTTACAGATTCTGAAATGGAAGCGTTGATATTAGAATGTAATTTAATAAAGAAACATAGTCCTAAATACAATATTTCCTTAAAAGATGACAAATTCTATCCTTTTATAAAAATAACTGTTAATGAGGATTTTCCGAAAGTGTTTATAACTAGAAATTATGCAAAGGATGGGAATAGGTATTTTGGACCATATCCTAACGCTGGAGCTGTACATGAGACAATAAGCTTAATAAGAAAAATTTTTCCGTTAAGAACGTGCAAGAAATTTATTGTAGAAGGTGGAAAGCAAACAAGGCCATGTTTAAATTATCACATAAAAAAATGTAAAGCTCCATGTGAAGGACATATTTCAAAAGTTAATTATAGAAATATGATAGATGAAATTATGGATGTTCTGAGCGGTAGAGATAGAACTTTATTAAATAAATTAAAAAAAGAAATGCAGGGAGCTTCTTCGAAGTTAGAATTCGAAAAAGCCGCATCACTAAGAGATAAGATTTTAGCTATAGAAAATATAGCTGAAAAACAAAAAGTATTTAAATCTCAAGAAAGTGATGAGGATTTCATTAATATGTATAAGGGTGAAAAGGACTGTTGCATCCAAATTTTCTTCTTAAGAGATGGAAAAGTCACAGGAAGAGAACATCTTATTCTCGAAAATAGTTCTCATGAAGAAGATCGTATTATTATATCTCAGTTTATAATATCATTTTATGGAGGCACTCCGAAGGTGCCTAAAAATATTTATATTCCAGAAAGTGATGAAATAGAAGCTTTAGAAGAATTCCTAAGTGTAAAAAGGGGATCAAAAGTTTTTGTTAAAATTCCAATAAAAGGTGAGAAAAAAGATATGTTAGAATTGGTGAAAAATAATGCAAAGGTTACTTTAGACCAATTCAAGGATAAGATTTTAAGAGATAAAGAAATAAATAGAATTTGTTTAGAACAAATGCAAAATTTATTAGAACTAGATAGTATTCCATTAAGAATAGAAGCTTATGATATATCTAATATACAGGGAGTAGATTCTGTTGGTTCTATGATTGTATTTGAGGATGGAAAAGCTAAAAGTAGTGATTATAGAAGATTCCATATAAAAACTGTTAAAAATGCTAATGATTATGAGAGTATGAGAGAGATTTTGGAAAGAAGATTTACTCATGGATTAAAGGAAATTAAAGAAATCCAAGATAAAGAAATTAAATTTTCTAGTGGAAAATTTTCTAATTTTCCAGATTTAATTATGATGGATGGTGGAAAGGGTCAAGTGAATATAGCTCTTGAAGTTTTAGCTAAATTAGGAATAAGTATACCAGTTTGTGGATTAGTTAAAGATGATCATCATGCAACAAGAGGAATAATATATAATAATAGAGAATTAGTGATAAATAGGAGTTCTAATTTAATGCAATTAATAAGAAGAATTCAAGATGAAGCTCATAGATTTGCAATTACTTATCATAGAAGTTTAAGAGATAAGAGGACATTGCATTCAATATTAGATGATATACCAAATATTGGACAGAAAAGGCGAATGTCACTTCTTATGAAATTTGGAAGTATTGATAATATTAAAAAAGCTACATTAGAGGAACTCATTGAAACTGAGTCAATTGATAATAAGACAGCAAATAGCATTTTCACATATTTTAGGAATGTGAAATAAAATAACGAGTCAAATATACTAGCATACTGACTTGGTATTTTTTTTGAATATAACAAAAAACATGAACAAAATAAATAAATTATGCTATAATAATACGGAATAAAAATTTACTGCATATAAGATAATATTAATAAAATTTTACTTGTATTATTTTATGTAAAAATATACTGAAAACTAATATGAATAAAGTTTTACTTGTGTTAGTTTGGTATATAGATTATTCTATATGATGTAAATAAATGATATCAATATAAGTGTTTGAGGAGTTTTAGCATGAATCAGTATGGAAAATATAAGAATTTGTTTAATAAAATATACGAAGAGTCACAAATTCAGTTAGATGCGAAAATGAGTGAACATATATACTTTAAAGTTGGAGGAACAGTAGATATACTTTTAACTCCCAATAATGTAGAGCAACTAAAAGAAACTATCACTATTTGTAAACAAAATAAAATCCCTTTTTATGTTATAGGAAATGGATCTAACCTTTTAGTTAGGGATGGTGGTATTAGAGGTGTTGTTATAAAGTTATGCGAACTTAATAAGATAGAACGTGTAGGTAATAAAATTACCGCAGAATGTGGAGCCTTACTTAAAGATGTTTCAGCAGAAGCTACAGAAGGGGCCTTATCAGGATTCCAATTTGCCTGTGGAATTCCAGGTAGCGTAGGTGGAGCTGTATTCATGAATGCAGGAGCCTATGATGGAGAAATATCATTTGTTATTGAGAAGGCAGAAGTATTAGATGATAATGAAGAAGTTAGAGTTCTTTCTAAAGAAGAATTAAACTTAGGGTATAGACAATCTTTAGTTATGCAAAAAGGATATGTAGTATTAAGTGCAACTTTTGATTTAATCTCTGGAGATAAAGAAATGATTCAAGCTAGGGTTGATTCATTAACTAAAAGAAGAGAAGAAAGACAACCACTAGAATTTCCTTCAGCAGGAAGTACCTTTAAGAGACCAGAAGGGTATTTTGCAGGGAAATTAATTGAAGATGCAGGATTAAAAGGCTTTACTATAGGGGGGGCATGCGTTTCAGATAAGCATGCTGGTTTTGTTATTAACAGCGCAAATGGAACTGCTAAAGATGTGCTAAGTGTAATATATCATGTTAAAAATGAAGTGAAAAAACAGTTTGGTGTAGAATTGCATCCGGAAGTTAGAATCTTAGGTGAAGATTAAGGCATGTGAAAGAAAATAACAAGTCAAATATCTAGCTACGTACTTGTTATTTTTTTATATGCTAAAGGTATTTAAAGATACCAATGTTAAGTTGAATATTGAAACTCAAAAGTTTATGACTTTTGGGTTTTTTATGATTTAATTATAATAGTATGATATAATTCTAATGTTAAGGCACATTTAAGAAAACAGGCACATGTGCCTAAAAAGCTATCTTTGGCAAAGGGGAGTGTGTAATATGAGATTTGTTATAGTTACAGGATTATCAGGAGCAGGAAAAACACAAGCAACAAGAGCGTTAGAAGATTTGGGGTATTTTTGTGTAGATAATCTTCCACCAAAGTTAATTTCAAAGTTCGCAGAAATGTGTACGCAAAGTGGCGGAAATATTGAAAAAGTAGCATTAGTTATAGATATTAGAGGTGGAGTTTTCTTTGATGATTTTTTTGAAACTCTAAATTATCTAAAACAAAATGAGTTTAAATATGAAATTTTATTTTTAGAGGCAACCGATGAAGTTCTTATAAAAAGATTTAAAGAAACAAGACGAAGCCATCCATTATCACCTGATGGCAGAGTTTTAACTGGTATTATTCAAGAAAGAGAGAAGCTAAGAGAGATTAAAAATGTGGCAGATATTATAATTGACACATCTAAATATGAAATAAGACATTTGAGAGAAAAGATAAATAAAGCTTACGGAGATCATACTTATCCAGAAAAGCAATTATCAGTGACAATATTGAGCTTTGGATTTAAATATGGAATACCTGTAGATTCTGATTTGGTTTTTGATGTTAGATTTATACCAAATCCATTTTATATTCCAGAATTAAAGCAGTATTCAGGGAATGATGATCCAGTTAAAGAATATGTATTAAAGCAAACAGAAACTGTTAATTTCATAGAAAAATTAGTGGATATGTTAAAGTATTTGATTCCTAATTACATTAAAGAAGGAAAAAGGCAGCTAATAATATCTATAGGATGTACAGGGGGAAGACATCGCTCTGTTGCAATTGCTAATGAAGTTTATGAAAGATTAAATAGGGAAAACTATAATTCTAGAATAGAGCATAGAGATGTAGCAGAAGATCTTCATAAAGGGGAAAAGAAGCTATGAGAATACGAGATTGGCTTAAAGTAGGTATTAAAGTAAAACGATGGCTGGCATTTGGAGTGTTTGGAGTATTATTAATAGCATTTGGTTTCACAGAATTAGTAACGCATAGAGTTTATGATTTATACTATCAGATTTTTTATGTATTTCTAAATATCACAGGAATATTTGTATTATATATTTCAGTTACAGAAATAATGAAGTCTATAATTGCACTAGTTAATAGAGGATATCTTAAAGTATCATTAGATAGTAAAAAAATTGAGAGTTTAATATATGAAAAAAGATTATTAGTTAAAGGTCCTAAAATAGTTGTAATTGGCGGAGGAACTGGTCTTTCAACAATGCTTAGAGGATTAAAATACTATACATCTAATATTACTGCAATAGTAACAGTAGGGGATGATGGTGGTGGCTCTGGAGATTTAAGAGAAGATTTAGGAATGTTACCACCAGGAGATATAAGAAATTGTATTTTAGCACTTGCAGATACTGAACCTATACTAGAAGATTTACTCCAATATAGATTTAAAGATGGACGATTGAAAAATCAAAGTTTTGGAAATTTATTTTTAGCCGCTATGGCTGGAATATCAGATAATTTTGAAGAAGCAGTTCAAAAAATGAGCTCAGTCCTTGCAGTAACAGGTAAGGTTATACCAGTTACCTTAGATAACATGCAATTAGTAGCAAAGCTTCAAAATGGCAATATTGTGGAAGGTGAATCTCAAATTCCGGAAGAAGCTATTAGGCAGAATTCGAGAATAGAAGAACTCAAAATAAATCCAGAAAATGCAGAGGCATTAAAAGAAGCACTAGATGCATTAAGAGAAGCTGATTCTATAGTTATGGGACCTGGAAGTTTATATACCAGCATAACATCTAATTTACTTGTTAAAGACATTGCAAAAGAAATTGGAAAAAGTAACGCAATTAAAATTTATATTTCTAATATAATGACCCAACCCGGTGAAACTACAGGTTTTAAAGCATCGGATCACTTAAAGGTTTTGTTTAAATATGGTGGAAAAGATATTGTTGACTATGTAATCGCCAATACTGGAGAAATAACAGACGAGTTAAAAGAAAAATATCAACAAGATGGTGCAGAACTTGTTAAGTTAGATAGAGAAGATATAAATAGTTTAGGAGTAAAAATAGTTGGGGAAAATTTAGTGAAAATTAAAAATGGATTAATAAAACATGATGCAGATAAGTTAGCAGAAGTATTAGTAGATACAATAATGGAAAAGAAACTTTTGTATGACAAAAAGAAGATTATTGAATATATGTATTTATCACAACGTATTAAAGAAAGAGTGAGAGAAGAAAAAGGAAAAGAAATTGATTAAATTTAATTGTACATTGCAATATTTATAGATAAGGAAGGAAACAAGATGTCATTTTCATCAAAAGTTAAAGGAGAAATATGCAGATATATAGATATTTCTAAGAAAGAAGCGTTGGCAGAAATATCAGCTATAATGAAAGTTGGTGGCACATTAGCTTTTAGTGGAAGTGGACTTAGTTTTAAAATGACCACAGAAAATCCAGCTAGTGCTAGGTTGATTTTTACACTTTTAAAAGAGTATTTTAATATTCATTCGAAATTAATGGTAAAAAAGAGTAACTCATTAAAAAAGAATAACATTTATATGGTAGTGATTACAGAAGAAATGGGTGTTAGAGGATTACTAAGTGAAACTGGTATACTTAAAGAAGTTGATGGAATAATGAGTTTAGATTACAGAATAGAGGAGCACATTTTTAAAGATGAAGGTATAAAAAAAGCATATCTTAGGGGAGCTTTTATTGGTGGGGGAAGCATAAGCAATCCGGAAAAAACTTACCATTTAGAATTTGTAACTCATAGTGAGGAATATGCTATAGACTTATCTAATCTTATTAATACTTTTAATTTAAATTCAAAAGTAATACAAAGGAAGAACAGTTTTATAGTATACCTTAAAGAAGGAGAACAAATTGTAGATTTACTTAATGTAATAGGAGCTCATTCATCTTTATTAGAAATTGAAAATATAAGAATAATGAAAGAAATGAGAAACAATGTAAATAGACTTGTTAATTGTGAAACTGCAAATCTTTCAAAGACAGTAAATGCAGCTGTAAGGCAAGTTGAAAGCATAAAACTAATACAATCGCAAATAGGTCTTCAAAGATTACCAGATAACTTAAGAGAAATTGCAGAATTAAGATTGAATTACCCAGATGAGTCACTAAAGGAATTAGGAGAAATGTTAGAGCCTCCTGTAGGAAAATCGGGGATAAATCATAGATTAAGAAAGATAGAGAAAATAGCTGAAGAATTGAGAAGTAGCAGATAGTTTAATTAGTTAATTGAAAAAGGAGGATATTATGTTTACACATATTGTATTATTTAAAGCAAAAGAACCTACAGGTGAAAATTTAGAGTTTTTAAGAAAGACACTTTTATCAATGAAAGGAAACATAAAGGAATTAAAGGAATTAGAAGTAGGAGTAGATGTTATAAGAAGTGATAGAAGCTATGATGTGGCTATTATAACAAGATTTGATTCTAAAGAAGACTACTTAGCTTATGATGTTAATGAATTTCATGTGGAAAATGTTAAGAAGGTTATAGGACCTTATTTGGAAAAAAGTAAAACTATAGATTTCTAAGATGCAATAATAGGATGATTGCTGAAAATTCCAGTCAAAACAATGGACTGGAATTTTCGTTTTTTTTATATAAAAAAAAGTCATAGATTGTTATAATAAAAAAGTAGATAATTTCAAAGAATTTATTGATATAATTATAATAAAGAAAGGAGGATTTATATGGATAAAGAAAAGGAATTTGTACATCTACATCTTCATACAGAGTATAGTTTATTAGATGGGTCAGGCAAAATTGGAAAGCTTATGGCAAAAGCTAAAGAATTAGGGATGAAGAGCGTAGCTATAACAGATCATGGAGTTCTATATGGACTTGTAGATTTTTATAAGGCTGCAAAGGAAAATGAAATAAAGCCAATTTTAGGTTGTGAAGTATATGCAGTACCAAAATCTATGCATATTAAGCAACCAGATAAAGAAAATTCAACGTACCATTTAGTTTTACTAGTTAAAAATCAAATTGGATATGAAAATTTAATGAAAATAGTATCAGCGGCATCAATTGAAGGCTTTTATTATAAGCCAAGAGTTGACCATGATTATTTAAGAAAGCATAGTGAAGGATTAATTGCTTTAAGTGCATGTTTAGGTGGAGAAGTACAATCTTATCACCTTAAAGAAAATTATGAAAAAGCTAAAGAAACAGCTTTAATATATAAAGAGATATTTAATGGTGATTTTTATCTTGAAGTACAGAATCATGGAATGGAAGAACAAAAAAAAGTAAATGAAGAAAATATAAAATTATCTAAGGAAACAGGGATACCATTAGTAGCTACTAATGATGTCCATTATATAAATAAAGAAGATTCTAAGTCACATGATGTTCTAATGTGTATACAAACAGCTAAAACTATAGATGATCCCCATAGAAGAAGATATCCTTCAGATCAATTTTATTTAAAGTCAGCAGAAGAAATGTGGGATATATTTTCATATGTGCCAGAAGCTTTGGAAAATACTATTAAAATTGCAGATGAGTGTAATTATGAATATAAGTTTCATGAATCTAAGTTGCCTAAATTTCCATTAGAAGAAGGGCAAGAACCATATGAATATCTTAGAGATACTTGTTATAAAGGCCTTATAGATAGGTATGATGTATTTGAAGGATTAATTGACAAACCTTTAAATTATGAAGAAATAGATAAGATAATGGAAGTTAGTGAAAAGGCAAAAGAATATATAGATAGATTAGAATATGAGCTTGAAATAATAAAACAAATGGGTTATGTTGATTATTTTTTAATTGTTTGGGATTTCATTAGATTTTCTTATGAAAGTGGAATTCCAACAGGACCAGGTAGAGGTTCTGCAGCTGGGTCAATAGTAGCTTTTACTTTAGGAATTACTAAGATAGATCCCATCAAATATAGTTTAATATTTGAACGTTTTTTAAATCCAGAGAGAGTATCTATGCCAGATATTGATAGTGATTTCTGCTATGAAAGAAGACAAGAAGTAATTGACTATGTAGTAGAGAAATATGGAGCAAGCAATGTTTCACAAATAATAACCTTTGGTACAATGGCTCCTAGAGTATGTATAAGAGATGTAGGAAGAGCTATGAACTACAATTATTCAGAAGTTGATAGAATTGCTAAGATGATACCAACTATGTTAGGTATAACTATAGAAAAGGCATTGGAATTTAATCCAGAGCTCAAATTAGCTTATGATAGTGAGGAAAGAGTAAAAACCTTAATAGATGTTGCAAAGGACTTAGAAGGTCTACCAAGGCATTCTTCAACCCATGCAGCAGGTGTAGTTATTGCATCAAGACCATTAGTTGAGTATGTTCCTTTGCAAAAAAATGATGAAATGATAGTAACTCAATTTGGTATGGGAACCTTAGAAGAACTTGGACTACTAAAGATGGATTTCTTAGGACTTAGAACTTTAACTGTTATGAATGATGCTATTAATATGGTTAAAGAAAATAGAAATATTGACATAGACCTTGATAAGATAGATTTTAGTGATAAAGAAGTTTATAAAATGATTGGTGAAGGTAATACAGCAGGTGTATTTCAATTAGAATCAGCTGGTATGACATCGTTCATGAAAGAATTAAAACCTGATTCTATAGAAGATATAATTGCAGGGATTTCACTATATAGACCAGGTCCTATGGCTGAAATACCAAGGTACATAGATGGGAAGAGAAACCCAGAAAAAGTTACTTATCTAACTAAAGAATTAGAAAACATATTAAAAGTAACCTATGGATGTTTGGTATATCAAGAACAAGTAATGCAAGCTGTTAGAGATTTAGCAGGATACTCTATGGGACGAAGTGATATGGTTCGAAGAGCTATGTCTAAGAAAAAACACAAAGTCATGGAAGAAGAAAGAAAAAATTTCATTCATGGTATTGTTGAAAATGATGAAGTAGTAGTTCCAGGATGTATAAGAAATGGAATTACAGAGGAAGCGGCAAATAAAATTTTTGATTCTATGATGGATTTTGCGTCTTATGCATTCAATAAATCCCATGGTGCGTCCAGTTCTTGCATATAAAAGCCTTTAGATAAGGAATAAAAGCAAGTGGATTAATATAATTAATTCAAACTGATAAAACGAATTGAAAGGTGAAAATCCTTTCTATCACAACTACCAGTAGTGATATTGCTGATACCCCGTTATGCACTCAACAGATAGCACTCGAAGGTGTATAGAGCACGGTAAGGACAGAGCCTGATGTTACACACTTGACATACGTAACTAAATGGAGTGGGCATCCTTAAAAACTTTAGCATGGTTAGACAACGAATCCTCGTGTGAAATGTCGTAATTGTTGCCCCACAGCAGAAGGTGGGATCTTAGGGTTTATACAAACGTTCGTGGTTCGGTTGTATATGATAACTTATAAAAGTTACAACTTATAATGATTATGGTAGTCAGTTATAATGTAGCCCTCGGCATAGAGAGGAAACCTAAACTGAAGTAAAATAAGGGATAGTTTTATTGGAACTGGAGATACCTTCTAATTGGAGATTTGCTATATCTATGAAAATTAGAAGGAGTCAGAGGTGTCATAGTAGTGTTGATGAGTAGCCGATAGTCACTATTTACAGTAATGTAAGAAGGATGGATAAAACTACTTGGAGCGAAGGACACCAGTCGGAATAGTAAGTAGCCTATTTAATAACATATCATCATGAACCCTTCAAATGAAGGTGGGAATTTAATAGTAAAAACAATCGGAGGTGATAACCTTGCAGATGTGTTTAAAAAGTTATGTTATTAAAAATGAAAAACAATTAGTTAATGTTTTAGATAAAATGTATGAAAATTCTAAAAAGAATACTGAATTTTATGATTTAGTTGAAGTAATGAAGAATGAACAAACAATAATTACTGCAATACACAATATTAAATCTAATAAAGGTAGTTTTACTGCTGGAATAGATAAAGTTAATATTGATAAATATTTGCAAATGGATACAACAAAGTTAATAAATCTAATAAGAAAGTGTATCGACAACTATAAACCAAATGCAGTTAGAAGGGTGTATATACCTAAAAAGAGTGGGAAACTAAGACCTCTTGGTATCCCAACAATGATAGATAGGATTATACAAGAGATAACGAGAATTGTTATAGAGCCTATAGTGGAAGCAAAGTTCTTTAATCATAGTTATGGTTTTAGACCATACAGAAACACAGAACATGCAATTGCACGAATTGTAAGTTTAGTTAATACAACTAAATGTTATGTTGCAATTGAAGGTGACATTAAAAGTTTCTTTGACAATGTTAATCACAACATATTAATTAAAATGATGTGGGGACTTGGAATAAGAGATAAAAGAGTGCTAAATATGATTAAGAAAATGCTAAAAGCAGGAATAATGGAAGATTTAAAATATAATAAATCTGACATTGGAACTCCACAAGGTGGAATAATATCACCGTTATTAGCCAATATATACCTAAACGCATTTGATAAATATGTGGCAACACAATATGAAGAACATCCCTTTTTAGATGATTATATAAACAAAGCAAAATCATCAGTAAGAAAAGTTGCATTGGATAATGCAAGGAAGAAACTGAAAAAGGAACATGTTCAAAAGTATTTAATAAGATATGCAGATGATTGGATAATATTAACTGAAAGTAAAAACGAAGCAAATAAACTACTTTATCAATGTAAGAAATTCTTCAAACATAGATTATCATTAGAATTATCTGATGATAAAACTATGATTACAGATTTAAGAGAAGAAAATGCTAAATTTCTTGGATTTGAACTATTTGTAGAGAAAAAGAGATTAACAAACAATCTCGTATGTAAGGTTATGCCTAATAGAGAAATGGTTAAGACTAAAACCAGAGAAATATTAGATAAAGTCGAGGCTATAAGATATCAAGAAACACCGTTAAAGACAGTTGTACTTGTAGAAAAAATAAATAGTATGATTATTAGAATTGCAAATTATTATAAAATAAGCATTGCAAAATCTATATTACAAAATATAGATAATAAAATATATTATACTGGATATAAAACGGTACGAAGGTTATACGGAAGTGGAAAAGATAGACTTATAGATATAGACAAAGTTAATAATCTTACTAATAGACATATGGGATATAAACAAAAAACATTCTTCTTTGATTATAAGGATTTAAAAATAGGATTAACCAAAGCATCAATAACACCAATTATTTATGCAAGAAAATTTAATCCTAAAATGACACCATATACAGAAGAAGGTAGAGAATTGAAAAGTAATACCTCTAAAAAACAAAGAGGGAAACTTAGACCAACACTATATAATCCATATGAATTATTTATAATAGCAGGAAATCAAGAAAGAAAAGGAAACATTTATAATTTTGAATATGTAATGAATAGAGAATATGCTTATAACAGAGATAAGGGAATGTGTATGGCATGTAAGAAATCTGTATATACTGGAATAGTTAAATGTCATCATAAAAGACGGAAACTTCCTTTAAATCAGATAAATAAAGTTCCAAACTTAATAACTCTATGTGATGAATGTCACGAGTTAGTTCATTCTAATACAGAAACTAAAAATAAAAAGATTTTAGAATTAAGAAATATAATTTTCGAAGAAGATAACTTAATTAAAATAGGTGAAACTTTGAATTAAAGGCAACTTTAATTTAAAAGAAGAAGTCATTAGATGGAAAACTATTTCGATGGAAAGCGGTATGCGGTGAAAGTCGCACGTACCGTTTGGGTCGGGGGAAAAGTTGGAGATAGTATCAAAGACTTACCTATCGACATCAGCAGCTTATGCAGTTGTAGGATATCAAACAGCATATATTATGAAATATTATCCTGTAGAAATGCTTGCAGCTATGCTCAATTCAATTATGGGAATAAATGAAAAGGTAGCATATTACATTGGAATAGCAGAAGAATTAGGAATACAAGTATTACCACCTAATATAAATGAAAGCTTCTCAAGATTTACAGTTAAGGGTGATAAAATCAGATTTGGTTTAGCTGCTATTAAAAATGTTGGAGCTAATGTTGTAGATAGTATAGTGAAAGCAAGAGAAGACAATGGTGAATTTGAATCGTTAGTAGACTTTATAAATAAGATGGAACCATCAACAATAAATAAACGTGCAGTTGAATGCTTAATAAAGGCTGGAGCTTTAGACAATTTTAAAGTTTTTAGATCAAAAATGTTAGCAGTTCATGAAAAGACGATTGAAAATATATCCAGTGATAAAAGAAGAAATATTGAGGGACAAATAAGCTTATTTGCAAATGAAGAATTGAAGAATCCAGAAGTGAAATATCCTAATATAAAAGAATTTAATAAAAAAAATTTATTAGCTATGGAAAAAGAAATGACAGGACTTTATATTACAGGACATCCCTTGGATGATTATGCTCAAAGCTTAAAGATGCAGACTTCAAATGAAATATCTAAAATATTTTTAGTTCAAGAGACCCTTGATGATACATTAGGAACTGATATAGATGAAGTTGCCATATTTAATAGAGAAGATACTCTTCAAGACAATGATAGAGTAATTCTTGGTGGAATACTTGCATCAGTTAATCAAAAGGTAACTAGAAATAATACAATAATGGCATTTTTAAAACTTGAAGATTTAACAGGAACAATTGAAGTAATAGTCTTTCCTAAAACTTTAGATAAAGTTAAAGAACTATGTGTAACTGATAGCTTAGTTATAATAAAGGGTAGATTAAGCTTAAAAGAAGATGAACCACCTAAGCTTATCTGTGAAAGTATAGAACCTTTAGAAAAAATAGATAATTCAAAAGTATATTTGAGAGCAGAGGATACAATATCAGCGCAAGAGCTTAGTAAAAAACTTAAAGAGCTATTAATAAAAGAATATCTTGGAGATACACCTATTTATATATTTGCAAGTAGAGAAAAACAAAAATTCAGAATACCAAGAGATAGATGGGTGTCATTGGAAAGTGATGTCATAGATTTGCTAAAAGAAAATTTAGGTAAAGAAAATGTAAAAGTACAAGAATAAAAATTGTCCATTGGATGTAAAGTATAAAAAGTCCATTCTACATTGAAAAGCAATTAAACTGTGAATTGTAAGGTTTAAATTGTTAATTGAATTATCAAATATGTAAATGAAAAATATTGCAAAAATTAATATTGCAAAAATGATATTAATTTATATAATTTTATCGATTATTGGGTATAATAAAGAAAGTAAATTAAAGTTTAGTATATAGTTATAAAGAAATATAGAACATTAAATGTATCTAGCATCCTAATTAAGAATTTACGTAACTATATTAATAAATTTATAATTAAGAATATATATGAAATAGCAAAATAGGTAAAATAATGAGGAATATATGCATAATTTGAAATTTTTCATAAAGTTAAAATATTTATTTTAGAACAATATTTTAATTTAGTTAAATATTATTGCTAATTCATAGAAATTTATGTAAAATAATTGTTAGTTAATAAATTATGGTTCTATTTTGTACATAAGGGACCTTAGGTGTCCCTGACGGTATTTAAGGAGGAAATATATATTATGAAAAGGATAGCTGTGTTAACAAGTGGTGGGGATGCACCAGGAATGAATGCTGCAATAAGAGCAGTAGTAAGAACTGCACTTCATAAAGGAATTGAAGTTATGGGAGTACAAAGAGGATATAGTGGACTTATAAATGGAGAATTATTCAGTATGGATAGAAATTCAGTATCTGATATAATTCAAAGAGGTGGAACAATTTTAAGAACTGCTAGATGCCCTGAATTTAAAAATGAAGAAGTAAGAAAAAAAGCTGCTAAAATATTACAAGCCTATGGTGTGGAAGCTTTAGTAGTTATAGGCGGAGATGGCTCATTTATGGGAGCAAAATTATTATCAAAGCTTGGAATTAAAACAATAGGTCTACCAGGAACAATTGATAATGACTTAGCTTACACTGATTTCACTTTAGGATTCGATACAGCCTTAAATACTGTTGTAGATGCTATAAATAAAATTAGAGATACTTCTACTTCTCATGAAAGAGTTTCAATTGTAGAAGTTATGGGAAGAGAGTGCGGAGATTTATCTTTATACTCAGGTATCTGTGGTGGATCAGAAGCAATCATAATACCAGAAATTGAATTTAATAAAGATGATCTTTGTAGAACTATTTTAGAAGGCAAAAACAAAGGGAAAATGCACAACTTAATAATCCTTGCAGAAGGAATTGGTGGAGCGTTTAAACTTGCAAAATATGTTGAAGAAGTAACAGGAATTGAAGCAAGAGCAACAATCTTAGGTCATATTCAAAGAGGTGGAAGCCCTACTGCTGTAGATAGAGTTTTAGCTTCAAGAATGGGAACAAGAGCTATTGAAGTATTAATAGAAGGAAAAACTTCTAGAGTAATAGGAATTAAGAATAACAAGATTATTGATCAAGATATAGATGAAGCTTTAGATATGGAAAGTGCTTTTGATCAAGAATTATATGATATTGCTCAAGTATTATCATAATAATATAGCTTATTTATATAGATTTTATAAATAAGGACACATTCAAAAAATAGCAGAACAGTATGATTGTTATTTTATTTCATGTGACTAATCAAATAAAGAGGAGTGTTAGTTTAATGAGAAAAACTAAAATGATTTGTACAATTGGGCCAGCAAGTGAGGATATGGAAATATTAGAAAAATTAATTTTGGCAGGAATGAATGCTTCAAGACATAATTTTTCACATGGTGATCATGAAGAACATGGTGGAAGAATTGCAAAGGTTAAGGAATTATCAAAGAAGCTTAATAGGGAAATTGCAATAATCCTTGATACTAAGGGGCCAGAAATCAGAACTGGAAAGTTAGAACCAAAGAAACTTGAATTAACTAAAGGTGCAGAATTTACAATATATGCCGGAGATATGTCAATAGTTGGAGATACTACTAAGTGTGCTGTTACATATGAAGGATTAGCAAATGATGTTAAACCAGGAAGCACTATTTTAATAGATGATGGTTTAGTAGGATTAACTGTTAAATCTGTTGAAGGAAATGCTATAAAGTGTGAAGTTCAAAATACTGGATTTATTGGGACTCATAAAGGAATTAACGTACCAGGAGCATCTATTAAATTACCAGCTCTTACTGAAAAAGATAAATCTGATTTAATCTTTGGTTGTGAAGTTGGAGTTACTATGATTGCAGCTTCATTCATAAGAAAAGCATCTGACGTACAAACGATTAGAAAAATTCTTAATGAAAATGGTGGAGACAGAATATTAATCTGTTCAAAGATTGAAAATCAAGAAGGTGTTGATAACATCGATTCAATCCTAGCAGTTTCTGACCTTATAATGGTAGCTAGAGGAGATCTAGGAGTTGAAATTCCAATAGAACAAGTTCCTGCAATTCAAAAGATGATAATTAAAAAATGTAATGCTGCTGGAAAACCAGTTGTAACTGCAACTCAAATGTTAGATTCTATGATGAGAAATCCAAGACCAACAAGAGCAGAAGTTTCAGACGTTGCTAATGCTATCTTAGATGGTACTGATGTAATCATGTTATCAGGAGAAAGTGCTAATGGAGATTATCCAGTAGAAGCTGTTGCTACAATGGCTAAAATAGCTTTAGAAACTGAAAAATCTTTAGAATATAAAGTAGCAGTATCCCAAGCTAAATCACATATTCCAGCTATTGCAGGAGTTATTTCAAGAGCAGCTAGTAATGCAGCTAATGAATTAGGTGCAGCTGCTGTAATAAGTTCAACTCAAACTGGTGCAACTGCTAAGAGAATTTCTCAATGCAGACCAGAATGTCCAATTATAGCTGTTACTCCAGATGCAGTAGTTGCTAGACAATTAGCATTCTCATGGGGTGTATATCCAATAGTTGCTAATAAAATGGAATCAACTGATGAAATGTTAGAAAAGTCAGTTGAAATAGCTAAGAGCAATCAATTTGTTAAAGATGGAGATACAGTTATATTAGCAGCAGGAGTACCTGTTGATCAAGTTGGAGCAACAAACCTATTAAAGGTTAGCGTTGTAAAATAAGTCTAAAATACATAGAGACTTTGGCAATTATTTTACTGAAGTCTCTTTTTGTTTTTAATTTAGGATGAAGGGATAAACTTTTTACTGGAGTTTATAAAAAATAAATTTGAGCTCTGAGCTTAAGATAATATTTTCAATTGAGATAAAAAGTATTGTATTAGGCATTAAAGAATTTAGAAAAAAGATTGTATCATTATGTATTATAAAAATTAACGAAAAATTGACATTTGTATGAGGAATATATAATATATAATGTATATTATTGCTCAAAAGGAGAAATAATAATTTAATGATTATGGAATTAAATGGCAACTGATTCTGTATTGGCACCGAAAGGTGCTCTTTTTATTTTTTTATTATGCCTAAAATCATAAAAAACAAGAAAACATTTAATATAAATGAAAATTTAACGAAGGATGTGTGTGTGTGTTAGAAAAGAATAAACATTATACTGTTAAGATTGACTCCTTGGGCTATGAAGGTGAAGGTGTTGCTAAAATAGATAGATATCCAATATTTATACCTGGAGCATTAAAGAGTGAAACTGTAAGAACAGAAATAATTAAGGCCAAGAAAAAATATGCTTATGGAAAGCTTATAGAAGTAATAGAAAAAAGTAATGAAAGAAAAGAACCTAAATGTGCTAATTATAAGGAATGTGGTGGTTGCACATTAATGCATCTAAGTTATGAAGGTCAATTAGATTTTAAGTTTGACAGAGTAAAAGATTGCATAAAGAAAATTGCGGGGTTAGATGAAAAAATCGTAAAATATCCATTAGGTATGGAAAATGGATATAGGTATAGAAATAAAGCTATATATTCGGTTGGACTAGTAGAGGATAAAATTGCAATCGGATTTTTTAGTGAAAAAACTCATGAAATAATTAACATGGATACTTGCCTCCTTCAAGATGAAGAAGCTGATAAAATTATAAAATTCATAAGAGTTTGGATGGAAAAGAATTTAATAGTACCAGCTAAAAAAGAGGGATTATTTTATGATCAGGGCTTAATTAAAAATATAATGATTAGAAAAGGCTTTAAGACTAATGAAGTTATGGTTGTATTAGTTACTACTGATAAAGAAATTCCTCATAAGGATGAATTAATTGATGGATTGAATAAAGAAGTTATGAATTTAAAGAGTGTAATTCAAAATATAAATTTTAGAGATACTAATTTAGTTCTTGGAGATAAATGTATTACTTTATGGGGAGAAGATTATATATCTGATCACATAGAGGAATATAAGTTTAATATATCTCCATTATCTTTTTTTCAAGTAAACCCAATTCAAACAGAAGTCCTTTATAATAAGGTTTTAGAATATGCTAATTTAAGTGGAGATGAAATTGTATTTGATGCTTATTGCGGTACAGGTACAATAACACTATTTTTATCTCAAAATGCTAAAAAAGTTTACGGAGTAGAAATTCTAGAACAAGCAATAGAAAATGCAAAAGTTAATGCTGAGCAAAATAAAATAATTAATTCTGAATTTTGTGTAGGTAAATCAGAAGAAGTAATTCCAAGACTAATAGGAGAGGGTGTTAATCCAAATGTAATAGTTGTAGACCCACCAAGAAAAGGGTGTGATGTCAAATTGCTAGATGCAATAGGTGAAGCAAAACCTGAAAGAGTAGTATATGTATCCTGTGATCCTAGTACTTTGGCTAGAGATTTAAAACATCTGGAGACATTGGGGTATGAGGCTATAGAAGTACAGCCAGTGGATATGTTTGCAAATACTAAGCATGTGGAGTGTGTGGTGAAGATTGAGAAGAAATAGGTTGATATTCCTAAATTGGAATAATAACTTGAATTTGTACAAGATTTAATCAAAAAGAAAATAATAAATAAAAAGGTATATATTTTATTATGGATAAATTGAATATTTAAATTAGTTATGAGCAAAATATAGTTGTAATAAAATATTAAGGAGGAATTTTTATGCCAACAGGAACCAAACTTGAAACAGCATTAGCTAGTGCTAAAGGATTAGCTTCTGATATGAAGACATTCTCTTTAGATACAGATAATCAAGAAGCAAAACAAATGTTTAATCAACTTTCAAGCACAATGGAAAACGTAGCACAAACACTTCAATCAAGATTTGACTTTGTAAAACAAGAAGAACCACAATATAACAAATAATTAATATACTCCTGTATCTGTTAAATTTAAATTTTATAGATATGGGAGTATATTAATATATAATGTAATTTCAAGTTCTTTCGGAATTATTAAATTATGAATTAATTAAATAAATAAACTCACAATATAAAAAATAATTGTTGACTAACATTAGTAGCATAATTAACGTATAGAATATTTAAAGGAGTCATTGATACTTTTATCAATAACTCCTTTAAAATCTAGTTACCTAATTCTTTCCAATGATCATAAGCTTCATTTAATTCAGCAAATGAACTTGATTTATCCTTTGCCATGATTGTACCTCGAAGACGAGCTATATTTGTACTAAATGAATTTATTTCATCTCTTTCTGAACTAAACTGAACTCTTTTAATTATTTTTTCCCAAGTGTTTGATAACTTCTCTGTTTTATTATTCGCCTCTTCCCAATTTTCTGAATCTATGTCCTGAATGATTAATTCTATTGATTTAGGGATATTATCATCTTTTCCTAGAGGTCCTTTTAAAATACTGCTAGTAAGCATAATTAATATAAAAAAAGCTAATGTTACTATTGGAATAGTTATAACTAAAAATTTTCTCATAATAATTTTCCTCCTTAATATGGTCCTTTAAAATCACCAATGTCAGTTACTTTTTTTATATGATCATCATATTTATCTACATACAAGGAACCTGAATGATTTAACGTTGCAAGAAATACTTCTGAAACGTCTTTAATTTCTTGCATTTTTAACTGATCCATAATCCATTCTTTGGTTTTATTAAGCTGCCTTAGATTTTCATCTATAAGTATTCCATCATAAATAAGTTCTGTACTTATACCAGTTGGTGCTTTAAGAATATTCATATCCTTAGGTGTTAAAGGTTCATATTCTGGTTTTTTAAGTACGGATAACTGACCATTTGGTTCAATGATTGCAAAATCTACCTGTGACAAGTCAAAGACATCTTTATTTCTTACTAATGCCATAATATCAGACACTGTGTACTTCATTTTCCGCAGAGCATTTTCCATTATTTTACCATTCATGATAACAATTGTAGGTTCTCCATCTATGTATTTTGCAGCATATCTCCATTTCATAGTGATGTATTGCATTATATATCCAAGCAAAGCCCAAGTGAAAAGTCCTATAAAATGAGGCCATGCTCTACTGGATAAGTCTGTAGTAAGACTTGCAGCAATAGATCCAATTGTTATTCCAAGCACATAATCGAAGAATGTTAATTGACTTATTTGTTGCTTACCCAATATCTTTGCAAAAATAAGTAAAGAAAAGAATCCAATAATAGAACGCACTAAAACTACTAATCCTTCATTCAATTTTTTATACCTCCTCATCTTAAATAAGGCATATAACATAAAATAGGCTAGCATACTGACTTGCTATTTTTTGAATATGCCTAATATATAGTTATTATTTAACTTAAGGTAAATTTTATACTATTTTATTTATTCAATATGCAGTATTCAATTTTGGATAAGGAATAATAGTAATGAAATTAACATTTAATTAAAGCTATTGCTAGACAAATTTCTTGTGAAATAAGGATAAGTCGAAAATTATATCGGATATATATTATAATATAGTTTTAGATTTACAAAGATTATGGTATTATATTTTTATAGGAAATTTTAAGGATATGAGGTAGAAATTAAATTATTTTATATTATATTTGGATAAAAATTAAAGTGATAAATGAAAAGTTTAGCACCTTAGGTCGAGTAAGTTATACGAATTAAAAGGAGGACAAACATGGATATATTTTTAATTATAGGTATTATTAGTGGTTTTATAGTTGTAGTTGCAGCTATGATAGAAAAAGGGGCAAGTCTTTCTATACTTATTAGTGGCGAAGCTATAATGGTAATTCTTGGTGGTACTGTAATAGCTTTATTGAATGCTTTTCCAAAAAATGAGTTTCTTAAGATTCCTAAGATTTTTGGTGTTCTTTTTAGTGATAAGAATAAACAAGACTCTAGTGAAGTTATAACACAGCTTGTAGAAATGGCTCAAACAACTAGAAAAGATGGCTTATTATCTCTTGAAAGTACTATACAAGCATTGGAAAACAAGTTTTTGAAAAAAGGATTAGAGATGGTGGTAGATGGTTTAGAGCCAGAACTTATAAAAGAAGTATTAGAAATAGAAATTGAAAGTATGGAAGAGAGACATCGTCTTGGTGCCGCAGCGTTTTCATCAGCAGGTGGTACAGCTCCAACTCTTGGAGTTTTAGGAGCTGTTATTGGACTAATTGGTGCCCTTGGAAATCTTAATGATATTGAAAAACTTGGAGAAAGTATATGCTCAGCCTTTGTTGCAACTGTTTATGGTATTTTTACTGGATATTTAATTTGGCATCCATTTGCAAACAGATTAAAAAGAAAATCTCTAGAAGAAGTAAAGGATATGAATATTATGCTTGAAGGAATTTTAGCTATTCAAGCAGGAAATAATCCAAAAAGTATTGAAAGAAAGTTAGTAGGAATGTTAGCACCAAAAGAAAGAATTAAATTTGAAGAAAGCAATAATGATAATTAATTAAGGAGAGTAATGATGAGTAAGAAAAAACAACATCATGAAGAGCATGTTGATGAAGCATGGCTTCTTCCATATTCAGATATGTTAACACTTCTATTGGCATTATTTATTGTTATGTTTGCAATGGGACAAACAGATAAAGCAAAATTTCAAGCAATGAGCAAAGAATTTAACGCAATTTTTTCAGGTGGCTCTGGTGTTATGCAGCAAGATGGTAACTCAGTAATTCCTATGGATGGTCAAGGTGGATTTGGGATTAATAGTGCTAAAGCTGAAGAGGATAAGATGACTGAAATTAAGAAAATGTTAGAACAAGAAATTGGAAAAGAAGGCTATTCAGATAAGATTAAAGTTGATCTTACTAGTGAAGGGTTGGAGATTGCAATACAAGATGCAGTTCTTTTTAAATCAGGAGAGGCAGATATATTAAATGATGTATCACCATTGCTTTTAAAGATTTCCAATATGCTTCATGATTTAGGAAATCAGGTTAAAATTGCAGGACATACAGATAATGTACCAATTAGTAATGCTAAGTTCCGCTCAAATTGGGATTTAAGTGCAATGCGTGCTATAAATGTAATGAATCTAATGGTTACTTCCACAGGTATTAGTGCAGATAAGGCATCTATTGAAGCTCATGGTGAATATATGCCTAAATATGACAATAGCACAGAGGAAGGTAGAACTAAAAATAGAAGAGTAGAAATTATTGTAATTAGAAAATATCCATCCGAAGAGACGAAAACTAATTAATAAGAAAATTTTCAATTAAGTATAGATGTTAATATAATAAAAACATTCAATTTAGGCATATGAAAGAAAATAACAAGTCCCAAATGCGATATATTTTGGACTTGTTATTTTGATATTCAGAAAATGATACATGAAGCTGATATAAAATTATATTATGCAAAAAATTACGGGAGAAATCAAACGTGTACCTGTAAATTATGATTATAACGAAGAAATTAGGAAAAGGGTGCTTTAAAGTGATTATTGGAATTGCTCAAATTAATGTAACTTGGGAAGATAATAGGGAAAATATGAAAAAGGTTGAAGACTTTATTAATAAGGCTTCGAAAAATAAAGTAGAATTAATTTTATTTTCTGAGATGGTATTAACAGGTTTTACAATGAATATTAATAAACTCTCATTATCTGAAGAGGAAATAATAAGTTGGATTAAGAGAGTAGCTATTAATAACAATATAAATATAGGTCTTGGATTTGCAATAAAAGTTGATGAAAAAGGCAAAAATAAGTACGTTATTGTTTCTAAAGAGGGAAAAATTTTAGCTATGTATACTAAAATACATCCATTTTCTTATGGTGGAGAAGCCGATAAATATTATAGTGGAGATGAAATATGTATTTGTAAAATAAAGGAGTTTCAAATAACTCCTTTTATCTGCTATGATTTAAGGTTTCCAGAGATATTTCAAATAGCATCTAAAGAAGCACAAATAATAACTGTAGCAGCAAGTTGGCCCAAATCAAGAGAGCAACATTGGATAATATTATTAAAAGCAAGAGCTATAGAAAATCAATGTTATGTTATTGGTATAAATAGAGTGGGATTAGGGGATGGCTTGCAGTACAATGGAGCATCAATTTTTGTAAGCCCAAGTGGAGAAATTTTAAATGAGATAAATTCTGAGGAAATGTTGATTATAAAGAATTTAGAAATAGAAAGAATTAAAGATGTTAAAGATAAATTTGATATAAAGAAGGATAGAAGAGAAGAAATATATAGTAGCTATTTTTTAGATACTTAGTTAGGAGATGTGGGGTAAAGAGATGATAAACGATTTTCAACAAGAAATTATGAATAGAAAATTATCACTAAAAGAAGATATAAAGAGAACTGGTGGAAATTGTTCAAGGATGCTTCTTATATTAGGAATATCAGTATATGTAATAGGGTTTGCAATTATGTTAGGTATTAAAATTAGGGCGAGAATTCTAGGGATAGATATAGCTAGTAATGACGAAACAAATACTATTTTAGGAATTTCAAGTAATGCGTATAAATTTTTGCTAGGATACCTTCCGTGCATAATTGGTGATATTATAGTAATTATTATAGCAATGAAGACTACAAAAGTAAAAATTAAAAAAGATATATTCAGCAGAAATAAATCACCTAAAATGTTTATATTCTTAGGAACAGTTTCTTGTATAGGAATAGGAATGATTTCAAGTGTAATATATGCCATATATTCAACCATTTTAAATATTAAAGGCATAACCATTCCCCAACCGGATTTTAATTTTCCTACACAAAGTGTATATTTAATATTATTTTTAATATATGCATGTTTATTAGGACCTATTTTAGAAGAAATTATATTTAGAGGATTTATACTTAAGAGTATGCAAAAGTATGGAAATTTAACAGCAATTATTGTATCTTCGATTTTATTTTCTATGTTTCATTTAAATTTAGTTCAATTTGTTAATCCTGTACTAATGGGAATTGTTTTAGCGTTTATTGCAATTAAATCCAAGTCTATTGTGCCATCAATAATAGCACACATATTCAATAACTCAATAACTTTTACACTATTAGGAATATCATTATTAAAGATGCCATTAATAGAATCAATATTTGAAAGTATATATTTATTAGTTGGAATTTCAGCACTTGCGTTATTTGTTACTAAATATAGAAAAGATTTCATTGAAGTAATAAAAGAAAATACTAGAATACTAAAGACTTATGAAAAAGTTAGATATGCTTTTAGTGGAGCATGGGGATTAACATATATAGCTTTTTATGTAATATTTGTAGTTGGATTTATGATAGCAACTAATGCAATGAAGATTCAGAATATTATGGGATTTCTATGATAAATGAATCCATATATATATTGACACAATAAGCATGGATGCTATAATTTAAACATCAACAAAGGGGGATTAATATGATGAATAAGATATTATTATCAATAATAGAGAATTTGAATGACGAACTTATAGGTGTATATCGTAAATTACATGAAAATCCTGAATTACCTAATGAAGAATTTGAAACAACAAAATTAATAAAGAAGTTATTAAAAAAAGCAGATATAGAAGTGCTTGATTTACCACTAGAAACAGGTCTTGTAGCTCAGATAAAAGGAAATCCGAGTGGTCCAGTTGTTGCTATTAGATGTGATATAGATGCATTACCGATTCAAGAAGAGACAAGCCTACCTTATAAGTCTAAGATTAAGGGTAAGATGCATGCATGTGGACATGATTTTCACACAGCGGCAATTTTAGGATCTGCTTACTTAGTTAAAAGGCATCAAGCATCTTTAATAGGTACAGTAAAATTTATATTTCAACCAGGAGAAGAAAGTGCAGATGGGGCTAAGAAAATTTTATCAACAGGTGTTTTAGATGATGTAGATGCAATTTTTGGAGTACATAATGTTTCAGATGCAGAGGTTGGGATTATGGGGATAAAAACTGGAGCTATGACTGCAGCTGTTGATAGATTTGAAATTAAAATCACTGGAGTTGGAAGTCATGCGGCTAAACCAGAAAGAGGAATTGATCCTATAATAATTGCAAGCAATATAGTTACATCCCTTCAAACAATTATTAGTCGTAACATAGGTGCAACAGAAAAAGCACTTTTAAGTGTAACACATATAGAAGGTGGAAATACATGGAATGTAATTCCTGAATCTGCATATCTTGAAGGAACTGTTAGAACATTAAATGAAGATATACGTGAATTAATATATAAAAGAATGAATGAAATAATTACTGGAATAGCACAATCTTTTGGTGGAAGTGCAGAACTTACGTGGCATTCAGGCTCTCCAGCAACTAATAACGTTGAGGAATGGGTTGACTTTAGTACTAAACTTGGAACTAGAGTAGGTTATACTGTTAAGGAAATATCTATGGGGTTAGAAGGAGAAGACTTTGCATATTATCAAAAGAAGATACCAGGTGCATTTATTGCTATAGGAACAGGAAAATCTTTTGCACATCATCATCCAGAGTATCAAGTAGATGAAAAAGCAATTCTAAATTGTTCAAAATATTTTGCTAAGTTAGCAGAAGGTGTATTGAAAGAAATATTAGAAAAAAAATATTCACCTATAAAAAGAAACCTGAAGTGCAGCCAAAATTACTTAAATAAAAATTAAAAAGGATATATTGTAATGATAAATTCAATAAATAAATTAAATTCAGATATATTTTTATTTTGTGAGAACATATTTGATGTATAATTATTTTATGTGAATTTAAAGGGGAGATATGCTATGGAGTACAAGATGTTCAAACTATTAGTGGATAGTATTCCACAACCTATATGGATAAAAGATCTTGACTTGAGGTTTATATACGTAAATAAAGAATATGAGAATATATATAAAGGCAGAAATAAGAAATTTATTGGGAGAAATGATGAAGAAATAATTTATGGAGCAGTAAATGAAGACTGCTATATATATTGTAATAAGGTTATAAATACACTAAAGCCATTAATACAAGAAGTGACTATAGATGGGAAACATAGAAAAGTCACTATAATTCCATTAATTGATGAAAATGGACAAATAACTGCTATAGCTGGTATATATGAAAATTTAGATATTATAAATGGAAAAGATAAAATTATAGAAGAACAAGAAAATATATTAAGGGTAATAATGGAAGCGTTACCAGGGATGGTTTTTTATAAAGATAAATATGGTAAATACATTTATGCAAATAAGGAATTTGATAATTTCTATAATAGAGATAGTATGGATGAAGTAGTAGGCAAAACAAATTTTGATATACATCATTCGAAAGAATTAGCAATCAAATATACAAAAGAAGATAATGAAGTTATAGAAAATAAGCAGAGTATAAACGCTGAAACAACATTTCATTCAGAGGATGGAAAAGAGATATATACAGAAGCCGTAAAAGTGCCTGTAATGGATGATAATAATGAAGTTATTGGTGTCGTTGGTCTTATTTTAGATGTTACTGAAAAGAAGGAAGCAGAAGAAAAATTAAAGAGTTTAAGCTTTACAGATAGTTTAACTGGATTATATAATAGAACGTATTTTGAAGAAAAGGCAAAGGAATTTTTATCAAAAGAATATCTTCCAGTAGGAGTTATAATGGGAGATGCAAATGGCTTGAAATTAGTCAATGATACATTAGGGCACATTCAAGGGGATGAGTTATTAAAGCTTACAGCTAATGTACTTAGAGATGTCTGTAATGAGGGACAGTTAATATTTAGAACAGGTGGAGATGAATTTGTAATTTTAGTTCCTAACAGTACTGACTATGAATGTGAAAATATGATCAAAAAGATATTTAATCAGTGCAAGAATTATAAGCATGACTTAATTGATATAAGCATATCTTTGGGTACAACTATAACTAATAGTTTAGATAAGAGTATATATGATGCTTTACAAGAAGCAGAAGATAAGGTTTACAGGCAAAAATTACTACAGAAAAGCAGTTTCAATAGTTCAATGATGTTTTCGTTACAAGCAGAACTTCAAACTAAGAGTTTAGAAACAGAAGAACATATAGAAAGAGTTTTGAAATATTCTTTGATTATTGGGGAAAGATTATTACTTCCAATGGCTGTAATGGATGAACTTACAATAGTAGCAAAACTTCATGATATAGGGAAAATAGGAATAAGTGAAGAAATATTACTTAAAGAAGGAAATTTAACTGATGATGAATTTGAAATAGTAAAAACTCATACAGAAAAGGGATATAGAATTATAAAGGCATGTAATCAATTAGATAATGTTGCTAAAGGTGTTTTAGCACATCATGAGAGATGGGATGGAAATGGTTATCCTCTCCAATCGAAAGGAGAACGTATACCTCTAATAGCTAGAATTGTTAGTATTGCAGATTCCTATGATGCTATGATTAATAATTCTCTTTATAAAAAAGTTTTAAGTAAAAAAGATGCTATTAAAGAATTAGAAAGATGTTCAGGAAAGCAATTCGATCCTGATATAGTTAGAATATTTGTAGAGTATTTAAAACAAACTGAGTTGATGATTAGCTAGAATGAGAACTTCAAGATGTTAATATATAGTAAATAAGTAAGGTATGAGATTAATTAAGAGTAATTAATTTCATACCTTTTAATTTAAAAAACATTGACAGAATAAATTATTAGCATATACTAATAGTAAAGACACCCCCATGGGGGGGCGGGAGGGAAGGCATGAGTGAAGAAAGAAAAAAAGCTGTTCAATCATTGAAGACTGCAAAGGGGCAAATTGAAGGAATAATAAAAATGATTGAAGATGATAGATATTGTATAGATGTAGCAAATCAATTACTGGCAGTGCAGTCTTTAATAAAGAAAGCAGATTTAATGATTCTGCAAGGGCATTTACGTCATTGCGTTAAGGAAGCTTGTCTTAATAACAATCCAGATGAAAAAATAGAAGAGCTTAATAAGGTATTAGAAAAATTACTTTCTAAATAGTAATTTTAATGAACAATTGACACCGTGCATTTTATATCTCGTTCTTCGAACTTTCTCCTTGGAGATTTCATCAACGATTGTATATTGTGAACTGTAAATAGTGAATTAAAAAAGTGAAGAGGTGAAAGTGAATTATGAATAAAAAAACACTAAAAATTGAAGGAATGACATGTTCTGCATGTGCCAATAGAGTTGAAAGATTTGTTGGGAAATTAGATGGAGTGTATAATGCTAATGTTAATTTTGCTACAGAAACTTTAAGTGTAGAGTTTAATGAAAAAAAATTAAACAATGAAAACATTGAATCAGCAGTAGTAAAGGCTGGATACAAATTAGTTAAGGAAGAAGAAATAGCGAAAGGAAAGAAAAAGTTAGAAGCAAGTAAATTACTGTTCTTTAGATTTATAGGATCTTTAATTTTTACAGTTCCGCTTTTAATAATAACTATGGGACATATGATAGGAATGCCACTTCCAGAGATAATTGATTCTTTGATGAATCCATTAAATTTTGCAATTGTACAAATAGTGTTAACATTACCTGTAATGATAATGGGATACAAGTTTTATGCTATTGGGATTAAAAATTTATTTAAATTGAGTCCTAATATGGATTCGTTAATTGCTATAAGTACTTTAGCAGCATTTATATATGGTTTATTTGGTATTTATAAGATAAGCATGGGTGATACAGAATATGCAATGCACTTGTATTTTGAATCAGCGGCAGTTATATTAACTTTAATAACACTCGGAAAGTATTTAGAAGCAGTTTCAAAAGGTAAAACATCACAAGCAATTAAAGTTCTGATGGGATTAGCACCTAAAACTGCAACAATTATACGTCATGGTAAAGAAGTAGTTGTTTCAGCTCAAGAAGTAGTAGTTGGAGATATAGTTTTAGTTAAACCAGGGGAAAAGTTATCTGTAGATGGAGAAGTTATTGAGGGAAGCACAGCAATTGATGAATCAATGCTAACTGGTGAAAGCATTCCTGTAGAAAAGAGTATAGGAAGCAATGTAATAGGAGCGAGTATTAATAAAACAGGATTTATTAAGTATAAAGCTACAAAAGTCGGGAAAGATACTGCTCTTGCTCAAATTGTTAAGTTAGTTGAAGAGGCACAAGGATCAAAGGCCCCAATAGCAAAACTTGCAGATGTTATATCAGCATATTTTGTTCCTACAGTAATTATTTTAGCTGTAATATCAGCTATAGGTTGGCTAATAGCTGGAGAAACTCCAGTATTTGCACTAACAATATTTATTGCAGTACTTGTAATAGCTTGCCCATGTGCACTAGGTCTTGCAACTCCAACTGCAATAATGGTTGGGACAGGTAAAGGTGCAGAAAATGGTATACTAATTAAAGGTGGAGAGGCATTAGAAATAGCACACAAAATAAATACTATTGTATTTGATAAAACAGGTACAATTACAGAAGGTAAACCTGTTGTTACAGATATTATAACTAATGGAATTTCAGAAAATGAAATATTAGCATTAGCAGCAAGCGCTGAAAAAGGATCAGAACATCCATTAGGTGAAGCGATAGTGAGAGGAGCAGAAGAAAAAAATCTAGAACTTAAATCAATAGAAGAATTTAATGCAATTCCTGGGCATGGAATAGAAGTAAATATAGATGGTAAAACTATTCTAATCGGAAATAAAAAATTAATATATGAAAAGAGCATAGATATAGATGTTTTAGCCAAGGATTCGGATAAATTAGCAAGTGAAGGAAAGACGCCTATGTACATTGCAATTGATGGAATTCTAAGAGGCATAGTAGCTGTTGCCGATACAGTTAAGCCAAGCAGTAAAAGTGCCATGGAATCGCTTCATAAAATAGGTATAAAAGTTGCTATGATCACTGGTGATAATAAGAAAACTGCAGAGGCTATAGCTAAACAAGTAGGAATTGATATAGTACTCGCAGAAGTTCTACCGGAAGATAAAGCAAATGAAGTGAAAAAGCTTCAAGGAGAAAATCAAAAAGTAGCTATGGTGGGAGATGGAATAAATGATGCACCCGCACTAGCGCAAGCTGATGTTGGAATTGCAATAGGATCAGGTACTGATGTTGCAATTGAATCTGCTGATATAGTTCTTATGAGAAGTGATTTGATGGATGTTACAACTGCAATTAAATTAAGCAATGCAACTATTAAAAATATAAAACAAAATTTATTCTGGGCATTTGGATATAACATACTTGGAATTCCCGTTGCAATAGGTGTTCTTCATATCTTTGGAGGTCCATTATTAAATCCTATGATAGCAGCAGCAGCAATGAGTTTAAGTTCAGTTTCAGTACTTACAAATGCACTAAGACTTAGAAAATTTAAAGCTTAGTATAAATTTATAATTATCAAATAACAATTCACAATTGTTATTTGATAAAGCATCATGAATTAATTTAAAAACATGGAGGGGG
>NZ_JAJFUC010000030.1 GCF_021372645.1 Clostridium sp. | reverse complement strand
CATGATATTAAGTATTGGATTGTTATACATATATTATTCAATATTTATACATAAATTCAAAATATAACATTACATGAAATGCTGTGAAAATACAAGAAAATCGTACTTATTGTGTGTCTATTTTGGTTAGAGCACTCCAAGCCAGCAAGTAAGCAAGGGATGAAACTAATGAAAGAGCAATTTAAGCGTTTTGAATATAACTGTTAGGACAAATGATGGCTTGAGCCGTATGTGGTGAAAGTCACAAGTACGGTTCTTAGGGGGGAAAGAAACCGAGAGGTTTCCGACCTACCCGACATTAATTAACTCGCTAAAAGCGACAGCTTTGTCTTTATCCATAATATAAATTAAAATTAGTTTATCATAAATATGGATAGATTAACTATAAATTATGTGGAATTTAATAAATAAAATTTTAACAAACTTTAAAGAGTGTTTTTCAAGACAAGCCTCATTTGTAAAGAAGATAGTGTAACAATTCTTGTGGGTGATGGTGTTAAAGCTTCAAAAGAGGCTCGTAAGATGCCAGGGGTTAAAAAGCTACACCAAGAATCTGAAAATTCTTCAAAAGGAGAATATATCTTTGGTCATATGTTTGGTGGTATAGGGGTACTGGCAGGAAATAGTTCAAAGATGTTTTGTATTCCTCTTTTCATCAATCTTCAAGATGGTGTAAAAACTATCTGAAGCTGGATACAGCTGGAAGAAAAACATTATTCGCATTATGGCTAAAAATGCGGGTTTAAGCATAACTAAAATAATTAAAAATAAGCAGGTAGACCCTTCATTTTATGAGGATTTACAGGTTTCTTAATGATAAATAATTTTTGACTGTCCAGTAGTATATAAATATCAATTATTCAATGATTAAATATTTATGTTCAGCAATATTATTGTATATATGGTAAATATTATTTTACGCTAGGTTATCCTAAGAGGAGATAGGGATTTAGAGTTTGAATTTAGGATTTGAAAATTGATAAATATTATGGATTAAATGCTATAGTTTTATATTACTTTTTATATCAAGTACAATTTCTTCAAGTATGTCTTTGATTTGAAGGTTTCTTGTGCCTGGTATATAAATACCATGTTTCTGTAGTGGAAGTATATATTTAGTACAATCCATATTGAATATTGATGTGGAAATCATAGGGGTAATTTCTCCGTTTATACCACCGTTGCAAATTATTCCAATTGGACCTATTATACTATCAATTTTGTTTGTTTTACAAAATGAACAAATTGATCTTTCTCCGCTTATACCAACATTAGCACCCGATCTTACCATATTTGAGGTAGCAAATGTATTTGTACCGAGTGCAATGATATAAATGTCATGGTCTATTTCTTTACGAATTTTTTTTATAATAGTTTGTCCAAGCCCTGCTCCTTGTGCGTCTATTACAGCAATTTTCATCTTAATGCCTCCAAAAGTAGAATTTGTAATAAAATAATAATTATTTTTATATTCATAAGTATTATTATATAAATAAATTTGAAATATTTATATAATTTGCGTAATTTCCATTGTCTTTTAATTCTGGAAGTTCAAGTGTTCCAACTAATGTTAGTTTCTCACACTTTATATTAACATTTAGAGTTAAGTCCATGTCAAATGTATTTTGCAACAATAGATAAAGTATTTATAACATTATAAAAAATAGATTTAAAGTACAATTACAGCAATTTTTATGTAAATGCCCTTAAAGATAAAATTTATAATAAAAAATAAATTAATATTTACAGTTTATAAATTATATAGTATTATAAATTTGTATGCTACGAGGGTATACATTTTATATAAAATTTAATTAATATATTAATTTTGATTAATAACCACGAAGGTTGATTACTATAAATAGTTATCAATTTTTTTGTGGTTTTATTTTTGCCAAATTTCAAGGGAGGTATTAAAATGCATATTCCAGACAATTATTTAAGCCCATCAACTTGTGCAGTTATGGGAGCAGTAATGATTCCAATATGGACAAGATCAGTTAAAAAAGTAAAAAAGGAGATTACTAAAAAGAAAATGCCACTTATGGGTATAGGTGCGTCACTTTCGTTTTTAACAATGATGTTTAATATTCCGTTACCAGGTGGGACTACTGGTCATGCAGTTGGAGGAACATTGTTAGCTATTCTTTTAGGACCTGAAGCGGCCTGTATTTCTATAACTATAGCACTTTTAATTCAAGCATTATTATTTGGAGATGGTGGTGTCTTAGCATTTGGAGCAAACTGCTTTAATATGGCATTTGTTATTCCATTTGCAGGCTATTATATTTATAAGTTCTTAAAAGAAAGAATCAAAACAGTAAAAGGAGAATACATTTCAACTTTTATTGCTTCATATATTGGGTTAAATATTGCAGCATTATGTGCTTCAATAGAGTTTGGTATACAACCATTACTTTTTAAAGATACTTTAGGTATGCCATTATATTGTCCATATCCTTTGTCGATTACTATACCATCAATGCTTATTCCGCACCTTGCAGTTGCAGGAGTATTAGAAGCAATTATAACTGTTGGAGTATTAAGTTTCATAAAAAAAGTTTCACCTGACACTATATATGAAGGTTCTACTACAAAAGCAAAACCTATATATGGCTTAATAATAGCACTGATATGTTTATCACCTTTAGGATTATTGGCTTCAGGTACAGCTTGGGGTGAATGGGGAACTGATGAGATAAGTTCTGTAGTTACAGGTGGTAATGCATTAGGATTTGTACCAAAAGGTATGGAAAATGGATTTAGCTTTAGTACATTGATACCAGATTATTATATTGAAGGGCTTCCAGAGAGTTTTGGATATATTTTATCAGCAGTTGCAGGAGTTGCAATACTTTTAATAGCATTTAGAGTAATATCAAGTATGAGGAAAGACAATAAGAGTGTGAATGGCTAAACACGGTAAGAGAGGAAGTTATAAATGCCAGAGTGGCTTTTAAAGAAAGACAATTATATACCGCCAAAAGATAAAGACGCTTTTATAAATAAGAGTATTATTTCTATATTAGATGTACTTACAAGATTTATGAGACAAACCGAATATAGAACAAATAAACTTGAATTTAATGCTTTAATTAAAATTATTTCAACACTTGTATTAATTATTTTTGTATCTTTAACAAAAAGTTTTACATTTGTTTTAATTACTAATGTATCTATGCTTGTGCTAATTAATTTTTTTAAAATTGATGAAATAAAATATATTTTGAAAGTAAGTTCAAGTGTAGCAATTTTTACTTTTGTCATCTTTTTACCATCAATTTTTTTAGGATATGGGAATAATGCTTTAATGATTACACTAAAAATTTTAGTTTCTGTTGCTTCTGTTAACATATTAGCTTTTACTACCCAATGGAATGATCTTACATGTGCCTTAAAGGTTTTTAGAGTACCTGATATGTTTATTTTTGTACTTGATACTACTATAAAATATATTTTAGTTTTAGGTGAGTTTTCGTTAAATATGGTTTATGCACTTAAATTAAGGTCTGTAGGGAAAAGTAACAATAAAAGCACATCACTTTCTGGCATTGTAGGAACTATGTTTATAAAATCTAAAGAAATGGCGGAAGAAATGTATGATGCAATGGAATGTAGAGGATTTACAGGAGAATATAAAGTATATAAGAAGTTTAAATTAAAATTACCTGATTATATTTGTATTGTATTTAACGTAGCTTTTATAATAATATATTTTTACTTTGATAGGTTGTGATTTAATGATTGATATAAAAAATGTTTCTTATAAATATGATACTAAAGTTCTTGCACTAAAAGATATAAATTTTCATGTTAATGAAGGGGAAGCTATTGCTTTAATAGGTGTAAATGGAAGCGGAAAATCTACTTTAATGAAGCTACTTAATGGATTAATAATACCAGATAGTGGTAGTTATTTATTTGAAGGAGAAGAAATTAATTATAAGAAGTTGCAAAATGAAAAATTCTCAAAAGCTTTTCATAAGAAAATAGGTTTTGTTTTTCAGAATTCAGAGGTACAGCTCTTTTGTTCAAATGTTTATGATGAAATTGCATTTGGACCAAGGCAGATGGGTATGGATGAAGAAGAAGTGAAAAAAAGAGTAGAGGATACTTTAAAACTATTGAAAATTGATGAATTAAGGAATAGACAACCATATCATTTGAGTGGTGGAGAAAAGAAAAAAGTATCTATTGCTTCAGTGGTGGTTTTAAATCCAGATGTTTATATATTTGATGAACCAATGAATGGACTTGACCCTAAGACTAAGAGATTTTTAAAAGAATTTATGATAACTATAAATAATGCAGGAAAAACAATTTTATGCTCTACGCATGATTTTGAATATGTAAAAGGAGTATTTAAGAGAGCAGTTGTTTTTTCAAGTGATCACACTATTATTAGAGATGGTATTTATGATGAGATAATGAATGATACTACATTTCTATATAATAATAATATTATTTAATATATCAGTAAATATAACTTATATGGATTTAATTTATTAGGTTATTAATATTAGGATTAATATTAAATTTATACAAATATCAAAATTCAGAAAGACTATAGACCTACTTGAAAAAGTATACGAAACTGGTAAAATTATTACAAAAAATTTGAAATTTTGTATTAAATACGAAAAAATTTTGACAAAATGAAAATTATCTGGTAACTTATTTCTGTATAGAAAATAAAAGGAGGTCGTTCAGTCAATTATGGAAACAAAAAATGTAAAAATCGTAAACGCAGATCCGTCAGCACTGGGATTATTTGGATTAGCTATGGTAACTTTAGTAGCATCCTCTCAGAAGCTCGAGATTACCACGGGGGTTTCAAATTTAATTCCATGGGTTATTTTCCTTGGAGCTTTTGCACAGTTATTTGCATGTATTAATGATTCAAAACGTAATAATACCTTTGGTACAACAGCTTTTGGTGCATATTCATTATTTTGGCTTGGAATAGCTACTACATGGTTAATAAAATTAGGTTTCTTCGGGGAAGCTCTTGCAAAGGATGCAGATCCTAAACAATTAGGCTTTGCTTTGATCGGTTATCTAATTTTTTCAGTATTTATGACTATTGGAGCTGCAGAAACTCATAAGGTATTATTTATGATATTTGTTCTGATAGACTTCTTATTCATAGGATTAACATTAAACGTATTCAATATCATGCCAGAATTTACTCATAAGCTAGCTGCTTATTCAGAATTCAGCGTATCTATGATATCGTTTTATGGAGCAGGGGCAAGTCTTCTAAATACACATTTCAATAGAGTGTTTCTACCAGTTGGAAAACCATTTGGCATATTTAAAAAGTAATTTCTACAACTAAAAAGGGATTACAGGTATAAAGTTTACCTGTAATCCTTTAATATTTTTTTCAAAGCTGAAAAATTTATGTTTCTTAACATTTGTATAGTTTTAAAGCTGAAATTATAAAGAAAACGGGATACTATTTCAAACTATTGATTCACCTTGGCTCGAATGATATTTTCTAATTTACTACGCAGTTTTTCGGAATAAAATAACTAGAATGGTATGACTGTAGCTGTTTTGGGAAATATCGAGGCTCTCAAAAATTTCGACCTCAGATTACATTTATCTGGGCGATTTAGGACAGCTAATGGACCAGGTATGTATGCTGTCGGTGTTGCATGAAGTTTCAGAGAGGATGAAGAGTTATTAGAAAATGGCGCGAAAGTACTAGTTAAGAATCACATGAAGCTTGTTGAAATAATTTGAAAAATTTATAATAATCAAATAAAAAACTAAAAATATCTTATTTCAGAGGAGGATGACAATAGTTAAAGAAAATATGTAAAAATCTATAAAATTATATTTAATAACACTAAATTATTTATTATACTTATATTGAGGTGATAATTAATGAAGTATTATTCAATCGGTGAGTTTTCAACTTTAATAGGTAAAACTCCTCAAACATTAAGGGATTGGCATAAAAAAGGTTCATTTGTTCCACATCATATAACAAGTGGTGGTACAAGATATTATTCGCAGGAACAACTTAATCATTTTTTAGGTATCAAAGGAATTGAAACTAAAACTAAGAAAGTAATTGGATATTGTAGAGTGTCGAGCAATAAGCAAAAAGACGATTTAGAAAGACAGATAGAAAATGTTAAGACTTATATGATTGCTAAAGGATATTCTTTTGATGTTATTACAGATGTAGGAAGTGGGATTAACTACAATAAAAAAGGATTAAATCAATTAATAGATATGATAACTAATTCAGAAGTTGAAAAGATAGTAATTCTATATAAAGATAGATTATTAAGATTTGGATTTGAAATTATAGAAAATCTATGTAATAAATATGGAACTGCTATCGAGATTATAGATAATACTGAAAATACAGAAGAACAGGAATTAGTTGAAGATTTAATTCAAATTGTTACAGTTTTTAGTTGTAGGTTACAAGGTAAAAGAGCCAATAAAGCAAAGAAAATGATTAAGGAGTTGTTAGAGAATGATACTAGCGAAGAAAGTTAGAATTATTCCAAGTATAGAGTAGGAACAGAAATTATGGAAATCTGTTGGTACAGCAAGATTTATTTATAATTGGACACTTGCAAGACAAGAAGAAAACTATAAAAATGGTGGGAAGTTTATTTCAGATAATGAATTAAGAAAAGAAATAACTCAATTAAAAAAATCAGAAGAGTTTAAATGGCTTAATGAAGTATCTAATAATGTTGCAAAACAGGCTGTAAAAGATGCCTGTGAAGCTTATAAGAAGTTCTTTAAAGCATTAGCAGATAAGCCAAGATTTAAAAGCAGAAGAAAGTCTAAACCATCATTCTATAACGATAATATAAAACTAAAAGTAAAATCCAATATGGTTTTAATTGAAAAAGTAGATTGGGTTAAAGCAGCAGAGCAAATACCAATAGGTGTTAAGTATGCTAATCCAAGAGTAAGTTTTGACGGTAAGTATTGGTATATATCCATATGTATTGAAAAAGAACAACCAATAGTAGAATTGACAGACGAAAGTATAGACATAGATGTTGGAATAAAAGATTTAGGTATATGCTCCAATGGAATGAATTTTAAAAATATTAATAAAACTAAGAAAGTTAAGAAACTTGAAAAAAGGCTACGTAGATTACAACATAGGGTATCTTCCAAATACCTAAAAAATAAAGAAGGGAGTAAGTTTGTCAAAACAAGTAATAGTATAAAATATGAAATTAGAGAAAGAAATTAATGTCTTGTCAATATCAATTAAAAAGCTAAATGCCATAATATCAACAAAGCTTGGAGTTGTTATAGATAATGATGATTC
>NZ_JAJFUC010000057.1 GCF_021372645.1 Clostridium sp. | reverse complement strand
CATGATATTAAGTATTGGATTGTTATACATATATTATTCAATATTTATACATAAATTCAAAATATAACATTACATGAAATGCTGTGAAAATACAAGAAAATCGTACTTATTGTGTGTCTATTTTGGTTAGAGCACTCCATTTCTGTTCTTCGGTCATTGTATCCCGTCTTCCCATAACCAACATTCCCTTAGGAGATTTTATTCCAGGCAATTTTGTTTGCGCATAGGAAATATTCAATTCTATCCAATTAATAAAATCCAACACTTGTCCAAATGCATGCATAAATTTGCTAGTAAATTCATTATTCGCTGTAAATATATTATCTTGAGGTTTCTCTATTTCTACCAAAATATATTCTTCATTTATTAAATGAATCACAAAATCTGTTATATAATCATCTCCTAACCTTCTCTTATCTATTATCTGTTTAGCCAATGGATTTAGAAATACTGGATGTTCTTTTAAAAATATTTGATACTCTTCTTCTCTCAACTCGTTTTTAATTAAATTTCTAAAATCTTCTATCATTCCGGAAGAAATATTAATACTTGTTTGGGAAATTAAATTAAAGAAACTATTTCTAAGCTCTCCATTATTCCCTTCTCCAAACAGTATACGTATGCTTTCCGTATGAAAAAAATTTAACAAAGCAGCAAACTTTTCATCATCATATTTTGATTCATTTAAAAAATCCAATAAATATTTTTTTGCTGATATAATAATTTCATCATTAATTACTATGCTTTTTTGAAAATCTTCAAATCCTTTTATAACTTTTCTAGGAAGTATTCCTATACTTATGTTTAGCAAGGCATGAAGCAAAAAGTTTTGCCATGTAGCTCGAGCTGCTCCCATTATAGAGTCTTTTATTAACCTTATCCCTTCTACACCTTTATTTATTAATGATAAGCATGTTAAATATGGTATTATTTTCTTATCATATTCATATGTGAATCTAGTACGTAAGACACATGCTAACTTAGCTATTGAATTAAAATCTTCCTATTTTCCCAATTCTATTATCTTTAGATATAATTCAGTATCACTTTTTTTCTCAATATTTAAAAGTTCCTTTTGAAATTTTTCCATTATCTCTATCCCTCTTTATATTCAACAATTTTTCTCTTGTTAATTTATAGACTGAAATTGCTTTTTATCCTATAAAGTTGCTTTATCAAACTAAAAATATATTCCAACTCTTCATCATCAACTATCTGGATTTCATAATCCCCATTCCCCCAATGTCCGGTGTTTGACATATCTTTAGATATATTTTTAGAATCATCAATAGTTCCCATCTTAGTATTTAACCAAAGCTTTAATGCTCTTTTTTGTAAATGAATATCCACCATAATTTTATTGTTATAAACAAATCCAATTTCTAATTTTTTAGCTTTTATTGTTATGTTATCATTTAATGAAAATACAAAATCTTTAATTTTGTTATATAAATCAATAATTTCCTCTGAAGAATTTTTTAAATGATCTTCTTCCGAATATACGATTACTTCATCATTAACTGTCTTGTTCTGATCATTTGATGTTGTTATTGTTTTTATAGATTCAGAAGTTTTCGATGGTTTTATTGCATTAAAATAAACTGTGTTATTAGAAAACTTCTTTACTTCCCATAACTCAAAAGGTAAATCCTTAAAATTAATAGATTCCTTCTGATAATTATTAAATGACGGAGATACAAATATTACTCTTGATTGTGACCAATCCACATCATCTCTCTTTAATCTTGTGTTGCAATTTTCATTATATTCAAGTATGAAATCTGCTTTATTGTTAAGTAATAATGACAAATATGCATAACCTTGATCTATAACACTAAAACTACTTGTATTCTTATATTCAATTATTACAAAAGCGTTACTACTTTCATCAAAAGCTAAAGTATCTAATCTAAAGTTATTAAAAGTAAATTCTCTTTTAACAAACTTTAAGCCAAATATATTTTCTAAATTAATTTCACATAATTTATGTAACTCTATTTCCTTTTTAAAAGGAACTTCTTTTATTTCTTCTAGTTTGACCCCATTTATATTGTATAAAAACATCTCTTTTCTCCTTTACATTAATTAGTTTATCCAGAAAGTTTATTCAAAAATGAAATTCCACTATTTAGTAAGCATGTGATTAAAAATGTTATAAACTTTCCTGTAATATAACCAATAGTGCCACTAATTATTGATGATATTAAAAAATATATTACTTTTCCCCAAAAACTTCCTATCCAAATACCATAAACCTTAGCTTCTCTCATTATTCTTCCTACTATTCTAAAAGTAATTATAAATGTTATAAATCCTATTATTTTTTCAATTACTAAATTTCTCACTTCAGCAATATTCCAAAGCATAGTTAATGCTTCAGAAATACTTTTTATTAGTGCTTGTTTAATTATTTCTCCTAGTTCCATAATTACCTCATCTTACATATGCTTAATCAATTAATTTTTTATATTTTTCCCGCATTTAAATAAAATTCTCCAAAACTCCCCTAATTAACCGCTATCCCATAAATTGGCCCAATCTCCTGTTTCAATCTCTTAATAAATTCCTCTTGCATTTTCTCTTCAACAAACCTCTTAGCATTTTCAATCTTCAAAACCTGCCTATATTCATAAATCTGATTATTCTTATTCTCATTAACTACAAAACTAAAGACATCATATTGTATTTCACAAAACTTTTCTATATAAAAATCTTATCTTGGAATATTAGAACTTTCTCTCCTCATAATACCTCTCAGTCCTATAAACAATAGCATCTCTCATATGCCCAACAAACTCATTATTTACAATAATATCTCTCATATTTTCATTTTTTAATGCCATTAAAGCCTTCTCACTCCCAATGAAGAATTTCCCTTCACTCTTAACCAAAGCCTTAACAGGATTCTCCCTAGCCAGCTTCACCCATTTCTTCTTGTCCCACTCTTCAAAATCCGCCGTCCCCTTATCTCTAAGCATATCAACCTTATTAGATCCCTTATGATAAAATTCATAAAAGCTCCTATAAACATCCTCTTCATCAATTTCCATTTTCACATTTCCCCCATTATAAAAGGCAAGGAAAACAGGAATCTTATAACTCTTACTCATCTTTGTGGTTTCAATCATTTTAATAAAGTCATGTCCAATGCTATTAAATAGATCTTCTTCACTTTCAAATAATTCTCCATTTTCTTTTAAGAAACCTAAATAATTATTGAAAGGATTTAATGAACTTTTGGTTTTCTTTATTGCTGAATAAACTTCATCATCAATGTTATTGAAAAATTCAACTCTGCTTGGTCTATAGCCTAGAATTTCTTTTACTCTTAGGAATTCTTCTAAAATTCTATCTTTGATGTTCATTTCTTTGGATGCTAATTTCTTAAATACATCTATAATTCTAAAATCAAAATCTACTCTACAATCCTCTGGATATTCGTCCTCATTAAAAATTCCTTTTTTAGCTTCAATTCTAGAATAGGTTTTTCCACTCAATAAAAATGGCAGAAGATCAGCTTTTTTATAATTTCCTATGAAGTCTAAGACATTTAGATAATTCTTATCTTTATGTTTTCTAAGTCCTCTTCCTAACTGTTGCAAAAATACTGTTGGTGACTGAGTTGGTCTTAGGAACATTACCATATCTATTGAAGGTATGTCTAAGCCCTCATTAAACATATCTACTGAAAATATTACCTTTATTTCTCCCTTTGTTAATTTGTTTAATGCTTCTGTTCTATTTTCTGAGTATTCTCCGTTTTCTCCGCTATATACTGCTACAGAGGTTACTCCATTTTGACAGAAGTATTTTGCCATGTATTCTGCATGTTTCTTTGAGGTACAAAATCCTAAAGCTCTGCTGGAATTGTATTTTTTATAGTGATTTAAAATTAATTCTCCTCTTTTATTAAGCATTAAGGCTTCTTCTAATTCTTTATCATTATATTTTCCATTTTTAAATTCCACTTCATCATAATTTATAGTTTCATCATAAATTCCATAATATCTGAAGGGAACAAGATAACCTTTATTTATGGCATCACTAAGCCTTATTTCATAAACTGTATTGTAATCACAAAGGGAAAATACATCTTTTGAATCAAGTCTTTCAGGTGTTGCAGTTAATCCAAGCAAGAATTTTGGTGTAAAATAATCTATAATTTTTCTGTAATTACTTGATACTGCATGGTGGAATTCATCTATTACTATGTAATCAAAATAATCTCTTTTAAAATATTCTTCCTTTAAATATTCATCCTTCCCCAATGTTTGCACCAATGCAAAAATCATTGCTTTATCATTATCCTTAGTACTATTATAGAAAAATCCAATATCCTCAGACTTTCTAACATTTTTAAAGCTTATAGCTGCCTGTTTAATTATTTCTTCTCTATGAGCAACAAATAAAACTCTTTCAGCTTTTATAGAATCAAAAGCTGCTAAATATGTTTTTCCTACCCCAGTTGCAGCAACTACCAACCCTTTATCAAAGCCCTCTTCCCTTGAATTTTCTAATTCATATAAAGCTTCTACCTGAGCCCCCTTAGGCTCAAAAAGCTCTATAACTTTATTTTCTTCAATTTCTTTTGGCTCAATTTCAGATTCATTTTCTTTAGCTTTTTTAAAATCCTTATAAACCTGCGGTCTTTTCCAATTCTTTGAGTAATTCCTCATTACCACATCATCTATAATTTCAGAATAATTATTAAACAGGTTTTCAAATTCACCATAAAAAGCATTAAAATCTTCAGGATTTTGTGAACGTAAAAATCTGTAATTCCATTCAATAGAATCTGTTAAAGCTCCTCTTGAAAGATTAGATGAGCCTATATAAATTTCGCTATCATTTTCATTATGAAAAATATAAGACTTGGGATGAAAAGACTTGTTGCGTACATTGTAAAATCTTAGATCTATCTTATCCTTAAGTTCTCTCTTAAGCATATAAAGAGCAGATGGGGATGTGATATTTAAATAACGTCCTGTTAAAATCCTTATACTTACGTTTCTATCTATGGCTTCTTTTAAATCTTCTAAAATCATCTTGACTCCAGAATCCATAAGAAAAGAAACTATTATATCAATAGCTTTAGCATTTTTAATACTTTCCTTAAGTTTAGTGTATAAATGATTATCATGTCCTGTGCTTACATTTCTAAACTCACTTATGTTTATGTATCCAGTAGTAAAAACTGCTTCTTTTTCGTTTATATTTAATTTTCTATCTTCAAGTATTTTAAAGTTGCTCATAATTCCCCCCTATTATATACAAACATTTTACTACATAATTTCGTGTAATTTCTAACTAGCAGTTAAAATATCATCTCTTCCTAACAACAAATTCAAAAGCCCTTTTCTCATTCCCATATTTCATAACACTTTTTTCCGTGCATTCTTCAATAACAAAATCTTTAAAATAATAATATATATCCTCTTTACTAAAAAATCTCTTATTCCCCTCTTCTGTCAAATAGAAATTCTTTTCTATTTCTTCACCATTTCCTGCTCCATAATTTAAATCATTTATTGAGTTAACTCTTCCAATTAAGTATCCGTTACTCTTTAATACTCTTCTTATTTCTTTAACTATATTTCTAGTAGTTTCACCATTAAAATAATGCAACGATAAATCAGCTATTATTACTTCAGCAAATTCATTTCCAAAAGGTAAAGTCTTTGAAATATCCATTTGAATTATCTTTACCTCTGGAATAAATTTATTGATTATATTTAAGGCTTCTTTTGAATAATCACAGGCGATAACCTTATATCCTCTTTCGATTAAATATAAGGTATCTCCCCCAGATCCACAACCTAAATCAATTATATGTTGCTCATTATTTTTATTTAAAATATCTTCATATGAATCAAGCCATAAATCATAATTTGGTTTCTTTTCCTTTAAATTTTCATATATATTATTCCAAAACTGCTTACTATTCAATTTTTTACTCCTCTTCACTTGACGAATCATCTTTATTTTGCACTTTTAGGTTTACTTTCTAAAAAATTAACCTAACTATATTTTAACATAAAAATAAGAGCTTACATTTATAGGTGCTGCTAAAATTAAACTCATAAATGTCCAAAAGCCCCCAACCCCTTATATTTCCTATAAATTGTTATATTGTTATATTTTTTCCTTTTTAATATTGTAAAATATTTATCTTTAAACCCATATTCCTTTTTTTAAATATTTATTGGAAACTTTAAAACAATATTTCTGTTTAAAAAGGTTTATTGGTATATTTAAAACTTTTTTATTTTTAACCATTTATATTTTTCTAAAATCCTATATATATTAATTGAAACTATTCTTTATTCTACGTATATTTTAGGCATACGGCACTAGCAAAAAAATAACAAGACTATCCAGTACTGATATTTGACTCAGTGCTTTGGATAGTTCTTGTTACGTTTAGGCACACTTAAAAATTAAACTAATTAGCACTTGGATATTTTAAAGTATCCCAAGTATGGTCTGCACTTAGTTTACTATCTGTTATATTGAAATAATCGTATCTTAAAATATCCTTAGACGATACGGGGTCATCCCATGTAACATCTACATTTCGCCACTTGTTGTCTATATAAACCATATTCCACGAATGAGCTTGCCCCTTAGCTGTGCCTTCTACAATTATTGATTTAATTCCTGCAATAGTAAACATTTTTTGAGCGAGTAGAGAATATCCCTCACAAACTCCAGTATGCTTAATTAAAGTATTGTATGGATCATATATTTTATAAGATTGATCATACCGTGTATTGTTAACTATCCAGTCATGTATAGCACGTTCCTTTTTTAACTGACTCATACTATCTGGAGCTATCCTTGCAACTATTACTCTTGCTTTTGCATCCAAGTCAGCTTCCATTTCTGATGTCATCTTATAAACGCAACTAACCCTTGCTCTTACGGTAGATGAACCTAATAGGGATGATGCCTGAATATTATAGCTAGATATATTGTATGCTTCATATGGATTTGTATACTTTAAATTATCTATCTTATCTTTAATAGCATTACCTACGTTGTTTATATCTCCTTTATAATCTAAATCAAATGATGGATTTTCTGCACTTATATTATCTAGTATCTTTTGACTAAGATAATCTAATCCTGAAGTTCCTTTGCTTACTTGGATATCACTTGTCCCTGCTTCACTACTGTTTGGATTATATCTATCTATAGTTTTATCCTTAGCCATATATCCATCAGAATCAAAATAATACGAAATTTTATCAATTAACCCCTGGCCAACTACCCATGAATATCCTTTTGCATACCACCACTCTGTAATATGGTTTTTCCATTCTGAAATTGCTCCTATTGAATTTAATACTAATATTAAAATTAGCATTAGTGAACTAATTATTAGTTTTAACTTTTTCATCTTCTGTTACCTTTCTAATACATTCATAGTATATTATTCATAGATTTCTTGTAATCCATTCTATTTCCTCATTACATAAAAATAAATTACCATCCTCCACGGTACTGCTGCGGTGACTTTCCTTTTGATTCTATAATCATAGGTTTTAAAGGAACTGGTACTTCTCCATCTGTTTCGACAAGCTCTACATTAAATTCCCATTCGTCCCCCAAATCAAATAAGTATAAAAATCTTTCTCCTTTATAAAGATTTAAACTTTCTATAGTCGTAGTCTCTGCTATAAGGCCTTCATAATCTGCATACTCACAATATATTCCTTTTCCTGTTCTTCTATTGCCTCCTATATAAAATGCATATAAATGATCATTATCAAACTCAAAGGCTTCTTGAATAGCATTATGTAAATCTCCAAAAGTATGCTTATATGCTAAATTTATTTTTCTCCATACGGTCTTTGACAAACTTACTTTAAAAGTATACGTTCCACCTTTATTTGTTTTAATTTCTTCCTCTACTGTATTTTTAACAGTGTTCCCTTTAAAGATAGTTTTAAAAACATCAAATGCCTTTTCGTTTTCATTAGTTTTAACTTTTAAATTGAAATATTCTAAGAAAAATGAAACATCTTCTTTATTCCAGTACTGCATAGCCTTTGTTAAGAGGAAAATACTTGTTTTAATCCCAAATTCATTTGGAGAAAAACTTTTTATTAAATCTTCATATCTACCTTTTGCACCATTAATTTGATCAAGTTCACCAAAACCAAAAAACTTTAAATGATGAAAAAATGCAGCACCTGTAGAATACATTATATTTGAAATATTCGTTTCATCTTTTACAATTAGATCCCCTTGTTTAGCACTAGCTACCTCAGCCAAAATATTGTAAAAAGCGGCTATATTATGAGTTCTATTAAATTTTGTTTCAAAATCATATTTAGTCCAATAAGTTTGGAGTAAGAAAACATATTTTTCATCTTCATTTAAATTTTGAAAGCTTTCTATCTTATCTGTTTTAAAAAGCCTCACTTTTCCTTTTTCATCGTTAGCTTTTATATAAAGCTTACTTGCAATAGCTAATGAAAACATCAAATCTATTGCAAAATATTTATCTTGATTATAACTAGAAGTTGCTACATCTTTTTTATTTTCAAGCAGCATATTTAAATTATAGCAATCCTTTCTTCCAAATACTTCCTGAGTTGCTGACAGTATAGGTCTTTCATTTTCTATAAATTCTATAAATTTTTCAAAATCATTTATTGTCCTATTAATATTATTCATTCTTATGCATCCATCCTCAGTTTTTATGTTTATTTGTGTTTAACAGCACTCATAATTTATAACATCTACTTTTCTTGTCGCCAAAAGCAATAATTAATTTCTTCTGAACTAAACCTTCAAATACTTTTCTAACGCCAGAAGCTGATAAACCTGTTATTTCTCTTGCCTTCTTATTAGTTATACTTTCATATTCTTTTAAGTAATGAATTATTTTATTTTCAGCATCGCTAAGCTGAGTTCTACCAGAATCAATAATGAATCTTTCTTTTATCTTATCGCCACTTATCGCTACTTTATCACTACTATTCTTTTTTATGGTAACTTTAAAGAACATACCTGTCTCCATGAAAATAGGTTCTTCAAGACCCGCATCAGTACAGGATTTTATAATCCTTTTTATACCTGTACCCCATTCTTCAATAAAATTAATTTCCTTGAAAAATCGAGCAATAACCTTATTTTTAATTTCTGATCTTCCAATTTTAATATCTTCTATATCAAGAGTTTTAGGCAAAAGACCTGGCGATGTTACTTCTATTCTATCATCAAATATTGCAAACTTAATATCAGCACCTGATATACTATAATCTCTATGTACTACAGCATTTGATATTATTTCTCTAATTGCAACCATAGGTATCTCATATTTATCTATCCTTTGCAGCTAAGTAATTCTTCCATTCTTATTAATATGAGCTTTTGCAAATTTTATCGCACTCTCTACTTGCTCATATAAAGGTCCTGAAAATTCCTTTTGATCTATAAATTCATAAGTATCCTTTCCTTTAAATCTTGCACATTTTATTCTTGCATAATCATGCAGTGAATTATTGGTCAAAAGAATTAATGCTCTTGTGGCATATTTAATTCCGTGTTCTTCCTTAAGTAATTTAATATTTATAAGATTTTCCTCATTAAGCTGCTTTTGAGTAAATTTAAAGAAATCACTGCTTAGCTTTGGTATATTTTAAGTAATCATAGCGTGAATAATCTTTTGACTTCAATGCTGTATTTATAAGTTCTAAAGTATTTCCTTCAAATGAAAGTATCCTTAATATTGTTGAAATTGAGTCATATCTTTTGTTAGACTTAATAAACTTTAGCATATTGCCAATAAAACTATGGAGCTCACCAATTTTAACTGCTAAATCTCTTGCTCTCAAATATAATTCATGGCTATTGTCATTCTTAAACATTTTAACTGCAACTTCATATGCTTCATTAAATTTATTTAAATTTTCAAAGCGAAGCACTAATTTTTTATTGAAATCTGAAATTATTTGCACATTTTGAACTTCCTCCATTGCCTCTTCAATAGTTCATATAAGATATGTTGTATCGCCCAATACTCACTATTATCTTCAATATTTTCTCTAATTACTTTTTCTATATGAGGGTTATCCTTAAAATTATTAAGAATGCCCTTCTTTACCATAGTAATAATTATATTCTGATTCAATATAATACTGCTTATTTAGACATTCTTTACAGAACACTTTCACTCTTTTACCAAAACTGTTGCTATCATATATACCAGCTTCCACAAGTGCATCCTCAGGACTTATCCATTTCGAAATAAACTCTATCCTCTCTTTCAGGCACTCTATTCATTAATTCCTCGATTAACGTGATCAACTCTTCTTTTGAACGACTAATTAAGTTGTATTTTTCTTTTATCATTTGAACCCCCAAAGCTTTTTATTACTCATTCTTAGCTAATTCTTCTAAGTTTTTATTCAACCTAAAATTTCCCACTATACTTTTTCATACAGTGTATTCTATCATAAAAATAAGAGCTTACCTTACATAAACTCTCAATAAATATAACTAATCATTTCATTTTTATATAACAATCTTTCTCACAAAAACTTATTCCATATCTTACAATATTCTTATATCCTTCACTTCTTAGCTCCATATCATAACCTTTTTCTTCAATTTGTATTAATGCATCCTCTGCTCTTTTTTCCAAATTATCAATATTTTTGGCTATCTTGAATTCAATAACTATTGCCACGCCTCTTTTTGATACAGATTTTATAAAAAGGTCACTACGTCCCTTGCCACCCTCTCGATTGGATTTTACAATATAATCATGCATATTAGCTAAAGCTCCAACTACAAAGCCATGATAGAAATTTTCATAAGCATCATTGAAGCTTATAGTTTCCATAAGTAGTCTTCCAAGCTCTTCTTCAAAAATTTCAGCCTCTCCATTTATTATTGAAGTATATAATTTACTTAAATCTTTCGCTTTAACCTTTTCTTCAAACCACTTTAAGATTTTACTTCTAAAAATATATTTCACTTCTCTATTTGGTATACTTAATTCTATATAATGATTATCTTCTTGATCCATTCTTTCACTAACTTTTTTGAAATAACCTGTGAAAAACATAAAATTCCACAAATTGTCCATGGTATCGTAAATTTCATCGTATGTTATATCTTCATGAACCAGCTTTTCTATTGTTTTTCCTTCAATTAACAGTTCTACTTCCTGTTTAGTTTTAGTATCTGCTTTTTCTATGAGACTTTTAACTATGCTGTTTGAGCTTGTATTTGCCCAATATGATGATGGAAATGTATTCTTATCAACTACTAAATCTTTCACAAATCTTACTGCACTCCATGGATTATAAACTTCGGCATCTCCAAAAATATATCCATTATACCAGTTTTTTATTAAAGTTTGTTTTTCATTTAGATTATAATCTCCAAGCATTTTGTTTACTTCATTTTGAGTAAATCCAAAATATTCATCATAAGATTTATTTAATATTGAGATAATTTCTAAATTATTTAAGCCTGTGAAAATACTTTCCTTCGAAATTCTAAGGCATCCTGTTATCACTGAAAATTCCAACGAAGAATTTGTTTTTAAAGATGATTCAAAAAGTGATCTTATAAAAGCAATCATTTTATCATAGAAACCTTCAAAAAATGCATTTTCAAGAGGCACATCATATTCATCTATAAGAATTATTACTTTCTTTTCATGATATTTTTCTAAACATTTCGATAAAAACTTTAGGGCTGTTACATAAAGTTCTTCACCAGATTCTTTTCTTTCTATTCTCTCATATTCTTCTTTTTCTTTAATCAATTTATCACTTTTCAAAATATAATCGTGACGCCTAAATTCATCTACAAGCTCGTCTTTAATACATTTCAATGCCAATTCAAAAGTTGGCTGTTTCGCAGATTTTAAGGACAAATTAATCACAGGATACTGCCCCATATGGGAAGTATACTTTTCTCCTATTTTCATTATATTTAAGCCTTCAAAAAGGTAAGAATTATCTTTTTCGTTATTCTCAAAGAAGTATTGAAGCATACTCATATTTAATGTCTTTCCAAATCTTCTTGGTCTTGTGAATAAATTCACGTCTGCCTTATTATCTAATAACTCTTTTATAAGCAATGTTTTATCGACAAAGTAATATTCTCTAGTTATTAACTTTTCAAAATTATCTATACCAATTGGTAATGGTTTAAAATTCATTTTCTCACTTCCATTCTACATTTAATTTTGGAATAATCAAAACAAATTCACTTTTGACTATGCCTGCTTTTTATAGTATAACATCTTCATTTTATATACTAATTATAACCGAAATATTATCTTATTAAAACTTGTAGAATTTATAGTCCAAAGAGATCAAATACCTCTGTATCTTCAATAACACGCCTGCTCTTCTTATCTGCATTTTTTAGCATGCTTTCCATTTTGTCTTCAATTGATTTTTTAAGAAGTTCTTGAAAATCAATACACCTAAGTTTAAAGAATAAAATCGGGTCTTCATCGAGTCTTGCACCAATTCCATATAAAACTGCTGCTACATGTTTACACATTCTTGCTGAATCTGGGCAGCTGCACTTAAAATGAATTTCTTTTGGATTTGGAAACATTCCATTTGTTGAATTACTGAACATTTCATCAAGCTCCTTAGGGAAATTTCCTAATAACAATGTTTCCATTGTATCAATCTTTCGATTGCAAATTTCTATTACTCTTTGCCACTTTTTCTTATCTAATTTATCAATTGAAATTGTAACATTATATGGTTTTGAGCCGCTGCCTTGGACTAGAGCTTCAATTTTTCCTTCTGTAATCTGCAAATCTAATACTGCCCCATTTTTCACATAAGATTTACCTCTATTTATTCGATTTCTAAAATCGGCATAGTTTTCTAAATTCTTATTCCAGGCTCTTCCCCACCATTTTGATGCAATTAAATTTCCACTAATAATGATAGGTGATATATCTGGATTAGTTTTTCTAAGTTTATCAAGGCTTTTTTGAAATTTTTTCTTTTTATCTTCAGCTGTCTCCTGTTTATACCATCCGTAATAGCCCATTTACTTTTCACCACCTAACTTAAATAATTCCATAAGTTCACTGTTATTAAGTTCTGTAATCCAGTTTTCGCCTGATGATGCTATTATATCCCCAGCTACTTTTTGTTTTTCTTCTATCATTAAATCTATTTTTTCTTCAATAGTTCCTTTAGTTACAAATTTATGTACCATTACATTTTTTGTCTGACCTATACGAAAAGCTCTGTCTGTTGCTTGATTTTCAACTGCTGGATTCCACCATCTATCAAAGTGGATAACATGATTAGCTGCTGTAAGGTTTAATCCGACACCACCAGCCTTAAGTGAAAGGACCATATATGGAATATATTCTTCTCCATTAAAACTTTCAACCATTTCACTTCTCTTTTTAACAGAAGTGCCTCCATGAAGAACCAGCCCTTTTCTGTTAAATATATTTTCAAGGAAAGCTGCTATTGGTCCTGTCATTTCTTTAAACTGCGTAAACACAAGTACTCTTTCTCTCTTTTCGTATATATTTTCACATATATCTTTAAGCTGCTGATATTTTCCGCTATTATCAGTTTTATATTCTTCAAGTCCTAAATATTGGTCTGGATGATTACATATTTGCTTAAATTTAATTATGCTTCCAAGAACAAGGCCTTTTCTTTCTATTCCCTCTGAATTATGTAATTTAGCTTCAAGTTCTTTTACAAGTTTATTATATAGCACAATTTGTTTCTTACTCAAAGCTGCATACTCTTTGATCTCTATTTTTTCTGGAAGATCAGATATTACACTTTTATCTGTCTTTAATCTTCTTAATATAAATGGATTTACAATATTTCTAAGCTTTGCATAATCACTATTATTTTCTCTTAACCTCTTTGTGAAATTTGTAAACTCCTTAGCGCTTCCAAGAAGACCTGCATCTAAAAAGTCAAATAGTGACCAAAGATCTGATAGTCTATTTTCTATTGGAGTACCTGTCATTGCTATCTTTGTCTTAGCTTTAATCTGCTTTATAGTTTTAGTCTGCTTTGTTCCTGGATTTTTAATTGCCTGAGCTTCATCTAGAATTAGTATATCCCATTTAGTATTTCTTATATCTTCTAAGCGGGTTGCCATACCATAGGTAGTAATATATAAAAATGGACTATCTTCTTCTAAATCAATAGTGGTTTCCTTCCCATGAAGTACAGCTATTTTCATTTCAGGTGCAAACTTCTCTATTTCTTTCTGCCAGTTACCTATTAATGAAGCTGGAATTATAAGAAGTGCTTTTCCTCCACTTTCAACCCTGATCTTTTCAAGAAAAGCAATAATTTGAACTGTTTTACCAAGTCCCATATCATCTGCAAGGCATGCTCCAAACCCAAGTTTCTGCATATAAGAAAGCCAGGAAAATCCTGTTTTTTGATATGGTCTTAGGTCTGCCTTAAAACTATCAACAGTTTTGTTTTCTTTTATTATTTCAGGATTCCCCATAGTTTCTCTAATCTTTTTAAGCCATGCACCGTTTGATACTTCTAAATCCACATAAGATTCATTAATCCCAAGCTTTTCGCCTGCATTAAGCTCCATTCGCATTGCTTCTGCAATTGTTAAACCATCAGATTTAGCTAAGCTGTCAGCTTTTTCGTAAGCTTCTAAAACTTCTGATAACTTATTTTTATCAATTTCTATCCATTTTCCTTTAATTAAAGCTAAACCTTCTGACTCTAAAAGGAGTTTTTTTAATTCTTCTTTAGATATCTTTTCATCTCCAAAGAATATCTCTGGTTCAAAGGATAATAAAGCATCCATTCCAACCTTTGAAGGTTCCTTTTCTCCAATGGATACTGAAAGTTTTAAAGAATTACTTTTCTTCTTCCACCAGTTTGGAATTCTGCACATTATTCCTGCTTCCTCATAAATAGGTATTTCCTTTAATATGGTATATGCTTCATATTTTGTAAACTTTAATGGTGAAAATAATTCTCCACTTTCCATAAGTTCCGATATAAAGTGGCTCTTATCTGCAGCTTTACTTATAGTTGACATTAATTGAAGCAGTTTTTCCTTATCTTCTTTATATTCTAAAAGAGCATTTTTGAGTGGCATATGCTTTGCTTTATGTACGCCTGCTTCTTTATTTTCCGTAGAATATGTAGCTAAAAATGCAAATGGATAATTTTCCTCTTTGTTTTCAACTAAGTGAAAAAATACTCTTCCTACTACATTTATATTGGTGTTTTTTTCCATTAAGAAATCTCTAACAGTTCCCTTGTAACTTAATATCTCTCTTCTGTATACTTCAATGATTCTATCCCATATAATAGAAATCCATTCATTATTTATAAATTCCATCCCTATAGCAAAAGGGGCTCTATTTTTAATTTCTTCAATCTCTTCATACTCTAAAAATAACTCTGCTTCTTCCCTAGTTATCTCTATATCTGACTGTTTTGAAATTTTCTTTACTAATTTATTAGCTAAGAAGTATACAAAACTTATGGTTTGTGACATCCACTCCTCCTGCTTAGTAAATCCAAGATCCCATAATGCCTTATATTTATCTTCTATAAATTTTGTATACCATTCTTCTTGATTTTTCTGATAATCTTGTGATAAATTTTTTTTAACAGCTATTTCATAATCTACTGTAAAACCTGTCTGTGTAAAAATGACTATTAATTCTTTCTTTTCTTTTTCACTTTGATTCAAAAGAATATCCTCCTTTTTCTTCCACTCACCTATCGTACCCTTTACATTCCTATAACTTGCGCCAGTATAAAATGCATACATATAACTCTCTCTTTAAAATCTACATTTAGAATCTCTTTATTTTCCGTATTTTTGCCTGGCTATCCCAATGTTTTGTCATATAAGAAATTATATCCTAAAAACTAATTACGTAAAACAAAAATCCCATAAAAATAAGAGCTTACTTTACATAAACTCTTATTCAAGGAGGCAGCCAATCTATTCAGGCTTTAGCAAGAATGATTGGACCTATAATTGGAGGTCAAATCTATGTATCACTTGGTCATGCCGCACCTGCTTTCATGGGTATGATCCTTATAACAGGGGCAATACCAGTTTTATATAAGAGTACGCTATAATAACTAATAAACTTTTCTAAACCCTCTTACACTATCAGTAAATCCCATACCTTCATAGAATTTATGTGCATTTTTTCTAAAATCAGATGATACAAGAATTGCATAAGCACATTTTTTTCTTTTAGCAAACTCATCAAGTGATTCCATTAACTTTTGCCCGATGCCTTTTCCTCTTAATCCTTCTTTAACAATTACATCTTCAATCACCAAAAAGGATACTGCCAAGCATTTGCAGCAGATGCCAATTGCGCAGCCAATAACATCGTTATCTTCTTTCGTAACTACTAAATAGTAATTTTCATTCATCAACATTTCTTCATATATTTCAAGTGATTTATCAAATGTAATTTCAAAAGGTACAAGGGTTTTAAGTAATTCCAATACCTGTGATAGATCCTCTGTTTTTAACTTTTCTATAATCATAACTATAAAATCCTCCTAATTTATAAAATTTCTTTGTTCTTTTCTGAATTTACTTCCATTTTTCCTTTGAGCTTTGTTCCAAACATACTAAAATTAAATAAGAGTTTACTTTTACATAAACTCAATAAAATCCAATATTTTTAACCATAAAAAAATCAATTAGGAACATTAGGTAATACTATATCAAATTTCTTATTATAATTTAAATAATCAGTATTCACTTCAACATAATTTGATCCAATACTTGCTTTCACGTTGGCTTTTTGAAGATATCCATCATCACCTATAACAAATTCAACTTTTAAGTTATCTAAACTTTGAGTTAATGGCTTCCCAGTTATTTTTGAATATATTTCTACTGCCTTTTCTTTTGGTATATTCAATTCATATGTGTTACTTATTGCATCAAATACATGTTGATATTCATTATAAATTGGTATTATGTTTTCTTCACTCATTTATTTTCCTATAATCATTTGTATTTTTCTTCCTTTTACAAATGTATGTTTCTAAATGTCTTTCGTTTAAATTTCTTATTGAGTCACTAATATTATATAACATCTTATATCTATTACAATCATTAATCTGTTACCCCTTCAATTTTTTTGAATATGTCTCACCTCACTATTATAAATTATAGTATTCTTTCGCCAAGTTCTCTTTTCCATTCAAGTCGTAATCTCCAAGCATTTCATTAATTTTTAGCCATATTTGAAAAAATGTAATATTATTCATATAATGTAATCATATTATTATAAATAAAATTAAAAGGAGAATGCTAATGAAAAATATAAAAACTGCATTTCTTATGGTAATAGTATTGTCAATGATTATACTAGTGGCATGCACGAAAGATACTAAAAGAACACAAGATAGCGTAAACACAGTTGATAATACAAGCAAAACAGATTCATCAGTTTCAACAGATGAGACAACAGTAAATAATAATATTCAGGAAACTAATACAACAAATATAGTAACAAAAATAGATGGAAGAAGAGAAGAATTTCTAGGAAGATTAGACAGTATACAAAAACAACTTGATAATTTACCAGAAAAGAAGGACTCAGATGCTGGAATAACAAATGCTATGCGAAGTTATTATGGAGAATCCTATGATATGTATGATGAAGTATTAAATGAAATTTACAGTTTATTGAAGGAGAAGTTATCTCAGGATACAATGAGAAATTTGCAAGCTGAAGAAATTAAATGGATAAAGCAGAAAGAAGATACAGCAAATAAGTCAGCATCACAATATAAGGGTGGAACCTTTGAATTTGTTGCATATAATATGTCTTTATACGAATCAACCAAAAACAGATGTTATGAATTAGTTAACAATTATATGACAGATTCAAAAATAAAAATAAATGCCAATAAACAAGACTATATAAATAAACTAGATAATATGGAAAATAAAATACTTTTATCTCCAGAATATAAAAATGCAGCAACTGGAGTAACTAGCAAAATGATAATCTTAGCAGATAAAGAATACAATGACTGAGATGGGGCATTAAATGAAATTTATAATTTATTAAAACAACAATTACCTTCTGAAGAAATGAAAAAATTAGACAAAGAAGAGGCACAATGGATAACACAAAAAGAAAATAAAGCCAAAAAATCTGAAGAGACACAAGGCGTAGGAAGTCAATTAGGCAATGTAGCATACAAATCATCTTTGGCACATACAACTCAAAGTAGATGTTACGAATTAGTATATAGATACATGGAATAATTGAATCAATAAACAATAACAGGACTAAATGTTATTCAATGTCTCTATATGTATCATTTAATATAAAAAAATAGCCAACGGCAACACATTTTGTATTGTCGTTGGCTTGTTTCATAGTAAAGGTTATAATCATAACCTTCAAAATCCACTAATTTTTATAAAATCTTATTACAAAACAATAAGGAACAAATCTCCTTTAGTATAAGCCTATGCTAAATTTCTTTTGCCATCTTCTTCACCTGTCTTTTTTGATTTAAGTATCTTGTAAATCACTCTAAGCACTATAAACCATACTGGTGTTACAAATAAGGCTACACGAGTTTCATTATTTAGTGCCAATACAACTATAATAAAAGCAAAAAATGCTAGAATTATATAGTTTATTATTGGATAAAGCGGCATTTTGAATTTGCTCTTTGCAGCAAGTTCTGGATTAGTTTTGCGATATTTCATATGGCAGATAACTATAATTGCCCAAATGTATATAAAGCAGAACGTTGATATACTTGTAATAAGTACAAATACCCCTTCTGGCATAACATAGTTCAAAACAACTGAAATTAATATGACTGTTGCTGAAAACACTGTAGCATTAGAAGGCACTTGGCTAGAAGTTAATTTTTTCATTGATTCAGGTGCATTATCTTCTTTAGCAAGGGAGTAAACCATACGGCTTGTGCTGAAGATAGCACTGTTACAAGCAGATGCAGCCGATGTTAGTACAACGAAATTTACAATACTTGCTGCTGCTGCAATTCCCACTGCTGCAAATACCTGCACAAATGGACTCTTATCTGGATTAATTGAATTCCATGGGTATATTCCCATAATAACAGTAAGTGCTCCTATATAGAAAATAATAATTCTAATTGGAATATTGTTAATAGCCTTTGGAATAACACGCTCTGGATCTTCAGTCTCACCAGCTGTGAGTCCAACTAATTCTATTCCAGCAAAAGCAAATACAACCATTTGGAATGAAAGGACAAAACCACTTACCCCATTTGGAAACAAGCCTCCATGACTCCAAAGGTTTGCAAAGCTAGATGCACCGGCATCTGTAGAAAATCCTTTGATGATCATAAATGTACCAATTATAATTAGTGCTAAAATTGCAACAACTTTAATTAACGCAAACCAAAATTCCATTTCCCCAAATAACTTTACTGCAGTAAGGTTCATAACTAGTAAAATCATAAGAGCAATAAGGCTAGGAACCCATTGAGGTATATTGGGTAACCAGTATTGTATGTAAAGTCCGGCAGCAGTTAAGTCAGCCATTCCAACTGAAATCCAGCAGAACCAATAGGTCCATCCAGTAATAAATGCTGCTCCATTTCCTAAATAATCATATACAAAGTCTACAAAAGAATGGTAGTTTAAATTAGAAAGTAATAATTCCCCAAGGGCACGCATGATAAAAAAACAAATTACCCCTGTTATTATATACGCAAATAAAATAGACGGACCCGCTAAGTGAATTGATCTTCCTGACCCAAGGAATAATCCAGTACCAATTGCACCTCCTATAGCAAGTAATTGAACATGCCTATTTTTCAGTCCCCTTGATAAATCTTGTTTTTCCGATGTTAATTTATCCATTTTCCCCCTCCATCTTAGTCAAAAAGCATGTACTTAAAAATGCCTTTTTTTACAAGTATTTTTTAATTAGCTGAATCATTAATAGCTATTATTTCCTAAATATATTCATCTAAAATTTAATTTTTACTGTTAAATACTAATACATTTTTAACAAACTTGCAACTTTTCTTTGTTTTTATATGAAATTTATATAAATATAGACGTTATTTTGTTGTAACATTTTCCATCAGAATCATTTTTCTCCTCCGAAATATCATTTGTAATCCATAAATAGGCTGCTAAGTAAACAAAATTTGCATAAAATAAAATAAGTAGTTCATCAGCCAGAAATCATATTATCTTTATCAAGTCCGTCATTAACAAGCATAGCATATAAACTTCCATCTGCTTTCATCTCACTGATTTTTTCATTTAATGCCTTTAATAGCTCTGTATCATTTTTTCTAACTGCTATTCCTACAATTCCAGATACTTCAGGTGTATAGTCTTTTAGCATTCTTAACACAAGAGTTTTATCTTTTAATAAAGAATATTTAAAATTACTCCTTTTTCTTTTATTGTCTCCAATGTATTTTTTTCTGTTGTATTATTTATTGCTGTAGTATTACTACTATTTACCACATTAGTACCTTCAAATATCATTCCTATGATATTTATAATAACAATTAAAATTAATAATTTATGTGATATTTTTCTCATATAAATCTCCTTTGAATAATAAAATATCCTACCGCAGATCATGAAATAAAGCAGTAGTTTTAATTTATATCTACTGCTATTTTGTAATAAAACATTAAATTTTAAACATGAAATATATATTTCTCATATAAAAAAGATATCTTACATAAAATTCAAAGCGTATCAGCAGCCATAGCAGAAGAAATATCAGCTATACTACTAAATTCAAACCTAGGGAATAAAAATATTTGAATTGTATAAATCTTGTTTGCAATTCCCCCTTGCGTTATTTCTTTAAGATAAATCGCAAAATTTACCTTTCCATTAGCCAATGATTTTGTTATAGTCTTTCCTGCATTTTTACCTGCTTTAACTTCAATTCCGTAAACACATCCACTTTCTCTATCTCTATAAATAAAATCAAGTTCACCATCTTCGAAAACACCAAACATAGGTATCATTTTAATTTACCAAACCTATTTTTCATCATCTTTTGATACATATTAAAATACATTCTGGATAATTAATTGAAATAGTGTTAAAATGTTATATATTATTATATTATATTTAATTATAGGAAAAATATAGGGGTAAGAATATGAAAAAATTAAAATTAACAAAATTATTAGCTGGAACCTTAGTAATAGCGTCAGTCTTAACATTAAATCCAATAGCTGCAAATGCAGAGTGGAAACAAGATAATAAGGGTTGGTGGTATGCCGAAGGAAATTCATGGGCTAAAGGTTGGAGAGAAATCGATAGATATTCATATTACTTTAAATCAAATGGCTACATGTTAAGCAATCCCAACGAGATGTATTTTGACAAAGAATATGGAATGAATAGTAGCGGACAATTTACAAATGTCACAATAAATGGAGACTGGGCTTTTTGCAAACAGACTGGTAAAATAGTGGCTTATTTAGGCTCTCAAAGCATCATAAATATCCCAACTCAAATTGATAATATTACAGTAACAGGTATAGGAGCTTATGCATTTAGCTCTTCTAAAATAACAAGTGTGACAATTCCAAGCACCGTAACAATTATAGGCGTTAAAGCATTTTCTGGTTGCAGCAATTTAACAAACTTAACAATACCAAATAGTGTAAAAACTATTGCTACCTATGCATTTGATGGTTGTAGAAGCTTAACAAATATAACAATTCCAAGTAGTGTAAACAAATTTGGCAATGGTATATTTCGTGGTTGTTTGAATTTAACAAATGTAACAGTAGAAAATGGTATAACATTTTTAGGTAATGCTACATTTTCTGGTTGTATTAAATTAACAAACATAACACTGCCAAATACTCTGAATAGTATAGGCGAAAGCACCTTTGAAGGTTGCATTAGTTTAAAAAACATAGTAATTCCTAGTGGTGTAACAGATATAAGTAATACTGCCTTTTACTACTGCATCAGTTTGACAAATCTAACACTTCCTGATGGGGTAACACACATAGGAATGGGCGCATTCAAAGATTGTACTAGTCTAACAAGCATAACTATTCCAAGTAGTGTTCAAAATATAGAAACTCATAAGAATGGTCCTTTTAATAAGGTAATAGAAACTAATCTATTTGAAGGCTGCGGTAATGTTACAGTTTATGTAAAGAGTGAAACAACAAAACAGCTTTTAGTTAATTCTGGTGTAAGTGCAAACAAAATCATAGTAACCGCTTGATTATATAAGTAATTAAATAGTATTTTAATTATAAAAATTTTAATATCTGTTGAGACGAGGCTAGTAGTTATTAGGTACATGAAAATAAATAACAACTCTAAATTGAAGGCACATTTTCTTTCATGTTCCTTATTTTACTTTTCTGAATTCAAATCTTGGAAATAAAAATATTGGAATTGTATAAGTTTTATTTGCTATTCCACCTTGTGTTATCCCTTTTAGATAAACTGCAAAATCTATTTTTCCATTAGCCAATGATTTTGTTATAGTTTTACCTGGATTTTTACCTGCTTTAACTTCTATTCCATAGACATAGCCACTTTCCCTATCTCTGTAGACAAAATCAAGCTCCCCATCACCATAGATACCAAACATAGGAACCACAGGTATCTTCTCTAAAAGACAATGATAAATGAACGTTTCATTTAATAACCCGCTAGATTCTGCTGCTAATATGTTTGCTTTTTTCATCACATAATTTGCCATACCAACATCAGATAAAAAATATCTTTGTCGCTTTTTTATACTTGTAAAATCAAAATCTATAAGTTTATCACAGTCTTTGACAAATTTAGATGTATAAAACCATTGAAGTACTCTATTACAATTTTCCTTTGTAATATTACTTGAGTATTGTTTGGTTATAATTTGCTGTAATTCTTCTGTATAGCTGCCTTCCTTAATTCCTTTTTTGCCTCTAGCTAGGATTTCAATTATTGCACTTATACAGTCTTCAAATACTCTTGTAGTCAATATATCTCCATCAAAATATCTTGAAGATTCTTCACAAAATACTCTTAATAATTTTTCAAACAAATCATTAATATTTTCCTTATGATTTTTTAAGTATTCGCATACTATCTCTGGATAACCGCCAACTTCCAAGTAATCTCTATACTTATCATAAAATAAATCATAATCCTTTTTATCACCATTTCCATACAAGTCTAATGATTCATAACTATGTGTTAAATTAAGTGCTTTAATAAATTCTGCAAATGATAATGGCTTTATTTCAAGGAAGTCTACATCACCCATTGGAGACCAAAACTCTTTCTGCATAACAACTCTTCCCAAATAACTTCCAGTCATGATAAAATGTGCCTTAAATTCTCTTGCAAATTGCCTTATCATATTATAAATTTTATAAGATTCTTGTATTTCATCTATTATAATTATACATTCTTCATTGTCTTCAAAATTGTTAGAAAATCTCTTAAACATCTCTTTTAATGAATTTGTTTTTTCTCTGTCTAGTTTTCCTGATAGACGTTCTTCTTTTATTACATTATAAATTGTAAGTAAGTCTTCTCCTGCTTCTTCTAATAGATTTATATATATTAAATTCTTGTAATTTTCTCTTGCAAATTTTTTCACTAAATAAGTTTTACCCACCTGTCTTGCACCTTCTATTAGTAATACCTTATTATTATGATTATTTTTCCAATCTAATAGTTTTTTGTATGCATCTCTTTTAAGATCTATTATTTGTTCTTCCATGTTTCTCACTTCCTTACAATTTAAGCTATAATCTTATTTAATATCTCCTATTTATAAAGCTTTATATCTTAAAATTTATTTTTCAATAATAATTTTACCACTATTTAAATATGCCAGCAATAAAGCTTGTAGAAATTACTTTAGCTATAGGTTCATATTTGTTTTCTATTAAGCTTTTAACTATGCTATTTGAGCTTGTGTTTGCCCAATATGATGATTTTAATCTTTTATTAAAATAAAATTTATAAAAGAAATAGAAACTACTTGGATATACTTTGAATTTAATATCTCAACTAAAAAACCTCCGAAAAATCAGAGGTTTTTTACATTTATTTTTTGCTATTGCTTTTATGTTTTTTTATTATTTAATCTTTTTTTAATATATCATATTAATAATATTGCTAACAAAAATTTTATTTCATTACTCAATATTAGCTCCGTAGTAATTATCTTTAACTTTTAAATAGAAAGAAGCCAATGTTACATCCATATAAGGTACTACCCATAGAAGTCCAATACCTAATGGAATCAATCCTAGTATTGTCCAACCTAAAAAACTTAATAAAAGTACAAAATATTTAAATTTATATCCTTTCATCATTCCTGCACTTTCCTTTAAACATTGAATAATAGATTTACTATTATCATCAGCTAAAATAAAATAAGCTTGCGAAAACATATAAGTAAATATGATACCTGGAATTACTAATAAAATTGTTCCTACAAGTATAATTATTCCCAATAATATAAATAATCCTATTACTTTAAGTATAACTTTAAATCCAGAAAAAATATTTGAGAATGCTGGTTGTTTATCATCATAAGCATAGTTTAATGATAATCTACACACTCCTACGCTCATTACTGAACTAACTATTATTGATACCAGTGTCGTAATTATCAATAGTATTGTGTTATCTTGAACACATCTTGAAATAATATTAAACATAATTTGTATTAAAAATACAACTACAATACTGCCAATAGCTAGTCCCCATTTTCCCTTTAATTGGTCCTTAGCATGTCTTTTTAATTCTGCCCTATTAATCATGAAATCTCCTCCTTAATCTTACAAATTATGAAATATGAAGTAATATAATATCCTATTCTTAATTATATTTTAAAGTTGTGGTAATATGATAAAATTTTATCATATAATTTCTCTAAATTTTTATCTCTTAAGAACTCATTAACTTCATCTTGTAATTTAGCTTCCATTTTATATACATTTTTTGAACGACTGCTTAAATTGTATTTTTCTTACTTCATAGGGAAAATCAAAGCAATATGAAATATTATTTATTTCTCAATATAAAGTGTAAATCCTCTTCATCAAAAAATCTTTTATAACCTCGTTCACTTAAATATACACTATATCCATACCCTGACTCAATTATTCAATAAAATCAAAAATTTGCATTTCATAATTTATCTATGATAAACTTGTCTAGAATAAAGGTATTAAATCTGAAAGAAATAATTTCATGATATTTTTTACCTCAAGAAAGGAATTAATATACAGATGAAAAAACTAATTAAAGTTGTTGGAGCAATTTTAGAAAATGAAAACAATGAAATATTTTGCGCTCTTCGCTCGCCTGATATGTCAATACCAAACATGTGGGAATTTCCTGGTGGTAAGGTAGAAAAAGATGAAAGTCTAAAGGAAGCTATAGAACGAGAAATTCAAGAAGAGTTAGATTGTAATATTGAATTTTTAGATATTTTTAATGACAATACTCATGAATATGATAATTTTATAGTAAATCTAATTACTATAAAGTGTAAATTAATATCTGGTACACCTACAGCAACTGAGCACTCTAAACTTATATGGTTAAGAAGAGAAAACTTAATTTCTTTAAATTGGGCTCCAGCAGATATTCCTGCTGTAATGCAGTTAATAGCAGAAAAGGTATAGCTAAAATTGCTATACCTTTTCTACAAATTCTGTATATAAAGTGAAACTTTTCATGTGGAGTTTTATACTCCACATGAATTTAGTTGAACTTATCCAGGAGCGTGCAGCCGTTATCTCCCGCTTGAAGAAGGGGGAGTGTTACGGATGCTAGCTATCGGATAAGTTTACAGGAGCTATATTATCTAATTTAATTTTTACTGTTATAGGCTTCTCCCCGGAATACTCAACAGTATTCCCTTTACCTATATAAATATATGGCTGCACAACACCATCTATTTGTTTGTATTTTCTTACAAAAAGGTGCAAGTTGATCTTCCTATCTTTATTAAAAATAATATTTTTCCCTCTTTCAGAGCTTTGAGATGTACTATTAGGACTTTGCCACTGAAAATATTGTCTATCTAAGAATTTATCCTTATAATTTATGCTTTCCTTTATGTTGTCTTCTTTATGAAGATCTATAAATAAGAAATATTCATTTCCATTAGTAATAAGTCCACTACCTCTAAAAGAACTGTGTATTTTTGTGTAGTTTGATAAAAGTGCTGTATCTACCATTTGATACTGCTCATATAGCTTAAAGAATGGAACTCCATAATATTTACTTTCAAATTCCTTTTCATATCTTATTAGAGCATAATTTATAACATCTTCAATATATATTCTATACTTCTTATTTTGAATTATCTTTTTAAAATCCCATGTGCTATTTAAAACTTCATCCTTTAACTCAAAGGATTTTACGTTGTTTTTAAGTTGAGCTGAATCATAATAGGCTCTATTTAAACAATTTAAAGCATGATTAACACTTTCATCATCTACATAGTCAATATATTTTAATATTTCAAGCTTAGCCTTTTCTATGCTTATTTCTTCATGAGTTAACATATACTTTAATATGCTAAATTCATATATTCTTTTTATTGGTAGTTTACTTGAAAGCTCCTTAAGTATTTTTAAGAATACTTCATCTTCTAATAACTGTTTTAGTTCATCATCTTTTTCCATATTAGCAACAAAACCAGTATAAGTTTTTTCCCTATTTAAAAACTTAAGTGGATCTGGTGCGCCATCATATTTTAAATAATCCATTAACAAGTATGGTACTTTTCTACCATTCATCTTTTTAAATTCAAAATATTCTTCTCTTAAATATTTCATAGAATTAAAGTTTTCTTCATTTAGCTGCTCTAATATTCTTTCTTGTGCTATCCTATCCATTTGAATATTTGTACATCCTGGAATATTAGCAAACTGAGTTGAAACTGCTACCTTTAAACTGTCTTTATCATAATATCTTGAGCCATTCAAGGCTATAACAATTAAAAATGCTTTATTATGGTTTCCTATAAAATCTAATACTGTTAGAAAAGATTTATTTTCATGTTTTCTCAGACCTCTTCCGAGCTGCTGAATAAATATTATTGGGGAATCTGTTGGTCTAAGCATTAATACTAAATTAACAGATGGTATATCTACACCTTCATTAAATATATCTACTGTAAATATAACTTCTAAATCATCATCTTCAGATTCTAACCTTTTAATATAATGCTCTCTTTCTTCTGCAGAATTTTGTCCTGTTAAATAAACACTTTTAATACCTCTTTTATTGAATTCCTCTGCCATATAAATAGCATGATCAATACCTACACAAAATCCAATACACTTTCGTTTATCTCCGTCATGGCCATAGAAGTTCATTTTCTCAATTATAAAGTCAACTCTTTCATTAACCTTTAGTCTTTTAGATATTTCTTTTATATCATCCATATCTACATCTTTTAAATCTATTCCTTCAATATCAGTTATTCCAAAATAGTGAAAAGGTATTACAAGATTTAACTCCAATGCTTCTCTTAATCTTACCTCTAATGCTATATTATTAAAGATATCAAAAATACTTTCACTATCACATCTTTCAGGAGTAGCAGTCATACCTAACAAAAATTTAGGTTTAAAATATTCCATGACCTTTTTATAAGATGGACTCGCTGAGTGATGTGCTTCATCTATTACAATATATTCAAACTCATCTCTACTAAATTTATCAAGATTTATATTCATTGATTGTATTGTAGAAAATAAGTAGTCCGCATTTATGTCTTTACTATTACCAGTCAAAAGCCCTGTAGTCTTTTGCTTATTTTTAACTAGTTTTCTAAAAGTTCTTTCTGCACTTCTTAATATTTCTTCTTTATGTACTAAGAACAACATTTTTTGTGGCTTATAGTTTATAACATCGAAAGCAGACATATAAGTCTTCCCTGTACCCGTTGCAGCTATTACTAAAGCTCTATCTTCTCCGCAGTGTCTCAGCCTATTTAAATTATCTATTGCCCTCTTTTGCATATTATTAGGCTTTATTATTTCATAATCACTAAAATCTATACTTTTTCTTTTTTCTGCTTTTCTAATTTCTTCTATAAAACTTTTATAATTCTCTAAAAATTCTTCATTTAAAACAGAAGTATCTTCCCATAAATTTAAATATTCTTCTAATACTTCCTTAACAAAAGTATCGTCTTTCTTGGAAATAACACTTACATTCCATTCTATATTACTCTTTAATGCTCTCTGTGTTATATTAGATGATCCAATAATGATTTTATATTCTTCTTGGTTTTCAAAAATATAAGCCTTAGTATGAAAACCTATCTCTTTCGTAGCTACAAAAACTTTTAAATCAATATTGCTAAATTTATTAATTCTCTCTAATGCCTTTGGCTCAGTAAAGTTAAGATATGTAGATGTTAATATTTTTCCTTTAACTCCTTTGTCCTCTAATTCCTTAAAGCTATCTAATAAAAGCTGAAGGCCACTAAAGTTGATAAATGCAACGCTAAAATAAAATTTTTCACATTTACTTAAGCATCTTTTTAGCTCATTAAGAAGATTACCTTTTTCAGAGTTAATTATTAATTTATTGTTTATTAGAAATTCTTTATTTTCTATTTCTTTGTGTTGAACATCTGAGAATTCAAATTCCTCTTTATTGATGATCTCTGTATTCTTAAATAGTGAATCCATATTATCCCCCTAGTTTTCTCAAAGACCGTTGTTCTTATTTAACAGATTTAAGCACAATTCCTTCTTTAAATCCGCCACGTTCTTCTTTTTTCTTATCTCTAGCCTTCAAAATATCTTCTTCACTATATCCTAAAGAATCAGCAAGTCCAAACAAAACTTCCATAACATCAGCTAATTCTTCCAAATTTTTATCTTCCAGAAATTCATTAACTTCTTCTTTTAGCTTGTTCTCTAGAAGTATGTATTTTTCTTCTGCCGATGCAATTTCTACATCGCACTGTTTTCCATCTGCTTTTATTATTTCTGGGATTTTATCTCTTACTAATTTATCGTATGTCTTCATTAATATTCATCCTTATTTATATAAAATTTAATTTTGGAGCTAGATTAATTTTTCAAAATCGAATAGCTTATACTATTCCATATCCACTTGTTGTCATGCTCTCTAATTGTTCTCTTAATGCCATTATCAATCACTCTATCCTATTTCCGTGTTTCTATGTAGTACTTATATCCTTTCTTCTAGTTGCCTGTATCTCTGCTGCTACTCTGAATACAGGCGCTGGAAGCTAATATTATACTTAAGTTCATATAATCATTCTCATTGTTTTCTTTCTCTAATCTATAATTCCCTGTAAATATTCTTATGGGCATGTTCTTTTCTTTTATAAGTATAACTCAATATTCTATATAAAATACAAAATTCCTTCTTGTATAACATATGGAATACAATATATTATATGTAAGCATAAAAATAGAAGTTTAAAAATAAACTCCTACTTAACACGCCTATTCACTAAAAAATTCTATAAATATTCTAATTTATTTTTTAATACTGTTACAAAATATCAAGATAAACCTAATTTTTTGTTTCCATTATTCTAAAAAACATATTACCATATTGTTCCACAATTTGTTCTAATTCATCAACATTATATTCTGTACAAAAATCCTTGCCTTTTATAAATAGTAGGAACTCATTGATATGTTTAACAAGATTCTCATTTATTATTGTATAAACCGAAGGTACACAATCAGAAGACCAATCTATATTTTTCTTTAAAAAAACTTTTTTGTTATTTACATTAACTGAAATTTTAAAGAAATTCACATCATAATTAAGTGGTTCATCATTTAAAATTGTAATTTTAATATTATTGTTTTTCTTCATGCATTCTAGTATTTTAAGAACATGACTTTTTCTTTGTTCTATTGTCAACTTATACCTAAAATCAGTAAAAAATATGTCTCCTTCTTCAATATATTTCATAAGTGCAGACTTCAAGATAATAAAATTAATTTTACTTTTTTCAAATCTTTCTTCCCATGTAATTTGTAATTTTCTAAGTAAAAGCCCCTTTTCATTACAATAACCTTGTTCATAAGCTGTCTCTATAATATCTGAAGTAATATCAGATGATAATAAAAATTCAAACCCTCTAGTAGAAACAAATTTAAACTCATCATTAGAATAAAAATCCGTTCTATATCCAGATTGCTCTAATAGTGAAGGTTCTACACACCTGATTAAAAGATCTCCCTTTCTAAACTTAGCAATAGTATTATCATAGATTGTGTTTACTGTTTCATAATCTGTTATAAGCGTTGCTACATCTATACTGCCATCAGAATCTAATGATAAAATAATTGCAAATTTATCTCTAATTGCTATTATATTTAGCTTATCCATTTTTTTATTTTGAAAAAACTCAAATTCCATATTCCACTTTTTATTTAATATGAAATATATTCTCCATAAATAAAAATTGGGATTTGTCTCAAATTCATCCATATCAAATCCAACCTTGGCGGTTACCTTAATATCATGAATCTTATATTCCATCATTGTATCAAGATTAATATTAGCTGTTGTCTTGCAAAAATCAACTGTACATAATAATTCAATGTCCGTTGTTGAATTCTCAATAGTCGTAGAAAGAATTTCTCTAATAAAATTAGTAACTTTATTTTTGCCAAAGATAACCTTACTTTCATCATGTTTTTTTTCAGTTTTTTGGCATAAATCAGCTTCTGATTTTTTATATGCATTCTCTAACAAATTATATATATGATTTTTAAGCATATTCTTAATTATTGAATCATCTGACTCCATAGGCTCTGGAATTTCATATAATTTATAGAACTCTGTAACTATATTTCGTTTTACTATTTGCTCTGAAAAAAATATTGACGCTTTTTCATTAATAATTTCAGTGTTTTTACAAGTAGGTATTTTAATGTTATTGCACCATTTACTTATATAAGATATATCATATCCTACAACTTTAGATAACACCGCAAATTTAGTGTCCGTAAACCATAATAATTTTTTTAAAATAAAACCGTAATTTTTTGTATCTTCCATGAAGCACCTCCAACTTTTGTAAAAAAACAAATTCTATTCTATAATCAACTACTTTTCATATAGATTTCATTATGTAATCGTAATATACATTATAACAATTATAGCTTACAAATTCAAATTTCACTAAAATCAGCTAGGATAACCTAGTAAAAAATAACTCTTATGTGCTATATTAGTGTAGTTTTATAGGTATTAATAGAGCAAAAAAAACCTGTAAGGCTTAGCTCTAAGCCTTACAGGGTTTTTATCTTTAATAAAATATTTTCGATACTATATAATCTAGAGATTACATCATTTCGCTGAAACTTTGTACTCTTGTTTTAACTTGTTCGAAAGCTGTTGCTTCTTGGTCGATTTCTATATATAAGCTCTTAATTCCAGCTTCTTCAAATTCTGTATTGTAGACTGGATAATCGAATTCTTCTGGATCACAGAATTTCATCATACAAACAACAACTGCATCTGCCTTGTATTTCTTAACCATATCTATAAGCATTTGGCCTCTTGGTTTTTTAGGATTTGTTGCAAGAGAACATCCATCAAAATCTTGCCACCATTTAGCTAATCTGAATAATGGATCTGTTCCTTCTGGTACATCAAGTCTGAATTGTCTTGATTCTTGTGCAAGGTCATCTGCAACAACAGCTAGTCCATTTTCTTTAAAGATTTCTAATAATTCATTTGGTTCAGCTGTAATACCAGTTAATATAACCTTCTTACCAGTCCAAGGTTCAACAGGTAAAGCTTTAATTTCTGCCATTAATTCTTTTACCATAGCAGTGTGTTTTGATTTTTCCATAAAATGTCTTGATGTCATTACAGCATGACGTTTTGTTGGATCAATAACTTGTGGATACTCAGCAACAAGATCAGAGAATTCACGCATAACTTTACGATTTTCGTTGTATACTTTGATACTGTTGTTTATTGCTTCATCTGAAATTTCTGTTTCTAATATTTTTTCAAGTTTTTCACGAATAAGTTTAAACTCTTCAACAAGGAATGCATTTGAACAGTCTAACTTTCTGTTTTGTGGATGAGTGAACACAATTACAGGAGATGTTCCTTTCCACTTTTGGCTAAAGTTCTTTAATGTATCACATGGTACTGAGAAAAGTACAGCTTTTAAGTCATTATACATTCCTTCAAGTGACATTTCCATAACTGATTGCATGATTGAACAAGCAAATGGTGGAAAATATGCACGAGCTTTAGATATACTTCTTTGTCCTCCCCATATCCCCATTGGAAGGAAACCTGCTGCATGAATTATTTCTTCTGGTGCATAGTAAGGCATAACCCCTACTGCACCTTTACCAGTTTCTGCTTTATAGTCTTCCATAGCTTTTCTTGGATTGCTTGCTATTGCTGATAATTCATTTATAATGTTTTCTATTTTACTCATTAGATTCATCCTCCTTGCCTTGTCTCATCATTTCATCTAACGCCTGTACGCGTGTTTCATACTGTGCAGGAGCATAATTACGAGGATCAGTTTGATCTCCATCGAAGCTTACGTATGGTAATCCATTCATTTCTTGTAATCTTTCAGCAGTTTCTACGTTTAATAAACTCATTAACTTACAGCTTCTGTTTTGGTGATAAACGATACCATCACATTTTCCTTTTTCTATTATATCGCTAAGCACTTTAACTTTATTATCAAGACAAGTGTTTATATAAATTCTAGTATAAGCTTCTGCCATTGAGCTCATGTCTCCTGGAGTATAAGATAAGTTCCAAAGTCCTGGGTATGCTGAACCAGTCATTATATCCCCACTATTTTTTAATGTTTTGAATGTGTGACCAAGGTGTGGCCATACAGCTATACCTTCCCAAGTAACACGTTTTTGTTCACTTCCTTTGAATGCATAAACACCATTCTTAAGGTTTTCATCAAGTTCATCAGCAAACTTCTTGAATGTGATTTCAGCATAGTCTCTACTTCTAGCACAAACGATAAGAGCCATGAAGTTGAATAAATCAAATCCGTTTAATGGTGATGGTTTGTATTGTAACATATCAGCTAATCTATTCCATTGAGCAACAGAACGTTGAGTTTGTTCTTGTACTTCTAAGAATTTGTCATAGTCGAATTTTTTTCCACAGATTTCTTCAAGTTGAGCAATAGCTTCTTTGAATTGTCCTGCTATATAATCTTTAGCATATTGTGGAATTGGCATTGTGTGGTTGAATGGTACGTCGATTACGATACAAGGAATATTTAATTCTTTTGCAAGGTTTTCATACCATTTTAATAATGTATTACAAATGTTATTACATGTTATTACAAGGTCTGGAAGTGGTACATCTGCTGCTGGAGAATTTTTAAGTTTTTCAGGTGTTACTCCTGTTAAAGCTTTTTCTTTTAAAAGTTCCATGTATCCAAGATTTACTCTAGCATAAGAACAAGTGTCTATTGAGTAACCTTTTTTATCTGCAACTTCAAGCATATCCATTGCACCTTTTCTTGCACCTATTCCAGCTGCATGTGTTTCAGGATATACCATAGCTATATCCATAGCAACACAGAATTCTGGAGGGGCAACTGATGCTGACCAACAAACAAGCTTTCCTTCTTTTTTCGCTTGTCTTGCTTCTTCATCTAGTTTTTCCTGATAGTAACCTAATAATTGTTTTGAATTCATTTCTGCTATATCAGACATTATTAAAACCTCTTTCCTTTATTTATTAGCTTTTTAGCTTTTTAATTTTATTATCTTTTATTTATTAGCTTCCTCATAAGCAAATAATGCTGCACCTAATGCACCTGTAATTTGTGGATTTGGTGCCACTATTACTGGTCTTTTAAGTTCTCTCATTATTGCTCTAACAACTCCTGCGTTTTGAGCAACACCACCGCACATAACAACGTCATCCTCTACTCCACCTCTATAGGCAAGCCCGCAAGCTTTACTTGCTACTGATTGATGAACGCCAGCGATGATATTTTCTTTAGCAACTCCCTTTGATAGTTGAGATATTACTTCAGATTCCGCAAAAACTGTACATGTACTACTAACAGTAGCTGGCTCTGTTGCAATAGAATCATATTCTGCCATTTGACTAAGTTCAACTTCAAGTACTCTTGACATTACATCAAGAAAACGGCCTGTTCCAGCGGCACATTTATCATTCATGAAAAATTGCTTAACGCCGCCTCTGCTGTCAAGTTTAATTGACTTAACATCTTGACCACCAATATCAATGATGGTTCTTGCTGTAGGCACTAGAAAGAAAATTCCCTTAGCATGACAGCTTATTTCACTAAATTGTTTGTGTGCTTCTTCTATGGCAAATCTTCCATAACCTGTAGCAACTATTTTATTCATATCTTCTAATGTAAGTCCTGACTTTGAAAGTGCAGTGTCTAAAGCTCTTTTAGGCCCTGTAGAACCTGTTCCAATTTGGACTACTTCTGCAACAATTATATCTTTCCCATCTTTAAGTATTACAACTTTAGATGATGAAGAACCAACGTCAATCCCCATTGTATACATGGCATACCCTCCTTCTTGCATAAATTTTTCTTCTGTATTTATCGCTGATTGTTATTTAACAAACAAGTCGAGTTTAACAACTTCATAATATAGAGTATACCTTAAAGTTTAGATTAATTCAAAGGTAATTTCTGTATATTAAAGATAAATCTATCTTTGAATTGGTGCAATTGTTTGTACGTATTCAACAAGTATCCCTTGTGAATATTTTGGTCTTACAAAGTTAACTATAATATCGCTTGTTCCTGGTACAGCACTTTCTTCAAGCATTTCTATTCCTCTGCTTTCAAAGTCTTTACGTACAGCTTCAACATCATCAGTTTCATAAGCGATGTGTGCAATACCGCCTTTTCCATTGTTGAAGTTTTTAAGAACACTGCCTTCACTTGGAATAATTAATTCTACTGGACTTTCATTTGCAGTGTATTTTGTGAATATTAAATCTGCTTTATATGCTTCAACATATCCTTGGTAATCTATTTCCAATTCAAAAGTCTCCAAAAAATTTTTTGCTGCTTCCATAGTAGGAATTACAATACCAACATGGTGCATTCTCATAGGTTTCATACTTATCATCCTCCTGATTTTCATCAAATATATTTAAATAATTTAAAATTAATTATTTATCATTTTTTAATCCCATTTTTTCTTCTCTAAAGATTCTAGAATCCATAGGCTTAACATTATCCATATTAGGAACAAATCCCATTAAACCAACAATTTGTGTTTCTATATCAATACCAGGCGCAACTTCTATTAAATGAAGTCCATCTTCTTTTAATTCAAATACTGCTCTCTCTGTTATATATAAAACAGTCTGCCCTTTTTCTACAGCATATTTACCATTAAATGTAACCTGTTGAACTTGTTTTATAAATTTAGATTCTCTACCTTCTTGTTCTATAATTAATTTTCCATTTTCAATTTTTGTTTTTAAACCACCTGCTGTAAAGGTACCGCAGAAAAATACTTTTTTAGAATTCTGAGTTATGCTAATAAATCCACCACAACCTGCGATTTTAGTACCGAATCTACTAACATTAACATTTCCTTCTTCACCACATTGAGCAAGTCCTAAATATGCTAAATTAAGACCACCACCGTCATAAAAATCAAACTGATATTTTTGGTCAAGAAGACAATCTGGGTTTAAGCTTGATCCAAATCTAGCTCCACCTTGAGGTATGCCCCCTATTGGTCCTGACTCAACAGTTAGTGTCATATAATCTGCTATTCCTTCTTCACTTGCAACTTGAGCAACATACTCAGGTGCTCCAATTCCCAAATTAACTACTGAATCTTGTTGCAATTCCATAGCTGCTCTTCTACCAATGATTTTCTTTGCACTTAATGCCATAGGTGTAGAATCATCCTCAACAAATGCTCTTGATTCCCCTGAAATTCCTGATTCATACTCTTGTCCTAAACTTTGTTCATGATCTTCTTTATTTGCTACCACAACAGCATCAACATAAATACCAGGCACTTTTACTAGTTTAGGATCTAAAGTTCCACCTTTTACAACCTTTTCAACCTGAACAATAACTTTACCACCACTATTTTTAACAGCTTGAGCTGTAGAAGTTCCTTCAAGAGGTGTTATTTCTTTTTCAAAAGTTATATTTCCATATTCATCTGCATAAGTTGCTTTAATAAATGCAATATTTAATGGAAATGCTTTAAATAGAAGTCTTTCCTTGCCATCTATTTTTATTAGTTCTACTAAATCTTCTGTTGTTCTCTCGTTAATTTTTCCTCCACCATTTCTTGGATCTACAAAGGTATGTAATCCAACCTCCGTAATTGTTCCAACTCTGCGGGCTGCAATATCACAAAGTAGATTTACTAGAGCTCCTTGAGGTAAGTTGTAACCTTCACATTTGTTTTCAACACACATTTGTCCAAGTTTTGGAGCAGTAGCATAGTGAGCAGCTATAACTCTCTTGATCATTCCTTCATGGGCAAAATGATCTCCACCTTTGCCTTGTTTATTCCCCTGAGATGATGTATAGAATAGGGTCAAATTTTTAGGGGCACCAGTTTCTAAAAACCTTTTTTCTATTGCTTTAGTTAATGCTTCTGGCAAACTACTTTGAACAAATCCAGTAGTAGTTATTGTATCTCCATCTTTTACTAATTGAACTGCTTCTTCAGCGCTTGAAAAAATTTTAACTTTCTTCAACAATTCTCCCTCCCTCAAATAATTAATAATTTCTTTTCATACTTTAAATCTGCACAGAAATTGTAATTTATATTTTTCATGCTTTAATTCTGCACTGATTGTTGTTGACGTTTTCATTGTAATACCATATGACTTGAAATGGAACAAGAAAAAATTGACTATTGTTTTTGCATGTTGATTCAACTGTAAGATATATATTCGAATTATTTCATAACTTGAATTAGTTGAAAATGATTATTCAAGTTATTCAATCAAATGTGTAATTCTACCTTTTCATTAGTAACCCTTTAACTACGTACTTTACACCCCTTATATATTTCACTAATTAATTATTATAGAAATTTCATTTAATTCTTTATCTCATTTAAAATCAATAATTCAAGTAGCCTATATCGTCTACAAAGTGGGTGGTTTTATAGTAAGTTCGGATAGAAAATCGATGACTAACTTTCATGTGGTACAAGGATCTGTGTCTGCCAAAGTTAAGTTAAGTAATCGGACCTGACTTATGGAGACTAAAAAGGTCAAGTTAACCAAGGATTAAATTACCAATAGAAAAATATAGAAAAAAACATAGCTAAACCTTAATATATAAGTCTAATTCAAAAAACTTATAAAAAGGAGGACTTAGCTATACTAAGCAATCAAGGATATATTACAACAGAATTAGAAAAAATACTATATGAAGTTTTGTCCATGACAACCAAGAAATGTTTAGGGATTTAAAATCAAATGGCTTTAATATGGAAGGTACCTAGACAAAATATATTGTGTATTTTAAAAAGAAAGAAGAACGCTATTGATATTGCTCTTATTTATCTAAAAAAAGAATAAGGTTATGAAGTTTTTATCTACTTCATAACCTTATTTAATGTTAGATTTATCTTTATACAATTTAACTATTTTTTGCTTTTTCCATAAAATCATTTGCATTTACTATATATCTTGTATGAGAGCCCTTTCCTATAGTACCTTTATCATCACTGGCTTCTACCTCAAAGAACAATTTCTTTCTATCTACTTTTACAAGAGTAGCTTTACATTTTATATTTGCGCCAACTGGAGATGACTTAATATGTTCAATATTCATATCAATACCTACTGTAGTATATCCCTCTGGAAGTTCATCTCTTACTGAACTGTTAGCTGCCTTTTCCATAAGAGCAATCATAGCTGGCGTTCCATAAACTTCTAAATCTCCTCCCAATTTTGCTGCTGTATCGTTTTCAGTAACCTTTGATTCTTTAATAATTGAAATTCCCTCTTTTAAATTAAATTCCATTTAACATCATTTCTCCTCTCGATAATTATCATAATATGATTAAATGTTTAATCTTTTCATAATTTGTATTATCTTAATTATATCATGTATGAACTGTCACTTCAAATATAAATAATATGCATTCTAATCTTTTTTTATTTATCTTAAAAAAGAATAAGGTTACGAAGTTTTATCTACTTCATAACCTTATTTGATGTTAGACTTATTTTTATGTAATTTAACTATTTTTTATTTTTCCCATAAAATCATCTGCATTTACTATATATCTTATATGAGAGCCCTTTCCTATAATACCTTTATCATCACTAGCTTCTACATCAAAGAACAATTTTTTTCTATCTACTTTTATAAGAATAGCTTTACATTTTATATTTGCACCAACTGGAGATGACTTAATATGTTGAACATTCATATCAATACCTACTGTAGTATATCCCTCTGGAAGTTCATCTATTACCGAACTCTTAGCTGCATTTTCCATAAGAGTAATCATAGCCGGTGTTGCATAAACTTCTAAATCCCCTGATCCCATTTTTATTGCTGTCTCATTTTGAGTAACCTTTGATTCTTTAATAATTGAAGTTCCCTCTTTTAAATTAAATTCCATTTAACATCATTTCTCCTCTCCATAACTATCATCATATGATTAAATATTTAATCTTTTCATAATTTCAGATAATTAAATCACCTATTCCTTCTTATTTTACTATTACTCATGTAATTTTTTATTAGTTTAATATATATATTATATACTATATAACTATATTTTTGTCCAGTTTACTGAAAACTTTTTATCTAGAACCTCGCATAAAAACAGGAGTTTAAAACTAACTTCATAAACCGGGTCTTGTTTTTCAGATTTGATATTTTTTAATACCTAAATTTAAAATCCTCGATTTCGAGTGTTTTTATAGTTATAGATAAAAGCATTATTACATTGTTTTTAATTTAAGTGGATAATTTGCATAGTATTGTATAAACTAACTCTGTGAAAATACTATACTAAGGAGGTATTTTAATGGGAAAAGATAGCCAACCAGATAATAAAATAGCAAGAATGGAAAAATGTAATTATCAAACTCCAATAACTGAAGAAGGACATAACCATAATCCTAATGCAAAACATAAGTCTATAAAGAATGAGGGCTTTAAAAGTCGACATTTCAACAGATTCGGTAATTAAATATTTGAATGCAAAATGTAACCAAGCGAAGATCCACTTGGTTACATTTTGCATTCAAATATTATCTTTTTCCAATCTATAATTTCATTTGAATCCATTAGTTAAAGCAGACTTAGAAATAGAATATTGACATTGATTTGAGTGGAAGTTTATTATATTATAGGTAATATAATAAATAATGATAAAGAAAAGGGGTATTATATGTATCCAAAAGATTTTAATTATAAAATGCCTGCTGAATGGACTACTCATGAGCGTACGTTCATTTCATGGCCAGTTAAAGAATCTATGTGTCATCCAGAAAATCATGAAAGTGTATGCCTTGGGTATGCTGCATTTATTCGAGCAATTGCTGAATTTGAACCAGTTTCAGTCATTGTAAACCCAAAGGAATTAATACAAGTGCAAAAGCTTTTTCAATCATCTAATATAGAATGTCTTCCTATTGATCATAATGATGCATGGTTTCGAGATAATGGTCCAACATTTCTAATAGATGAAAAAGGAAATTTAGCAGGAGTGAATTGGCACTTTAATGCATGGGGATGTAAATATGCGCCCTGGGATTTAGATGATAAAGTAGCTCCTAAAATCCTAGAGCACTTTAATGTCAAGAAATTTGATGCACCTCTTGTTATGGAGGGAGGTTCTATTCATGTAGATGGAGAAGGAACTCTAATTACTACGGAAGAATGCTTATTAAATCCTAATAGAAATCCAAAACTTACTAGAGAACAAATCGAAAATTACTTAAAGCAATACTTAAATATAGAAAAAGTTATTTGGCTTAAAAATGGTTTATATTGTGATGAAACTGATGGTCATGTGGATAATATTGCTTGTTTTGCAGCACCAGGTAAAATAATTATGCAGACTTGTGATGATCCAGAGGATGAAAACTACAAAATCACTTTGGAAAATCTTGAAATACTAAAAGGTGTAACAGATGCAAAAGGAAGAAAGTTTGAAATTATTCCTATTTGTCAACCTCCAAAATATGAGTATGAAGGTGAAAGGTTAACTTTAAGCTATTTAAACTTCTACTTTGTAAATGATGGTATTATTTTACCTACTTTTGGTGGCAATGCTGATGCAACTGATAAAATGGCTGAAAAAGTATTAAGTGAAGCTTTTCCTAATAGAAAAGTTAGAACAGTAGATGGAATGGCTGTTATTAAAGAGGGTGGAAATGTGCATTGCACTACTCAACAAATGCCAATTTCTAAAAATGCTAAAACATTATCATAAATAAGATGAGGTGATAAACATGAGAAAAGTTAAAGTTGCAGCTACACAAATGAGCTGTTCTAATAATATTGATGAAAATATTTCTAAGGCAGAAAATCTTGTACGCGAAGCTGCAAAACAAGGCGCTCAAATCATTCTGCTTCAAGAGCTGTTTGAAACACCATATTTTTGCCAAAAGGAAAAATCTGATTATTATGTATATGCTACAGAATTAGAACAAAATAAAGCAATCAATCATTTTAAGGAAATTGCTAAAGAACTTAAGGTTGTACTTCCAATAAGTTTTTATGAAAAGAAAAATTATGCAAGATATAACGCATTAGCAGTAATTGATGCTACTGGAGAAATACTTGGAACATATAGAAAGAGTCATATTCCTGATGGTCCAGGCTATGAAGAAAAATTCTACTTTAATCCAGGAGATACAGGCTTTAAAGTATGGAATACCCGCTATGGTAAAATTGGTATAGGTGTCTGCTGGGATCAATGGTATCCAGAAGCAGCTAGATGCATGACTTTAATGGGAGCTGAAATACTCTTTTATCCAACAGCTATTGGATCAGAACCTGAGGATCAATCCATAGACTCTAAAGATCACTGGCAGACTTGCATGCTCGGGCATGCTGCCGCTAATTTAATACCTGTGATTGCATCTAATCGTATCGGTGTTGAGGAAGATGACAGCTCTAAAATAACATTTTACGGTTCTTCCTTTATTGCAGGACCACAAGGAAATAAGATTGCGGAAGCTAACCGTACAGAAGAAACCGTACTCGTAGCTGAATTTGACCTAGATCAGCTAGAAACACAACGTATCGAATGGGGAATATTTAGAGATCGCCGTCCTGATTTATACAAGATTATTACATCTTATGATGGGGACTTGATCATTAAATAAAAATAAAGCAAGCTAGAATTTAACTAGTTTGCTTTATTTATTTTAAACTTTAGCATTGAAATTATTCCCCAAAACTTGTATCTAATTTCACTGTTCAAAGTCCTTTAATACAGTATTATAAAAACATGTATACTCTTCATTAGAATTATTTCTACCTAGATTTAATACCTCTCCCTGTTATTATATTTTCGTTTCTGTCTATCTTAAATGTCTTTAAATTATCTCAATATTTATATTGATTTCTGATATATTTATAGAAATTAATCCCTTGACCACTTGGTCTATTTCAATAGCACCTAAATCAATCGATAATAATACTCTTGAAAAAAGAAAATATTGTAAATATTTTACAATAGAGTTATAATTTATTAATAAATTCTATTATGTTGCATTATATATGCATCAAAGGAGAGTGGCTATATGCTAATAGTAAATAGATTAATGTGCTTATTAAGTTTTTTATTTCTATTTAATACTTATAATATAAGCACATTAACACCATTTCAAGCTTTAGCAACAGAAGTTGTAGAAGATAACAATATAGAAATTGTACATAAAGATAACCTTAAATTAATTGAAAATCCAATTGAACTGCAAGACGAAAAATTCAAACAAAAAGAAATAGAAATGCAAAATGAAGAAAAAAAGAATGAACCTGAATTAAAAGAGTTTATACTCACTTTTTATACGTCTCTTGAATCTGAAAATAGCAGTGCCGGTGCAGTTACTTGTCAAAACAAACCACTATCACCAGGTGGTGTAGCTAATAACGTGATCCCTCAAAACACTAAAATAAATTTAGAAAGTTATGGTCAAGTTATTGTTAATGATAAAGGCTCTGATAAATATTTTGGTGTAGACAATAGATTAGATGTCTATATAGAAAGAGAACCTGGTGAAAGTGATAGAGAATACTCACGTAGAGTAAACAGCTATGGGGTACAGAAGGTTCAGGGTTATATAGTTAAAATATAATTTCACATAAATCATACTATTTCTTTCCTATGTACATTAGATTCACTTTCCATATTCATACTTTCAGCAAAGTTATCTTAAAATCTTTGTAGCAAGTTTATATTTATAACATCATGAATTTTTGTTTACTTATAGGCTTACCTTTCCTCCATATTTTATTAGTATATTTTCAATAAATTTATCTTGACACAGATACAGTGGAGTATGCCCTGCATTATTTTTTGAATTTATATCAAAATCAAGAGATATAAGAACTTTTAAAAAATCTTCGAAAGTTTCTGTATTACAATTCAAATAATCATCATGCAAGAGAGTATTGTTGTACTTATCAGTATGTTTGATATCTGCTCCATATTTTATAAGAAGGTTCAAAAGTTCTACAGAATAACTGAAATTGCAGTAAAAGACAGGAGTTTTACCTGATATATTTTCAGCATTTACTTTAGTTCCTCTATCTAATAAAAGTTCAGCAACATCAATTTTAGGTTTTATTCTTGCACATATTCTGTGCATTGGTGTTTCTTTTAAATAGCTTTGGTGACTGTTGATGTCTGCACCGTTATTGATTAAAATTTCTACTACTTTAAAATAATTGTTTTCACAATTATCTATAGCGAAATGAAGCAAACTCTTACCATCATATTCTGCATTAACATCGCCTTCATTTTCTATGAAAATTTTAAGTTCATCCAAATTCCCCTCTTCTATTATTCTTGAAATAGATTTTGGTCTTGAACCAAACAAAATATCATAAATCTTCATTATAATTGCCTCCTAATAATGTGTCACGTTTTTAATTTTGTGATTTAATCATCACAATATACTCTTATTATAGCATTTTTAATAAATACCGTATTCTTCAATTTTAAAAAAATCAAATGATAGACTACTTAGCAGGCAATCTTATATAAGATATATTAGAAATCTTGATTGTAAGTACAAGCCTCCCCCGACCTCATAGACCTCTGATATACCGTAAAAATTAAAATGATTAGTTACTTAATTTTATAACTAGTCATTCAATAGTTTTCTGAAATTTTTATTTACAGTTATTACCTTAGCTAAAATTTAGTAGTAATTTCTACTATATGTATATTTTTTTCTTCATTATCTAATACTTTATACTGTATTTCAACTTGAAACTGATCGGGAAAACTTACATCTATATATTGATAGTCCTCTTTTTCTTTTTTATTACCGTTACTCTCTATTAATCCCATGCTTATTGCCATTGGATCTTTTATAAAGTGCAATTCATATAAACATTCTTCAATATGAAGTAATTCCTTTCTAGAAAATTTCACAACATTGCTTAAGTCATTAAACTCAAAGGTGAATTTATTGAAGAATTTGCTCCAACTTTCAAAGATTTCATTTCTTTTTTCTTCTTCTTTTTTATGTACTTCTTCTTTTTTTTCATTATAAGCCTTTATTAAATTCTCTGCTTCCATTTTAATTTGTTGAACTTCACTATCAATCTTTTTTATAGTTTTTTCTTCGCTTGCTATTATCAGATTATTATCTGCTATTAGTTGATTTTTATATATATACTCTATATTATTATCAGAAATTTTATTATTAATATCAATTGTATTAAATTTAACTACTTTGAATTTTTCCATTAATAAATCTAATTCTTCTACTAATACTGCAGTTTCTAATTGCCCCTTAATTTCTTTTAATTCATCTTCTTGTAATTTTTTTACTGCTTCTAACTTATTATCCATTTTCTCTAAATATATTATATCTTCTTCTGCTTGATTTTTATCTTTAATTGCATTATTTAATAAACGATTTTCTTTTTGTAAATTGTTTTCTACTGTATTTATTTTATCTTTGTATAATTCTATTTTACTTTTAAATTTCAATAATTCTTCTTGTGATTTTTTTAACTCTTCTTCTCTTTTTGTTATTTCATCTTCTTTTTCATTTTCTATAAAGCTTGGAAGTATTTCTTCCTTTGGTGTAAATCTACCTCCATAAGCTTTTACTGATAACATTATAAGTCTTGCAAAATGCTGTCTATCTATTTTTTTCCAAGTATTCATTAATGTTAATTTTTCAACATCTACCGACTGTGTAAATTCTTTCTTTTGTTCTTCATCCATATTATTTAAAATTTCTTCTATATTCTCGGTTGTCTCTTGTAAATCAATGAAGGGTTGCTCATTTAAATATTCTTTAGCTTTTCCACTAAGTTTTTCGCAGTATTTCAAATAAATATTATCAGCTTTCTGACATGGAGTCGAGTTTTTATAAAGTTTATATAATTTAGCAGCTTCTTCTATTATTTCTATTGATATTTCATCTTCTGTTGAATCTTCTATATCATTTTTAGATTTCTCAATAAGAATATTTAATAATCTTTCATCTAGGTCTGCTCTTGTATAATTTTTTAATTCATCTTTCTTTTCATCAACCAAAGTCCATATTTCTTTTACTTCAGGCTCTTCTATCATACTATTTTTCCCAATTTTATTCCCTAAAAAGTTAATTATACTTATAGTCTTCTTCTTAGCCTTTTGTACAATTGGCTTTGATATATTAGTTATGTTCATAGTTTCAAGTAATGCAATTTGTTCAATCATATCCTTGTCCGAAATTTTTCTAAGTCCATCAAAAATATTAGGCATGTCTATCTCCTTTATATATTAATTATACTTTTTGAAAATCACTTATTTACTCTGTATTTTTTTATATTTACCAAGTATATTATCTAAAATGAACTACTTATCATTATACTAGTATATTTTACCACAGATAGTTATATATATGAACATTATTGTTCATAGGACTATACGATATTATTAAGAATTTCTAAAAAATAACATAAAGTAAAAGGCTAGTTACTCAATTTTGTAACTAGCCATTTAAGTATAGTATCATATTCTTCTGAAATTTATAATATCTTTTTTCTACCATGATTTAAGCTTGAAATTTGTTTTAAACCCGCACTAATAAATATTATCACAATAATCCATGCAGTTATTGTAAGTATTACTTGAACAAATGGAAGTTCACTATTAATACTTATAGGCATATCCCAAATTGCATGTAATCCAATTGTAATAATAAAATATTTAAGAAATCTAATATCCATAATATGTTTCATTTTTAATTTGTTATCTTCCTTTACCATTACTAATGCTGCTCCAGACATAGCTGCCCAAACAATATGACCTCCAAAGGCTAAAACTCCTCTAGTATATATTATTCTCATCATTATTGGAATTTGTAATCCATAAGCAAATTCATATCCAGCTGTTTCAAATACTGCAAATCCTGCTCCAACTGCTGCTCCGAGTAGGAGTCCATTTAAAATATATTTTCGAGTACTTCCTCTTAGAAAATATGCAACTACAACAAACTTTGCTGATTCTTCAATAATAGCTATCATAATTGCACCGTGATAATCCACTTCTCCTACAACAACTATACGACTTAATATCATTGTTAAAAGTAAAGATGACACACCTCCAAAAAAGAATATTTTAATTACATCAAAAATGTTAATATTTCTCGGCGCATTTAATTCCCAGAAAAAAACAAGTAATGAAAATGGAACTGCTAAAGCACCTATAAATATAATTCCTGGATATGCTAAAATATTTTCAAAAATTCTTAACAAGCCTACCAATCCAAGAAAAGTCATTGCAAATAAGAAAAATACTCTTGAGTATAACCAAGGCTTAGGCCATTTCGAACAAATATCTCCCTCTTTTGGCGCTGTTTTTGCTGTTCCACAAATAAAAGTATTCTCTCTTTCTTCTAAAGTATGTTTCTTAAATACATTAATTATTAAATCTGTTAATCTTAAATCTACTTGCCCACTTCCATCAGCCATTATATTTACTGTGTTTGTGAATGCACCAGATTCACTCTTAGTTTGTTCTTCCCTTTTAGCATAATTTTGATTATCAGAAAGATTAAAACCGCACGTACTACAAAACTTGGAATTGTTCAAAACTTTTTCTCTACAATTTGGACAATACTTTATATTTTCCTCCATATCTTAACCCTCCTTATTTTTCTATCCAACTATTTTTCCCCGATTTTCTTTTTGTAATTCAAGTTTTCTATTTGCTAATCCAAGTTCTCCCTAATGATAAAATGCAACTTTTTTATTATCTACTTGGATTTGGTTATTTAAATCCCACTCATATAATCAAGGATATTATAAAAGGCAGTAATTTATTTTTATAAAATTACTGCTCAAAACTACATTTTATTCCCTTCTTAAAGATTCTACTGGATCTAATTTAGCTGCTTTATTAGCTGGTAATAATCCAGCTAATGTACTTATAACAATACTTACACCTACCCCAAGTATTCCATAAAAATTCTTTATTAAAACTAAGCTTACATCAAACAATTTATTTGACATAATATTTATGCCTTTCGATATAAAATATGCACCTACAAGCCCTATGGTACCACTGAAAAGTCCTATTAAAAATGCTTCAGAAACAAAAATTCTACGTATATCTTTTTTCCGGGCACCAATAGCTTTAATTATTCCTATTTCTTTCGTTCTCTCTACAACACTAATATACATAACAACTATTATCATAATTGCTGATACTACTAAAGATATTGCTGCAATCCCTGATAATACATATGTTAAAATATCTATCATTTGATTAAACATAGATGTCATTTGTTCTTGAGAAGATTCTGAATAACCAAGTTCTTTAACTTTTTCCTTAATTCTAGTTGTATACTTGCTACTAGTTGTATTAACATAAACTACATTTGGCTTTAATTTATAATTATTATCTGAATAAAATTTTTCTAAATCTGAATAATTCAAAAAAACAGATTTCATTGCTGCAGTCAAATCTCCACCTGTTGTAGTATAAATGCCACTTACAATAAAATCTTTATTTAAAACTTTTTGATTTACCAGAATGTGTAGATTGACTTTTTGACTAATAATACCTTCTCCTAACTTATCACTTAAAGCTTTATTAATTAATATTTCTCCCTCTTTAGGCAAAGCTCCTTTTTCAACATTGGAATTTGTTATATTTGATGATATAGTTGAAATTTTCATTAAATTACTACCTTTACCGTTATAAACTAGTGTATTAACGCCCAAAGAAATTATAGTATATCCCTTTTCTACAGAAGATACATTTTCTATTTTAGATAAAGTATCAATATCACTTTCTTCAAATGGCTTAGTGGAATTAACATCTGGTTTTTGTATGGTTGTAACATCCAAATTAATATTTTCATCTTCTTGACTAGGCATATTAACTTCTATCACTAAAGGATTAACATAACTATTCATAGTTTTATTAAAATAAGTTTTAACTCCATTCCCTAAAGATAACATTAAGATAACACTCATTATTCCTATACTACTACCTATAGAAACAAGTATATTACGAGGAAGTTTTTCCTTCATGTTAACAAGTGCTAACTTTATAGATGATATGATATTTAAATTTTGTTTTTGTTTATTAATATCAACTTGTTTCTCATAAATATTTGAATTATCTAATTTTAGGACTTCTTTATTATCAATGATTTCACCATCTGCTATTTTAACTATTCTACTTGAGGCAGATGCTACTTTTTCAGAATGAGTAACCATAATTACAAGTTTCCCTCTTTTAGCAATATCCTTCATTATTTCTAAAACTTGAATTGTAGTTTTTGAATCTAAGCTACCTGTTGGTTCATCAGCAATAATTATTTCTGGATAATTAATTAAAGCTCTAGCTATAGCAACTCTTTGTTTTTGGCCTCCTGATAATTGATTTGGTTTTTTATTAATATGCTTTTCTAATCCAAGATCAGTTAATATTTCTTTTGCACGTTTTATCCTTTCCTTTTTTCGAACATTTGATAAAGTCATAGCAATTGTTACATTATCTAAAACAGATAAATGTCCTATTAAATTAAAGCTTTGAAAAATAAACCCTACTTCATTTTTCCTATATTTATCAAGTTCTTTTTTTCTCAATTTCTTAATTTCTTTTCCATTTACAAATAATTCACCTGAATAATTAGAATCTAATCCTCCAATTAAATTCATTAATGTAGACTTTCCACTTCCAGATTCACCTATAATTGACACTAATTCCCCCTTATTGAAAGACAGATTAATATTATCTAGTACATGAAATTCTTCATTATCTTTTAATTTATAGTACTTATTAATATTTTTTAATTCTAATAAACTCATTAATCATAAACTCCTCCACCAAACTTTAGTGTTCATTTAGTTAATATTATATCCATAAATAAATTATTTACTAAAAAAAAGAGAGCATTGCTCTCTAAACTGATATAAACTTTATTTATTGAATTTTTATATTTTCACTTTTTTTAAGTGTATATCTTTTATACATTTTATAATAAAAGATATAAAAAAATGCTAATCCTATTAAAGCTCCTCCAAAATCTACTAGAACATCACTAGCTAAAGAAGTTCTTCCTGGTACAAAAGATTGATGAAATTCATCAGTTACAGCATAAAACAAACAAATAAATAATATATAGACTATTGCATCCTTTCCTTTTTTATTATAAACAAAGAATATACTACTTACTAAAAATGCTAATACCATATACATAAATCCATGGGCATTCTTTCTAACTATATAATCTAGTTTGTTTTCTTTTACTTGCTGTACCTTAATAGTGTCTTTATTCCCCTGCAACTTTTCGGTTGTTTTATCTTTAGCTTTAGTTTGCAATTTTTCTTGAGTATTCTCAATTAAATTAACTACTTGGCTACTTTCATTATGTGAAATTTGTCCATTATTGCTTGACATGTAAAATATGAATCCCATCCAAAATAAGCACAAAAATATTATAAGTTTCTTCAATTAGTCACCTCTTCCCCTATTACATATTTTATATATGATAACTACTAAATCCCCTCAATAATTTTAGATGATAACTTTATTTTCTAAAAGTTATTTTTTTAAGTAGTTTATATTCTTTTGTTACATATAATCCTATAGAATAAGTTATAGTTCCAACGAGTAATTTAAATATTGCACTCAACAATACATTATTTATGATTATTTTATTTATTAATATGTATCCACTAATCATTAAAGCTCCAATAATCAGTATATTTTTTAATTCTAATAAAAAGGAACTAAACTTCTTTTCAAATATTTGAGTGATTAATACATAAAAGCATTGAATAAAGTTCAGTATAAATGCTATAACTAATCCTAATGCTAATATACTTAAATTTTTACTCATTACTCCAATAACTATAGCTGTTACAGTAAAACATGCTGATACTATTCCTGTGTAAAACAATTTATTAACATATCCTGTAGCTTGAAATATTGATCCTATACTTGATAATACCATTTGCATTACTATTGATATTGAAAGTATTCTAAAAACAGGTATTGACTTATCCCAATTTGGGCCATACATTATATGTATTATTTCGTCTGCCGAGAAAAAACAATATACAGATATAAAAATACCTACATACGCAAGAACTTTCACAACCTTTATATATGTTTCATAAATTATATCTTTTTGGTTTTGGTATTCAGATAATACCGGATGCAATACAGGTGTTATTACATTAGTTAAATTTTGTACTGGATAAAGCATAAGTTTATAAGATTTATCATAATATCCTAATGTTGATGCACCTAGAAATTTACCTACTAATATATTATCTAGATTTCTAGTAAAATAATTTATAAAATTAAATAGGAACTGAAAACTCGAATAATTTTGTATCTTTTTTATAGAATTATATGAATAACCTTTCCTTATTTTTATTTTACATGTTTTAAAGCATAGTATAAAAATAAATAAACTTTTTAATATTGAATCAAATATTAATGAATAATAGGCAAAACCATTAAAAGCAAGAGATATTGTAAAAATACCAACTACTACATTTACAATAATATTTATTATCCCAACTTGTTTAAATTTTTGTGCTTTATATAATATAGCATTTGGCACTATGTTACATATTGAAAATAATACAGAAAAAGATAATAATTCTCCTAACTTTATATATATCTTATCGTTATAGAAAAAAGCTATAAAGTAAGAAAAAAAGTAAAATCCAATTGCTATAATCATAGCTCCAATTATTGAAAATTTAAATATATCTGATAATTCTTTTTCATCCAAAGACTTATTTTGTATTATAGCTGGACCAATTCCCATATCCCCTAACATATTAAAAAATGATATAAATACAGTTATTACCGCAATTATACCAAAATCTTCTGGTAATAATAATCTAGCTAATACTGAGCTTATAATTAATTGAGCAAATATATTACTGTATTTAGCTATAAATGTAATCATTATTCCATTTTTTAAATTTGAATATTTTTTCATCGTTCCTCCCATAAGTTATAAATATCTGTGGTTTTTCTATAATTATTTCAAAATCAATAAGATGCAAAGAGCTCAATTGGTTATAGATATTATATCTATAGTTTTTCTATAATTTCAGTCCATTGTTTAATAATATTATCTACATTAAAATCTTGTGCTCTTTTTATGGATTGTAAAGATATACTTTTTCTTTTTTCATCATCTTCTATTAATTTTATAATTTTATTAGCCAATTCAGTAACATTATGATTTTTTACTAAAATTCCATTTATGTTAGGTTTGTTTATTATTTCTTTTGGACCTGAATTATCAAAAGCTACTACTGGTAAGCCGCATTCCATTGCTTCTGTAATAGCTAAACCAAAGCCTTCCCATCTAGAAGTTGAAACGAAAATTGACGACTCTAAATAATGTTTCTTAACATTATCAGATTGACCAATTAAGATAACATTATCTTGTAAATTATACTTGTTTATATTATTTATAAGCTTTTCTCTATCTGGTCCATCACCAACTATATCTAAAATCCAATCTTCTTTTGCTTTATGTACTATATTAAATGCCTCAATAAGAAAATCTAATCCTTTTTGTTGTTCCATTAACCTCCCAACAAATATAATATTTTTTTCATTACAAGTAGATTTTATATGTGATTCAAAACTCAAAGGATTGTATATTACTTCACAGTCTATACCAAGTCTTTCTTTATATTTGGCTTTATCATCATTTGTTAAGACTATATATTTATTAAGTTTTGGTATATATTTTTTAAATAATTCATCTTGTTTCCAGTAATATTTATCTTTATTATTTAGGTAAGCATCATAAGAATTATGCTGCCATCCTATGGTTTTAGCATTTAATTTATCATTTATTATTCCAAGCAATAAACTATAATAACCTTCAACGCCTATAACAACATCATAATTTTGCGTATTAAAATAATCTATAAATCTATTTTGAATTTCATTAGGATAATATATATATGTTGATATATCATTCATATTTAAATTATTAAAAACTCCAGTTGATAAATTTACTTTTTGAAAAACCTTACAAATAACTTTATTAGTAAATTTTTTATTTAATAATTGTGAATTAATGTTTATATTAACATCAAAATTTAAATCATACATGTCTCTGTTAATTTCAAAATCATTATTTGTACATATTATATCTACTTTATTGTTTTTACTTAGCTCACTAGCCAAAACAGATAATACTCTTTGAACTCCTCCTAAATTAAAAATTGTAGTTGTTATAAAGCATATTTTCATATTTTCACCTTATTTCTAAGTTGGATTAATTAAATTATATGAATACTATTCTTTTAAATTAGAACATATATTAAATACTAATTCTTATAAATGTTCACATTATTATCAATTCATTATCTATTTTTTATTTTCTTCAACATTGGATATAAACCACAATTCCATAAAAACAATTTAATTTTATCATCTTTGGATATTTCATTTAAAAATAGAAAATCTTTATTTTTTATACTTAATTCACTATATTTACTTTCTTTAAAACTTTTTAAGTTATTGTATTCATTAGAATTAGTATAATGAGCAATAAAATGTGATAACACTTTAATTTTAAAAATACTTAAGCTCTTCTTATTTACTTTTATATTTTTATCTTTTATATAATTAATAATACTGCTCATAGCAAAATAATAATCTTCTGCCAATTTAGCATTCTTCTTATGAACAGTTGATGTTGCCCTTTGTCTGTAATAATATAATGGTTTATCTATAAAAGCTATCCCTTTGCTTTTATAGATTGCCTTAAAAACTGGAAAAACATCTTGAATGTATCTATTAGGTTCAAATTTAAATTTAATTTGTTTCAATAATTCAGTTTTAAAGAATTTATTCCATAACTGTCCTTGTAATTCATAATTTAACATAAAATCTATAACATCATAATTGTTATAGATTTCTCTTGAATCAACATTATATTTTTCAATATAATTTCTATTATCTTTGTCATTGTAATATACATAATATTCACTTATTACAATATCTACATGATCTTTTTTTGCTCTATTATACATATTTTCAAGCATATCTAATTCTAAAAAATCATCCGGATCAATATATATTGTGTATTCTCCCTTTATATAATCAAATGCTGTATTTCTTGCAACAGATACACCTTGATTTTTTTGATACAATATAATAACGTTTTCAAATTTATCTTCATATTCTTTAACAATATTCATTGTGTTATCACTTGAACCATCATCAACAATTATTATTTGTAAATCCTTATAAGTTTGCATTAAAATACTATCTAAACATTCCTTAATATATTCTCCAACATTATAGACTGGAATAATAATACTTATCATATATTAATTCTCCTTAAGGCACTAAATTATTCTCATGTTAAATTATTATATAAATTATTACGATTCTTAATTATCATTACCATTTTTAATTATTACTATTATTCATATATAAATCTTCTAGTTTTTTTGATATTCCTTTAGCACTAAATCCTGAGCTCATAATTTCTTTAGATGTATTCACGCGAGTATATCCATCTTTATATTTTAAAATTATATTTGCCCATTCTTCTGCAGATTTATTTAATGAAACTGATGTCCAGTAATCAGTTATTTTTATTTCATTGCTTATAGCATCGGAAGCCACAGCCATTAGCCCGCTTGCTTGAACTTCTATTCCAACCACAGGTAAACCTTCATAGTGTGATGGAAGAACAAATACATCAGCTGCTTGTAATATATTATGAATTTCATCACAAAGGCCATAAAATATTACCTTATCCTCTAGATTTAGCAATCTAACTTTTTCTATGATTTTTTCTTTTAATTCTCCATCTCCGATTAATAGTAAAACTGAGTTACTATATTGTTTATTAACTGAATTAAAAATATCAATTAAAAAATCATGATTCTTTTGATAACTGAAACGTCCAACATGAGCTACAACAAATTTTTCTTCAACATTTAGCTTTTTTCTATACTTTTGCCTTACTTCTTCATTATAAATAAACTTTTTTTCATCAATACCATTATTTATTACTTTTACTCTGGAATTTCTTATATCTGACTTAGAATACATCCATTCTGCTGCATTAGTTGAACATGCAAATTCATAATCAACTATAAATTTCCAAAGGTGTTTTATAGCATTTTGCATCCCTAGATGTAGATAATATAGTTTCTTATCTTTACTCATTCTATCATTATGAGAATGCATTATTATTGTAGGTGTTTTACATAGCTTAAAAACAATTGCTTCAAAAAAACTTTTTACACGATCTCCATGTATATGTACTACATAATACTTTTTATCTTTTTGAAGCTTATATAAATCTATAAATGATTTTATTCTTTTAATACCATTATTTTTTTGCAAACATATTATTTGCCCGCCCATTTTTTCAGCACTTTTATCATAAAATTCAGTATCTCTTTCATTTCTGTACACTACATAGTCAAACTTGACTTTATCTAGGTGCATGTTTTTATTTATGTTTAATATGAATGCTTGAATTCCTCCAGCTCCTAATGAATCTACAATTTGAAGTACCCTTAAAGTTTTATTCCTCATAACAATCTTTCCTTTATAAATATCAATAAATTAATTTGCATTTTAAGATATTATTCACATTTTTTTTGATAATTATGACCTATAAAATTATTTCCTAAATATCCAGCAATTACAGCAAAGCTAAAGCAACCAGTTACATCAGTAAATATAGCTTCTGCTGTAGATGCTATTAAAATATAAAGTAATATTAAAAAAGCTGAAAATTGTGTTTTTTTATTATGATGGTATCTGTTTTGTAATGATTTAAATATGTTTAATATGATTAACAAAAATATAACTAATCCTAAAAATCCAAATTGGCCATATACATAAGGCCAAAAAGTATCACCAATATATGAATGCGCAGTTTCTTCCAAACCAGTAACTACATTTATTCCATATTCATAATATATTGGTGAATAATATTGCCCTGATATTTCCGAAGCAAAGGTTCCAAAACCACTTCCAAAGGGAAAATATCTACGAGCTAACATATAACCTACAATAAATAATGCCGGACGAGCTGCTGTAAGATAATATGATGCATACTCCATTATTTTGCTATAAGTCGCAAAAATACCTATAACAGCAAGTATTAATATGTACCTTATTTTTATAGATTTAGTATATTTCATTACTATTTTCATAAAAATATATCCTAGTACAAATACAAATGCTTTATTTCTTAATGTAAAAAGCAATATAACTATAGCTTCAAATATAATAAAAATATCAAACTTCTTTCTTCTATCACTCAAAATTACACATAAAAATATAACAATTGATGACACCAGATATGTTGGATGCTGATATAAAAATTTATAACTTCTTATTCCATATCGTACATCCATTGACATTCCTACATTATAAATTACATTAATAATTAGAAATACAAATATTATTGTTAAGTATATTCTTGATCTTTTAGCTACTTTTTTTAATAATAAATCTTTATCTATATTATTTGATACAATTAATGTGCATATATAACAAACTACAAACTTGCTTATAGCTAAAATATCCTTATATATTGCAATCTTTGCAGGTTGAATATGATGTAGAAGATTACCTATTGCCCCCACAAATAATAAAATAAAAAATAATACTGCTGTCTTTACTTCACTAGAATACAATGCTATATGATTGTTTCTATTTAATATGTAAAATAATGATAGGATAATTAACATAAATGTAAATAATTCATCAATATAATTTACTTGTGGAATATATACAATTAAGCAATTTTGAAAAATGAAGATATCAAATATTACATTTAAGATAAAAAGCATCTGTTACTCCCTTCTGAAATTACTAAAAGCCTCATTTCAAGATTCAATATAAAACATTTACTAATCTAGTTTAACCATAAAATTAAGTTTATATATATTTATCTTTATAAGCTTTTAATAAATTTACTTGGAACTCCACCATATACACCTTTTGATATTATGTTTTTAGTTACAACAGAATTTGCAGCGACAACTACTTTATCACATATTTTTATGCCACGTGTAATAGTACAATTGCATCCAATCCAAATGTTATTACCTATATTTATTTCTTCAGTGTTATATCCTTGAGATGTTATTGGAAGATCATTAATAGCATAACGGTGATCATGATCAAAAATTCCCACATTAGGTCCAAATAAGCAATTTGATCCAATGGATATTTTTTTTAAAGATACTATTTTATTATTGGTATTAAAAAATGTATTATCTCCTACATAAATGCTTCCTTCTATACATTCAAAGCTACAATAATCATCAATATAAACATTATTTCCAAAAGATAGTATATTTCCTTTATTTATCTTTATTCTTACTCCTTTTCCTATATAAAGTGATTTTATTCCACTAAATTTAAATTTTAGTTTACTTTTGTATATAATTTTTAATATGGCAATTCTTATTAACGCCTTCGCATACTTAATACTTTTTTCTATCATCGTCTCAATTTCACCTAACTTAAGAATTCTTTGTATATTTTAAAATGTGATTTAAAATATATTTCATTATTGAATTTATTATTGAAGGTTTCTATACAATGACTTTTCATGTTAGCATATTTTTCTTTATCTTCATATAATTCAAGTATTTTTTCTTTGAATGCCTCAACATCTTTAGTTTCTACTAAATATCCATTATATCCATTTTCTATTTCTTCATTAGTTCCATCAATATTAGTTGCTATAACTGGAACTCCTTGTGAAAATGCTTCTAATGGAGTTAAAGGCAAGCCTTCTATATACGAACATAAAAGTAATAAATCTATATATTTTAAGTACTCTATTATATTATCTTTTGAACCTAATAAATATATACAATTTTCTAAATTTTCTTTTTTAATAATTTCTTTGATATTATTTAATTCTGGTCCGTCACCTAATAATACGAATTTTATTTTTTCATTATCTAAAACAGTTTTTTTAGCAACTTCAATAAAATCATAAACTCCTTTATAATCTACTATCCTACTGACTTGAGCTACTACAAAGTATCCTTTTTCTTTTAAATTTAAAAGCCTGTTATCTACTATCTTGTTATTACAACAAGTTTCTATTGTATTATATATAGTAGTTATATTCTTTTCTTCTAAATTAGCCTTTTCAATTAATATTCTTTTTGCTGTTTCACTTACAGTTATTGTTTGAATATTTTTTAAAGCTAGATTAGTTAATTTAAACTTATCTTCAATACATAAGTGTTGAGTATGTATAACCTTGACTTCAGTAAATTTTGATATTGCTTTAACCAATAATGTTGTCATTCTATGATGACTATGAATTATATCTATATCTTCTCTTTTCACTATTTTATATATAGTTATCAAATTCTTTAATATCTTCAACGGATTTTTAGAGTCTGTATTTATTATATTATAATGTTTAATATTTAATTTTTTTAATTCTTGAGTTAATTCTCCACCCTTACTAGCAACTATAATTTTATTGCTATTATTAAATACTTTGGAAAGTTGAACAATGCATTTTTCAACTCCACCGAGTCCCATACCTCTATTAATGTATAATATGTTCATTATTCACCTCATTAAAAATCAATATTTATAAAAAATCATTAAACTAAGAATAAATTCTTAGTTTAATGATTCTTCTATAATGTTACATTATTTTACTAATTACTTTATCAAATTTTCTAATGAATTCATTTTTACTAGAACTATAAGTATTGCATTTTTTAGAAAGTTCTTTATAATTACTTATTGCATTTTCTAAATCTTCAATATCATATACTCCTATAATCTTTGAATTCTTTTCTAATCTTTTAGTAAAAAGTATTTGATGATCATCAACATGTTCATGAAATTCAGGATTTCTTGGTACCACAATTGGAACCTTATTATATTGAAGGGGATGAAATATACTACCTGGACCTCCATGAGTTATGATTATATCACTCTTTCTCACATATTCATCCATTTCATCATACCCAATCATTTTTTTGACCCCATAATTTTTAGGCACATAATTGCAGTATCCAATTTGTGCAAATACCTCTTCCTTAATATGCCCACTTTCAATTAATTTATCCAATTGGATAAATAATCTGTCCATTCCTTGTTCGTGTGTTCCTACTGTTACAAATATCAAAATAATCCCTCCAACACTTGTCCTTTTGGATAAAATTTCTTTTGTTCTTCCCATTGTAATATAAACAAATCACTTATTGGATAAACTACCTTCCCCGTTATAGTTGGCTTCTCAATTCTATCGTATACTTCAATATAAACAACCTTTGCACCTAATAATTTCCCTATGTAAAAAAACGGAATTGCAGGTGCTGCACCAGTACTAACAATTAAATCTGGCTTTTCTTTTAGTAGTATTTTTATTGATAAAAAAGTGTTTTTAATTAAATTCTTTATATTTCTATTGGTAGGAAAGTAGCACCAATATTTTTTTTCATCTTTAAGAATAGATTTTGAATCTTCCTTTTCAAAAGTTACCCAGAATCTTTCCTTGTATTTCCACCACTCTTTTAATTGAATTAAATGAGTTAAGTGGCCACCACTTGACGTTATAAAACATACCTTCATAATATTCTCCTCCTTAGACACATGAAAGAAAATAATAGACAAGCACACTAGTCTATTATTTTTTTGATTGTGCCTTATAACCCTTTAAATACTTATTATATTGCCATTTCCGTTTTTACTTTGCTTGCAACAGTTTCTTCTAAATTTAATACAGCTTTTCTTCCAATTGAATAATAATCTACTTGTCTTTCTTTAGCGTCTTTTACTTTATAGCAATTTCTTCCATCAAAAATAATTGGAGTGTACATCAACTCTTCATATTCCCTTAAATCTAAAGATTTAATTTCATTCCATTCTGTAAATATAAATGCCATATCTGCATCTTTTAAAGTTTCCTCTGGAGTATTTACATATGTTATTTCATTTGGGTATAACTTCTTGAAGTTATCAATTCCTACTGGATCGTATGCAACTATTTCTACACCTTCATCTAGTAATCTTCTTACATTTGGTATTGATGGAGCTTCTCTTAAGTCATCTGTTCCTGGTTTAAACGTTAATCCAAGTACAGCTACTTTTAATCCTTTTAAGCTTCCAAATTTATTTTTAGCTTGTCTAAATAATTTATATTTTTGATTTTCATTTACTTCAATTGTTGCTTTTATTGTTTTTAATTCATATCCATTATCATTCGCAAGCCAATGAAGTGCTTTAGTATCTTTAGGGAAGCATGATCCACCATATCCAATTCCTGCATTTAAGAATTTATCTCCTATTCTTGGATCAAAGCTCATTCCTTTAGCTACATCTTCAATATCTGCTCCAACCATTTCACAGAAATTTGCTATTTCATTCATAAATGATATCTTAAGAGCTAAGAAATCATTTGAAGCATACTTAACCATCTCTGCACTTCTTCTATTAGTAACAACTATTGGTTGATTATATCCTTCATATAATTCTCTTAAAAGGTCTTCTGCTTTTTTAGATTCAACTCCAATTACGATTCTCTTAGCATATAAAGTATCAACAACAGCTGTACCTTGAGCTAAGAATTCTGGGTTTGAAGCTACTTCTATATGAATATCATTTTTAACATTTTCTTTTAAAAATTCTTCAATTCTGTCATTAGTACCTATTGGAACTGTTGATTTAACTACTACTAAACAATCTTTTTCAACATTATCTGCAATTTGTTTACATACCTTAAATACATAATCTAAGTTAGCTGATCCATCTTCTCTTTCTGGAGTACCAACCCCTATAAATATTAAATCAGCATCTTTATAAGCATTTTTATAATCTATTGTAAAATCTAATCTTCCTTCATCATGATTTCTTTTAAGTAATTCATCTAAACCTGGTTCATATATAGGTGAGATTCCTTGTTTCATCATTTCAACTTTGTTTTTATCTATATCAACACAAGTTACATTATGTCCTATTTCTGAAAGACATGTACCTGTAACTAATCCTACATATCCTGTTCCTGCAACTACTATTTTCATATTTACCTCCATATATTTTAATACTCAATTATCAATGCACAAATTTTGCAAAGCAAAATTAATGAATGATTACGGATATTTTGCTTTATAAAATTTAAACTTGTTATGTGCGTAGCACCTAACAAGTTTAAAATTCCCTAATGGAAAAGTGAGAGTCCAAATTTCATATTTGGTTATTCGAACTTTCTCTTTGAGCTTTTCTCCTTGATCATTCATTTTTCATCATTAATCAAAGTGCTTAGCACTTTTTTATCTTGCATGCTTGTCTCCAAACAATACAAAAAATGTTTTGAATATTAACTTAATATCAACTAAAATACTTCGTTCTCTTACATATTTGATGTCTAATTTCATCCAATCTTCAAAATCAATATCATTTCTTCCTAATACTTGCCAGTAACATGTAAGCCCTGGCCTTACTTCTAATCTTTTCATCATCCACTTATCAAATTTTTCTACTTCTTTTGGAAGTGATGGTCTTGGTCCAACTAAACTCATATCACCTTTTAAAACATTAAATAATTGTGGAAGTTCGTCTATGCTTGTCTTTCTTATAACCTTACCAAATTTAGTAACTCTCGGATCATCTTTCATCTTAAACATTGGTCCACTCATCTCATTTTTACTATATAATTTTTCTTTTAATTCTTCTGAATTGATAACCATGGACCTAAACTTATACATTTTAAATTTACACCCATCTTTTCCAATTCTCTCCTGAGAGAAAAATACAGGTCCTTTTGATTCCAATTTAATTAGAATTCCAACAAGCAAAAATATTGGAGCCAAAATTATTAATCCAATTAAAGAACAAACTATGTCCTTAGTTCTTTTAAAAAAGTAGTACTCAACACTAGGTTCTGTTCTATTTTGTAAGATACCTTCCCCCTTATTAATTCCTAGTTGCTGCATTTTATCACCGCCCTATGTAATTAATTTTTAACCATATGTTTTGCTTTTTTGTGTTCAATATTATATTAAATTAGATAGTAACAATTTTAATTATTGTTGCATTTAGATAAGCTTAACAGATAATATATTATGTTTTTCAACACTTCATACTAGATATATTACAATGAAGTTATACTAATTTTCAACGCACAATTAACGCTATATTAAGCAATATAAAGAATAGTTGCTAATATAGCGTTTTATGACAAATATTTAATTAATCTTCTTTTTTATGGTATCTGTCTAGCAGATGAGCTTCCCCCTCATCTATTTCATTCAGGTGATAATCTTTTAGATAATTTTTTAGTGAAATTAAATTTTAAGAAATGAAAATATTGATTTTTTTATTTTAACTTTTTTTCCAATAAACTTCACTAGATCATTCTCTAATAATTTTTTAGAACTGTCTTCAAATATGTGTTCATTTATTTTTTTATTATTTTTACTTTTTTCATTTAGTATGTTTATTGCTTTTTGTAGTCCTGTATTTCTATTTTCTATATTATGTGCATCTGAGCCCATAAAATTATATATATTATTTTCCAAAAATAAATTAGCAGTCTTTTTAATGCCTTCTCCAAACTTTCCTTCTATGCTTCCTGCATTCATCTGGAATAGATATCCTTCCTCAATAAAATCATTAATAAGTGAATGTTGTTCTCTAAAGGGTTTATATCTTTCTGGATGAGCTATTATCGGAACAATATTTCTAACTTGTAGTTCATAAAGTGTTTCGAATATATTTTTATCAAATCTATGCATCGGAAATTCAATTAGCATATATCTTGAATCATTTATAGTTCCTATATTACCTTCCATAAAATTTTCAATTATATTTTCATTAAAATAAACTTCCTGTCCACTATAGATTTTTATATTAAGTCCTTCTTTATCTATAAGAGAATTAACTTCTTTTACTAGTAATTTAACTTCATTAATAGTAGCTTCTCCGTACTCTAATAAATAATGAGGAGTGGCAACTATTTCTTTAGTTCCATCCCTTTCTGCATTTCTTAACATTTCTAAAGTCATTTCCATATTCTTAGAACCATCATCAATGCCCGGCAATATATGCGAATGAATATCTATCATAAACTTCACCCTCTTTTCAATGCTCAATTCTTGAATTGCAATTAGAACTATTCAATTTACAATTAATGCACAATTAACAATTACGGATAAAATCTTCAGAGAAGATTTCTAATATATATTTTTTTGAAAAGCCTGAGGCTTTTCTTCCTTCATTGTCAATTGTGCGTTTCTAATTATCCTTATTTTCTTCATTTCCATAATAGTAATAGTATTTTCCTCTTGTGTTTTCTACTGCATGCAAAACAGTTCCTATTACGTTTGCTCCTACTTTATCTAAAAGATTCTTTGCTTCTATTACTACATCTCTCTTTGTTTTTGCTGCTCTTACAACTAAAATAGTCCCATCAACTTTTCTTGAAAGTATTTGAGCATCTGTAACTGCTTTAAGTGGTGCTGTATCTAATATTATTATGTCATATTCTTCTTTTAGTTTTTCTATCAATGTTGTCATAGCTGAAGATGCTAACATTTCTGATGGATTTGGTGGAATTTTTCCTGAGGTTAAAAAATAAAAATTATCATTACGCTTCTGTACTGCTTTTTCAAGGACAGCTTTTCCAAGCAAAACTTCTGAGACTCCAACTAAATTTGAAGTTTTAAAATTCTTATGTACTGATGGCTTTCTTAAATCACAATCAACTAAAATAACTTTTTTTTCACCTTGAGCAAATGATAAAGCAATATTTCCTGCAACCGTCGATTTTCCTTCTGCCATTTCTGCACTTGTAACAGCTATAGTTTTTATTTCTTTATCAAAGGAAGAATACTGTATATTAGTTCTTAAAGTTCTATAAGTTTCTGCAACTATTGATTTTGGTTTATCTTCCACTATAAAACCTGCATGAACTCTATTATCAAGCATTACTTTTTCTTTTTTATAGCTTCCTATTCTTTTTAATAATGACATACTTTCACACCTTTCTAATCTTTAAAGGAAACTCGACTCACATTCGTTCGCTGAGTAAGCGATTCACACAAAATCAATGATTTTGGTTCTCTGCTTAAAGGAAACTCGACTCACATTCGTTC
>NZ_JAJFUC010000024.1 GCF_021372645.1 Clostridium sp. | reverse complement strand
GAAGGAGCATTTGGAGTTCTAAAAAGTGATTATGAATTCAAAAGATTTTTAACACGTGGAAAAAATAGTGTCAAAACTGAATTTATTTTGCTTTGTTTTGGCTACAACATTAACAAATTGCATTCTAAAATACAAAATGAAAGAACTAGGAAGCATCTTCATGAATTAAAACCTACTGCCTAATTATGGAATAAAGTAAATAGGCCTATTTGAGTGCGCTTAAAAGTCAGAAATCTTTAAATAATTGATGTGGAATTTTAAATATTTGGATATTTACTAGTTTAAACCGAAAAGGAGCATCGCTCCTGATTAAAATTTAATCATTTTGCGACACTCCCTTTTCTTAAATAAAATTTAATGGAGATAGATAGTTATTACATTTAGTATAATTGACAAAAGTTACAAATAATATACAGTTAAAAATAAAAATTAAAAAGGATTCTGTTATGAATATGATATTTCACAACACATAAGTGTTTCCACTAGATAATTGAGATTCTATTTTTCTCTCATCAATACAAATTAAAGAGAATATACTTAATTATATATAAAACTTATTTTTATATTAAGCTTTATATATAATGTTTTTTTGAATTTAAATATATTTATTACAAAAATAAATATAGGGGGTGAGCCTTTACACTGCAAGGGTTAGAAGCGTATCGCTATGTATAAGCTAGTTAACAAGAGCATAGTGAAGCACTTTGCAGGTAATATAGTTTGTTGCAATTACTTCAGGGATTGTCATGTTGAATAATGTCGAAAGCGTGATACCATAGAGACATGGACTTCCTTGAGAACGCAAACATATACAAAAACGATTTTGAAAAATGAGTATATGAAAATCAAGAAACCAAATAAAACAAATAAAGGAGAAAAACTAATGAAGAAAGCATTTTTAAATAGGATTGTTATAGGTGTTATTGCAGCTACAACAATGACTACTTTAACTCCATTAGGAGTATCTGCAGCAACTAATAATTCAATAAACAACAATTGCTACAATTCAGTACTAAATAGTATTTTAAAGACAGGCTGGGTTTCCAATAATGGAACTTGGAATTATCTGGATGCAACAGGATGCATTAAGACAGGTTGGATTAATGATAATGGCAAATGGTATTACTGTGATAACACAGGAGTAATGCAAACAGGAGTTATTAAAGTTAATGAGAAAACTTATTGCCTAAACACATCTGGTGCTATGGAAACTGGAAAGGTTATAGTAAATAATAAAACATATAATTGTTCTTCAGATGGACAAGCTGTAGGAACTAAAATTCCAACATCTGATAAAACATTTAACTCAAATAATAGTATAGTAAACAATAGTAATCAAAACTCTACAGTAAGTAATTCAAATAATAATCAAGGAACAAATAATACAGGAAATACAACTAATTCAGTAGACAAAACTAGTACAAGCACAACTAATGCAGTAGACAAAACTAGTACAAGCACAACTAATGCAGGAAATACTACTAGTACAGGAAATAATACTTCTACAGGTATAACTACAGTTGCTGTACAGGGTTTGCCTCAATTACCAAACACTTATTCTATAAATGTACAAACTAGTGCTGAGGATCAAATTCTTCAATTAATGAACGGAAAAAGAGTTGAAGCTGGTTTAAAACCACTAACTTTAGATAATACTTTAGTACAAGTAGCAAGATATAAGAGTGACCATATGATACAATATAACTACTTTGACCATGTAACTCCACAAGGAACTAAATATACAGACTGGTTACAAGCAGTAGGGTACAAGTATACTACTGCAGGTGAAAATATAGCATATAACACTTATGACGCAGTTGAATTATTTAATCAATGGTGGAATTCACCAGGTCATAGAGCAAATATGATGAATGCTTCATATACTAAGGTTGGTATTGGAGTTGTTCAAGGAAACGGTAAATTTATGGGAACGCAAGAATTCTCAAATTAATAAATACAAAGATGTATTCTAAATAGATATAACCTTCATTATGTGAAGTTTTCCATATCATTAGGTAAAGGTAGCTCACTTTTGAATAGACAAGATGAAAATAAAACTCAAGGTAAATACCTTGGGTTTTATTTTGGGTGTGCCCAGCATATTTACTATCCATATTAGTAGCTAAATACCATGTATCATCTGAATCTTCAGCTTTACACACTGCAAGATTGCACTTCTATTTTTCAGCAGTTAGTAAAATTCCATTGAATTTCTTTACATATTTTTTTATAGGATTTATATTTTTTAGATATTTAATTTTTTGCTTTCCTTCTATTTTTACAAGCATATCATTAGTGCATCTTATGCAATACTTCCAGTCAAGTTCATTTATAAATTTAAATAGGTCTATACTTTTTTCCTGGTAATTTAATCCTTGAGTAACTTGTCCTTTTTACTGTCCGTAAGTCAGAATAGATGATATTTCTCAATCTATGATTAGTGAGGTTAAAATAATAAATAAACAGAAAAAAGTGGAAAATGAGGAAAATAAGTATTATAATATATATATAGTCTAACATAATAATATATAAATTTATAATTTTTATGGGAGGAAATATGCCAGAAACAATATTATTTGCATTTTTATGTGCAAAAATAAAAGGATATAAAATAAAACCATTGTTTAAGTCATGGACTATTTATCCTTTGATTGGGTTTGAAATAATCACTTTAATTGGACAAACTGCTACCTTTTTCGGTAATTATGAATTTATTGAAGTTGTAGGAAACTTAACAACTATTTATTTAATTACCTATTTATTATTAGTATTAAAATATGAGTTATATATAAGTTCAATAATAGGTTCATTTTTTGTACTTCTAGGAGGGATATTAAACGATATTGCAATAAAAGCTAATGGAGGTTTTATGCCAGTTTACCAATCCTTATCTTATTTAACAGGGCGTGTGATGTTAAAAAACTTTCAAAGAGTAAATGATATTCATATATTAGGAGATGCACAAACTAAATTAAAAATTTTAACCGACTTTATAGACTTAGGATACACTATCCTTAGTATTGGAGATATATTTATAAGAGTATTTGTATTTATTATAATATATAATTCTATAAAGAGAATTAATAATCAAAGGAGAAAAGAGAATGTTAAGATTAACAGCATTTGAATTTGTAGTTAGAATAATTCCAGAAGCGTTTGTAATAATATTAGCAATGTCTGCATTGTCTAATACAAAACTTAATGTAAAGAGATATATAATTTCAAGTTTATTATTTGGAGTGTATGTATATACTGTAAGAATGCTGCCTATAAATTATGGAGTACATACTATACTGGATATTGTTATAATGATCATTATTATGAGTAATATAAATAAAACAGATATTATTTCAGCTATAAAAGCTTCGCTAATAACAACTATAATTTTATTTATTTGTGAAGGATTAAATATTTTATTATTAAGCCTTATTTTTAAGGATAGGTTGGAAGCAATAATGTTAAATACCGTGTTAAAGACAATATATGGATTACCATCATTGATATGCTTTGCAATCATTACTATAATTTATTATTTAAGAAAAAGGGATGTTTAGATATGTTTAAAATTGAAAATATATGTGAAAAAATTTCTGGTTATATTGCTCAAGAATTAAATTTAGATGATGATAAAAAGTCTGTAATAAATTATGGTATATTTGCTTTTATTCAAATAGGAATTTGCATAGCATTAGTTATAATATTCGGATTAATTTTTAATGTAACTATTGAGGCACTTATAGTATCATTTACCATAAGTATATTAAGGAAAAGTTCGGGAGGAGTTCATGCACATTCTCCAGAATGGTGTGCAGTTATAGGAACTATTACTTGTGTTGGTATAGCGTTAATATCAAAATATATAAATGTTAGTTTTAGTTTTTTTATATTAGTTGGAAGTATCATATTTATATGGTCATATTATACTGTATATAAGTTAGCACCAGTCGATAGTATAGCAAAACCTATTAAAAATATTGAAAAGAGAAAAAAATTAAAAAAAAGTTCTATTATGATATTAAGTGTTTATTTAATTGTTGTAGTAATTAATATTCTATTTTATTTAGTAATGAAAAATTTTAGTTTATTAACTTATTCATTATGTATCTACATGGGATTATTATGGCAGGTTTTTTCTCTAACTAAGTATGGGCATTTAGTAATGGGAAAATTAGATAAACCTTTTATATAATATTTAAATATAAGGAGGTGAAATCAATGAAAAACAGAATTCTAATGGGTGTAGCAACAGTAGCTACTCTTATTGCTTCAATAGTTTCAACTTCTGCATGCATCTGGGGACATTATCAACCAGAAGAACCAAAGTGCTTAAGAGAAGAATAAGTTAAAATGAGACCAATATATTGGTCTCATTTTAACTATTATGAGGGATAGGATATGAAAAGTGTAAAAAATGATAAACAAAAACAAATAAATGATATAGTATCTGTAGTAAAATTATCTTCACTTTTGTTTGTAGGTATAATTTTATGTATAGAGTTTGTTAAAAATAATAGTTCAGTAATATGGGAAGTTGGATATTACTATGTATATGTATTTTTATGTACACCACTAATTATAATAAGTTTAATTTACTGTGTATGGACATTCTCAATAAAAAATAAAATTAGAAATATTTATGGAATTATATTTAATAATATTGAAATAGTTTTATTTATAACTATATTTTCAATGATTATATTGATATCTGGAGCAAATCAAAGTCAATGTAAGTTTTTATATCTATTTATAATAATAACAACAACAATTCAATCGGGAATGAAGCAGGGACTAATAGTTTCAGGTATTTCATCTCTGATTGTATTAGTTATGGATATTATTATGGTACCAAATGTAGCGGTAAATAATTATTTTCAAGATGATTTGGTTTTGGCAGGAATATTTATTTTAACAGCATGGCCTCTGGGTTTTTATGTAAAGATAGAAGGAGAACATATTAAGCAATTAGAAGATATGATAAATATTGATGGACTTACTGAACTTTATAATCATAGATATTTTTGTGATACATTAATAGAGAAAGTTAGGACTGGAGAGAGAGAGAATAAACCTGTATCCATGATTTTTATAGATATAGATTATTTTAAACAGTATAATGATACATATGGACATCAAAAGGGTGATGATGTTCTTAAAAAAATAGGTGAAGTTATTAAAACAAATGTAAGAGAAGGCGATATTGCTGCAAGGTATGGCGGGGAGGAATTTTCAGTAATATTACCTAATACTAGTGAAAAAGAAGCAATACTTATAGCAGAAAATATTAGAGAGAAAATAGAGTCTACATATTTTGAAGGTGAAGAAAGTCAGCCTAAATGTAAAATTACTGCTTCAATGGGAGTATCCGTTTATCCAGACAAAGCAAGAGATGATGTAGAGCTAATAAAGAGTGCTGATGATGCATTATATAGAGCAAAGTTTTTTAATAAAAATAGAGTTGAAATTTATACATCTATTTTAGATGAAATTAAAAATAATATAGATGAAAAAGATATTGAACTTGTTACATCCATAAAAACTTTAATCAGCGTTATAAATGCTAAGGACAAGTATACATATGGACACATAGAAAGAGTTGTGATTTATAGCAGAATTATGGCAGATAAGCTTCAATTAAATGAAACCGATAGAAAAACTTTAATTTATGGTGCTTATATGCATGATATTGGTAAGATTAATGTTAGCCAGGAAATATTGATGAAAAAGATGAAGCTTTCAGATCAGGAATGGGAGGAGCTTAAGCAGCATCCTGTTAATGGAGTGGAGATAATAAAATCAGTAAAATCTCTTCAAGAAATAATTCCATTAATTGCAAGCCATCATGAAAGATACGATGGAAAAGGATATCCTAATAACCTAAAAGGCAAGGAAATACCGTATCTTGCAAGAATTCTTACAGTTGCAGATAGCTTTGATGCTATGACCTCAAATAGACCATATAACACCAGAAAAACTTATGAAGAAGGTATTGATGAAATTGAAAGATGTATTGGAACACAATTTGATCCTGAAATTTCAAAGGCTTTTATTGAAGTTATTGCAAGTAATGCTGGGTCTTCATTTTTTGAGAATATTGATAATAATCAAAAAAGTAATAAAGATATTATATGCTAAAATTTTAAGGACTCTAGATAATTTTGTGTTTTATACAAGATTATCTAGAGTCCTTAAAGTAATATCTTTTTATTATTATATCAGAATAATTTCTATAAGGCACATTCAAAAAAATAACAAGTTAGTATGTTAGTCTATTTCAGATGCCTAAAAAGAATATTTTAACGATAAATAAGAGAGTACACTAATTTATGAAAATCTCTTATAAATAGATATTATGATAAGTTTCTTTTTTATGTATAATAAGAGTATAATGTAGTTATTCTCTATGATTAATGAAAGGAAAAATTGTGAATAATAATAAAGAAGATAAATAAATTCACAATAAAGATTAGTTATAAGAAAATTAAGCATCAAAGCATTAAAATTGTTATAAATGGAGAATTATTTGATAAGTAATTGTTAGACAAACAAAAGGTAATTCTTTATGCTAGTACAAATATTGTGCAGGGGTATTGTTTTTAGAAAGAGGAACACTTTTTGAAATATGTGGATCTTAAATTGAGGACGTTTAAGTTTATAAACTTTTGAATTTATGATACAATCAAGTATAGTATTAAATAATTATAAAATTAATTTTAGGCATATTAAAGAAAATAAATTAGAATACTAACTTGTTATTTTTTTTGAATAGGCTTTGAGTGGAGGAAGAAATATGAAGGATAAAAATATAGAAATGATGAAAAAATTAATAGAAGAAAAGAAACAAAAAGGAAATAATACTAAAAATAATGAAAGACCTAAAAAGACTATAGGTAGAATGTTATTGCATAGTGGAAGAACAACACAATAAAATAATATAATTCTAAATAGAAGAATAGAATTTTAAATAAAAAATTCTATTATAAATAAAGATGGAAAAATGAATTAGCTTGTCTATTTAGGGCAAGCTAATTTAGCATGCAATTATTTTCAATATTGTCTAAGTAACATATTGAGTTTCTATAAGAAAGGAGTCCTAAGTAATGGTTGATTTGCTTTTGTTAGGATGCGGAGGCGGAATGCCTATGCCAAACCGGTTTTTATCAGCAGTTTTATTAAGCTACAAGGGAAGAAAGATACTTATTGATTGTGGAGAAGGAACGCAAGTATCTATGAGAATATCAAATACAGGATTTAAAACTATAGATATCATTTGTATTACTCATATTCATGGAGATCATATTGTAGGGCTTCCAGGACTTCTTGGAACTATAGGAAATAGTGGAAGAACAGAACCTCTTACAATAGTAGGACCAGAGGGCATAAAAGATACAGTTGATAAATTAAGAGTAATTGCAAATTGGTTACCTTATGAAATCAATATAATAGAAAATCCAAAAGAAACATTTGAAATTAATAATGAATATATATATTGGAATACAAGAATATCAACATTGGAATTAGAGCATTCATCACCGTGCATGGGATATAGTTTTGATTTTCAAAGGCAGCCTAAATTTGATGTAGAAAAAGCTATTCAAAATAATGTACCTAAAATTTTATGGAGCAGACTGCAAAAGAATGAAAAAAAGATTATGTTAGATGGAGTAGAATATACTTATGATATGGTCATGGGAAAAGAGAGAAAAGGTATAAAAATAAGTATGACAACAGATACAAGACCCATTGAAACCATTAATAAATTTATTAAAAATAGTGATTGCTTTATATGTGAAGGTACTTATGGCGATGATGAGGATTTACCTAAGGCTGTTAAAAATAAACATATGACTTTTAGAGAAGCAGCAACCCTAGCCCATAATGGAAATGTTAAAAACCTACTATTAACACATTTTGGCACTGCAATGAATGAGCCAGAAGTATATTTAAATAATGCAAAAGAAGTATTTGAAAATACTACAATTGGTTTTGATAGATATAATGTAACTTTAAATTTTCAAGAAGATGATTAAGGTGAAAACTTCAGTAGTATGTAAATATAATGCAAACTACTTTAAATAGATAATTGTTAATATATTAAGAATAGTTTATAATATTGCAGAAAATTATATTTTAGTAAAAGAAATAAATGTAGAAAAAACAGTTGAATTTTAACTAACCATGGACATAATGTGGAATAAATTGATATAATAAAGAGAAAGGAGGTATGTAATTACCATCTTTCTCTTTTGAGTTAAGGTGTGTTTTAATATAATATTAACTTTATAAGAACTTAAATACATTATTATTAAAATTTAACTACTTAATGTATACTTTTATGTTAAAAAAGAAATTAAACTTAGGATTAGAATATAATTAACTTATATAATAAGGAGACGAAAGAAAAATGTTATTTAGAAAAATAATTTATGTGTTTTACATAATATTGGTACTTATTAAAGGATTGAAGTATGAATTAATCAAGAAATTTAAAGGGGAGGCTTCAGCATTAGAGTATTCTCAAAAAACAACACATCTTTGGTGTAAATTTATCATAAAGACTGTAGGAATAGACTTAGAGATAAAAGGTTTGGAGAATATACCCAAAGAACCTTGTGTATTTATAGGCAATCATTCAAGTATATTAGATATACCCATATTACTTTGTACTGTAAATAGAAACATAGGATTTATATCTAAAAAAGAAATTCTGAAGACGCCAATAATAGGTTATTGGCTAAAAAGAACTAACAGTGTGACTTTAGATAGGGAAAATCCACGAACAGCTGTTGAAGCTATTAATGAAGCAGTACAAAATTTAAAAGAAGGAAGTTCAATGGCTATTTTTCCAGAGGGAACTAGAAATAAAGAAGGAAAAGTAGGAGAATTCAAAAAAGGCAGTTTAAAGCTTGCAACTAAGGCTAAGGCAAAAATAGTGCCAGTAAGTATAGATAGAGCATCTAGAGCTTTTGAAGACAATAGAGAATTTAAACCTACAAAGATAAAACTTGTATTTGGAGAAACTATAGATACTAAGAATTTATCAAAAGAAGAAGAAATAAACTTGGCAGAGAATATAAGAAATACCATTATATCTAATTTAGGCATATGAAAGAAGAAAATAAAGGCTACAATAAAAATGCTGATATAGAGTATACATAAACATCAGTTTTTTCCTCACATGGTCAAGGGTACTTAGTGCTTTAGGATAAAGTTGATTTAGCAATGCATTGTGACGCACAAGAGTAATTTGGTACCTATGTTTATAATATTTGGAGGAAAAAATGAGACTAAAATTTGAATATAAAAATAAAGAAATAGAGTTTGATATAATTCATAGAAAAAGGAAGACTATTTCAATAAAAGTAGAGGAAAATGGGCAAGTTATTGTAAGTGCACCTTTAAGAATTAATAAAGAGTACATTTTGAAAATTGTGCAGAATAAAGCTGACTGGATTTTAAAAAAGCAGGATAAAGTAAATGAAAAGAGTTCAAAGAAAATTACTAGAGAAATTACTGAAGGAAGTACATTTATGTATTTAGGAGAAGAATATCCTTTGAATTTGATCTTTGATGAAAGCAAAAAAAATATAATTGTTGAATTGAGTAAAGAAGCTTATGATAAGCCAATTAAATATATTACTTCAAATATAAAAATAAAGTCAGAAAACAAATCTGAAAGAGAATTCTTTGAACGACAAAGATTTATAATATATACAAATACAATGGATATAGAGAAAATAAAAGTGGCATTTGAAAAATGGTATAGGGCTGAAACCCTTAAAATAGTTACAAAAAGAATAGATTATTATGCAGATAATTTTAAAGATAAAGTGACAAATATAAGAGTCAAGGAACAAAAAAGAAGATGGGCAAGTTGCACTGGCAAAAATGCTATTCTTTTTAATTGGAGAATTAGTATGGCAAGAGCTGATGTTTTGGATTATATTGTGGTTCATGAAATGTGTCATATGGATCATAGAAATCATTCAAAATATTTTTGGAATAGGGTAGAAGAAATAATGCCTAATTATAGAGAAAAGCATGGTTGGCTTAAAATAAATGGCATGAATCTATATTTGTAAGAAAGTAATTTTAGGTATATGAAAAAAGACTTCGTAAAGTTTATGCGAAGTCTTTTTGTATTATAGGGTTTAGTGGTAGTGGGGGATATTCCTCATAAAAGATATATGTAAAAGAAATGTGGGGAAATTATTTATTGTGTATTGACTATGATATTATCAATACAAATAAGAAATATATATCGTGGCGTTTTTGTAATAATGAAAAAGATCCTAATGATTTAGCGGAATTAGTTAAGAATAGAGTTAAAAGAGCAACTACAGGATTGTAGATAATCACGAATTAAAGAGTGTTACCAAGAAGAAAATGCAAGTTATCGAATAGTTAACTCTAGTAATCTCTAATGATTATAAGTGGAATTTTATTTTGATATACCATTGAGGGCTAAACTTGGAAAAAATATTTTGAGTGATTTAATAACATCTCCTTTTTAGCATCTTGATTTTTCCCACCAGCCAAATGCAACTATTACCTTATCACATTTTGAACTTGATGATTTTATAACTATGACATAGTTTCCACCTGGAGACTCTATAAATTTTCCATCTTCTTCACCTACTAATGTTGTATTAGGTGGTACTAATCTTTCATATACATTAACTCCATTTTGAGGAACGATAGTGGTGGATTCTACAAATCGAATATCTACCTTGTTTTTTGGAAGAGGTTTTAAAGCAGTATTGGTTGGAGAAATCTTATAGGATACACTCCCTTTTTCAGGAAGGCTAGTATTGAGCCATATTTCAGCAGTTAAATAGTCATCGGAGAAATTTGAAATAGTAAATACATTTGTATATAAATTAACACCTGAATTACGTGGGTTTACTAAACCAGCCCAGGCAATTGATCCATTACCTACCCACAAAGTTTTTGTTTGACCTACAAAGTATTTTCCTTGAATTGATTTAAATAAAGAAACTGGAATACTAACTACTTTTTGTAGTTTAGTATTTTTACTTTTTACTATATAATTACTGTTTTTCTGTAACATCAATAACATCTCCTAAGAATTATTTTCTGGTATACATTACTACGACTTTTATTCCAATATATAATATTCAGTAAATGTTGAAATGTTCATAGGTGATATATAAGTGAAATAAGCATTCTATAATGATACAGAATATTCGTAAAGTGAGTAGAATTGAAATGATGAAACAAAAAGGGAGTGTCGCAGAATGATTAAATTTTAATCAGGAGCGATGCTCCTTTTAGGTTTAGAACAAAAGTTTCTAAATATTTGAAATGTCACATTTATTATTTTGAATATTTTTGAATTTTAAGCGCACTTAAATAAGCCTAGTCACTTTATTTCATAATTATACAGTAGATTTTAATTCATGAAGATGATTTTGAGTTCTTTCATTTTGTATTTTAGAATGTAATTTGTTAATGTTGTATCCAAAACAAAGCAAAATAAATTCAGTTTTAACACTATTTTTTCCACGTGTTAAAAATCTATTGAATTCATAATCACTTTTTAAAACTCCAAATGCTCCTTCGACCTGAATAGATCTGTTCATTCTCAATTTAGTTCCAAATTCAGTTGTAATATTTTTATAGGATATTTAACGTTTTTTCACAAAAGTTTTTGAAACATGCATTTTTCTATTTCCTTTTGCTTTTGTGCACTTTACTTTGTAATTGCAGTTATCACATTCATACACAGTTACTTCAGACTTGTATCCACTTGCGGATTTTCTATGAATAATAGAAGTCGGTATCAACTTTCTATTATTATGGCAAATATAAAAATCTGATTCAGCATCGTATTTCATATTTTCACGTTTACTTATATTATTTTTAAAACTTCTTTTTTTT
>NZ_JAJFUC010000045.1 GCF_021372645.1 Clostridium sp. | reverse complement strand
ACCAGCCATTATACTTGCAGGAATGGCTACTGCGGTACCGAAACCAGCTATTCCCTCAAGAAATCCTCCAAATCCCCATGCTAAAATAAGTACTAAAATTCTCTTATCTGTAGTCACACCTGATAGCATGGTTTTGATCTTATCCATACTTTTTGTATGAACAGATAGGTTATAAGTAAATACTGCAGCTATAATAACAACAATTATAGGCCAAATGGCAGTTGCTACACCTTGAAGCGCAGCTGTTAATGCAGAAACTATCGGCATGTTAAATCCAACTAAGGCTAGTATAAACGTCAATACTAAAGCTATAGGACACGCCTTATATCCTGGTATTTTCAGAACCCCTAAAGTAATAATTAAAAATAGTATTGGAATTAATGCAAGAACTAGAAGTAATAAATTCATATAAAATTCCCCTCCATTAATAAAATAATATAAGTCTTGATAATACGATAATTTGGTATGACCAATTTTGATTTAATTATACTTCCCAAAATATTTTTTGTAAAGCATTTCTTATTCATTTTCAGAATTTTTTTACAATAACTTTATTTCAATTTCATTTCTTATACCTTATATTTCCTACCTTTTTTTAATTTATTAATTATTAATAAAAAATGTAAATTATGGATTTATATGATAATAGTCAGATCTTTTGTTTAACTTAGATTCGGCAAGTAATTTTTAAAACATTAGAATTATTTGCTTTTTGCTATTTTCTTAAGTTTTCTTAATTTTTTTAAACTATTACCCATTTTTAGGTGAACTTAATAAACCTCATTGAACTAAATTCTATTAAATGGTATTTGATTGTTTTACATTTAATTTCATCCATATTATTTTCAACATCACATCTTTGATTGTAATCATGAAATATTTCTTCACAATAAAATGTACTTATTTTATCATCCAAGTTAAATCTATGTAAAATATACATTGAATTATTGACAATTTGTTCTTTTTATAATATACTTTTTATAATATATTAATACTAATACTTACTTTATATTAAGAGGGAGTAGTTATAAATATAACATCAACAATCGCGACTATGTTTTAGTCTGGTGTTATATACCTGATGGGTAACGAGACTTTTAATATAACTTCAAAAATTTGAAGTTATATTAAAGGTCTTTTTTGTTCGTAATTATTATAAGAAGACTTTCGGCATCTTTGGACATTTATTTTTTAGATGCCATAGGAATTTTACTTTTTTACACTCATTTTTATTGAACCTATACATTTTGTATTTGTTCAATAAGGACTTATTCAAATCTCTCAAAATATATTTAACTAAATTTGAAAGGAAGATGTTGCATGAAAAAATATTTTTCTAAAACTACAGAAGAGTCTTTAAAAGACTTTGATGTGACCTTAAATGGACTAACGAGTGCAAAAGTTACTGAAATACTAAATACTGTTGGAGAAAACATTTTAAATGAAAAAAAGAAAAAGAGTATTTTATCTGTATTTATAGAACAATTTAAGGATTTATTAGTAATTATTTTAGTTGCTGCTGCTATTATTTCGGCTATGACTGGTAATATGGAAAGTACTTTTGTAATTATAGCTGTTATAACTATGAATGCTCTTTTAGGTACTGTCCAATATGTTAAAGCTGAACAATCTCTAGATAGCTTAAAAGCTTTGTCTGCACCTAATGCGAAAGTTATTAGAAATGGAGTTAAAATTGAAATACCTTCAAAGAATGTTGTTCCAGGAGATATTTTAGTACTAGAAGCTGGTGACCTAGTTGTTGCTGATGGTAGAATTTTAGAAAACTTTTCTCTTAAAGTTAATGAAAGTTCATTAACTGGTGAATCTGAAAGTGTTGATAAATTCTCTGATGTTATTAATGAGGATGAAGTTGCTTTAGGAGATCAAAAAAATATGGTTTTTTCTAGCTCATTAATTACTTATGGCAGGGCTACTATTCTCGTAACTAACACAGGCATGCACACAGAACTTGGTAAAATAGCCACTCTTATGGAAGAAACAGAGAAAAAAAGCACTCCACTTCAAGTTTCTTTAGATGAATTCTCTAAAAAATTAGCTATTGGAATAATGGGTATTTGTGTTATTGTATTTGGATTAAGCATGTATAGGGGTACTCCTCTTTTAGATTCATTAATGTTTGCTGTTGCTCTTGCTGTTGCTGCTATTCCTGAAGCTCTTAGCTCAATAGTTACAATTGTACTAGCTATAGGCACTCAATCAATGGCTAAAGAACATGCAATTATAAAAAAACTTAAAGCTGTTGAAGGCCTTGGCTGTGTGTCAATTATTTGTTCTGATAAAACTGGTACATTAACTCAAAACAAAATGACTGTTCAAAAGATTTTTGTTGATAATAAATTATTTGATAGTGACAAGATAGATTCTAAAAATTCTGATTCAAATTTTCTTTTAACTAGTTCTGTACTTTGTAATGACTCTACTTCAATAGATGGAGCTGAAATTGGTGATCCAACTGAGGTTGCCCTCGTAAATTTAGTTCATAAATATTCTATAAATGAAATTGAGTGTAGAAATACTTATCCAAGAATTAAGGAAATTCCTTTTGACTCTGATAGAAAGCTTATGAGTACACTTCATGTAATAGATGGAAAACATATAATGATTACTAAAGGCGCTCTCGATGTCTTAATGAATAGAGTAACTTCAACCAAAACTTCAAACGGAGTAGTCAACTTTACTGAAGCAGATAAAACTAATATAAATAAGACTAATATGGATCTTTCATCACAAGGTTTAAGAGTTTTAGCTTTTGCTTATAAAGAACTTGATGAAGCTAAAGAACTTACTTTAGAAGATGAAGATAACTATACTTTCTTAGGATTAATTTCAATGATTGATCCACCTAGAGAAGAATCTAAAGCAGCAGTTAGTGATTGTATAAAAGCTTCTATTAAACCAATTATGATTACTGGTGATCATAAAATTACAGCTTCTGCTATTGCTAAGGAAATTGGAATCTTACAAGAAGGAGATTTAGCTGTAGAAGGGTTAGAACTTGATAAGATGTCTGATGATGAACTTAATTCTAAATTAAGGCATATTTCAGTTTATGCAAGAGTATCTCCTGAACATAAAATAAGAATAGTTAAAGCATGGCAAAATAAAGGTAACATTGTTGCTATGACTGGCGATGGTGTTAATGATGCCCCTGCATTAAAGCAAGCTGATATTGGTATTGCAATGGGTATAACAGGTACTGAAGTTTCAAAAGATGCTGCTTCAATGATTTTAACAGATGATAACTTTGCAACTATTGTTAAATCAGTTACTAACGGAAGAAATATTTATGCTAATATAAAGAACTCCATTAAATTCCTTCTTTCAGGTAATACATCAGGAATACTTGCAGTACTTTATTCATCAATATTTGCACTTCCAGTTCCATTTGCTGCAGTACATTTATTATTCATTAACTTATTAACAGATAGTTTACCTGCTATTGCAATTGGTATGGAAAAATCTAAAAAAGATGTTTTAAAAGATAAACCTAGAGATGCTACAGAATCTATATTAACTAAAGATTTTATTAAATCTATTAGCATTCAAGGTTTAATTATAGGAATATTTACTATGATTTCTTATCATATTGGTTTAGCAACTGGCAGTCACGAACTTGCTATGACTATGGCATTTAGTACCTTATGTTTAGCTAGATTATTCCATGGATTTAACTGTCGTGGAAGAAAATCTATTTTTGCGCTTGGAGTTTTCAATAATAAATTCAGCTGGATTGCTTTTATATCAGGTGTTGTCCTAGTAAATGCAGTTTTACTTATACCAGCTCTTCAACAATTATTTGAAATAACTCCACTTAGCACTAATGAGCTATTATTAGTTCACTTATTTGCTTTCATTCCAACTTTAATAATACAAATATCTAAAGTAATTAGAGATCTCATTGAAAGCAAAAATGAAAAAGCTCGAGAAAAAAATAATCATAAATCAAAAAATAAAGCAGCTTAGAACATAGATAAGGGCTATATCAAAATAATAAAAATTATTTTGATATAGCCCTATTGCTTTTTCTTTTTATTCCCTTTTTTCTGCCTATTTATCTCCATTATATGATTTTATATATATTTCTTTGATTTCACTCATTAATGGATATCTTGGATTAGCTCCTGTACATTGATCATCAAAAGCTTGTTCTACCATTTCATCCATTGATACATAAAGTTTCTCTTCTGAAATCCCAAATTCTTTTATGCTACTAGGTATTCCAATTTTCTTCTTTAAATCATCTATTGCTTTTATTAAAAGTTCAATCTTCTCTTCTTCTGTATTTCCTCCCAGATTTAGATAATCAGCTATTCTAGCATATCTCCAACCTGCATTGGGATACTTATATTGTGGGAATGCTGCTTGTTTTCTTGGTGCATCTGTTGCATTAAATCTAATTACTTCATCTATCAACAATGCATTTGCTATTCCATGAGGCACATGATGAAATGCTCCTAGTTTGTGTGCCATTGAATGACATATTCCTAAAAATGCGTTTGCAAATGCCATACCTGCTATTGAGGATGCATGAGCCATCTTTTCTCTAGCCTTAACATCTGTAGCTCCTCCATTATATGCATCTGGTAAATATTTAAATGTTAATCTTATTGCTTCTAATGCTAACCCATTTGTATATTCTGATGCTAATACTGAAACATAGGCTTCTATTGCATGAACTAAAGCATCTATGCCAGAAGCTGCTGTTAACCCTTTTGGCATACTCATCATAAGTTCTGCATCTACTATTGCCATATTAGGAGTTAGTGCATAATCTGCTAATGGATACTTGATACCTGTTTGTTCATCAGTTATAACTGCAAATGGAGTAACTTCTGAACCAGTTCCTGCTGATGTCGGAATTGCAACCATCATTGCTTTCTCTCCCATTGCTGGAAATTTATAAACTCTCTTTCTTATATCCATAAATCTCATAGCCAAATCTTCAAATCTAACATCTGGATGTTCATACATTACCCACATAATTTTAGCGGCATCCATAGGTGAACCGCCTCCAATAGCTATAATTACATCTGGTTTAAAATCCTTCATTGCCTCTGCGCCATTTTTAGCAGCTTTTAATGTTGGATCAGGTTCTACATCTGAAAATATTTTATATTCTATATCATTTTTACTTAATATATCTGTAACTTTATGAGTATATCCTAATCCAAATAATACTTTATCTGTTACTACAAATGCTCTTTTCTTCTTCATGGCATTTAGTTCTTCTAAAGCTACTGGAAGGCAGCCATATTTAAAATAAGTTTTGTCTGGAACTCTAAACCAAAGCATGTTTTCTCTCCTCTCTGCAATTCTCTTAACATTTATTAAATGTTTAGGACCTACATTTTCTGATATAGAATTTCCCCCCCATGATCCACATCCAAGAGTTAATGATGGTGCTAATTTAAAATTATATATATCTCCTATTGCACCCTGAGATGCCGGCATATTTATTAAAGTTCTAGCAGTTTTCATAGTCACTCCAAACTGCTCTATTCTATCTCTTGATTGTACTTTATTTGTATAAAGTATTGATGTATGACCAAATCCACCTAATTCTATTAATCTAGATGCTTTCGTTAATGCTTCATCAAAAGTTTTAACTTTATACATAGCTAATATTGGTGATAATTTTTCATGTGAAAATGGTTCTTCTAATTCAGGTGATTCAACTTCTCCAATCAATACTTTTACAGCTTCAGATACTTTAACCCCTGAGAGTTTTGCTATTTTATAAGCTGATTGACCAACTATATCTGCATTTAATGACCCCTTTGAATCTAATATTATACTCCTAACCTTATCTATTTCATCACCTTTAAGGATGTAAGCACCTCTATCATCTAATTCTTTTCTAACTTCTTCATATATTGATTCCATTACTATTATGCTTTGCTCTGATGCACAAATTACCCCATTATCAAAGGTTTTTGAAAGTAAAATTGAATTTACAGCCATCTTTATATGAGCTGTATCATCAATTATTGCTGGAGTATTTCCAGCCCCAACCCCAATAGCTGGCTTTCCTGATGAATACGCAGCCCTAACCATTCCAGGTCCGCCTGTTGCCAATATGATATCACATTCTGCCATAACACTTTTAGATAAATCAACTGATGGTTCATCTATCCATCCTATTATTCCTTTTGGTGCTCCAGCTTTTTCAGCAGCCTCTAAGACTATTTTAGCCGCTGCTATTGTTGATTCCTTAGCTCTTGGATGTGGACTTATGATTATTGCATTTCTTGTTTTTAAAGCAATTAATGTCTTAAATATTGCTGTTGATGTAGGATTTGTTGTTGGTACTATTGCTGCTATTACCCCTATTGGTTCAGCAATATGAGTTATTCCAAACATCTCATCTCTTTCTATGATTCCACATGTCTTCGTATCCTTATATTGATTATATATATACTCAGCTGCAAAATGATTTTTTATGACCTTATCTTCTACTATTCCCATTCCACTTTCTTTTACTGCAATTTTTGCAAGAGTAATTCTTGAATCACTAGCAGCCATAGCTGCTTGCCTAAATATCTCATCTACTTGTTCTTGAGTAAATTTTGCAAATTCTTTTTGTGCTTTTCTTAAATCTTGTATTCTTTTTGTTAATTCTTGTGAATTGGTTACTCTCATTTTTCATACCTCCGAAATTTATTTGCTAAATTTTTATACGCATAATATTATTTATCATTCAACAGTTATACTTATTTTAAATATTATTCATAGCCTATCCAAAACAAAAAATTTAATTCTCATAATATTATTTATTGTTATGCTTCTAAATTCTATAGTATACTAATACCATCTAAATATTAATTTTGTTTTTACTTAGGAGGAACTATGAATAAATTTATTGAAAAAGCTAAAATTACTCATCAGTTAGATAAAGAAGAAATATTGGAATTACTACAAAATGATGATATAAATGAAGAACTTTTTAAGGTAGCAGATGAAATTCGTCAAAAATATTTAGGTGACTATGTACACTTAAGAGGTTTAATTGAATTTACAAATATCTGCAAAAGAAATTGCATGTATTGTGGACTCCGAAGAGATAATAAAAATCTTGAAAGATATAGACTAACACAAGAAGAAATTTTGGATTTTGCAAAAAAAGCAGTTAGTTATGGTTATAAGACTATTGTTCTTCAAGGTGGTGAAGATGACTATTTTACTAAAGAAAGAATGACTACTATCATAAAGGAAATAAAAAAATTAGGAGTTGCTTTAACTTTAAGTTTAGGCGAAAAGACTTATGATGAATATAAAGCATTTAAAGAAGCTGGTGCTGATAGATATTTAATACGTATTGAAACTACTGATAAAAAGCTTTATGAAGATATGGATCCTAACATGAGTTTTGAAGAAAGACTAAATTGCTTAAATTACTTAAGAGATTTAGGATATGAAGTTGGAAGTGGTATTCTTGTTGGTCTGCCAAACCAAACTTTGGAATCTATAGCTAGTGATATATTATTCTTTAAAGAAATTAATGCAGATATGATAGGAATAGGTCCTTTTATACCAAATGAAGATACTCCTTTAAAAGATGCAGAAGGTGGAAGCCTTACTTTAGCTCTTAAAGTTATGGCTTTAACACGTTTAATGCTTCCAGATATAAATATTCCTGCAACAACTGCAATGGAATCTTTAGCTCCAAATGGTAGAATAATTGCTCTTCAAAGTGGCGCTAATGTTGTAATGCCTAATGTTACTGAAGGTGAATACAGAAAACTTTATGCCCTCTATCCAGGCAAAATATGTACGGGTGATACACCAGCTCACTGTAGAGGCTGCATAACTAGCAAGGTAACTGGTATTGGTAGAATAATTTCTGATGAATACGGATTTAGAGGCAATAAAAATACTAATGCTCATGATAATAACTAAGAATTGGGTTAATGCACCACTTCTTCTAGTATTGGCTTTTAACCCAGCTCTATTAGGAGAAGTGGTTTATTATGCCTCACTACTTCTGCTACCTTTTTAGTACAATTTTTTCTAGATAGAGATCTTTGTACTTATTTTTATATTATTTCATAACTTTTCTCAAGAGATTAATCTTATCCTTAAATGGTGCAAATCTAAATGAAAACTCAATATATGTTCCTCTTTTCACAATACTTTTTTCATGTGTAAATGTATCAAAGCTTTTCTTTCCATGATATGATCCCATTCCGCTAGTTCCTACTCCTCCAAAAGGAAGATTAGATGTTCCCACATGAAGTATAGTATCATTTATAGTAACGCCTCCTGATGATGTTTCTCTAATAACCTTTTCTATATTATTTTTATCTTCTGAAAAATAATATAGTGCTAAAGGCTTGTCTTTTTTATTCACATATTCTATTACTTCATTCAAATTGTTAAAAATCATAACTGGAAATATTGGTCCAAATATTTCCTCCTTCAATACACGGGCTTCTTCTTTTACATTTGTTAAAATAGTTGGTTCAAAATACAATGTCTGTTCATCATAATTTCCACCATAATATACATCTCCATCTTTTAAATATCTAGATAATCTATTTATTTCATGCTTGTTTATTATTCTAGGATAATCTGTACTTTCTTCAATATCTTCTCCATATTGAAGCTTAAATTCTTTTACTATTAACTTTAAAAATTCTTCTTTTACTTCATTTTGTATAAATAAATAATCTGGTGCAACACAAGTTTGTCCAGCATTTAATAATTTCCCCCAGACTATTCTCTTAGCTGCTTTATCTAAGTTTGCATCCTTATCTATAATGCAGGGACTCTTTCCGCCTAATTCTAAGGTTATAGGAATCAGTCTTTTTGAAGCCTTCTCCATTATTATTTTGCCAACCTTTATGCTACCAGTAAAGAAGATATAATTAAAATCCTGTTCTAATAATTCTTCAACACATTCTTTTCCTTGATTTACACCCACTACTTTTACATATTCTTCATCAAAGTTTTCATTAATAATTTTTTCAATTAATCTTGATGTATTTATAGTATGTTCTGAAGGCTTAATTATTACAGTATTTCCTGCAGCTATAGACCCTATTAAAGGAAGAATAACTAATTGAAATGGATAATTAAATGGTCCTATTATTAGAACTGTACCATAAGGTTCTTTTTCAATATAATTTTTGCTTGGGAAAAACATAAATGAGCTTTTAACTCGTTTTCTTTTGCTCCATTCTTTAATGTTTTTTAAATGCAAGTTTATTTCTTCATACACCATAGCAATTTCACTAATATAACTTTCAAATTCAGATTTGTGTAAATCTTTTTTTACAGCATTTATTATCCATTGCTCATTATCCTTTATTATTCTTTTAAGCTTTATTAAATTTTCTTTTCTAAAGTTTATATCTAATTGTCTACCCTTATGAAAATACTCCTTTTGCTTATTTACCAATTCTTTAAATTCCATACTAACCTCCATTCCGCCACTACCGCTGACGACACAAATATTAATGAAAAATGGTGTTGCAATTTACACCATTTGGCAATAATAAAACTTAGGGGAAGATATACTACAAAGCACGGCGAGGTGAGTCGTAGATTACTTCTCAGTTTAAAACAGTATACTAACTAGTGTAAGAATCATCTTTCAAGCATAGAAAGAATGAATAGTAATGGTTCGATCGCACCTTAATTAAGGTCGCCTTTTTTTCCATAATTTCAGTTAATTTTTTGGCATTCGGGTGTATTTTTCACGCTAACTCCTTTAACATTGTATTTAGTTATTTAAAATATACCTTATTAAATACTCAAACTTTTATAGTAAACATAATTTTTATCAAATAATTTTAGAGGAATTTTAAATTCAGGAATTCCAAATACATAAGGTGCTATATCATATAATTGATAATAAATTACAAGATCATCACCTTTTATATAAAAGGTTTGATTTTCACTAATTCCCTTAAATACATTTCCTGCATCAAAATAATTCTCAGGGTTTTTGCTAATCTCTTCCATTACCTTTTTATTAATTATATCATTATAAGGATATCCTTGAACAAATAATTCCTTTAATGTTATTAAACTTTCTTTATCTTTATCTATTGTATAAGAAGTTCTTATTGTCATTCCATGAGCTCCTCCTAAGTATTCATAATAATCATTATATAAACTAAGAAGTAAACTATTATCTTCAGTTATTGTATATTTTGAATAAATTTCATATGGGAATGTTGGCTTTTCTTGTCCTAACACTCCAAAGTATTCTTTTGAAGTTTTCTCAGCTTCTTCTACTTTGGTCAAAATCCCCCTATTAATTACATTGTTTATTAAATTTATCTTTTTCTCATCATTTCCATTTACTAATTGAGGTATTTTTATGTCTTCTTTTAAATAATCTAAATTTTTAATTATAGACTTTTCCACAAGTTTAAATTTATTTTCACTTTGTATTTCACTAATTATACACAATTGTTGTGGATAAGCTGTGCACAACATGGAACCTATGATTACTAATCCTGTTATATCTGCTATGATACTCATTTCAGCACCTCCGTAATTTATACATTTTATGACTTTATTAATTATATATCCACAAAATCAACATGTAATATTATGTATATTAACATGTTCATAACACTTTATCCACACTCACCTGTTTATAATGTTAATAAGTTGTACTATTTTATATTATGCTACACTTTTAAGAATCTTATTCTAACTTTATCATTTGATAATTGAATAAGATCTACTAAGATTTATTTATTTAAAGTTTAATAGATTTTAATATAATTTAGGACATACTAATAAAAGAATAATATTTTCAATTTCAATACAAGGAGGTAGATTAATACATTTATGTCTAGAAATAATGACTCAATAAGAAATACTTCTAAAAACAGTATTTCAAAAAATAAAAACATTTTAACTTTTTTAATTATTATCTTGATAATTATATTAAGTCGATATCTAATACATAATAATATTTCTTCTAAAAAAATCACAGCATATAATGCAGATACTATAGACCAGCTTAAATCTGAAAATGACTCCAAAATACAAGAAAATAGCAATAATGATAAAAGTATAATTCAAGATATACGATATTTTGATCAAGCTAATTTAGTCAATGATAATAGAGGTGTCCCAGTGTTATATTATCATTCTGTTGATGAATCTGCGGCTAATGAAGTGACGATAACTCCTGAAATGCTTAAGGCACAACTTAAGTACATAAAAGATAAAGGTTATGTAACATTAACTTTAAGTAATCTTAAAGGGTATTTATTAAACAACTCCCCTATTCCAAATAAAAGCATCGTTATTACTTTTGATGATGGATATATGAATAACTATTATAATGCTTTCCCAATATTAAAGGATTTCAATATGGTGGCTACTATATTTTGCATAACCTCTAACTTAGATGGAACTTATTATTTATCAAAAGATGCTATAAATCAAATGTCTAATTATGGCATAGATATTCAAAGTCATACTGTTAATCACCTTCATCTTGATAAATTGACTTATGGTGAACAGCTCACAGAATTAAAAAAGTCAAAGCAAACTTTAGAATCAATAATGGGTAAAAAAGTTGACTCAATTGCCTATCCTTTCGGGGATTTTAATGATGATAGCATAAAAGCAGCCAAAGAAGCTGGTTATACTTTGGGATTTACTACTAAAAGAGGTCTTTCAGATAGGGACGATAATCCTCTTAAACTTGATAGGATCTATATTAGTTCTAAATATGATATGAATACATTTAAAGAAATTTTATCTAAAGCAAAAAAGTAACTCTCAATGGAGAGTTACTTTTTTGTTTCATTTTCTTTATCTTCAGTTACATATTGTGGTAGCTTTTGTTGATTTCCTGAATTATTTATAATTATAGGTATATTATTTTCAGATATAAATTTATTGGTTTTAGCAAGTAATCCATATTTTATCGCTTGTCCATTTATTGTTACCAAAGTTTTCTTGCTTAAATCTAACATTTCATTGTTTAATGCATATTCAAATGTTTCTGCCATGGCTTCATCAATATCTTTATTCAAAATATTAGTATTTGTAACAAGTTCTTTTCCTTTATCTGTAGGTGAATATGCATATATAACTTTATTAAATTTATTAACATGTATTTTTATATTAGAAGTTGCCTGTATAACAATTATACTTTGAACCCTTCTGTATTCAATAATAATACCACTTCCAATTAATATAAGTATAACCAGTAAAATAGAAATATGTATTCTATAGTTTCTTAGAGTTTTACTTTTCTTACCTTCACATATCTCCCCAATATTTGCTTTACTATTGGTTTTTATTTTTAAAAACTTGCCTTTAGAAGTCACTATGTAAGCAGCTTTATTTAATGATTTTAATACTAAACCCTTATATGAATTCTGATTTTTATTTGAAATACTCGTTACATTATTATCTTCTCTTAGTTTTATTCTAAAATAATCTTTTATATGTCTATAATTAGGATTAGTTAATATTATATAATAAGCTATAATATAATCTCTACACTTTTCTATATATTTAGGTTTAATCTTAGTTAATTTACTTAGCTTTGATATAGGTAAATCTTTTTTCTGAATTATTATTTTAAGTAGCTCATCATTATCAGCTATGTAGTAAGCTATATTTAAAGCTATATTTCTATCATTTTCTTTAAGCGAAAAGTTTAATAAATCTTTATATAAAACATTATACATGTTTAATTCATTTAAAAATAAAGCTATCTGTTTATTTCTATTATTTTCTGCTGACTGTCCTATTACTAGCATTGATGGCAGTGAAACAAAAACATATTTATCTTTATTAAAGCTCAAATTTTCCATATAATTAACACCTCTTTAAAAAGATTAACCCTTTATATAACTTATTCATACTATGTTATTATAGCATATAAATCCACTAATCCATAAACCTTTATGTGCCTAATTTCAAATCAATATTTTGGAGATTATTTATGAAAAAGAAAATTATTTATGTAGACTTTATAAAAAAGCGTAGAATAACATTTATACATTTCATTGTAAATAACTTTATTTCTTTGCTGTTTATTAAATTTAACATTAAGACTAACCCGTCCAAAAATATAGATTTTAGTAAAAATAAACGTATTTCTAATTAGTATACCGGCTTACATTTTTAATATAATTAAATATTATAATATATATGTTGTTTTAACAATGTACAATTAAAGATAAAACTCCTTTAGGATTTTTTGATGTATATTTTTTCAAATTTCATAGGAATTTATCTATCAATTATGCAGGACAAACGCATGAAATTTATAAAGCATTGATTTTGGCTAGTTCTAAGGGTTTGACAAATATATACCAAAAACTAAAATAGCTTGAAAAATCACTGTTAATTTTTTAATATGCGCTTGTCCTGATCAATTGTGCATTATTAATTGTAAATTATAATATATATGTTAATATATATATTATATTAAAACATTTAAACGAGGTGACTATATGAGAGTTGGACTAGGATATGATGTTCATAGATTAGTTGAAAATAGAAAATTAATTTTGGGTGGAGTTGAAATTCCATATGATAAAGGATTATTAGGTCATTCTGATGCAGATGTACTTCTTCATGCTATAATGGATTCCTTATTAGGAGCCTGTGCCCTTGGAGATATTGGTAAGCACTTTCCAGACACAGATAATACTTTCAAGGGTATATCAAGTATTGTATTACTTGAAGAGACTAGTAAGCTAGTTTTCAAATCTGGTTATATAATAAATAATATAGATGCTACAATAATAGCTCAAAAACCTAAAATGTTACCATATATTCAATGTATGAGAGAAAATATTTCAAAAGCTCTTGATATAGATATTAATAAGATAAATATTAAGGCTACTACAGAAGAAGGCCTTGGTTTTACTGGTGAAATGCTTGGGATTTCCTCTCAAAGCATAGCTTCTGTTGAAAATATTGAAATTTAGTCATGATAAAATATATAATAAATAAAAATTGACGGGATATTTATTCTAGTTCACTCAATAACTAGGTAAATATCCCTTCTATTATTTTTTATTAAAAGGCTCTTATTGTAAAACATATTGTTTTCTCATATATCACATCTTATATTTTCCTTACATTTTATAAACAAAATATTTACTCCTAAACTTTTTCCTATATATCAATATACCTCACTTAATTTTTTGAGTAGAACTTTTCTAAATATTTCGCCTTTTATTGAATTCTTTATTGCAAGCTTACAAGTATTTCTCCATTCATCTATTGTCATACCTATTCTGTTTTCTAATTCGCTTTCTGTATTTGTTACTAACGTAGATGAAACTACAAATTCCCCTAATTCTTCCGGAGTTTTGAAAATTCTTATATATATGAATTGTTTATTATCCCCCATCCATCTTTTGTTAAAACCTACTACAAATTTTCTTAACTCTATTTCACTTCTGTTAGATGGCAGGCCCCATAGATTGTTCAAAAATTCATAATCATTTTTCATATTAATCGAAACTTCTTTACTTATTTTGTTTAATTTTTCTCCCTCATTAGCAATTTTATCAACTTTTAAATGTGGAATTTTAGTGATTAGTTTTTCTTGTCCATATATCCATTTATAAAAAGCTTCTTGTAAAAATGAGTACTGAAAATATCCAATTAAACCTCCTATATTAGGGCAGTATCCCCATATGTTGTTTATTCCATTTTTATTTCCAAATATGAGTGTATGAAAATAGATACTTTTTTCAGTGGGTGGTCTTTGCATAAACATATGTCCTCTTATTGTCTTATTTTCGTTAATAACGTTTTCCCAATAATTAAATGAATTATAATTTTCCCTCACTTTACTCACCTTCCTGATCAATATTTTATAAAATATAATATCTAAGTATCATATATAGTTAATTATTATATTATATAGTATACAATACTATAATTTAAGTTTAATATAGTCATATCGTAAAATATTCTATATAATAATATATTATCCATAACATTATATTTTATTACTTATTTGGCAAATTTTATTATATTATTAAATTTGATATTTTTTATTGATTACTTTATAATATTACATATCAAGTAATTTGGTATGAGATAAATTCTAAGGGGGATTAAACATTGTCTTTATGTGAAATATGTAATGCCGAAGCTGATATACATCATATTATTCACAGAAGTGAAGGTGGCTTTGATATAGAATTAAATTATAAATATTTATGTTCGTCACATCATAGAGGGAAATATGGACCCCATCAATCCAAAGAAGTAGATCTTAGATATAAGTTAGATCTTCAAAGTAAATTATATGATATATTAAAAAAGGATTATTATTCCTTTAAGGAATTAGCATTAGAGTTAAATATACCTAAAAACACACTTAAAAGAATAACCAAAAATTTAAAACTTTATAAAGAAGGCTATAAAAAATCAGAAGTAATTTTAAAAATAATGGGTGATAAATTCTATTCAGAAGAAATGATTGTTAATTTGACTTTAGATAAATTAATTAAAAATATTGAGTAATTTTTATTAAACTTACTACTTTTATATAAAAAAGAACTTCTATATCTTAAAAGTTCTTTTTTTCTTTGATTTATCTATATTCTTACACGTTATGAGATATATTATAGTTTCCTAATTCCTCATATTCCTCTATCTCTTTTGGTTTAATATAATCTTTTATTTCTGCTACTTTACAACATCCCTAACCAAAATCTTTTGTTGATAAATCCGTCTCTAATTTTTCTAATGGTTATACACTTAAATCAACAAAATTTTCTACTCACTATAAATCTAAATTAATTATATAATGAGTATTATATTCTACTGAATCTAGCACTACTTCCTCTTCATCTGATGACATAGCTAAGTCTTTCAAATCATCCTCTAATGGCAAATTTAAATTTCTTGTAAATCTAATTCTTTTGACTTTAATTCCTCTAACTCAAAGTCTTTTGCTTCTAATTATTGTAATTCCAAAGTTTGTACATCTTTTACTAATTTACTTTCCAAATCTTCTTTTTCTATTCTAAATTGTTTTACTTTATCTATAAGCTCATCTGATTTATATAATAAGATATCTGAACTACTGTTTAACTCTTCTCCAAGTTTTGCAAGCTCTAATGATGAAAATCCTATTTGATCTACAGACTCTGAGGTATTCCTTACTTCTTCTGATAATTGATATATATTCTCAAATATTAAATCTTTATCTTGACTAATGTTTTCAAATGCCCCGTCTATATTTGAAACTTTAGGTGCTATTTCTGTAACTAATACTGCTATTTCCGAAAATGAAGTTGATGCTTTATTAACTATACCTTTTTGTTTTTGTAGCTCAGAATCCATATTTTTAGCTTCATCTACAAGTTTATTTATTATCTTCATAAGCCTATTTATTATTATATAAATATTTTGTGATGATTCTTTACTCTTATCTGAAAGCTTTCTAATTTCTGATGCTATAACATTAAATCCTCTGCCAGCTTCCCCTGCACTAGCTGCTTCAATTGCTGCATTAAATGCTAAGAGATTTATTTGTTCTGAAATTCTATTCATAATATGAGTGATTTCATCTACATTCTTCATATCTCCTTGTATATATTCTATACTAACTGAAAATTTTTCAAAGCTATTATTAACACTTACAATTCCATGATTTAATTCCTCTACATCCTTGTTTCCTCTCAATGATTTATCATTAATCACTGAAACATCTTTACTAATAGAATGAACATTGTCTTTAGCTAAATTTACTTCATCACTAAAATTTGTAAGTTTATTACTTATTTCTTTAAAATTTAGACTTTGTCTGTTGGTATTTTCTGAAACTTCTTGTATAGATGCTGATATTTCTTCTGTAAGTACTGACAAGTCTGTTGCAATTTTATTTAGTGATATTGAGCCATCTTTAACTACATGCGCATTATTTCTTACAGATTTTATCATACCACCAACAGATGTTTTGGCTTGAGCTACGCTTGTACAAATCTCACTTATTTCATCATTGCCTTTAATGTATTTATTATCAATTGGAGTATAGAAATCTCCCATTGCAATACTATCCACATAATTTTTAGCACCTAGCAATCTATTAATAACCTTAATAGTAAACCAAATTATTATGCTAACTAATAATAATAGCATGACTATTGTTACTATTGTATCAACCATTGCTAGACTCCCCAACGCACTTAATAAATCTTTTTCCTCAGCTGAAATCCCCATAGAAAGTCCTGTTTTTCCTATTGGAGTATATGTAATATACCTAACTTTGTCTTCATAAGTATATTCGCCAATTCCGGATTGATCACCAATAATCATACTTTTTCCTATATTATTTAAATCATCTAACGGACCCTTATCTGATGTCATATTTGTAATATTCTTATTTCCACTTACAAGGGCATCATCTTCTGCCACTATGAAATTTCCATTACTATCTACAATTAAAGCACTTCCTGTTTGTAAAAAATTTATTTCTTTATTTATAATCGAGAAATCTTTACAATCTTTTACTAATGTGATAGTACCAATTATATTCTCTGCTGAATCCCTAATTGGTACTGAATATGCTATTACTTTGCTATTTGTAATTGGATCTAAATATGGATTTGTTATAGCATTTTCCCCTTTTATTGACTTTATAAAACTTTGAGTTGTCTTTATTTTCTTTACACTTCCTGTTGTATCTATTGAGTTCCCATCTTTATCACTTATGCTTAACCCAACTTGTCCAATTGTTTTTAATGCTGGCTTTAAAATTTCTATCTTGTCTTTTAATGGTATACTTTCATCGCTAATTATTGGATTATTTGCTATTACTTCAAGATTTTTAATCTCACTCTTTATCTGATCATCTGCTCTACCTGCTGCTATTTTAGTCATTTCTTCCATTATATTTAAATTACTTTCTTTTAAAGAATTACTTGCAAATTTATATCCTAGTTCAGATAATATTGTAAATGCAATCAATAGCATTGGTATTAGAAACATTATAATTTTTACTTTAATGCTTTTTATTTTTCTATTCATCTCTACCTCCTAAAATAAATAACATGACTATATATTCCTATATAGCTTCATTGTAGTGCATTTTAATAAAATTCTTATTAAAATATCATTAAAATACTGTTAAACATATCAAAATATACCTTTTTAGAAATTATTTATTTAATATTTTTTCTGTTAATTTGTTGACATAGAAAAACTCAATGATTATAATAAGAAATATTAATATAATAATACGTTGATGAGGACAGTAAGCTAAAATTTTATTTTTCAGAGAGAGAATATACTGGTGTAATTATTCTTAAATAAATTTAGACTGAAAACCACCTCTGAGTGGCTTTAATAAAGCCCGTCATTATCACGTTACGATAAATTTAAGTGACCTATTTTTTTAGTTATTTAAGATAGTCTTTTTTTATTACTATAATTTTAGTATTAAGACTTTTTAATTAATCTATTTTTAGGTAATTAGAGTGGAACCACGAATATTACTTCGTCTCTATTTTTTAGAGACGAAGTTTTTTTATTTTCAAAACTTATATAATCTTTATAGTCATATTTCTATGCTAGCTACAATGATTATTAAAATTATATAAATCACATTCAAAAAATAATTATGTTTTATATATTGAGAGGAGTTTTAAAAATGATAAAAGTAACATTAAAAGATGGCTCAGTTAAAGAATTTGAGGCTGGACTATCAGTTTATGAAATTGCTAAATCAATTAGTGAAGGTTTAGCTAGAAATGCTTGTTGTGGCATAGTTAATGGCAAGGTTGCAGATCTTAGAGCTCAAATTAATGAGGATATATCTTTGAGCATATGCACATTTGATTCTCAAGAAGGTAAAGATGCAGTAAGACACAGCATATCTCATATTTTAGCTTATGCTGTAAAGAGATTATTCCCTAAAACAAAATTAGCTATAGGACCTTCTATTGCTACTGGTTTTTATTATGATTTTGACAGAGAAACTGCATTCACTGCTGCTGATCTAGAAAAACTTGAAGCAGAAATGCAAAAAATAATTAAAGAAAACCCTTCAATCGAAAGATCTGAACTTCCAAGAAACGAAGCTTTAGAATTAATGAAGGATGAACCTTACAAAGTAGAATTAATAAATGATCTTCCTGAAGACGAAGTAATCTCTTTCTATACAATTGGTGATTTTACTGATTTATGTGCTGGTCCTCACCTTATGTCATTAAAGTCAGTAAAAGCTATTAAACTTACTAGAAGTGCTGGAGCCTACTGGAAAGGTAATGAAAAGAACAAAATGCTTACTAGAATTTATGGTACTGCTTTCTTAAAGAAAGCAGATTTAGATGAATTTTTAGAAGCTTTAGAAGAAGCTAAAAAGAGAGACCATAATAAGCTTGGTAGGGAATTAAAATTATTTACAACTGATGAAAATGTAGGTCAAGGGCTTCCTTTAATGATGCCTAAGGGAGCTAAAATAGTTCAATTATTGCAAAGATGGGTTGAAGATGAAGAAGAAAAAAGAGGATATGTTTTAACTAAGACTCCATTAATGGCGAAGAGTGATTTATATAAAATTTCTGGTCACTGGGATCACTATAAAGATGGAATGTTTGTATTAGGAGATGAGGAAAAGGATGATGAAGTATTTGCTTTAAGACCAATGACTTGCCCATTCCAATACACTATATACAATTCTGAGCAACATAGCTATAGAGATTTACCAATAAGATATGGTGAAACTTCTACTCTATTCAGAAATGAAGCTTCTGGAGAAATGCATGGTCTAATCAGAGTTAGACAATTCACACTAGCTGATGGTCACTTAATTGTTACACCTGAACAATTAGAAGAAGAATTTAAAGGTGTTCTTGAATTAATACAACATCTTATGACTACTTTAGGTATTGCAGATAAAATATCTTATAGATTCTCTAAATGGGATCCAAACAATACTGAAAAATATATTAACGATCCTGAGGCATGGGAAAGAATTCAAGGTATAATGAAACAAATTTTAGATCACTTAGGAGTTAGCTATGTTGAAGCTGATGATGAGGCTGCCTTCTATGGTCCAAAGCTTGATTTACAATTTAAAAATGTTCATGGGAAAGAAGATACATTATTCACAGTTCAAATCGACTTTGCTTTAGCTGAAAGATTCGATATGAGCTATATAGATAAAAACGGAGAAAAGAAACGTCCATATATAATTCACAGATCATCAATTGGATGTTATGAAAGAACTTTAGCAATGCTTATAGAAGAATATGCTGGTGCTTTCCCTACTTGGCTTTCTCCAGTTCAAGCAAAAATATTACCAATCTCTGATAAATATAATGATTATGCTGAATTAGTTACAAAAGCATTAAAAAATAAAGGTGTTAGGGTTGAAACTGACTACAGAGCTGAAAAAATTGGTTATAAGATAAGAGAAGCAAGACTTGAAAGAATTCCTTATATCTTAGTTGTTGGAGAAAAGGAAGCTGCAAATAATGAAGTTTCTGTAAGAAGCAGAAAAAATGATGATGAAGGTGCTATTAATTTAGATGCATTCATCGAAAGAATTGTAACAGAAATAGCTAATAAAGAAAGATAAGTGAGAATCGAAATTTTATATTTCATTCTTCGAACTTACTCAACGAACACATGTGAGTCGAGTTTCCTTATTAATACTTAGTTAACAGTTAACTAAAAAAAATAGTAGATATCAAAAAATTGATATCTACTATTTTTTTATACTTGTTCTAACGCTTGTTTAACATCTTCTATAATATCTTCAACATTTTCAAGCCCTATTGATAATCTTATAAGACCTGGTGTTATTCCAGCTGCTACTAGTTGCTCATCCGAAAGCTGACGATGTGTAGCACTTGCTGGATGAAGCACTGATGTGTGGCTGTATGCAACATGAACTACATTTTCTGCTAATTTTAACCCATCCATAAATCTAATTGCATCTTCTCTACTACCTTTGATTGAAAATGAAATTACTCCACTACATCCATTAGGTAAATATTTTTTAGCTGAATCTGCATATTTATTTCCTTCTACAGTTGGATAATTTACAAATTCAACTTTATCGCTTTCACTTAAAAACTTTGCTATTACTTCTGCATTTCTACAATGCTTTTCCATTCTAATTGAAAGAGTTTCAAGTCCTAAATTTAAAAGAAATGCTGCATTTGCAGATGGATATACCCCTAAATCTCTCATAAGTTGAACTCTCGCTTTTGTTATGTATGCAGCTTTTCCAAATTGCTCAGCATAAACTATTCCATGATAAGATTCATCTGGTTCTGTAAATTCTTTGAACTTACCATTTGTCCAATCAAAATTTCCACTATCAACAATAACTCCACCAATTTGAACTGCATGCCCATCCATATATTTACTTGTTGAGTGAATAACTATATCTGCACCAAATTCTATTGGTCTACAAAGAATAGGAGTAGCAAATGTATTGTCAACAATAAGTGGAACATTATTTTTATGTGCAATGTTTGCAAACTTTTCAATATCAAATATAGCAATTGCAGGATTAGCAATAGTTTCCCCAAAAACTGCTTTAGTATTTGACTTAAATGCTTTTTGTATTTCTTCTTCTGATGCATAAGCATCAACGAATGTACATTCTATTCCAAATTTTTTAAGTGTTACTGCAAAAAGATTAATTGTCCCTCCATATATAGTAGAAACACTTACCATATGATCTCCAGCACTAAGTATATTTAATACACTTATAAAAGAAGCTGCTTGACCTGAAGTTGTGCAAAGAGCACCTACACCACCTTCCAATGCTGCTATTTTTTCTTCAACTGCCCCAACTGTTGGATTTGAAATACGAGAATACATATGTCCATCAGAAGTTAAGTCAAATAATTTCCCTATTTCTTCTGTTGAATCATATCTGTAGGTTGTACTTTGATATATTGGTAATGCTACAGGTTCTCCATTCTTTGGCTTATAGCCTTCATGTAAACATTTTGTTTCAATTTTCATAATATATAGCCCTCCTAAAATTTTTGAATAAAAATTCAATTTAATTATACATTAATATTTTAACTAGTAGTATACTCTCAATGCATATAAGTGAAAGAAAATAACATTCCAAAGATATGCCTAACCTATAAATTCTTTTTCAGTTATAATATAATTTACTGGTACATCTTGCTCATTCATTGGTATATTATCTAATATTTGAAAATCGTAAGCCAATGCTATTTTCGCTATTTTTTTCATATTATCTTTATTAATTTTCTTAAAGTATCTATCATAAAAACCTGCACCATATCCTATTCTTCCACCATTTCTATCAAAAGCTACCCCCGGTACCACAATTAAATCAAGTTCATTAGGATTAATATGTGGCTCTTCTACTGATGGTTCTAAAATTCCATATTCACTTTCTATTAGATTGTCTAATGATACAATTTCTACTGCATCCATAAGTCTGGTTTTAAATTCAGTCCTTGGAACATAAATTTTTTTATAGTCTTTTAAAGCTTTATTTATTATTTCCTTAGTATTTATTTCTGAATCATATGATATATAAATGAAGATATTTTTTGCGTCTCTATAATATTTATTTTCATAAAATTTATCTGATATTTTTTTATCCATTTTTCTTTTTTCAACTATATCTATATTGTCACGTTTAGCTAAAATTTCTTTTCTTAATATCTTTTTTTCATTAAATATTTCCATAACGTCCTCCCCTATAATTATATTTTATACGTAATATAAATTTGAATTATTTTAAATTTCATAAGCATATAATTTAACTTTTAATCTTGGTTATATAGTCATTTTCTATACTAATTATAATTTTACTTATTTCACTTTATTATGTCTATTCTTTTATCTAAGTATCAAGTATTCTTTGTAATATTAACTTTATAGTATTAAACAAAAAAATTTCATGTTATTTATATTGGATCATAGAATAATCATTATCAGTTTATCCTATTCTTGTACTTAGTTTCCTTGATTTTACATCTATCTTTTTATATAATGAATATACTGCATATTCAAGAAAGTATGTATTAAATAAAAGGAGTGCTAATTTATGAACTATAATGTTGAATTAATAAAGCAAGAAAATTATAAACCAACATTTTGGTCTGGGGGTATGGCTACAGAATTAATAACATACCCATCAAACTCTGATTATGCAAATAGAAATTTTTTATGGAGACTCGGAGTTGCTAAAATTGATATATTAGAATCTACTTTTAGTACTCTTCCAAATGTATCACGAAAATTTATGGTTATTGAAGGACAAATTATCCTTGACCATGAAAATAAATATGCAAAATTGCTTAATGTGTTTGATCAAGATAGTTTTATGGGTCATTGGAAAACTAAGACCTACGGTAAAGCCTCTGTTTTTAATTTAATGACAAAAGAAAATTATCATGGAGAGTTAATTCATTTAGATATTAAACCTAAAAAACAAGTTAAATTTAAATATGAAACTTCATTAAATAAAGACTTGGTAGCAATATGCTTTTATGTTATACAAGGTAGTTTTAAATCTACTCTAAATAATAACGTCTTTAAAGTTAATCCCAATGATTTATTGTTAATTAATTGTATAAATTCAAGCTTTATATCTGAATTTATGTTTTCTAGTAATTCATTAGAAATTACTAATATAATAGTAAGTATAATTTATCGTTCATAACCTACACTTCATCAAAGGCATTATCTCAAATTACTATTTTTAATTTGAGATAATATTTTGCTATTGCACGTTTATAAATTACATTATAAAGTGAACTCTTTAATTTTTATCTTATTCCTTTTGAAAGCCACCTCTTTTTTTATATCGTAATTATCTTGATCTATAGTAATTCTATAAATATCAGGACACCCTTCATCTCTCCACTTTTTCATATATTTTGCTGTGGCATATATGTCTGTATAATAATTTTTATCGTAACAATCTGAAAACTCTAAATAAGATAATATGCTCTTTTTATCTAATTTTAGATTTTCCTTATTTATATTATTACATATGGGAATAAAAAACCTTAAGGGAACTTCATAATCATACCTACATTTTTCCTTAAGTACTTTCGATTCCATCAGTACTCTCTTAAACAAAATATTGCCTTTATAGCTATCATCAATTTTTAATTTAAATATTATTTTTCCACTTTTATTTTTTTCTAATTTTACTTTAATCATTTTCTCACCATATGTCCTAAATTTATATGTTTATTCGACATTATTCATATTTTACCACTGTTAATGCTAATTATATAATTTTTTATTCTTTTAAATAATGTCCTTTAGATTATCTATTTACTATTCGCATATTTCTATTTTATCATGGTAAATAATAAGTGTCTAACCGAAAAACTGCGTAGTAAATTAGAAAATATCATTCAAGCCAAAGTGAATCAATATTTTGAAACATTCTATTAAATTTACCAAAAAAGTGTATAAAGAAAGTACCCTTTTATGCTTCACATGAAAAAAGCCAGGCACTTCTAATCATTTTATAATTAAAAATTCCTGACTTTTAACATGACTTTTTTATGAGTAACACGAGTTTTTTATTACTGATGCAGGTTTGTTAAGAGTTTACATCAGTTATAGCCCTGATTTTCTCTCTATTTTTAACAACTTTATTCTAAATCTACAAATTTGCGCAGCCATACTACCATATTATTCCACAGTTACTGATTTGGCTAAATTCCTTGGCTTATCAATATCACAGCCCTTAGCCTTAGCAACATAATATGAGAATAATTGAAGAACTGCAACTCCAAGCACTGGTGCAAATATATCTATAGTTCTTGGAATATAGACAACTTGATCTAGCACTTCTTCTAATCCCTTTGTTCCTTCATAGCAAACTCCAATAACCTTTGCCCCTCTAGCTTTAATTTCAACTATATTACTTACCATTTTTTCTTTTAAAGCTTCTTGAGTTAATAAAGTTACAACCTTTGTCCCATCTTCAATTAATGCTATAGGACCATGCTTTAATTCTCCACCTGCATATGCATCTGAATGAATATATGATATTTCTTTAAGTTTGAGTGAACCTTCTAATGCTAACGCATAATCCAATCCTCTACCTAAATAGTACATATCTTTTTCTTCAGCTACACCTTCTGCTATAGTTTTTATTATTTCCTTATCTTCTAAAACCAACTCTACCTTTTCTGGTAAATCTAATAATTCTTCTTTTAATTTATTTAGTCTATCACTCTTTAATTTGCCTAATAGTTCTGCAAATCTCATAGCTATCATATACATTCCAATGATTTGAGTTGTATAAGCTTTAGTTGAAGCAACTGAAATTTCTGGCCCAGCTAGTGTATATAATACATGATCTGCTTCTCTTGAAACTGAACTTCCTACTACATTTGTTAATGCAATAATTGTAGCTCCAATATTTTTAGAATTTCTAAGCGCTGCTAACGTATCTGCAGTTTCACCTGATTGACTAATAACTATAACTAAAGATTTTTCTGTAACTAATGGATTTCTATATCTAAATTCTGATGCAATGTCAACTTCAACTGGAATTCTTGCAAGAGATTCAATTAAGTTTTTTCCTACAAGACCTGCATGATAAGCCGTACCACATGCAACTATAAATACTCTATCTGTCTTTTCTAAATCTTCTTTAGTTATCTTTAAATCATCTAATACAATATCATGATCCATTGAAATTCTTCCAGCCATAGTATCTCTTATTGCTCTTGGTTGCTCATGAATTTCTTTTAACATAAAGTCTTCGAATCCACCTTTTTCAGCTGCATCTTCACTCCATGTTACATGATATATTTCTTTTTGAATTTCTGCTCCATCTTGACTGAAAAGCTTAACTCCATCTTTTGTAAGAACAGCTATTTCATGGTCTTCTAAAAGATAAACATCTCTTGTATAGCTTAATACTGCTGGAATATCTGATGCTATAAATGATTCATCTTTTCCTAGTCCCACTATTAATGGACATTCTTTTCTTACAGCAATAAGTTTGTTAGGTTCATCTTTGCAAACAACACCTAAAGCATAACTTCCTTCTAGCTTCTTAAGAGCTTTTCTAACTGCTTCAAATAAATCTCCCTTATAATAGTAATCTATTAAATTAGGAATTACTTCTGTGTCAGTTTCTGATTTGAAAGTATATCCTTCACCTTTAAGCCATGTTCTTAAAGTTAAATAGTTTTCAATAATACCATTTTGAACTACAGCAATTGTTTCTTTACTATTTAAATGCGGATGAGAGTTTACATCTGATGGTGCTCCATGAGTTGCCCATCTAGTATGACCTATTCCCATATTTCCTTCAACAGGATTTTCCTTTATATCATTAGATAAATTAACTAAACGTCCCTTAAATTTTCTTACTTCAATACTTCCTTTATTAAGAACAGCAACTCCAGCTGAGTCATATCCTCTATACTCTAACTTTGACAATCCATTAATTAAAAATGATGTTGCTCTTCCACTTCCTAAATATCCAACTATTCCGCACATATTGATTCTTCCTTCCATCTCTTTAAACTTACTCTTAACTAAATTGAATAAGTCTTTTTTATATTTAATTTTATCTAAATCCAAAGCTTGTACCAACAATGTTAAGATAACTGCTTTTCTAATTCATATTATATAAATCAGTTACTAATGAGTTGTCTTACTTAAAAAAGGGCATAATTATCCTAGTACCATAAAAAGCCTTAAACTTTAGAAGGTTTTAACACCAAACTGGATTTGTACTTCAAATTGCTTTAAAGTTTTGCCAGTTGTTAACGGTAGTGCTGCGGCATCTGAAAGAAAATAATAGGTCAAATATACTAGCATACTGACTTATTATTTTTTTGAAGATTCCTTACCGTGGGGCACCCGCCGAAGTTTCGATAACTCCCCAACCTCGTCAACTCGCTTCCACGAGTTCTGGCGCTTTATTTTAAATTAAAAATATTTCTTTATACTATCACACCTTTCAATTTCCATTTCATACCCTTGGATATATTTTATCATATAAAATTTTTTTGTCTATAATATATAATATAGCTTTGGTTCTAATATTCTACATTTTTTAACTTTATTTTTAAACTCCATAATTCATACATAATAAATCAGCCAACTATATATAAGGAAAAAAGTAGCCCTTAAAATTATTAATTAGCTACCTTGTCCCAATTTCTATTCCATTATGAAAATGCAATCCATGGCTTTTTAATCTCCTCTTTTAAGGTATTATAGTTATTAATATAACTCCTTAATTGAATATCTAAATCCAAACTGCTTAAAACTTGATTATTATAATCCGATTTAGTTATCAAACCTAAATCACATTTAAGTTTTGCATTACTAAGCTGCTTATTATTTAATTCTATATTTTGCTTCATATAATTAATATTATCTTCTGCTGTAAGAAGATTTGTGTAAAGTGTTCTTAGCTGATCTTTAAAATTCTTTTTGTCTTTATCTAGATTAGTTTGATCTTCATCAACACTTAACTTATTTGCTAGATATGCCAGACGTGCTGATACAGCATTTGTATATGCATTTAAATCTTTTTCATATTGATCATAGTCTGTCTTATAAGCATCAGTGTATCCACCATAAGTGGTTAATATAGGTTCCCCACTTACTTTAGCGGCTTCTGATGTTGTCTTTGCATCAGACACATAACCCTCAGTTACTTTATTGTCAGAATCATAATAATAATCTTTCTTAAGCTTTAGTATCTGTTCTCTATATTTTAAATACTTATCTATAGCATTATCTAAATAATTATCAATTGAACCATCTATTTTTAGTGTTTCATATGCAATATCTTGTTCTAAACTATATTTCGTTATATCTTTCCCAGTTAATACCTTAAAGCTATATTCTGTATCTTTTAATGCATTTTCACTTGACTTCTGCGTATTTTGTAAATTCTGAATTTCAAGTTCAGTTGTCTTTAAATCAGTTGATGTTATGATCCCTAAACTTTTCTTAAGTTTTGTATCATTAAGTTCCTTCTTTTTAATTTCTAACGCTTTTGCTGCTTTATCTATCTTCATTTGATTTGTAACAATATCATTATATTTTTGGATGACTTTTTGTATTAATACATCTTCATCAAAGTCTCTTTGTTGCTTTACTTTATCTGCCGTAGCTTCTCTAGTATCGTCATTAAAATCTTCTTTATCCCCACTAACACCTGTATAATCATCTAGCTCTTCATTAATATCATTTACATTATCTTGATAAGTTATCTTCTTAGTATCCAGTTGTAACGTATCACTTATGCTAATAGCTGACTTTATTGCATCATCTAAAGTAAGAACTGGTTTTTGATTCGCTTGTGTTTGAACATTTGTAATAGTATCAACATTTTGTATTGTGTCTTCTGCAAATACTGGCATAATACTTCCACTCATAACACTTACGCCAATTGCAAATGCAACTAACTTATTTATGTTCTTTCTCATGCTTATTCTCCTCTTTAATTAAATTTTATCTTATTATTAAATACATCTTTTCTAACAATTAAAGGTACTATTTCTAACTAACCTTAACTAATACAATTACAACCTATGTTGGTTAAATTATAAACTAGTACCATTTAGTTCAAAATCCTATTTTTTTAAATTTATCTCTTTATTTTTATCTATTACTTTAGGCTCTATTTCATTATTTGTAAATTTGCTAAACTTAGGTTTTATCTTTTCCTCTTTGAATTGCTCATACCTACCTGATATTTTTCCTGTTATCTTGTGAATTCTATTAGCAAATTTCTTTTCTAAATCATCAAAAATTACATAAATAACTGGAATTAATACCAATGTAACTAATGTTGAAACACTAAGACCACCTATAATTATTACCCCTAGAGATTGCATCATTTCTCCGCCTTCTTCTAACGCCAATGCTGTTGGTAACATACCAAATGCAGCTGTTAAAACTGTCATTATAACTGGTCTTAATCTTGTTGCTGAACCCTTTGAAACTATTTCTTCTATACTTAACTTTCCTTTCATAGATTTTCTAAGTTGCTCAATATAATCAATTAAAACTATACCATGGTTAACAACAATACCTACCAACATAATTGCACCTAGCATTCCTACTATGCTGATTTTTATTTGTGTTATTAACAATATAGCAACAACACCAACAAAGGCAAATGGGATACAAGTCATTATAATAAATGGCTTACTGAATGATTCAAATTCTGCTATCATTACCATATATACTAGTATTACTGCAATTCCCATTGCATAGACAAGTCCCATCATGGACTCTTGCATGTTCTTTGCATCACCACTAGTGTTTGCTTCATAATCTCTTGGCAAATTCATTTCATTTATTGCAGCTGTTGCTTGCGCCGTTGCCGTTCCTGTATCGACTCCCTTAAGATTAGCTGTAATGCCTATAGAATAATCTCCATTTGATCTATTAATTTGCTTCAATCCATCTGATATTTTTATATCTGCTATCTCTAATAATGGAATTTCCTGACCTGTTTTTGACATTACTTTTATTTGTTTTATATCCTCTAAATTATCAATGCTATCTCCTTTAAATTTCAAGTTAACATCTACTTCATAATCATTTATCTTAGCTGTTGTTACTGAATCTCCAACTACAGCTGTATGCAATAATGAAGCAATTGATGAAGCATTAATCCCATATTTATTTGCCTTTTGTTTATCTATTATGAATTGAGCTTCCTGAGTTGTATCCGCAATAGATGTCTCTATATTTTGAAATCCGTCTATATTACTAAACTTACCTTCAATTTGTTTTGCTAATACTTCTAATGTATCTAAATCTGGTCCCTTTAATTGCATAGCAAAATCTGAACTGCTACCTTCACCTGTTGAACTACTGTCTAATGCAACTTTTATTTTACAATCTGGGACAGTATTCATTCTTTCAGTTATTTCTTCTTCTATTTCAGCTGTAGACTTTTTTCTCTCTTCTTTGGGAATTAATTCTATCTTTATGTTAGAACTATTACTATTACCAGATGTTTTTAATGTTGTTATTAATGTTTTTATTTCTGAAATATCAGAGATTTTCTCTTCTGCCATAGAAACATAATAATCACTTGGCTTTAATGCTAATCCTTCTGGCAACTCTATAGATATGCTTATCTTTCCCTTATCTGATGCTGGCATAAACTCCATTTTTAAAAATGTAGCTCCAAATATAGCAATAAAAAATAAGGCAGTACTCAATATTACGACTATACGTTTATGCTTTAATGAAATATTTATTAATTTCATATAAATTTCGCTTATCTTATCAAATATAGGTGAAGGTTTTTCTTTCATTTTTGCGGAGTTTTTTCCACCACTTAATTTATTAAACATACTAGGTACAAGCGTAAGTGCCACAATTAAGGATATAGTTAATGCAGCAATAACTGTTTTAGATAAAGATGCAAATATTATTTTAGTAAGCCCATCAGTAAATAATATAGGTAAAAATACACATATTATTGTGAGTGTTGATCCTACAATAGCACTAGTTACAGTTTTTGTACCTTGCAAGGCACATTCTTCATTAGTTAATATTTCATTGTTCTTATACTTAAATATATTTTCTATAACAACAATTGAGTTATCCACAACAAGACCAACTGATATTACCAGTGAAGTTAACGTAAGCATATTTAATGTTTCACCAGTAAAATAAAGAAAGGCTATTGTCCCTACTATCGATGTAGGAATTGCTAATGCTACAGCAAATGATGCTCTAAAACTTTTTAAAAATGCTAATATTATAATAAATGAAATAATAGAACTTATAAATATTTCTGAAATTACATTATTAACAGAGGTTTTAATATATTCACTTGAATCACTAACAAGTTTAGTCTTATATTGTGAATTATTTTTACTTAACTCGGTTACTGCTTTATTAACTCCCTCCATGACCTTTATAGTATTAGCATCTTGTTGCTTCTTAACGTCTATTATTAAACTTTCCTCACCATTGTATCTATATACATCTTTTTTCTCTACAGTACCATATTCAACATTACAAATTTCATCTAATCTAACCGATTGCCCTTTATTAGTAGAAATTTGAATTTGTTTTATATCGTCTAATGAATTTAATTGATCCATTCCTCTTAAAACAATTTTATCATCTCCTTGAGTAATAGATCCATATGGGAAAGTTTTATTAGTAGCTTGCATTGCACTTTTAATAGTTGATAAGCTAACATTATAACTAGATAACACAGCTGGATCTGCTGTTATATTAACCTGTGATTTTTCTCCACCCATAATGTCTGCTTCTGTAACACCATCTACAGTTTTAATTTTTGTTTGTACAACATCTTCTGCATATTTCATTAGGTCATCATTATTTTTTCCCCCTGAAATAACTAATCTACCTATAGCACTTGCATTTATTACATCCATTTTAATAACCGCTGGTGTTTCTGCATCACTAGGCAATTCGCTTTTCACTTCATCCACTTTAGATTTAACATCATTTATTACAGTATTTATATCAGTTCCATATTCAAATTGTATGACAACAACTGAAACACTTTCTTTTGAATAGGTACCTGTCTCTTTAACCCTAGAAACAGCTGAAACTTTTTCTTCTATTTTTTCACTTATTTGTTTATCAATATCCTCTGGTCCTGCACCCTGCCATACAGTTTGAATTGATAAAACTGGTATATCCATCTTTGGCATTGTATCTGCAGTCATTTTTGAATATCCTATAACACCAAACATTATTAATACTAAAAAAATCATAACTATAGTAAGAGGACGCTTAATTGAAGTTTTTGTTAAACTCATAATATTAATCCTCCTTTGTTACTGGAAATATACTAGTTCCATCAGAAATTAGATTTAATCCTCCAATAACTACTGTATCATCTTTACTTATTCCACTTTTAATTTCTGTTGTAGTAGAAGTTACAATTCCTGTTGTAACTTCTGTTTTAACTGATTTATTATCTGAGCTTGCTATATATACATACTTTTTCCCATCTTCTTCAAATATTGCTTTCTTAGGAACTGTTATTGCTTGATCCTGTTTTTCTATACTTACTTCAATATCCGCTGACATTCCTGCTTTAAAATCTCCTTGTGAATTATCTACAAGTATTTCAACATCATATAGTGATGTTGCTGAATTAACTACTGTAGGTACATATCTTACTATACCTTTAGTTGCTTTATTATTAATCATAACACTGACTTCCTGTCCTGCTGTAAACTTAGTTAAATCAGATTGAGTTACATCTAAATCTATTTGCAAAGTATTTGGACTAGAAATAACAAATGCAGGTTTTTGTTGACTTGCCATTTCATTAACATTAAAATTCTTAACTGTTATTATTCCATCTGTTGGTGCAGTTAAAGTAAGTTTATTTAAATTGCTAGCTGCAACATCATATGCAACTTGTGATTGATTAAGTTGTTTTTCAGCTAATTCTTTTAATTCTGGAATACTTTTCGCATCTGATGTATCATATGATTTTTGTGCCGCATCTAAATTTTGTTTTGCTTGATTTAAAGAAACTTCATATTTTTTATATGCATCTTCACTTATTGCTTCTGCTTGATAAAGTTGAGTATTTATATTATAACTTCTCTTAGCTTCATCGTAGTTGATTTGGGCTGATTTTAGAGCATTATCTAATGCATTTTTTTGACTTTCTATATTTCCATCTGTTGTATTTGTATAATTTGCTTTTGCAATTTCTAAGGCTGCTGCTAATTGTTTTACACTATTCTGAGTATCATCACCTTTTATTGTTAAAAGGGTATCTCCTTTTTTAACTTCTTGACCTAATGTTACATATATTTCTTCGATTGTTCCTCCCATTTCTACTGTAACTGATGTTTCATCCTTAACTTTTGTAGTTCCAGTAAATGTATTTGCATTTTCTATTCCTTCACCCTTAGCCATTTGTACTGATACAGCTACTGGCTTTTCTTTTTCTTTTGGAGGCTGTCCGCATCCCGATAGCCCTAATGAACTAATTACTAAAAATAATGCTAAATATTTTTTCATGTTTTCCTCTCCAATTTTTTAAATAATTTCTTGTTAAAGCCTTAATAATTCTAAATAATTTTTCTTAATTTCTAATTGAAACTTTCACTGATATAAAATAAATTCAAACTATATTTTCAAAATTTACTTTAAAATAACATTACTCTGATTTAGAAATATAATATTAAATCTAATATTACATTAAATATCTTATTTTTTTCTTAATTGAAACTTAATTCTATATTATATTTAAACCTCAATAAAATTGTAATATTGAAATAATATAACACGTATTCCATTTACATCATTAATTATAATTTTATAACTATTCTGTTTATATTATTGATTATAATTTTATAACTATTCTATGTCAATAACCTTATCTCTTGTTTTCAAATTATTAATAGTTTATAATTTATTTATATATTATCTTAGGAAGGATTTGTTTTAATATGGATAAAGATAATTTATTTAAAGTCGCAGATTCATTAGTAAACTTTTTATGGATTATTCAAAATAGCATACTTAAAGAACATGATATGACTAAAAACTTTCAATCTCCTTTGAATGGTGAAAAAAAATGCCTTGCAGACTTTTCTATTCCACCTTCACATGCTAGAGTTATTTTCTATCTTGTAGACTCTAATTCATCTTCTATTTCACAAATAGCAGATTATTTAGGTATATCAAAGTCTAATATGACACCTATTATAGATAATTTAATTAACTATGGGCTAGTTAATAGATATCCTGATTCTAATGATAGAAGAATTCTCAGAGTAGAATTAACTGACAAAGCCTTGAAACTATTAGATTCTTTTCGTATTGCCTTTCGCAATTCCTTTGCTGAAAAGATATCTTCTCTTTCTGACAATGAAGTAGTTATGTTAGATGATTCCATATCAAATCTTATAAATATATTAAAAAAATTAAATTAAGGCACATTAAAAAAAGGGGTTGTCGCAAAATGATTGAAATTTAATTAGGCACGACGCTCCTTTTGGGTTCAAAGCAAAGAATCTCTAAATAATTGATATTTCATTTTGTTCCGCTAAATATTTAACTTGCAGAATCATCTTCTGGTATTAAACATTCCAAATTTAATGGTAATACTAGTTGATAAGACTCATTAAATTCGGTATAATTTTTATTATGTAATTTTGTTTTTTTCATAACCTAATTATACTAAAAATGTGAATTCTTTTGAATTCACATTTTTTATTTTTTATAAAAAATGAGCTAACACAAAGCTAACTACGTTAGTTTTGCAACAGCCCCTTTTAGATTCTTTATAATTCAATGGCTTCTTTAAATGATTCTATTAAATCATCTATATCCTCAAGTCCTACAGATACTCTTATTAACGTATCTGTAATTCCAAGTTCTTCTCTTTCTGCTTTTGGAATTGATGCATGGCTCATTTTAGCTGGATATGAAACTATAGTTTCAACGCTACCTAAACTTACTGCTACCGCTACATTTTTTACATTATTCAAGAAAATTGTAGTTCTTTCCAAACTCTTAAATTTAAAGGATAAAACTGCACCTGCACCATCTGCTTGTTCTAAATGCAATTTTCGTCCCTCCATAGATTCAAGTCCAAGATAATATACTTTCTCTACTTCTTCTCTTGCTTCTAACCATTCAGCTAATTTTTGAGCACTTTTTTGCAGTGCATCTAATCTAACTTTTAAAGTTTTAATTCCTCTAACCAAAAGCCATGAATCTTGTGGTCCAAGTACAGCTCCAAAGGTATTTTGTATTTGATAAACTCGGTCTCCAAGTTCCTTTGTTTTTGTTACAACAATCCCTGCTATAACATCACTATGTCCCCCTAAAAATTTAGTTGCACTGTGTACAACTATATCTGCACCAAGTTCTAATGGTCTTTGTAGATATGGAGACATAAATGTATTATCTACTATTGTAATTGCACCATTTTCTTTAGCTATTTTACTAGCAGCTCTCAAATCTGTAACCTTTAATAATGGATTTGAAGGAGTTTCTAAATAAAGTCCCTTTGTATTCTCTCTAAACGCATTTTTTACCTCTTTAATATTTGATGCATCTATAAAAGTAAATTTGATATTAAATCGTGAAAATAATTTTGTTGTTGCTCTATATGTTCCACCATATACATCACCACAAATTACAATGTGATCTCCTGCTGAAAATATTGATAATACAGAACAAATAGCAGCCATTCCTGAAGCAAATGCAAATCCACATTCTGCACCCTCAAGTTCTGCTATTAGTTTTTCCACTACATCCCTAGTTGGATTTCCAGATCTTGCATAATCATATTTTCCAAAGTTCCCTATATCAAATTGGTGAAAAGTTGATGTTTGATATATTGGAGTACTTACAGATCCTGTAGTAGGGTCTATATCTCCACTTGCATGTATTAATTTAGTTCCAAAATTCATAATTTACACCTCTATCATTATTTTTTTGCTTTCAATTGATGGCTTATGCCTATGCTTTAAAAATATATCCAATGTAGAAATAATAGCATCACACATAAGTCTATTTTCCAATAGAATTTTCCAAATCCTTTATTAAGTCATCTATATTTTCTATACCAATTGATAATCTAAGTAAATATTCATCTACACCTAATCTTTGTTTTATTTCATCTGGAATTTCTGAGTGAGTTTGAGTCATTGGATATGTTATTAATGTTTCTACTCCTCCTAAACTTTCTGCAAATCTTATTACTTTAACACTTTCTAAAATCTTCGGTATTAATTCTTTATCTTTAACTCTAAAAGATAATGTTGCTCCGAAACCTGTTGCTTGTTTTTTATTTAATTTATAACCTTCAAAGTTTTCTAAACCTACATAATAAACCTTTTCTATATTAGAATTATCCTCTAAAAACTTTGCTATTTTTATTGAATTTTCTTGTGCCCTATCTAATCTTATATGTAATGTTTTAATTCCTCTTAATATTAGCCATGAATCAAATGGAGATAATGTTGCTCCAGTAGACATATGAATTCTTCTTAACTTTTGCAAGATGCCCTCATCATTTCCTACTATAAATCCTGCTAACAAGTCATGATGTCCACCTAAATATTTAGTTCCACTATGAATTACTAAATCAGCACCTAATTCTAATGGTTTTTGATAATAAGGTGTTAAAAATGTATTGTCTACAATTAATAGTAACTTATTTTTCTTTGTTATTTCTGCTACTTCTCTTATATCTGTTACCTTCATCATTGGATTAGAAGGAGTCTCTATAAATATAGCTTTTGTATTTTCTTTTATAGCATCTATTATATTTTTAGTATTTGTTGTATCAACAAAAGTAGCTTTTAATTCAAAATCCTTATACGTTTCTTCAAATAATCTGTATGTCCCTCCATACAAATCATCAGATAAAATTATATGGTCTCCAGTTTTAAATAAATGTATACAAGCAGTGATTGCTGAAACTCCTGAAGAAAATCCTATTGCCTCTTTTCCCCCTTCTAAAACAGCCAATGTTTTCTCAGCCTCTTCTCTTGTTGGATTTTGAGCCCTAGAATAATCATAACCTGTACTATTATTAAGTCCATGATGCTTAAATGTAGCTGATTGATATATTGGATAACTTATTGCCCCTGTAGCTTTATCTCCACCTGATACTCCACTAACTGCAATTGTTTCAAAATATTTTTTCAAAGTCATTTCTTTACCTCCCTTAATTTGTTTCTTGCTTAATGCTTTATTTAGTTATTACTCTAAACTAAAAGTACTAAAAAAAGCCACTTCTAAAATAAGAAGTGACTCTGTAGCCATAACATAAGTTCTAATAAAACTTAATTTCCCTCTCATTTTTCAAGATATTCTCTTGCAGGATTTAGCACCAACGAAAAAATTTATATGAAATTTTTTCAGGTTGCCGGGCTTCAAAGGGCCAGTCCCTCCACCACTCTTAATAAGATTAACTTATTTAAATATTTATTTGTTAATACTAATTATACATAACTAAAAACTCTTGTCAATAAATATCAGTAAATTTATCAACTTTCTATGTGATTAAAATAATAAACCAAATATATAACCTTATAAAAAATAATATTTTGTCAAAAAGAAAATGACTAACTTAGAATATTTCTTTAAATAACTCTACGTTAATCATCTTTTTATTTCGATTCTTTATACTTATTAAGCAAATCAAAAAAATATATTTGTATCTTTTATATGTTATTTTGTCTCATGTTTCTTATTCATATCTTAAAGCTTCAATTGGATCAAGGCTTGCTGCTTTTTTAGCTGGATAGTATCCAAAGAATACTCCTATTGCCATTGAGAAAGTGAAGCTTATCAAAATTGTTGGGATAGATATTGATATTGGTGATTTTAATACCAAGCATGCAATTATACCCATTACAATTCCAAGTATTATTCCTATGACTCCACCAATTGTACATATTATAACTGATTCAGTTATAAATTGCATTTTTATATGGCTGCTCTTAGCACCAAGAGCTTTTCTTGTACCAATTTCCCTTGTTCTCTCTGTAACAGATACAAGCATTATATTCATTACTCCTATTCCACCTACAAGCAGTGCTATAGCAGCAATTACAGATATTCCTGCTGATATGGCACTAAGTACTGATGTGAATGATTGTGCTTGGTTTTTAAGATTCATAACTTGTAATTCCCAATATTTATTATTCTTGTATAACTTATCTGTATACTTTTCCATATCTTTAACAAGCTTTTCCGAATCAGTATTATTATTAGGTTTAATCATGAATCTACGATAATTTTTATTTTTTTGATCTGCTTTTGCTGTTGTTATAGGTATATATAAATTAGATTGTATATCTTTTTCTTTTGCTGTAGACCCTCCGCCTTCAAGAAATGAAGGTGGCTCATATTCATATACCCCTACAATAACATATGTTTCAATGTTATCTTGTATATAAGCTTTAATTTCCTTACCCAAGGGATTAGTCTTGCCTTTAAACATATTATTAACAAGTTTATCTGAAACTACAGCAGTTTTTTTCATTCCTTTAATATCTTTATCAGAAATAAATCTTCCACTAACCATCTTTATATTATTAACATCTTTATATTCATCATTTACTCCTGTAGTAGCTATATTAGCATATAAATATCCATCCTTTATTTTCCCTTGCCCTGTACTTGCATCTATACTTATATTACTAATTCTATCCTTAAATGCTTCCTTAATTGAATTTATTTGCTCCAAAGTAAGAAGGTCACTATCTTCTGGTTCTTGATCTGAATATCTTTCCTGAGCACCATCTTCACTCTTTTCCCTTACTTGAATGTACATATTATTAGCACCTAACTTATCTAATTCACCCGACACTTTAGAAGTAATTGCATTTCCAATAGAAACAATTCCTATAACAGATGATATTCCTATTATAATTCCAAGCATAGTTAATAGAGATCTCATTTTGCTTGATCTTATGCCTGCTATTGCAAGTAATATATTTTCTTTTATAAACATATATTTTCACCATCTGGAAACTTCTTAATGTACTTATCATTATATTCTTCTGATACTATCTTTCCATCCCTTAATGTTATAATCCTTTCAGTTTCTTCTGCAAGCTCATAATTATGGGTTATAAATATTATAGTCTTACCTTCTAATTCATGTACCTTATGAAATAAATCCATAACCAATCTCCCTGTTGCTGAATCAAGGGCTCCCGTTGGTTCATCTGCAAGTATTATGCTTGGATCATTAGCAAGTGCTCTAGCAATTGCTACCCTTTGCTTTTGTCCTCCTGATAATTCATTTGGTTGATGCTTCATTCTATCTTTCATTTCAACAAGGTCTAAAAGTTGTTCTGCCCGTTCCTTTCTCTCTTGTCTACCCATTCCATAGTAAAGCATTGGTAATTCAACATTTTTTAAAGCTGAGCTTCTTGGTATTAAATTATAAGTCTGAAATACAAATCCTATTTTCTTATTTCTTACTTCTGATAAACCATTATCTGCTTTTTCATTAACATTCGTACCATCTAAAATATATGTTCCAGATGTTGGTCTATCAAGTGCTCCTATAATATTCATTAAAGTACTTTTCCCTGAGCCAGATGCACCAACTATAGATACAAATTCACCTTTTTTTATTGTTATATCTATATTTTTAAGAATATCTAATTGGTTTGGTGTACCAACATAAAAGCTTTTGACAATATTTTTCATTTCTATTATGCTTTCATCCAAAGAGCTCACCTTCCTTTTATTTGAATTTTATCTCCAACCTTATGTGTTGAAGGATCATCAATTATAATAATTCCCTCCGAAATTCCATACCCTGAAATTTCTACATTAAAATCAGATTCGAGTCCTGTATCTATTGGTAATTCCTTAATTATATATTCATCTGGTTTTTCGCCACCTTTTTCTGCTATATATATGCTCTTACTATCTTCATTTTGAACTATGCTTTCTGATGATACTGCATAGATATCTAATTTTTCACTTGTAATAATATTTACTCTTGCACTCATTCCAGACTTCATATTTTCGCTCATATCATTAATTTTAATTTTTGCCTCAAAACTTGCATCTGAACTTGCTCCTTGAGATTGAGTCCCAGATTTAGTTTGAACGACTTCTTCTTTTTTAGCAGATGGACTAACACTTACCACTTCTCCCTGAGTAATTTCATCCCCTGTTCCATCAGTTTTTATCTCCGCTCTTTGTCCTATTTTAACATTTACTATATCAACTTCTTTAATTGATGTAGTTACTTCCATATTATCTAAACTTTCAATTTGAAATAAAATTCCATTTCCTGGATTTCCTACAGCAGCATTTACAGCTGTAATTGTGCCCTCAGTGGTTGCTTTGATTGTACAATCATCTAATTGTTGCTTTTGCTTTTCAATTGCAATTCGTTGACTATTATTACTACTATTTGTTTGTGCTGTTTCATATTCATTTTTAGCTTTATTTAACGCTTGATCAGCTTTGACCTGTGTATTTTCTAATGATACTTTGGCTTTCTCATAATCTGAATTTGCAGTATCAAAGTCTATTTTAACCTTATCTAATTCACTCTCTGCAATTGCTTCTGCCTCAAATAATGCTTTATTTTTTTCATATATTTTCTTCTTATTATCAAAATTAATCTTTGCTAAATTAAGAGTTTCTTCCGCATTTTTAATTTCTGAATTCAAATTATTATTATATAAATATAGTTCATCATTATATGCCTTTTGGGCAGCATCGAGTTGTACCTTATTATTGGCTTCTGATGCTTCTGCCGTAGCTGTTGCTTGCTCAATATCTTTTTCTAATATCCCCGAATCTAATATTGCTAAAACATCTCCTACCTTAACTTTATCTCCAACTTTTGCTTTAACTTCTTTAACAGGATTATTTGATGTGCTATATATATTGGTGGAATCTTTACTTTTTATTTCACCTAGAACATTAATACTATTGACTATTTTGCCTTTTGATAGAACTGTATGTTTAACTTCTGGCACTGACTTGGGCATAATTATTTTACCTATTATTATAGCTACAACTATTATAAATATTGCCCCTAACAATATTACCTTTTTGCTTAGTTTTTTTTTAAATTTCAAACCTTTAAGACTTATACCTTTAGGTTTTAACTTTTTAATATCTAACTTTGGCATTTTGAAACTTACCCCCACTCTTAATAACCTGCTTTTATTTATATATAATTCAAGTAGTTAACATAAATATAATCTTTTTTTGTATTTTTTCAACTATATCCCCATTTGTTTTATACATTTTAATCTTATATTTACATAATAATGTTTATATATGTAATTTTTACTATAATATTTCTTAGTATATCACTAATAATATAATATATCCCTTAATAAAACATTAAATTTTCCTTAAACAATATTATTAACTTAAATTCCATAAATAATTTTATTTAGTATAAATGTAAAATCATCTCCTATTGCCTTTACTATATAAATATAGTAACCTAACTTTAATTAATGTTATATTGATAATCCTTACATTTACCTTTCAATTTTGTAACATTAGGACACACTAAAGAAAATAACAAACAAAATAGATGATGTATATTTCACCTTAATATAAAAGGTTGCTTTAAAATAATTTTTAATCATTCTAAAACAACCTTTTATATTGTTAATTAACTTTTATTTAATATAAAAAAATTCATCACTGATATTTCCATTTAAAGTTGGTGATAGTTCATTTAATGTTTTCAATATATTAGTTTTATTTTCACCATTTGCTAAAGTTGGAATGTAATCATTTCTATCACTTCTTGAAGAAACCATTGCTGGAAGTACTTTATATTCAAAGTTTACTAATTTATCATCTTCCATATTTGCCTTAAACTGAAGTATAAATGTTCTTTTATCTGGAGGATTTGAATTTCCTCCAAAACAGAAATTCCCCATAGAATATGCTATAAGCTTACCTTTATAATTTTCCATGCTTTGAATTACATGAGGATGTGAGCCTATAACTGCATCTGCACCATTATCAATAGCAAATCTAGCTAAATTTTGTTGAACATCATATGGTTCATATGATTTCTCTATACCCCAATGAAAATATGGAATAACAACTTCTGCTCCTTTATTTTTGAGTTCATTAATGTCATTAACTATTTTGATTTTTAATTCATTAGAATATTCCCAACCTGTATATCCTAAAAATCCGAATTTAATTCCTTGTATCTCTTTTAAAATCTTATAACCTTCTCCACATATATCAATATTATTTTCCTTCAATGTATTAACAGTGTCTTGTATGCCTTGTTTACCATAATCATAGATATGATTATTGGCTATTGTAACTCCGTCAATAGAGCCTTTTGTAAGAATATTTACATACTCTTTAGGTCCTTTAAAATTATAAAATATATCTCCATCTTTAGGTGCTTTAATCTCAGAACTTGTGAATGTTGTTTCTAAATTTACTAATGTATAATCATCTTGACTAAATATACTAGATACATTTTTCATAAAATAAGAATAATTTCTTCCACTATTTATAAACGCGGCTGGCAAACTGCTGTCATATGCAAATTGGGTATCTGTTCCTAAAGTAAAATCTCCTGCTACTGAAATTATAATTTCTTTTTTGACAGGTTCTCTTTTTATTTCTTCTTTGTTTATATTTTCTTCACTTGTATCTTTAACCTCTTCACTTAATTGATTACTAGCTTCAATCTTTTGTAAATTTGAATTACTTATATCTTTCAAATAAAAGCTTGCTCCACATACTATTAATATACTCGCAATAATCAAGTAAATACTTTTAAACAAATCACCATTTCTCTTTTTATCTCCATTATACTTTTTCCCATACCTATTACTAGAATTTCTTTTATTCATATATAATTCTCCCATTTTTTTGAATTTAGGTTATTTATATACAAATAATATCATATTTTGGTGTAGTCTTCTATAAAAAAATTCTTTTAAAAGATCCATTCTGCAAGTGTAGTTTGTTGCCATATTTAATAACTTTCTTGCTATTTATTTTTTGTAGTCTCTCTAATTAATAATATCTTTGCTTTTTTTGTTAATTTTTTTATCTCATATTCCCTTTTCATTGCATCTTTTTTTTCTTCAAATTCTTCATAATGCATTAATTTTACTGGTCCTCTTCCTTTTGTATATTTTGCTCCTATTCCATTTGAATGCATATAAATTCTTTTTTCCAAATTATTTGTCCATCCTGTATAGAATGTCCCATCAGAACATTCTACAATATATACATAATTCATTCAGTACCTCTCACTTAAACATTGCTCTATTACAATAAATTATACATAAAAAAGAAGAAGACGAGTATTTAAATCTAAATCCTCGTCTTCTTTTAAAATTGTAGATATTATTTCTAAATACTAATCTACTTTAGCTGTATCAATCCAGCTCATCATTCCTCTTAATTCTTTACCAACTTTTTCAATTGGATGTTCTGATTCCATTCTTCTAGTTGCATTGAAGTTTGGTCTTCCAATTTGGTTTTCCAATAACCAATTCTTTGCAAAAGTACCGTTTTGGATTTCTGTAAGAACCTTCTTCATTTCTTTCTTAGTTTCATCAGTGATTATTCTCTTACCAATTTGATAATCTCCATATTCAGCAGTATCTGAAATTGAATATCTCATCATGCTTAATCCACCTTGGTATAATAGATCAACGATTAATTTCATTTCATGCATACATTCAAAGTAAGCATTCTCTGGAGCGTATCCACCTTCTACTAAAGTTTCAAAACCTACTTTGATAAGTTCTGTAACTCCACCACAAAGTACTGCTTGTTCTCCGAAAAGATCAGTTTCTGTTTCATCTTTAAAAGTAGTTTCAAGAACACCAGCTCTTGCTCCACCAACTCCGTTTGCATATGCTAAAGCATATTGTTTTGCTTTTCCTGATGCATCTTGGTGTATAGCTATTAAGCAAGGTACTCCAGCACCTTCAGTATATGTTCTTCTTACTAAATGTCCTGGTCCCTTAGGTGCAACCATGAATACATCAACGAATGCAGGTGGAACTATTTGGCCAAAGTGAATATTAAATCCATGAGCAAATACTAATGAATTTCCTTCTTCTAAGTTTGGAGCAATTTCTTCATTGTAGATTTTTCCTTGCTTTTCATCTGGTAATAAAATCATGATAAAATCAGCTGCCTTTGCTGCTTCTGCAACAGTTGTAACTTTTAATCCAGCTGCTTCTGCCTTAGCCCAAGATTTACTTCCATTATATAAACCAACAACAACATCTATTCCACTTTCATGAAGATTTAATGCATGTGCATGCCCTTGGCTACCATAACCTATTATAGCAACCTTCTTTCCTTTTAATAAATTTAAATCTGTGTCCTTTTCATAATACATTTTTGGCATTTTTAACGACCTCCTAATTATTATTGATATCTTCTTCACTTATTATTTGATTAATTGGTGCACCAGGTGCAACCATAGGAAAAACTTTTTTATCACTATTTACTAAATAATCTATAAGAACTGGACCTTCTGAATCCAGAGCTTTTCTTAAAACTTCATCTATTTCATCTACTTTAGTTATTCTAAATGCTTTAGCTCCAAAAGCTTCAGCAAGTTTAACATAATCTGTTGGTCTATCTAATGTTGTTTCAGAGTATCTTTCTTCATAAAATAAACTTTGCCATTGTCTAACCATTCCTAAACAGTTATTATTCATAACTACTTGTATTAATGGAAGCCTATTTTTAACTGCAGTAACTAATTCATTGCAATTCATTCCAAAGCTACCATCTCCAGCAATGTTAAACACTCTTTTACCTGGCATACCAATTTGAGCTCCAATTGCAGCACCAAGTCCATATCCCATTGTTCCAAGGCCACCTGAAGTTATAAATGTTCTTTCATCTTTAAATTTAAAATATTGAGCTGCCCACATTTGATGTTGCCCAACTTCAGTTGATATTATAAAACTTCCATCATTTAATTTATTTAGTTTATCAAAGAATAATTCTGGAGTTGTCTCACAATTTGAAGATATCTTTTTATCTTCTTTTAATTTGTTTATAGTATCAAGCCATTCTTCATTTTTCTTTTCTTCAATTAATGGTATTAATTTATCTAATGCTACCTTTAAATCTCCTACAATGCAAGTATCAACTTTTATATTTTTATTTATTTCTGCTGGATCAACATCTATTTGCAATATCTTTGCATTCTTAATATGATTTTGATTACTTATAACCCTATCACTAAATCTAGCTCCAAGTGTTATTAATAAATCACATTTAGTTGCAGCAATATTTGATGCTTTTGTTCCATGCATTCCTATCATACCAGTATATAATTCATGGTCATTTGGAAATTCTGCCATACACATAAGTGATGTTGATACAGGTGCATTTATCTTTTCTGCAAAACTTATTAATTCTGATGTTGCTTCAGATATGCCTACACCACCACCTGCAAATATAAATGGTTTTTTACTTTGATTTATTAACTCTATTGCTTCCTGTAATGCGTTATCTGTAATATATTCTGACTTCCTAACTACTTCTTTAGGAATTAATTTTTTATACTTAGTTTTATCTGCTGTAATATCTTTAGGAATATCTATTAATACTGGACCTGGTCTACCTTCTTTAGCTATATAAAAGGCATCTCTAATTATATTTTGAAGATCATTAACATCTCTTACAATATAATTATGCTTTGTTATAGGCATTGTAATTCCAGTTATGTCAACCTCTTGAAAACTATCTTTTCCAAGCAATGGTTTAGCTACGTTTCCTGTGATAGCTACCATAGGAATTGAATCCATGTATGCAGTAGCAATACCTGTTACTAGATTAGTAGCTCCTGGTCCTGAAGTTGCAAGACAAACTCCAACTTTACCAGTTGCTCTTGCATATCCATCAGCTGCATGAGATGCACCTTGTTCATGACAAGTTAAAACATGGTGAATTTTATCCTTATATTTATATAATTCATCATATATATTTAATACGGCTCCACCTGGATATCCAAATATAGTCTCTACTCCTTCATCAAGTAACGACTTTATTAAGATTTCAGCTCCCGTTAATAACATTTTACTCACTCCTTTGCTTATAGAATGATTTTTCAATTCACAATGCATAGTTCACAATGAAAAATGAAATTTCTTTGAAATTTTTAAAATATATTTTTTCAAATCATACAAGTGATTTGTTCCTTCATTGTGCATTGTGCATTGTGCATTGATATTATTATTTTGCTGATTGCAATTTTTCACGAACTAAATTTCCCATTTCAACTGTTCCAACTTTTTTCTTACCTTCTGTCATTATATCACCAGTTCTATATCCATCTTCAAGAACTGCAAGCACTGCAGTTTCAATTGATTTAGCTTCTTCTTCTAATGAGAAACTATATCTTAACATCATTGCAGCTGAAAGAATAGTTGCTAGAGGATTAGCAATTCCTTGTCCTGCTATATCAGGAGCACTTCCATGGATTGGTTCATACATTCCAAGTTTTCCATCTCCAAGTGATGCTGAAGGTAACATTCCAATTGAACCTGTAACCATACTAGCTTCATCTGATAAGATATCACCAAATATATTTGAAGTTACAATTACATCAAATTGATTTGGATCTTTAACTAATTGCATTGCAGTGTTATCAACATATAAATGATTTACTTCAACTTCTGGATAATCCTTAGCCATTTCATCAACTATGCTTCTCCAAAGTCTTGAGCTTTCTAATATATTAGCTTTATCAACACTTGTAAGCTTCTTACTTCTCTTCATTGCTGTTTCAAATCCGATTTTAACAATTCTAGTTATTTCATTCACATCATATCTTTCAGTGTCATAAGCACTCTTTACGCCATCAATAACTTCCGTTCCTCTTTCACCAAAATAAATACCACCAGTTAATTCTCTTACTATGCAAATATCTATTCCATCTTTAACAATACTATCTTTAAGTGGTGATTCATTTTTTAATGGAGCATATAAAACTGCTGGTCTTAAATTACAATAAAGATTTAATGCACCTCTTAATCCTAATAATGCTTGTTCTGGTCTTATTTTTGCAGTAGGATCATCCCATTTAGGACCACCAACAGCTCCAAGTAGAACTGCATCACTTTTCTTACATGCTTCTAAAGTTGCCTCTGGAAGTGGTGTTCCTTCCTTATCTATAGCACATCCGCCTGCTAATACATACTCATATTCAAATCTATGTCCAAACTTATCCCCAATAACTTTTAAGACCTTTATAGTTTCTTCTACAACTTCTGGTCCTATTCCGTCTCCTGGTATTACAGCTATATTATATTTCATTATAAAAATCCCCCTCTTTATATTTTCCTAACTCTTATTGCGTATTTATCTAAAAGTAAAACTTACTTAAATAAATTGTCTTTACTTATTAGTATCTCTTTCTTGATTAATTATATCAAGAAAAAATCTAATATAATTCATTTATTAATTATTTTCTTACTTTTTATTCCCTATATATCCAATTAATCCATCATTATCTATGATTTCTTGCATAAACTCTGGGAATGCTTCTCCTTGATACTCTTGGTTCTTAGTTAAATTCTTAATAAGGCCTGTTGAAAATTCAACTTCTAATTCATCTCCTGCATCAATACTTTTTACTGCTTCATCACATTCTAAAATTGGTAATCCAATATTAATTGAATTTCTGTAGAATATTCTTGCAAAAGTTGATGCTATAACACAACTAACTCCAGCTGTCTTAATTGCTAAAGGTGCATGTTCTCTTGAAGAACCACAACCAAAGTTTTTATTTGCAACAATTATATCTCCGTCTTTTACATTCTTTACAAAATCTACATCTATATCTTCCATACAATGTGCAGCAAGTTCTTTAGCATCTGATGTATTTAAATATCTTGCTGGGATTATTACATCTGTATCTACATTATCTCCATATTTGAATACCTTACCTTTTACACTCATTACTAATACCTCCTAAACTAATTCTGGGTCAGTTATTTTTCCAGTTAATGCAGATGCTGCTGCAACAGCTGGACTTGCAAGATATACTTCTGATTCAACGTGTCCCATTCTTCCTACAAAATTTCTGTTTGTTGTTGATAATGCTCTTTCACCTTTTGCTAATATTCCCATATGTCCACCTAAACATGGTCCACAAGTTGGTGTTGAGAATACTGCTCCAGCTTCCACTAAATCTTTTATTATTCCTTCTTCTAAAGCTTGTAAGTAGATCTTTTGAGTTCCAGGAATAACTATACATCTAATACCTTTTTTAACTTTATTTCCTTTTAGTATATCTCTAGCTATTCTTAAATCTGAAATTCTACCATTTGTACATGATCCAATTACTACTTGATCAAGTACTACATCTCCTACATTATCAATTGTTCTAGTATTGTCTGGTAAATGTGGAAATGAAATTGTTGGTCTTAATGTACTTAAGTCAATTTCAAATACTTCATCATATTCTGCATCGTCATCTGCTTCATAAACAGTCCATTCTTTAGTTGCGTGATCTTTTAAATATTCAACAGTTTTATCATCAACTGGGAAAATACCATTTTTTCCACCAGCTTCTATTGCCATATTTGCCATTGTGAATCTATCATCAATTGAAAGGTAATCTAATCCATCACCTACAAATTCCATTGATTTGTATAATGCCCCATCAACACCAATCATTCCAATTATATGTAGTATTATATCTTTTCCACTTACCCATTTGGCAGGCTTGTTCTTAAGAACAAATTTTAAAGCTGATGGTACTTTAAACCAACATTTTCCTGTAGCCATACCAGCTGCCATGTCAGTTGATCCAATACCTGTTGAAAAAGCTCCAAGAGCTCCATATGTACAAGTATGTGAGTCAGCCCCTATAACAACATCACCAGCAACAACTAATCCTTTTTCAGGAAGTAAGCAATGTTCTATTCCCATTTCTCCAACTTCAAAGAAATTTTCTATTTCCATTTTTTCAGCAAATTCTCTAATATATTTAACTTGTTCTGCTGCCTTTATATCCTTATTAGGAGTAAAGTGATCTGGAACTATTGCAATTTGACTTTTGCTAAATACTTTATCTGTTCCAAATTTCTTAAATTCATTTACAGCTACTGGAGTTGTAATATCATTTCCCAAAACTAAGTCAAGATTTGCTTCGATTAATTGTCCAGCTTTAACAGTTTCTAATCCTGCGTGTGCTGCTAATATTTTTTGTGTCATTGTCATTCCCATGTTTTAATCCCCCTTAAAAATATGCTTTTACTTTTCTTTCAATATCTTTAATTAATTTATATTCTATTGAATCTACTAGAGCTATCCAACTAGCTTGAATTACGTCTCGAGATACCCCAACAGTACTCCAGTTTTCAATTCCATCTGTTGATTCAATTAAAACTCTTACCTTTGCTTCTGTTGCACTTTCTGAATCTAAAACTCTAACCTTATAATCTACAAGTCGTGCTTGTTTGATTTCCGGATAAAATACTTCAAGTGCTTTTCTAATTGCCTTATCTAGTGCATTTACCGGACCTTCTCCTTCTGCTGCTGTCATTTCATTCTGTCCATCCACTGTAATGTTTATTACTGCTGTTGAAGTGAAATTTTCAGAGCCATAAGGCTGTTCTCCAATAATCTTAAAATGGTTTAATTTAAAGAAGGGTTTATATTTACCAATAATTTTTCTTATAATTAATTCAACTGTTCCTTCTGCCCCTTCAAATTGATAGCCTTCATATTCTAATTCTTTTAATCTATCTGTAATTTTTTGAACTGAATTATCATCTTTAGATATATTAGGAAATACTTTCTTTATTTCTTGTAATATTGTACTTTTTCCACTAACCTCAGACACTAAAAATCTTCTCTTATTCCCAACTAGTTCTGGTTCTATATGCTCATATGATTTTGGTGCTTTAGTTACTGCATCGATGTGCATACCGCCCTTATGTGCAAAGGATGAACTTCCTACAAAAGGGGTTTGATCTGTCAATGTAATATTACATATTTCTGCAATATATCTAGCTGATTTCGTCAAATTAACTAGTTCATTGTTGCCTAATATTTCATATCCACGTTTTAATTTCAATATTGGTATTATTGCACTTAAATTAGCATTACCACATCTTTCACCTATGCCAATGAATGTTCCTTGGACTTGTTTTGCTCCAGATTCTACTGCCATAATTGAATTTGCAACTGCCATTCCCATATCATCATGACTATGAATACCTAATTCTATTGATATTTGATCTTGTACAATTTTAATTATATCGTATATTTCTTGAGGTAAAGCACCTCCATTGGTATCACATAAAACTACTACTTGCGCTCCAGCTTCTTCTGCTGCTTTTAAAGTTGCCATTGCATAATCTTTATTTGCCTTATAGCCATCATAAAAATGTTCCGCATCAAAAATTACTTCTTTTTCTTTCTTGCACAAATATTTAATTGTATCTTTTATCATTTCAATATTCTCATCTAATGATGTTTTTATAATATCTGTAACTTGAAAATCCCATGACTTCCCGAATATAACAATTGTGTCTGCTCCTGAAGATAATAAATCTTTTAAATTCTTATCATCTTCTACATTAATATTAGGTTTTCTAGTTGATCCAAATGCTACTACTTTAGAATTTTTAAGGTGCATATCCTTAAGTCTTTTGAAGAATTCCATGTCTTTTGGATTTGATCCAGGGTTGCCAGCTTCAATATAATCAATTTGCATCTCATCTAAAACTTTTACTATCTTAATCTTATCTTCTAATGAAAATGAAATCCCTTGACCTTGAGCTCCATCTCTCAGAGTAGAATCAAATATTTTTACCTGATTCTGAGTCATATATCATTCTCCCCCTTTACCTTTTGCATTGCCTTATTGCCATTGTTTCAAAATTTATCTTTAATTAATAACTTTCAACAGAATTCTTTATAGTTTTTTCTCCTCTTTGAAGCGCTGTAACCCCAGTTCTAACTAATTCTTCTACTCCATATTCTTCCATCAATTTTATTAATGCTGATATTTTATCTTCATCCCCTGTTAATTCTATTGTTAAAGTATTAGTGGATAAATCAATTATCTTACTTCTAAAAATCTTTACTGTTTGATTTATAGCTGATCTATTTTCAGCATTTGCTTTTACTTTAATCAATACTAACTCTCTATAAACTGATTCATTAACTTTAAAATCTATAACTCTTACAACATCTTCTAATTTGTTTAATTGCTTTTTCACTTGTTCTAATACATTGTCATCACCCATAAGAGTGATTGTCATTCTTGAGATTGAAGGATCTTCTGTTCTACCAACAGTTAAACTGTCAATGTTATATCCTCTTCTTGAAAACAATCCACTAACTCTGCTTAAAACACCAGATGAATTCTTTACTAAAGCTGATAATACATGTTTTTCCATTGCCTCTCCCCCTTAAAAATGGTTAAAAAAATCCACTCTTAATGATATGAATCATAAGAAGTGGGATAATATTCCGCCTTATATAATATCACTAGGTTCTAACAAACCCTTGCATATAACGGATGCACACCGGATATCTTTTACTCAAGAAATTTCTTTCTCTTTCTGGATTCTGCTCAGGAGTGATAATTCTAAAGCTAAAGTATCGATTCTCACCAACCATCGACTCTCTGCAACTTGTCTGCTAAACAATTTTCTCCATCTTAGCATTTAATAACTTAAGGACCTATTAAATTTTCCTTTTTCCTGTTAATGTAGATTTTACTCTCCGTTTTTACTATTGTCAACATTATAGAAATATATTTTACATTATTGTTTTTTTGCTTATTTAAAATATGATAAAATTAATCATTTATTATTTATTTGCATATTTTTTTATTAATTTATCATTGCTTTGATCATTTCATTAATTATATTAATATTTTAAATAATATTAATTGATAATTTCAATATAAGAATTTTTGTCATTTTTTATATTGATTAACATTTTAAATTTAGCCTCTAACTTCTCCATAATTTTCCATAACATTAATTTCTTCAACATGTGCCAAAATTTCATCTAAACTATATTCATATATATTTAAATTTATTTTTGCTTCTGATAGTTTTGAAATTATATCTTCTTTTTCTTCATTAAAAACTAATTCTTCTTTAATCTTTTCAATAAATTCTTCTGTTTTATACACTTCACACTTACCTTCTTCAACTCCCAATTGTGTGAATACATTCATTCTAGGCTCATCTCCACCTATATCTGTACCATCATTATATCCATCTTCATGAAGCGTATCATCAAGTTTTCTTTCATAATATACATTTATATGTGCTTTTACTCCTTCTAAGTCATTAAATCCCTTGCAGTTACCACTTGGCATTATTAATAAATAATCATTATAAATTTCCTTCTTCATATAATTATCCCCCTTGTAAACATGCTATTTTTCTACAAATCTATTTATCCCCTTATTAATCGTTTATTATTCATCAAAATTTAACTTTAAAATTCAACAAACTTATAAAAAGATGGTATTGCACTTAAATGAAGTGAAATACCATCTTTTTGTATTATTTTAATCTCTATTTTTTATCTTTATGAGAATCTTTTCGATTCTCTTCTCTCCTAATTTATCTACCTTAAAAGTTATATCATTATATTCTACTATATTCTCATTCTCTTCTGATGGAATATTCCCAATTAAATTAATAAGAAATCCACTTATAGTATCAATATCATCCAATTCAATACCTAAATTTAATTCATCATTTAATTCTTCTAACGTAGTTAAACCATCTACTAAAAAAGTATTTTCTCTCACTTTTTTAATTCGTTCCTCACTACTATCATCTTCATCATTAATTTCTCCCATTATCTCTTCTATGAGATCTTCAATGGTTATAATACCAGAAAACCCTCCATATTCATCAATTATAACTGCTATATGACGCTGTGATATTTGTAGTAATTTAAATAAATCTTGCACATTCTTTCCTTCATGCACAAAGTATGGTTCCTTTAATATATCTTTAATATTCACATTATCAAAGCCTTTATTCTTAGCTTCAATTATAAAATCCTTCATATATAGAATACCTATTACATTATCTATATTATCTTCATATACTGGAACTCTTGAATATCTCATTTCCAATAATTCATCTAAATAAGCGTTTAATGGCTCTTTGATGTTTATGCAATATACTTCTGTTCTAGGTGTCATAACTTTTTCAACTTTTTTATTATCAAATTCAAATATTCCCTCTATCATTTCTTTTTCACTTTCATTTATAGCACCCTGCTCTTCTCCTGTCTCTATAAATGATTTAAGTTCTTCTTTTGTTACTATTTCATCTAATTCTTTATTATCTAATCCAATAAGTTTTACTAGTAAAGACGTTGATAGTGATAATATTTTTATAAATGGAGCTGCAATTTTAGAAATAAATATTATTGGTCTAAGAGAGAACATAGCTATCTTTTCAGATTCTCTTAAGGCTATTCTCTTTGGAACCAATTCTCCAAATACTAATGTAAAATATGATAATAAAATTGTAACTCCTATAAATGCAACTTGTTGTCCATATGGTACATTTATACTAATAAAAAACACTCCTAATTGTTCTGAAATTCCTGTAGCTGCTGATGCACTTGCAAAAAATCCTGCGAGTGTCATACCTACTTGAACTGTTGATAGAAATTTTGTTGGTTCTTCAATCAATTTGCAAAGGACTTTTGCTTTTTTATTACCTTCATTTGCTAACATTTTAATTTTATTTTTGTTTACTGAAACAATTGACATTTCTGCTGATGAAAAGAATGCATTAATTAAGGTTAATATAACTAAAAATAAAATTTGCATAATAGTATTAGTTGTCTGGGCTGATTCACCTTCCATTTTCTTCTCCTCCATAACATAAATATTTTATTTATATATTAACATAAATAAAGTATTTATGTTAATATCTTTAATTATATTCTTTGTATAAGTAACTTTAAATAATACTCCATTCACTGGTTACTCCTTATAAGCTATACCTCTACATCACATTGCTTCTTATAATTTAGAGGAACCCTATTTATAATAGAATTCCTCCCTTATATCACTATAGCAAATATTTTACATTAATTTTCCATGTGCCTAATTTATATAAAATTTTAACATCCTTAGTTATATTTTTTCTCAATTAAATTTGCTAGATCATGAGCCATTTTATTTATTTCTGCTTGATTTTCGCCTTCAAGCATAACTCTAATTAATGGTTCTGTTCCAGAAGGTCTGATAAGAACTCTTCCAATCCCATTTAAGGCGTCTTCTATTTTCTTTATTTCACCTTGTATTTCATCATCTGTTAAATATAAATCTTTTTTGTCATTTGGAATTGTTGCATTAGCTAATACTTGTGGAAGGTCTTTCATTATTGAACATAATTCAGATAAAGGTGTTTCCTTCTTCTTAACTATACCTGAAATTTGAAGTGCTGTAACTAACCCGTCTCCAGTTGAGTTATAATCTAAGAATATGACATGACCTGATTGTTCTCCACCTAAAACATATTTATCTTTAACCATTTCTTCTAAAACATATCTATCTCCAACACTAGTTTTAACAAGATTTATTCCTTCTTTTTTACACGCAATATCTAACCCAAGATTACTCATCACAGTTACAACTAAAGTATTATCTTTTAACTTTCCTAGCTCTTTTAAATATCTTGCACATAACATTAATATAAAATCACCATTTATTAAGTTACCTTTTTCATCAATGGCTAAACATCTATCTGCATCTCCATCAAATGCAAACCCTAAATCACACCCCTTTTTAACTACATATTCCATTAGTTCTTCTGGATGTGTTGATCCACAGCTTTCATTTATATTTGTTCCATCTGGATTATCATTAATTACAAATACATCAGCACCTAATTCTCTAAATGCCTTTACTGAAGATTTATATGAAGCTCCATTTGCACAATCTAAAGCTACTTTTAATCCCTTTAAACTATAAGGTATTGTATTTTGAGCAAATTCTATATAATCAGTTAATGCGGATACTTCAATTGTTTCTCTTCCCAAGTCTGTACCAATTGGATTTTGTACCCCTTCAAAATCATTTTCAATAACACTTTGAATCTCGTCTTCTAATTCATCTGAAAGCTTGTATCCTTTATCATTAAAGAACTTAATACCGTTATATTCTACTGGGTTATGCGATGCAGAAATCATAACACCTGCATCAGCTCCATATTTTCTTATTAAATATGCAACAGCTGGTGTTGGTACTACGCCAAGCACTACTGCCTCAGCTCCAACTGATAATATTCCTGATATTAATGCTGATTCCAACATATCCCCTGATATTCTTGTATCTTTTCCAACTAATATCTTAGGCTTATGAGCTCCTTCTGTTAATACATATGCACCTGCTCTTCCAAGATCATATGCCATCCTTGCTGTTAATTCTGTATTTGCAACTCCTCTAACTCCATCAGTTCCAAACATTCTACTCATAATTTTACCTCACTTTTTTTATTCTATTATAGTACTCACTTACTATAATATTTTTAATCACCTATAAAAGACAATGTTATTTGTAGCTTTTACATGTATTTCATCTTAAATAGTATAATATTTTTTATAACTATTTACAATCTCCTGTTTTATTAAAAAACTACTACGTCTAAAATTATTATCCTTCAGTTCATTATTTTAAAATCAGTGTTTATATTAATCTATTTTCCATCCTCTAATCTTTCTAACACTAAATTATAGCCCTCACTTCCATAATTTAAACATCTGTTAACTCTGCTGATAGTTGCTGTACTAGCACCTGTTATTTCAGTTATTTCTGAATAAGTCTTTTTATGCTTAAGTAGATTTGCTACATGTAATCTTTGAGCTAATGATTTAACTTCATTTATAGTTGCTACATCTTCGAAAAATTTATAACATTCATTTATATCTTTAAGTTCTAAAATTGCTTTAAAAAACAAATCTAATTCTTTACTTTTAATTTTTGACTCTAAAGAACTCACTTTATCACCTCATTGTATAATTATTTATATCTAATTATAACCATCTACATTTCACTTTACAACTTTAATATATGAAAGTGTTAAATATATTTGCATCCTATACGTTAATTAAATAAATAATACTTATTTCAAATTAAGAACACTATATATTTGTATCTATTTCAGACTGTAATTTATCTACATCTTTTAATCCTTTCATTTTCAACTCTTTATACACACTTTTTGTTGGTATTAGCCAAACTTCACCTGTACCTCTATATACATTAACCATTCCTTCTCCACTAAGTGCCGTTCCCACAATAGATTTAGATGATTTTTCTACAGAAAATTCAATATTTCCTGTTCTTAAAATTGCCAAGTTACCATCTACCTTTAACGTATCGTTAATTAATATGCACTTAAATATTTCACTTTCTGGAACTGGAACTTTAAGTGCAACTATTCCACTTCCTTGAATTCTAGCTTGATAAAAACCTTCATTTCCTAAGAATGCAGCTGAAACATTCTTTTGCATTGTTGCATTAACTTCTATTCCATCTTCACATGCATAAAACATATTCTCACTTACTATTATTTCATCATCTTCTAATTCTATTAATGCAAAATGTCCAAAGGAAGGTTCTAAAAATATCTCTCCGGTACCACTATAAGTAGGTTTAAATACTGTTTCTCCTATTAACTTACTTGATATGATCTTTTTCCCAAATCCTAATAATCCACCTGACTTATTCTTTATTTCTATATTACCTTTCATATAGCTTAAAGAACCTGATTCAAGCTTTACTGAACTCTCCTCCAATATTATTCTTATTTGTTTTAGCTTTATTCCGCTTTGCCTAATTATATTAAGCCCCAAGGCCGTTTCAACATCAATTGCTCCATTTAAATTCTCATATTCTAATATTTGAAACTTAGATTCACACTCCATTTCAGATAACATATTCAATTTATTCGTAAATTTTAGTGAACTTCTCATAAAAATACTCCTACATAACAAATTATTCTATCCGATAGCTAACTACCACTAACGCACCACGATTTCTAGACTAGTGCTAAGTGGCCTAGATCTCTGGGTATTGTATCCTTGTATTTATAAGTCCAAGTGAAATTCAGATGAAGATTAAACTCCATCTGAACTTCACTTTATACTTAATTATACTATGTTCTTTAAAATCATAACTTTTTCTTCCATGTTGGTATAATTATTATCATTTATAAAGATTACTATACCATATTTTTCTAAATTTAATTGTTTGAGTTGAGTTCTTCTAACAAAGTAAATACTCTCTTATAAAGCACAGGATGCATAAGATATGGTGCTATTTCATTTAATGATGTTAATACAAATTCTCTTTCATGCATTCTTGGATGTGGAAGAATTACTTTTTCATTAGAAGAAATTAATTCATCATACATAATTATATCTAAATCAATAGTTCTAGGTCCCCACTTTATTGTTCTTTCCCTATCTAGTTCTTCTTCAACCTTAAGCAGTAGATCCATAAGTTCCTCAGGTTCTAGTGTTGTTTCTATTTCTATAACTGCATTTAAGAAATCTCCTTGATCTAAATATCCCCATGGCTTTGTTGTAATAAACGAGGATTGTTTTCTCATATCAATATTCTTTTCTATTGATATTTTATTTATTGCTTCCTTTAAATACCTCTCTTTATCTCCAATATTAGATCCTAGACCTATATATGCTTTATGTCTTTTTCTTTCAATCATTATTTCCACAGTATCTAAGGATTTTCTCACTGGTGCCCAAGGCTTTTTTAAGAATACTTTAACACCATTTATTATTGTATATTCATTAAGAATAAAATCTGCTAGATTTAAAGCTACAGTTTCTATAAGTTCATAGCTTTCTCTTACAAATTCTTTATCTACTTTTTCACACAACTCACCATAATGTACTGACTTTGCTAAATCTCCAGTTTTCCCTGCTGACTTTAAATCCAAATCTAGTTCTAAAGATAATATAAATTTTTGGCCTAATCTTTTTTCTTCTTCAAAAACTCCATGAAACCCAAATAACTCTAACTCTCTTATATACATTTTATCCAAAATTCATCCATCCTATCTTCTTACAATTACATCAGTCATTTTTGCAGCTCTTGAATTTTCTAATACATCATGAACTCTCACAAAATCACAAGCATCTTTCATTATTCCAACAACAGTTGTAGCAACAGTTCCTTCTACTCTTTCCCCTACTGGCAAATCTAGAGTAAGTCCTATCATACGTTTTCTTGATGTTCCTAATAGTATTGGATATCCCAATTCTTTTAATCTTTCTAAATTATTCATAGTTTCTAAATTTTGTTCATAAGTTTTAGCAAAGCCTATGCCAGGATCTAATATTATATTTTCATCCTTGACTCCAGCTTCTTTAGCTATTCTTATACTTTCCCTTAAATCATCTAATATATCTTCCATTAAATTTTTATAATCTTCATTCTCTCTATTATGCATTAAACAACAAGGTACATTATATTTTGCTGCAACCTTCGCCATATCTTTTTCTTTTTTAAATCCCCATATGTCATTAATAAGATTAGCTCCAGCTTCTAATGCTTTTTCAGCTACCTTTGCTTTGTATGTATCTATAGATATAGAAATATCAAAATTTTCTTTTATAGCTTTTATTATAGGAACAACTCTACTTATCTCTTCTTCATCATTTATCAATGTATAGCCCGGTCTAGTAGACTCTCCCCCTACATCTATTATGTCTGCTCCATCATCTATCATTTTTTTTACATGTTCTATAGCTAAATCTATATTATTAAATTCTCCTCCATCAGAAAAAGAATCTGGTGTAAAATTCAATATCCCCATGATATATGTTCTTTCCCCGATTTTAAATTCTTTGTTTCCTATTTTCATTATGTATAAAGCCTCCTAATAGTATATTTTTATGTTTTTCTTTTCATCGCTCCAGTTACATTCATCTTTAGCCTTACAAGTAATGCATAGCCTTGAGAGTTTATCTGCTCTATATATAAGCCATGAAAATCCTTCACTTTTTTTATCTCTATGTCCTAATATTCCTTGTTTTACAAGTTCAATTTCTTCTGTATTAAATTTGTACTCCACTAAAAAATCTTTTGCAATCTCAAAGGAAGATATTTCATGCGGTGTTCCATTTTCATATTGAAAAGATTTACCTATATCATGTAAAATTGCAGTGGTATATATAATTTCTTTTTCAAAGTTTAATTTTTCTTCTAAATTTATCGATTGAGCAATTCTTGCTACATCTAAAAAGTGTTTTAAATTATGTTTACAAAACTTCCTGCCCTTTTCAAATTTCTTATTCCTTTTCAAATAGTACATATATTTTTCATCATTCAAAATACAATTAAATCTATCCATAATCTACCCCAATTACTTTTACTATTTACTAGCTTGCATCTAGCTATACTTTTAATAAAATATTAATACGATTATTATATCATTTGCTTATAGTTTAAGGATATAAATAGATTCATTTTTTCATACCTTTTTTAATCTAACGTCTTCTTGACCCGCATTCTTCCCACATATTCTTAATAAAGATATCTTTATTACTAAGAAAAAAAGAGAACCTCCTCCATCTGGATTTGGTTCTCATCTACTGCCTTAATGCATTATTAGAATGTCTTTTTAGTATATTCTAGCTTTTTCTTCTCCATCAAGTACTCTTATAGCACCTTGAGCTAAAGCTAATAATTCATCTTCTCCTGGATAAACTGTAACTGGAGCTATCCAATCAACTTTTGCTTTAAGGTCTGGAACAAGAGTTGGCGAGTATGCAATCCCTCCAGTAAAGAGAATTTGATCTACCTTACCTTCTAATACTACTGACATCTCTCCAATTGATTTTGCAATTTGATAAACAAATGCTCTATATACTGCTTCACATTCTTTATCTCCTGCTTCCATCTTATCTATAACATCTTTTACATCATTTGTATCTAGGTATCCAACAAATCCACCTTTTCCAACTGTCTTAACATATACTTCTGATTCACTGTATTTTCCACTAAAACACATTTTAATTAAATCACCAATTGGAATTGATCCAGCTCTTTCCGGTGAAAATGGGCCATCTCCATCTAGAGCGTTGTTTACATCAACAACTTTTCCATGATTATGAGCTCCAACAGAAACTCCTCCGCCCATATGTACAACTACAAGATTTAAATTATCGTATCCCTGTCCACTTTCTTTTCCATATCTCTTAGCTACTGCTTTTTGATTTAAAGCATGGAACTTACTTTTTCTTGGAAGTTCTGGCACTCCTGATAATCTAGCTACATCTGCCAATTCATCTGTAACAACTGGATCTACTATAAATGAAGGTACATTTAATTCATCTCCAATTGATTTAGCAATTATTCCACCAAGGTTTGAAGCATGTGGTCCTTGAACCCCAACTTTTAAGTCTTCTACCATTGAATCATTAACTGCATATGTTCCACCTTCTACTGGTTTAAGCATTCCACCTCTACCAACAACAGCACTTAAAGTCTTCATATCAAAGTTTTTTTCTTTAAGAACATTTAATATAACATCTTTTCTGAATCCAAATTGATCATATATTGTATCATATCTCTTTATCTCTTCATTTGTGTGTCTTAATGTTTCTTCAAATAGTTCCTTTTCATCTTCATAAACACCAATCTTTGTTGATGTTGAACCTGGATTGATAATTAATAACTTGTATGACATTCTAAATCCCCCTTAATTTAAATACGCAATTAACAATGAAAAATATCAAAGAATAGCCCTAGAAAAATTGCTCCTCCACTATGCATTGTTAATTACAAATTGATTGTATTTATTTTTTTGCTGCAACTAATGCTGCTAAAGCAATTGAATTAACTTTTGTTTCAAATGAATCTGCTCTTGACGTTAAAATCACAGGTGCTGATGTACCTACTAATATTCCACCATTTTTTGCTTTTGAAAAATATGTCAAAGTCTTGTACATTACATTTCCTGTTTCTATATTTGGTAATAATAATACATCTGCCTTACCAGCAACTGGGCCAGTAACTCCCTTATGATGAGCTGCTTCTTCTGATATTGCATTATCTAAAGCAAATGGTCCGTCTACTATACAATTCTTGAATTGTCCTCTATCACACATCTTAGCTAATAATCCTGCATCAAGTGTTGATGGCATACTTGTGTTTACAACTTCAACAGGACATACAGCTGCTACCTTTGGAATCTCTATTCCACATGCATGCGCAACTGAAACTGCATTATTTATTAATCCCACTTTATCCTTTAATTCTGGATAAGTATTAAAGGCTACATCTGTTAAGAAGAATAATCTATCCCAGCCTTCTATTTCAAAAACAGCCACATGTGACATTAGTTTTCCTGTTCTAAGTCCTACTTCTTTATTTAATACACTTTTTAAGAATGTAGCAGTATCTACTAATCCTTTCATTAACATATCTGCATGACCACTTGAAACTAATTTTACCGCTTCTAAAGTAGCCTTCTTTGAATCTTTAACATCCATTATTTCATAATTTGATAAATCTAAATCTATTTTCTTTGCTATCTCTTGTATTTCATTCTTGTCTCCAACTAATATGGCTTGAGCTATATTCATTTCTGTAGCTTTCTTTATTGCTTCTAGCACTGGTTCATCTTGTGCTACTGCTACTGCTACTTTCTTTGTTTGAACGCCTTTTAATATTGATACTAAATCATCAAAGTTTTTACTCACTTTTATACACCTCTTATTTTATAATAAATTTTTTAATTTTATTTATGGTTATTCTGTTATATTTGTATCAATCCAAATCAAAAAATATTTTCTCTTCTTAATTGTAACAAAAATTAACTGGAAATGCTAAATTTTCAGAAATTTTTTTTCATCTTTTTCATATTTTAACCAACTCTTAATTTGATAGACAAAAAACAGTTAACATAATTAGTCAATATTTTATTCTTATATTTATTCAGGTAAATCAAATTTTTCAATTATATGTTCTGCAACCTTTATTCCATCAACTGCTGCTGAGATTATTCCGCCTGCAAACCCTGCACCTTCTCCCGTAGGATAAAGTCCACATACATTTATGCTTTCAAGCATTTTATCTCTATGAATTCTAACTGGTGCTGATGTTCTAGTTTCTATACTTGTTAAAACTGCATCCTCACTTGCATATCCTTTTATTTTATTATCAAAATTCTTAATTCCTTCTTTAAGTGCTTCTACAACGTATGGTGGTAAACAATTCTTTAATTCTTTAAATTCATATCCTCTAGTATAACTTGGAGTAACCTTGCCTAACTTAGTTGATGGTCTATCCTTCATAAAATCTCCAACTAATTGTACTGGTGCTTTATAATTACCTCCACCTAACTTAAAAGCTAAACTTTCATAATACCTTTGAAATTCCATTCCTTTTAGGGGTGAGTCCCCTTCAAAATCTTCTGGTGAAACAGTCACTACTAATGCTGAATTAGCATTTTCTAAATCTCGTGCATGATAACTCATTCCATTAGATACAAGCAACCCTTCTTCTGAAGCTGCACCTACTACAACTCCGCCTGGACACATGCAAAATGAATATATCCCTCTTTTTAATCTTTCACTTTGATAAGTTAATGTATAATCAGCAGCATGTAATTTAGGATGTTTATGATTATCTCCATATTGACTAATATTTATTAATTCTTGAGGATGCTCAATTCTTACCCCTATAGCAAATGCCTTAGCCTCCATAGAAACTTTTTCTTTGCATAGCATCTCATATGTATCTCTTGAACTATGACCTATAGCAAGTACTAATGCCATACATGAAATTTCTTGTCCATTAACAATTATGCTTTTTAATTTACCCTCTTCATATGTTATCTTCTCTAATTTTGAGTTAAAATTAACTTTTCCTCCGAGACTTTTTATCTCTTCTCTTATATTCTTAACTACATACTTTAAAAGATCTGTTCCCACATGAGCCTTACTTTCATATTTAATCTCTGATGGTGCTCCTGCTTTTATTAATTCATCTAATACAAATGTACATCTGTGGTCTTTAATTCTTGTAGTTAACTTGCCATCAGAAAATGTACCGGCACCCCCTTCACCAAATTGTACATTGGATTCAATATTTAACTCTCCACTATTCCAAAATTTTTCCACAGTTTGTGTTCTATCATCCACATTTTCTCCACGTTCATACACAATTGGTTTATAACCCTGCCTTGCTAAAGTTAATGCTGCAAAAATTCCTGCCGGACCAAAACCCACTACTACAGGCCTAGATTTAAGTTGTTGTATTCCTGGTTTTATTGGTTCAACCTCCTTAATTTCTTCAAATTTTACATCTTTATCATGTATTTTAGAAAGTATCTTTTCCTCTTCATCACAAACTATATCAACACAATAATTAAATTTTATATCATTCTTTTTTCTTGCATCAATACTTTTCTTTATTATATCTAACTTATTAATACTATCTTTAGATATATTTAATTTCTTACATATCTTTTTTTCTAAAACATCTATATCATCATCTATACTTAAATTTATATTATTTATTCTTATTGCCACAGCTTTTTCACCATATCCTTTCAAATAATACTAGATTATAATTTTATTTCATATCCCTAACCTTTCTTTTTAACCACTACATTAACACTTCCAACATCTGATATTGTTACATTATTTCCATTAACAAGTGTTGCCTGCGGTGTATAATTAAAAGTTCCTTCCTCTTTTACATTAGATAAATCTGATATTACATTTATGTTTTGGCTAGTTATCTTATCTAATGCTGTTTTAGTGCCTGTTAATGTCACATTTATCGTTGGATTTGAAGGATCTACTGAAAATGCTTCATTCAAATTTTTATACTGTACATTACATACTAAATTTTTCGTTGTGTTTTCCTCTTTTGTCACCTTGAACTTAACTTTAATAGTATTTTCTCCATCCTGGACTGAAATACCTTCGGGTATATTAAGTTTAACATCCATTTCACTATCTACTTGTAATGATGACATGTCCACAAATTCAGTGTCTATGGATTGTATCTTCTCCAAGTTTTGACTATCCCCTAATATATTTATATTATTTTTACTTAACTCATAACCTTCCAATATAAATCCTTGAGTCATAATCCCCGTAGTTTTTAAATTTATAGGTACAACTTTTCCATTATTTACTACAATTGATAAATTTGCTGTTTTTTCATTAGATTCGATATTATTTACTTGATTCCCAGATGAATCCACAAATTTTATATCATATTTACTTTCCTTATTTTTATCTATATCTTTTTCTTCTCCAGTTAAAATAGCTTCACTAATTCTTTCAACAGAACTCTTTCCCCCTGTTACTGTCACAACTTTTGGACTTATTGTTTGTTCCTTTTCATAAATATGTTCTTTATAAGTAAATTTCACCTTTGATTTAATTGTAAATTCCTTTTCAACCAGATCTTCTAAGTTAACTTTTATTCCTAAAAATCCATTATTTTTAATATCAATATTTTCAGGACAACTTACTATTTTAACAGGTATAGTATTCTCTCCATTTTTCAATGCATAAGCTGACATATCAGCTATAATCTTGAAATCTTCCTTTTTAACTTTTAATATTTCATTTGACGGCCCCTCAAGTTTTAAATCCACTGTAAATTGTTGTTTATTTGCGATTGCAAATTTTGAATCCTTTAAAGAATTTTCATTGATTAATTCTACTGGAATATTTCTCAATTCATAAGTTCTAAGTGGGTTTTCAACAGTTGAGACATATAACCATAAGCAAAATGACAACAGTACACAAATAATCTTAACAATTAACGTTCTGCTTTCACTTTTATCCATGATTTCACCTTCTCTCCTGCTGTTTTTACTTTTTTCTCATTTCTGTTTTCTATTATTTTTATTAATATATTTCGCAATTTCTCTTTGTCATAACCTCTTGTTATTCTTCCATTAATAGCTAATGATACCACGCCTGTTTCTTCTGATACAATTATAATTAGTGCATCTGATACTTCTGATAATCCTATTGCAGCTCTATGCCTAGTTCCCAACTTTTTATTAATTGTATTATTATCAGTTAGTGGAAGTACACAGCCTGATGCTAAAATTCTATTATTTCTTATTATTGTTGCCCCATCATGAAGTGGAGTATTCACTACAAATATATTTTCCAAAAGATTTGAGGTTACATTGGCATCTAATAATGTACCAGCACCTATCAATTCGTTTAGCCCTGTACTTTGTTCTATTACAATTAATGCTCCAGTTCTACTATCAGCTAAGCTTTGAACAGCAATTGCAATTTCATTAATAGTTATATTTAAATTTTCTTTATTATTAGGATAGTGCTTATCATCAAAAGCTGTTCTTCCTAAATGTTCTAAAGCCCTTCTAATTTCAGGTTGAAAAATTATAATTACAGTTAATACTCCAATAGTTAATGTCTTATTTAATATAAAATATAGCATATCTAATTTTAACAAATAACTAATTGGAATAAGGGCTATAATTAGTACTATTCCTTTTAATAATTGTTCTGCTCTTGTTTGCCTTATTAACATATACCCTTTATAGAATATGAGTGATACCACTAAGATATCCAATATAGACCATAATGACATATTAGAAAAACTCTTTACTATCATTGATAAAAGTTCGCTCAAAATTCTCACCTCTCCTCTTTTCTCTTCTCTTCCCTTAATTAAAATTATACAACAAATACTATACTCTTAGATATAAAGACAATTATTATTTTCTTACTTTTTTATTATTTTTATAATAATTTTTTATTATAACTCAAATGGTTAGAAAATTTGATAAATAATTATAGAAATAAATAGTGTATATAATTACTTTCTTTGGTAATACTATTATTTGTTGCACTATACCGAAGGAGGTTTTTTATGAAAAAGACATGTAGTATTTTTGTAACTGCTTTAATACTATATCTTTCCGTTATTAATATGAATCCAGCTTTTGCCGCAGTTTTAGGTAAAGCTTGTAGTGAAACTAAGAATATTTCTGTAAATGAAGAAATAGATGAACATTGTTTGAATACTAATATAGAGTATAATTCACAATATAGTGAAAAACATAATGAAGTTTTAGAAGTTTTTAATCATGCTACTCAACAATTGTATATAACGGGTGAAGATATAGATTTGATGGCAAAACTTGTTTCTGCTGAAAGCATTGGTGAACCATATGCCGGAAAAATAGCTGTAGCTTCTGTAGTATTAAATCGTACTATTGATCCACATTTTCCAAATACTATTCAAGAAGTTATATTTCAAAAAAATGCTTTTTCTTGTGTTAAAAATAATAAGATAAATGCTAACGCAAATCAAGATTGCTATAATGCAGTATACGATGCAATTAAAGGTGCTGATCCAACACATGATGCCTTGTTTTTTTATAATCCAAGCATAGCAACATGCAATTGGATGAAGGAAACACATAAAGTCAATCAAACGACTATAGGTCATCATACTTTCTTTAAAATAAAATATTAATATAAAAAAACAGGGGTATATCAAAAAAGTTTGAATTAACTCCTGTTTCTTATTTTATATTTTAATCTCCTCACCCCTTCGCCTAAATGCATATTAACAATTCTAACTTTACTTCATAACAATCCTTCCACTCTACTTTGCGCCACCAATTTAATACCTCATTATTTATCTATCTTTTCCTAATATATAAATTAATATCACAATATTTTGTTTTAATTTAATATATATACTTAACTCCTTGCTATTCTTACAAGACTATCATTTATGTAAATCGAATTAGGGAAATTATCTATCAATATATTTGCATACCTCTTACTCTTTTCTTTATTCACTGAATTGTTTAGTAATGCTAACTCATATAATGTTTCTTCAACATATGCTCCCTTAGTATATTGATTATAATACTCTTCATATTGTAATAATGCAGTTTGATTATCTGATTTTTTAAGTGAATTACTTGCTCTATAAAATATAACATGTTCTTTTAAACTATTTCCTTCACAATATGTATATGCTTTATTCAGTGAAATTCCAGCATCTACATAATTACCTTTATTAAAATACCATAATCCATATTCATAGAATTTTGACACGCCTTGGTTCTTCATTAATTTAATAGCTTGATTATATACTTCAGTATCTTCACTACTTATTGCCTCTGCCTTAACATTTTTTAATTGTTCATACACCCCATCTAAATCATTACTTGCCATTAATGTTTTTAACTTTTCTTTATTAAAATTTATACTTTTAAGATCTTCTTTAACCACTTCTTTTGCAGTAGTCTCTGTATTTACTTCAGATGTTTCTTTGATTCCTGGTCCTTTACTATCATCTGTTATACTGTTTGTTTCTTCTATATTATTAACTAAATTCTTCTCCTTAATTTTTGATATAATTAAATATCCTCCAGCAGTAATTGCCACAACTACAAATAAAATTGTTATTCCTATTAGAAAACCTTTTGAGGAATTTTGAGATTCTAAATATATCCCATCTTCTTTTAATTCTTTTTCAACAATTTTAGCTGTAACTGCATTTTTATCTATACTTAAAGCCTTATCCACATATTCCTTAGCTTTATATAAGTCACCTTTTTTTTGATAACACATTGCAATTCCTGTATTCACTTTAATTGCATTAAAATCACTTTCTGAGCATATCTTAAATAAGTCTAGTGCCTTATCAATTTTTAACTGTATTAAAGCTTGCTCTCCTTGTTTATATAAATCTAATCGTCTTTCATCAGCCATAGCATCTTTTATATAATTTTTTGCAATATTATCATTATTTATGTCCCTATTTATTTTCCATACTGTAATTGCCTCAGTTAAATTTCCTTTTTGATATAATAGTAGACCTTTAAAATTTAATACCTCTGAATTATCTAATCCTTCAAATAATACATCTTCACATATTTCTAGCGCCTTATTAATTTTCCCTTTTTCATAATAATCCATAGCTTTGTTATAAGCTTTTTTAGCCTTTTTATTCATAAATGTCCCCTTATTACTCTTAAACTCAAGTGCTTCTTACTTATAGTATATTATATCTTATATAATCCTTCCAACTAAATATTACAATAAAAATAATTGTAATTCTAAGCCTAATTTTACATTTCAATAAAATTGCCTAAATACGAAAAAGCTTCCTCAAGTAACTTTGAGACAGCCTGCCTTTAATGATATAACCCATATTTTGCATAATTTAATTTTCCAATTAGCTAATTAAAATCCTGTAAAAATAAAGTATAAATTCCTTTATAATATATATAAATATTTATTAGCGATGATCATAAGCCACTTTATCTTATGCATAAGTGTACTGAAAAATATAATGGAGAATTCTCCCTTGTTAAGCTGATGCTGAAAAGTAGATAAATGAAGTTGTAAACAAACAGCCTAAAAAGATAAAATTCCACCAATTTTCATGTCCAGTAGTGAAACAAACAAAAAATCTAGTAGGTAGACCGTCAGAGAAAAGAAAGGATATAATCGAAGAATATCTAATAAAATTTGACATTGAGAAAGATCAAAAGAAGACATTATCTAGTATTGAAGAAGCATGTATTTTTGTACTTACTAGTAATGATCTTGAATAATGCTTTTCTCAGTTATTGAATTTGTCATTAGAAAGAGGTTGGAATATGACAATCACATAATAACAAGTCAAATACATATCGGTATCTTTGACTTGTTATTTTCTTTCATATGCTTATATAATAATTCTTATGTTTATTCTTGTTCTAACATTATTTTCTTAGCATTTAAGATTGATGAAGCACTCATTGAAAATTCATCTAGTCCATATTCAATTAATGTAGGAATCGCAGCTTCATCTCCAGCCATTTCTCCACACATTCCAACCCATTTACCATGTTTATGAGCTCCATCAATAGTCATCTTTATTAATCTAAGTACAGCTTGGTGCATTGGATTATAAAGATATGAAACTTTTTCACTCATTCTATCAGCAGCTAAAGTATATTGGATTAAGTCATTTGTTCCAATTGAGAAGAAATCAACATACTTAGCTAATTCATCAGCATAAACTGCCGCTGCTGGAATTTCAACCATGATTCCCCATTGGATACTTTCTGAATATTCTTTTCCTTCAGCTTTTAATTCAGCCTTGCATTCATCAACAATTTCTTTTGCTTGTTCAAATTCTTGTAATCCTGAAATCATCGGGAACATAACTGCAAGATTTCCATAAATGGAAGCTCTAAGTAATGCTCTTAATTGAACTTTAAATATATCTTTTCTATCTAAGCAAAGTCTGATTGCTCTATAGCCTAAGAATGGGTTCATTTCTTCTGGTAATGGTAAATATGAAAGGGTCTTATCCCCACCGATATCTAAAGTTCTTATAACAACTTGCTTACCATCCATCTTTTCAAGAACAAATTTATAGCTTTCAAATTGTTCGTCTTCTGTTGGAGCACTATCTCTATCCATATATAAGAATTCTGTTCTAAATAATCCTACTCCATCTCCACCATTTTCCAATACTCCAAGAACATCTTCTGGTTGACCGATATTTCCGCAAACTTCAATTCTTCTACCTGATTTAGTAGTTGTTTTAATATCTATCAATTTCTTTAATTCTTCTTGTTCAGCTTGGAATTTTTCTTTTTTAGCTTTATATTCTGCTGCTACTTCTTCTGAAGGATTTATAATTACATCTCCAGTCAATCCATCAAGTATAATCATATCTCCAGTTTTAACACATGTAGTTATGTCACCTAATCCAAGTACAGCTGGAATTTCTAAAGTTCTAGCCATTATAGCTGCATGTGAAGTTCTTCCACCGATATTTGTAATAAAGCCTACAACCTTAGTTCTATCTAGTCCTGCTGTATCAGATGGGGTTAAGTCATGAGCTACAACTATTGTATTATTTTCAGTTATTGAGAAAGAATCTTTGCCTTTACCTGCAAAATTTGATAGTATTCTCTTAGATACATCTTTGATATCTGCAGCTCTTTCTCTCATGTATTCATTATCCATAGATTCAAATATAGCAACAAAAGTATTGGTTACATTTTCAATTGCTTTTAAGCCATTTAGTTTATTATTTTCAATTTCACTCATCATTGCTCCAGTAAATTCTGGATCATCTATTAATGTAAGATGTGCTTCGAATATAGCTGCTTTTTCTGCACCCATTTCTTTTTCTGCTTTAACTTTAATAATCTCTAATTGTGCTTTAGAATCATCTAATGCTCTTTGCATTTTTTCTTTTTCTGCACCTACATCTGTAACCTTAATGTCACTTATAACAATTTCTTCATTTTCTTGTAAAAATACTTTTCCTATTGCATATCCTTTAGAAGCAGCAATACCTTTTTTCATAATATGGAACTCCTCCTTAATTGTAAATTTATTGTTTTAAATTGTTTTTTTATGTCTAAATATATACTAAAGTCTTATTCTAAGTAATAACTCTTTTTATCATATCATAATTTTATTAAAACTTTAACCACATTTTGTGACTCTTTTAACAAATTACGCTTAAATCAATTATACATGAACTTTTTCGATCTGTGTTATAAAAATTTAATGTTAAAATCCTTTTTAGGTAATACTAACTATATAAAATAAATTAATATTCAAGGAAAGTTTTTAACAATGAGTGACTATGTTATAAAAATGAACTTGGAATTATACAACAAGAACAATCCAGAAGACAACATAGGAGTAATTTACGATACAGCTACGAGTGAAGAAGATGCAGAAAGCATAGATGTTCTTGAAAAAATATTTGTTATTCTTTGTAGATGGCGAATAGTATTCAAATATCACATCCTATCTCTCCCCACCATATATTGTGTTTACTGTATGCATCTTGAAATCTCATGCAACATATTTTATATTATAATTCCTACTAGAATAATTATCAAATTACAAAATTTCCAAATATATTCAAAAGGTAGTTAATCTTTAATTATTCATAGATTAACTACCTAAATTAACGAAATTTTATTTATATTTCCTATCCCTTGTTTATAGGAAGTATAAAATAAATTTTAAACATATCTCCTTCCTTTTTTATCTGAACTTCTCCACCATGAAGTTCAACTATACTCTTTGTTATAGCAAGACCTAATCCTGAACCTTCGACTTTTGAATTTCTAGACTTGTCACCCCTTGCAAATCTTTCAAACATTTCCTCTTCATTAAAGTTCATTTCATAATTTGCAATATTCTTTGCGCCAATTTTCACATAATTATCTTCTAGTTTAATATTAATATAAACTCGAGTATCATTTAATGAATATTTTAAAGCATTAATTATTATATTTTCTAATGCTCTTGACATCAACCTGCCATCAAGCTCCATGTATATTGCATCTTCCTCAGTTGTTACTTTAAAAGAAATATTTTTTTCCTCATATAAAGTACTGTATTCACCTATCCCCTGGTGTATTAAAGATAATATATCTATTGATTCTCTGTTTAATTTAATCTTTCCACTATTAATCTTTGACATTTCAAATAAATCTTCGATTAAAACTTTTAATTTTAAAGATTTTTTTTCTAATATTAATAAATATTCTGCTCTTTCTTGATCTGTTATATCTCCACTTTTTAATATATTTACATAATTTATTATTGAAGTTAATGGTGTTTTTAAATCATGAGATACATTGGATATTAATTCAGTTTTCAATTTCTCATTATGTACACCATTTTCTAGAATCTCCTTATATCCAGCTTTTATCAAATTAATATTTTTAGCTAATTCTTTTATTGCAGGAGAATCATCAAGCTTAATATCTTCTTGTAAATTTCCCTCATTAGCTTTTCTAAGGGCATCATTTACAACAATTATATCCAAAGTTTTTTTTAATGCATACATCAAAGTGAAAAATAAAATTATAATAACAAATAAACTTCCCTTAAACGGATATGTCTGAAAAAATCTAACAAATATATTATTTTCATATCCACCAGTTGCAAGAAAATATAAATATGTAATTAAGAGTATAAGGACTAATGCTATAGATATTATTAATGTGTTTCTTGTTTCTTTATAATGAAATCCATTTTTAATTACAAAAATTATATTATTAACAAAATTGGATTTAATTTGAGGATGTTTAGGATTTATTTTTATTACAAGAATAATTTTTATAATTAAACTTATATATATAATACCTAATAAATTTAATTCTAATGTATTATTTTTAATATTATACACTGCCAAATCACGTTGTTCTTTATTTATTTGTATATAATCACCTAAATTTGAAAGTAAAATTAATGTTATTAAGGCTATTACTACTATATCAATTAAGTAGATACTGCTAAAATATGTTTTAATCTTCCTTTTCAATCTTATATCCAATTCCCCACACCACCTTAATATACTCAGGCTCTTTTGTGTTTATTTCTATCTTTTCTCTTATTCTTCTAATATGTACAGTCACAGTATTTTCGCTTTTATAAAATATCTCTTCCCATACATTCTCATATATCTCTTTTATAGAAAATACTTTTCCTGCATTTGAAGCTAATAAATACAATATTTTATATTCTGTAGCTGTTACCTTGACCTCTTCTCCACGCAAAGTGATTTTTTTAGCAATGGTATCTATAACCAAATCCTTAACTTTAATTATCTCTTTACCTTCTTCAACACTTAATGGCTTTTCATATCTCCTTAATTGTGATTTAACTCTTGCAACTAATTCTAAATGATTAAATGGCTTCGTTATATAATCATCTGCACCTACATTTAATCCTAGTATCTTATCTGAATCTTCACCTTTTGCAGATAACATTATTATAGGTAAATTTTGCTTTTCTCTAATTTTTAAGCAAGTCCTTATTCCATCAAGCCTAGGCATCATTATATCTAATACAATTAAATGTACTTTTTCATTTTCAAGAATATCTAAAGCTTCTAATCCATCTTCTGCTTTAAATACTTTTAAATTTTCACCTCTTAAATATATTTCAATGGCATCTCTTATTTCTTTTTCGTCATCAACTACTAATACGTTGAACATACTAATTCCTCCTAGAGTTCACTTTTATAGTATAATCTTACTTATCAATTTAAAATTAATTATATACTGCTTTTTGGAATTCTTTTGAGTTATTAACTGAGTCAAAATCATGTTCTGTCTTTGCCTCTTCTTTAACTCCTGAATCTATTTGTATTGCTTTGTTTAGATATGTCATTGTATTTACCACATCGCCTCTTCTTCCATAAATAGATGCTATTCCATAATAACTCCATACATAATCTTCAACCTCTAAAGCCTTATTGTACCATTCTAATGCCTGATCCATATTTTCATATAATTCATATGTGAGTGCTTTGTTGAATCTTGCATAACCATAATTTTTATCAATATTTAATGAGGTGTCTATATCCTTCATACCTCCATCGTAATCTCCGTTATAAGCCTTTGCAATGCCTCTTATATTATATCCCATAACATTACTTGGAAACTCCCTTATAAGTGCATCAGCTTTGCTAATTGCATTAACATATTCATGTGAAAAAAATAATCTATAGGCATCATTATACAACTCATTTTCTCTAGCTGAATAATTCTTTTCTTTTTCATTTATCTTAATCTTCTCATCATTATTATTTGTTTTAGAATTATCGTTACCAGCTTCTTCTGCATCTGTATTAGCTGTATTATCAATATATGATTCTTCTGTATCCATAGGCTTTACCATCTCTTTTTGCACTTTATTTTCATTTTTGATATTTTTACTAGTTATATTCGTCCAAGCTTCATAAGATAATATTATTATTGCTACTATAACTAGAACTATTAATATTATTTTCTTGTTCTTTTCTTTTCCTGGTAACTTAATTCTACTCATATATTTTCTCCTTTTTCTTAATACAACTTTGATGCGTAAATGTTTTACATACTGACTTGTTATTTATTTGAATGTATCAACTAAATTTAAATATTCTTGTTGCCCAATCTCATAAAGATTATTTCCTTCAGTATCTATAATAACAACTAATGGCATATCTTTAATTTCCATTTTTCTTATAGCTTCAGCACCTAAATCTTCATATGCAATTATTTCAGATTTAACAATACTTTTTCCGATTAATGCAGCTGCACCTCCAATAGCACCAAAATAGACTGCTTTATTCCTCTTAATTGCATCAATTACTTCTTCATTCCTTGCACCTTTACCTATCATCCCTTTTAAGCCAAGATCTATTAATTTTGGGGCATATGCATCCATTCTATAACTAGTTGTAGGACCTGCTGATCCTATTACATTCCCTGGTTTTGCTGGAGATGGTCCAACATAATATATAGTTTCATCCTTTATATCTAAAGGCAATTCTTTTCCCTCTTGCAGCAAATCTATCAACCTTTTATGTGCAGCATCTCTAGCAGAATAAATAACTCCACTTAATAAAACACTATCTCCAGCTTTTAAATTTAATATTTTATCTTCTGTAAGAGGTGTATGTAACTTAATTTCCATTTGATTTTTCCTCCAATACTTTAATTCTAATCTAATATCTATCCATTCTAGCATTCCCATCTCTTTAGATTGAATTTAAAATCATACACCTTGATGATGTACACCTTGGTAATATGTATAAATTCAACTAGACGTTGTTCTAATATATGCGTTCCACCTGAAAATTTTAACTTTATATTATAGCTTCTTTATGTCTAGTAGCATGACAATTTATATTTACCGCTACAGGTAATCCTGCAATATGTGTTGGATAAGTTTCTATGTTTAATCCTAAAGCAGTAGTCTTTCCACCAAAGCCTTGTGGTCCAATTCCCAATTCGTTTATCTTTTCTAATAATTCTATTTCTAACTCCTTATAGAATTCATCTTTATTTCTCATGTTAATAGGTCTAAGTAATGCTTTCTTAGCTAAATACGCTGCCTTATCAAAAGTTCCGCCTATTCCAATACCTATAACCATCGGTGGACAGGGATTAGGTCCAGCAGCCTTAACAGTATCTATTATAAACTTCTTAACACCGTCTAAACCATCTGATGGTTTAAGCATACCTATTTTACTCATATTCTCTGATCCAAATCCCTTAGGTGCTAAAGTAATTTTAACCTTATCACCGTCTACTATGTCATAATAAATTACAGCAGGAGTATTATCCTTTGTATTTACTCTTTTAATAGGATCTTCTACAACTGATTTTCGTAAAAAACCTTCTTCATAACCTCTACGTACACCTTCATTAACAGCATCCTCAAGTCTACCCCCAACTAAATGTACATCTTGTCCTATTTCAATAAACACACATGCCATACCTGTATCTTGACACATAGGCATTTTTTCATCACTGGCAATTTCAGAATTAATAATTATTTTATCTAAAACTTCTGATGCTAACTTCCACGTTTCTTCTTTTCTAGACTTTTGTAATGCCTCTTTAATATCTGAACCTAAAAAGTAGTTTGCATCAATGGATAAATCCCTCACCACATTACTAATAAGCTCAACATTCACTTCTCTCATCCTAACAACTCCTCTATTTATTACTTAATAATAAGAATAGAAATTATTATCAAGTAAATTCTATTCCTATATATTTTCTGCTCGTTACTTCAATATAAGTTTAAATTTATTTCTTATAATTTACAACTTAAAATAAATCTATTTATTTTCTAATCTTAAATAATTATACCTTATCAAATTTTAAATACATACTCTATTCATAAAATGAATAAAATTTTAATAAATAACTTTTTCTAATTTTCTAATATTTTTTAAATTATCTTAACTTTTAATTTTAGATTTTCATATTTACAATCTAAATTGTTTATACTTAAATATAAACAATTTAGATCTTGAGGGGGGCTAACTATAAATAATAAAAATTCAAATAAATTTGTTACTATAATAATTTATTTTTTAGTTGTCTTTTTAATATGTTTAATATTATATAATTTATTTTTACTAATAAACAAAACTTACTATTCAACTGAATCACCTAAAAATAGTATAAAAGTTGGTCCTATTTTTGTTGACTAGAAATATTAATTGTTCTTATTTTCAAAATACTTATTAACACCATTTATTATTCCTTTTACTATTTTATCTTGGTGTTCATCACTCTTTAATTTTTCTTCTTCTTCATGATTAGATAAAAAGCCGCACTCTACAAGAACACATGCACCTTCATATCCATCTCTTAATATTCTATATTGTTCTTTAGCTGCTTTAGGAATTCTTTTATTGTTATCATTTACTGTTTCTTTTAACGAATTTTGAATATCCTCTGCTAAAATCTTGCTATTATCATTAGATGCATACCAAGCTTGAGCTCCAAAACAGCTTGCTTGTGGGAACATATTTTGATGTATAGAAATAAATACATCGCATTTAGTATCTTTTTTCATTTGGCATCTTGCATTTAAGTCCTTAACTTTTTTAGAATCTAACTGTGAATCTTCTTCTCTTGTCATATAAACAAGGTAACCTGCATTTTCTAATCCCCTTTTTAATTTTGTAGCTATTAATAAATTTATATTCTTTTCTATTGTTCCATTTTTCGATTTTGCTCCTCCATCGATACCTCCATGCCCTGGATCTATTAATATAATACTTTGAGTATTGTTTTCATCTGAATTTGCCCTTATTGGTATTCCAAACATTAAACAAAATATGCAAAATATCACTAAGACTTTTTTCATTTTCATCAAATTAATTCCTCCAATTATTTTAAATTATATAAGATATTGTTTGCTATATAATCTTAATTATTCGGATTCATTATACTAATATTAAAATTTTAAATTTAATTATTTAAACCTAAATTATTTTGCATTATTATACATACGTGTTAGCAAGTAATTAAATATATGATTATTAATAAAAGTATTTATTATAAATTAATTTAACATAAATATTTATTAGCTACGTGTTCGCTACCATTAAAAATAGTGTGTTTCAATAAATTTTTATATATTACAAAATCCCACAAACACTGGGTTTGTGGGATTTTTTGTACTCCAAAAATTATCTCTTTGAGAATTGTGGAGCTCTTCTTGCTTTTTTAAGACCGTATTTCTTTCTTTCTGTCATTCTTGGATCTCTAGTTAAGAAACCTGCCTTCTTTAATTCTGGCTTTAAAGCTTCATCTGATTTAACTAATGCTCTAGCTATACCATGTCTGATAGCTCCTGCTTGACCTGTAAATCCACCACCGTGAACATTTACTAGAATGTCAAACTTATCCTTAGTTGCAGTTAAAACTAATGGTTGGTTTACGATAACTCTTAATGTTTCTAAACCAAAAAAGTTTTCTATTTCTCTTTTATTTATAACTACCTTACCACTTCCTGGTACAAGTCTTACTCTTGCTACTGATTTCTTTCTTCTTCCAGTTCCCATGTATTGAACTTTTGCCATTTTTTATTCCTCCTCCCGAGTCGGTATTAATACTTTAATTCAAGTACTTCTGGTTTTTGAGCTGCATGATTATGTTCAGCACCTCTATATACATTTAATTTCTTTAACATTTGTCTTCCTAACACACCATTTGGAAGCATTCTTCTTACTGCTTCTTCAAAAGCGAATTCAGGTTTCTTATCTAATACAACTCTATAAGGAGTTTCTTTTAATCCACCTGGATAAAAACTATGTTTTCTCATTAATTTTTGGTCTAACTTCTTACCAGTTAAAACAACTTTTTCTGCATTGATAACAATAACAAAATCTCCGCAGTCAACATTAGGTGTAAATATTGGTTTATTCTTACCTCTTAAAATTGAAGCTACTTGGCTAGCAACTCTACCTAGAGTTTTACCATCTGCATCAACTATATACCATTTTCTTTCGATTTCACTTGCTTTAGCAATGTATGATTTCATCAATTTCCCTCCCTGAACTTACATTAATTCTTTACTTACTTTATAAGTAAATTTTGTTATGTCAAGACCCGGGGCTAGTGGATCTTATATACATAAATGTTTTAACAAACAAACTTATTATAATACACGCACACGGGCGTGTCAACATCTTTTTGCCGTTTAATAAAAAACTTTTTCTAATATTAAGCCATTTGGTGCTACACACATACCTGATCTTTTTCTATTTCCTTCTATTATTATATTTTCTATCTCTTCCGCTTTTAATTTCCCAGTTCCAACTTTAATTAATGTTCCTACTATTATTCTTACCATATTGTATAAAAAACCATCAGCAGTTATAAATATTTTTATTTTCTCTTTCTTTTGTTCTATATATAGCTCTGTAACATTTCGTGTCGTTGTTTTTATAGAACTCCCAGGAGACATAAATGCTCTAAAATCATGATTACCTATAAAATATTTACAACTATTTCTCATTTCATCAACATCTAATTTATATCTACAATGATAAAAATATTGATGACCTAAAGACAATCTTTCATATCTATTAACGATAGTATAAGAATATGTTTTACCTTTTGAAGAGTATCTAGCGTGAAAATCTTGATCAACCTCTTCTGATTTAATAATAGATACATCCTTAGGTAACCTTGTATTTATAGCTTCTCTAAACTTATCTCCTGGTATAGTACTATTAGTAAAAAAGTTTGCAACCATTTCTCTTGCATGTACACCAGCATCAGTTCTAGAACTTCCATTAATCATAATATCTTCTCCTGTAGCCCTAAATATTGCTGTCTCTATTACTTTTTGAACTGTTCTTCCCACAGGCTGCCTTTGCCATCCACAAAAATTACTTCCATCAAATTCAATTATTAATTTTATATTTTTCATCTATATCCTCTTAATCTTAAATTAATGCAAATCTAACTACTAGGCACCATAAAAATAATACACTAAATACAACAAAAGTAATTGTATCTTTATATGAAAACATTAATACTTTCATTCTAGTTCGCCCAGAACCACCTCTATATCCCCTTGATTCCATTGCCATAGCTAGTTCATCAGCTCTCCTAAATGAACTAATAAATAAAGGTACTAATAGTGGTATCAAACTCTTAGCTTTCTTTATAATTCCACCTGATTCAAAATCAGCCCCTCTAGCCTTTTGCGCTTTCATTATCTTATCTGTTTCATCTATTAATGTAGGAATAAATCTCAACGCTATTGTCATCATCATAGCTAACTCGTGAGCTATTTCCTTTCCAATTGGCTTAAGTAACATTTCGATTCCATCTGTTAATTCAATAGGTGACGTAGTTAATGTTAACAAAGATGTTCCTACTAGCAATAAAATTAACCTAATAGCCATGAAAGCTGCAATACTTAACCCTTCTGGATATGCTTTTAAAAATCCTATGCTAAACACTTCAGTTCCTTGTGCACCACTAACCATAAATATATTTAAAACAGCTGTTAATGCTACTAACAAAAAAACTGGTTTTAATCCATTCAAAATAAATCTAAATGGAACTTTCGCTATAAATATTATTCCAAACAAAAATGCAACAATAACAGTATATCCAATAAACTTATTTATAATAAACAAACATGCAATAAAAAGTATAGATAATAAAATTTTTGTTCTAGGATCTAACTTATGAATAAATGAATCTCCTGGCAAATATTGCCCTATTGTAATATTCTTCAACATAGTTTTGTCTATTCCCCCTTTTCTTCATTTATCTTTAGAATAGACAAGATTTCCTTCTTAGCCTCTTCTATGGTAAATATATTGCCTGAAAGATCAAAACCTTTTTTTCTTAGCTCTCTAATTAAATATGTTACTTGTGGTACACCAAGCCCTATTTTTTCTAGCATATCCACTTCTTTAAAAATTTCTGTTGGAGTTCCTTGTAAAGCTACTTTTCCATCATTCATTACAACAATTCTTTCTGCAATTTTTGCAACATCTTCCATACTGTGACTAACTATAACTATTGTCATATTATAGTCCTTATGTAACTTACTTATTTGATTTAATATGTCATCTCTACCCTTAGGATCTAATCCTGCTGTAGGCTCATCTAATATTAATGTTGTAGGTTTCATAGCTATAACACCAGCTATTGCAACTCTTCGCTTCTGTCCACCACTTAAATCAAATGGTGATTTGTCCTTATCAGTTTCATAATTTAATCCAACCATCTCCATAGCTTCAACTACTCTATTATGAATTTCTTCATCAGAGAGACCTAAATTTCTAGGCCCAAATTCAATATCTTTAGCTATAGTCTCTTCAAAAATTTGATATTCTGGATACTGAAATACTAATCCAACCTTCTTTCGTATATTGGTTAATTTAGCTTTTTTATCAGTAATATCTATTCCATCAATTGTTATTTTCCCACTAGTAGCTTCTAATAATCCATTAAAATGTTGAATTAGAGTTGATTTACCTGAACCAGTGTGTCCAATTAAAGCAACAAATTCTTCATCTCTTATCTCTAAAGACACATTATCTAATGCAACTTTTTCAAATGGACTTTTAGGCATATATATATGTGTTAAATTTTCTATTTTAATTGACATAACTCATTCACCATCTCATCTACATTTAATATTTTTTCATTTATATCTATTCCTGCCTTTTTTAATTCATAAGCTAATTCTGTAACCTGAGGAACATCTAATCCTATCTTTTTCATAAGTTCTACCTGTGGAAATATTTCTCTCGGTGTACCTTCCATTTTAATGCTTCCCTCATCCATTACTATAATTCTATCAGCTTGAGCTGCCTCATCCATATAATGTGTTATTAACACTATAGTCATACCAAAATTTTCATTTAGGTATTTTATATTATTTAAAATATCTCTTCTTCCAGATGGATCTAACATTGCTGTTGGCTCATCAAAAATTATGCATTCAGGTTGAATTGCAAGTATTCCTGCTATGGCAATTCTCTGTTTTTGTCCACCTGATAAAAGATGTGGCGCATGTTTTTTATACTTACTCATTCCTACTTTTTCTAAACTCTCATCAACTCTTCTATGTATTTCTGATGGCTCAACCCCTAAATTTTCAGGTCCAAAAGCTACATCTTCTTCAACTATAGTAGCAACTAATTGGTTATCAGGATTTTGAAATACCATTCCTGCTTTAGACCTAATAGTCCATACATTCTCTGTATCACTCGTATCAAGTCCATCTACTATGACTGTACCATCTGTTGGTACTACTAATGCATTCATGTGTTTAGCTATTGTTGATTTACCCGAGCCATTATGACCTAGTATGGCTAAAAATTCTCCCTTCTTTAGTTCTAAATTTACATCTTTTACTGCATATCTTTCTTCGCTAATTCCTTCTGAGTTTCTAATATATTTAAAATATACATTCGTGCACTTTATCATTGCATCATTCATAGTATACCTCCATAATGTTTTATTGTTAATATATTATACAAATGTCTTATAATCTTAATATAACTGTATATGCACTATATTATTAGTTTTATTATATCTTAAAATCTGATGTTTTCAATAAATAGTACATATTTTTATTCGAAATTCAAAAAACTGCTCTATAATATATTAATTTATGATTCGATTTTTTATGTTAAAATGGGGATTAAGTCTAAACTTAATCCCCATTAGTATTATACTAATTCAAGTATTACTATCTCAGCTCCGTCCCCTCTTCGAGGACCTTTTTTAATTATTCTTGTATATCCGCCATTTCTTTCAGCGTACTTTGGAGCTACATTATCAAATAAATTCTTAACAACTAATTCTTCTTGAACAAAAGATAAGACTTGTCTTCTAGCATGAAGATCCCCTCTTTTTCCAAGAGTAATCATTTTTTCTGCTATTGATCTAGTTTCTTTAGCTCTTGTGTCAGTTGTTTCGATTTTACCATGTTTTAATAGACTAGTAACAAGATTTCTTAGCATAGCTTTTCTTTGGTCTGTAGGAAGACCTAGTTTACGATAACCTGCCATGGATTTACCTCCTTACTCCTCGTATAGAGTTAGGCATAAGCCCAACTCTTTAAGCTTTCTTTCAACTTCTTCTAAAGATTTCTTTCCTAGATTCCTTACCTTCATCATATCATCCATAGATTTTGTGGCAAGTTCTTGAACTGTATTAATTCCGGCTCTCTTTAAACAGTTATATGATCTAACTGATAGATCTAGTTCTTCTACAGTCATCTCTAGGACTTTTTCTTTCTTATCATCTTCTTTTTCTATCATTATTTCAACATCATTAGTATTATCTGTTAATGACATGAATAATTTTAGATGTTCAATAAGTATTTTTGATGATAAACTAATAGCTTCGTCTATTTTTATAGTACCATTAGTCCAAATTTCTAAAGTTAATTTATCATAATCAGTAATTTGACCAACTCTTGTGTTATCAACAGTAAAATTAACTCTTTTTACTGGTGTATAAATAGAATCAACTGCTATTGATGAAATTGGCAATTCATCACTCTTATTTTTATTTTGAGTAACATATCCTCTTCCTTTATTAACTGTTAATTCCATATAAAGTCTTCCATCGTTGTCTAAAGTTGCAATATGTAAGTTCTTATTAACAACTTCAACATCTCCATCAGTCTTTATATCAGCCCCAGTAATTTCACCTGGTCCTTTAGCATCAATATAAATAACCTTTGGACCTTCACCATTCATTTTTAAAGCTAATGACTTCACGTTAAGAATTAATTCAGTAACATCTTCTTTAACCCCTTGAACGGTAGAAAATTCATGAAGTACTCCATCAATTTTGACAGTAGTTGTTGCAGCTCCTGGAAGAGATGATAATAATATTCTTCTTAAAGCATTCCCTAATGTAATACCATATCCTCTTTCAAGTGGTTCAACAACATACTTACCATACGTACCATCTTCATTAGCTTCTATACATTCTATTATTGGCTTTTCGATTTCTAACATTGACAAACCCTCCTTATTTTATAAATGGCAACCTTATTATGAGGGCAACTGATTCTATATTTGCATATATTGTGATAAATTTCTCTAACAAATATAAATATATTATTTACTGTATAACTCAACAATAAGTGTTTCGTTAACAGGCACATCTATATCTTCTCTTGATGGCTCTGCAACTACTTTTCCTTCATAGTTATCAACATTAGCTTCTAACCATTTTGGTAAAGTTTTTGGATTTTCAATAAAAGTTTTAAACTTTTCACTTGATTTGCTCTTTTCGCATACAGTAATAACATCATTAACTGAAACATTATATGAACAAATGTCAACCTTTTTGCCATTTACTAAGAAATGTCCATGAGTTACTAATTGTCTAGCTTCATTTCTTGATGCACCGTAACCTAATCTATAAACTACGTTATCAAATCTCATTTCTAATAATCTAAGTAAGTTTTCACCTGTTATGCCTTGAATATGCTCAGCTTTTTCATAATATGTTCTGAATTGGCCTTCTAATACGCCATAAATTCTTCTTGCTTTTTGCTTTTCTCTTAATTGAATACCATAGTTTGATACTTTCTTTTTACTTGCTCCATGTTGTCCTGGGGCATAGCTTCTTCTTACAAAAGCACATTTATCTGTAAAACATCTATCGCCCTTAAGGAAAAGTTTCATACCTTCTCTTCTACATAATCTACATGTAGCACCAGTATATCTAGCCATAAAATTACACCTCCTATTACAGTTATATTAGACTCTTCTTCTCTTTGGTGGTCTACAACCATTATGTGGTATTGGAGTAACATCTTTAATTAAAGTTACTTCTAGTCCTGCTGCTTGTAAGGATCTTATAGCTGCTTCTCTTCCTGAACCAGGTCCTTTAACATAAACCTCTATACTTTTTAAGCCATGTTCCATTGCTACTTTAGCTGCAGTTTCTGCTGCCATTTGAGCTGCAAATGGTGTGCTCTTTCTTGATCCTCTAAAGCCTAGTGCGCCTGCACTTGACCATGATAAAGCATTTCCTACTGCATCTGTTAAAGTAACTATTGAATTATTAAAAGTTGACTTAATGTGTGCAGCACCATGCTCAACATTTTTTCTTTCTTTTCTTCTTCTAGTCTTCTTAACTTTTTGAGCTGCCATTATCTTCCCTCCTTACTATTTCTTCTTATTAGCCATTGTCTTCTTAGGACCTTTTCTAGTTCTGGCATTAGTCTTAGTTTTTTGTCCTCTTACTGGAAGACCTCTTCTATGTCTAATTCCTCTGTATGTTCCTATGTCTACTAATCTCTTGATATTCATAGCGACGTCTCTTCTTAAGTCACCTTCAACCATTAAATTCTTATTGATATAAGTTCTTATTTCATTAACTTCTTCCTCTGATAAATCTTTAACTCTTGTCTCTGCATTAATTCCTGTTACAGCTAAGATTTTTTGTGAAGTTGCTAATCCTATTCCATATATATAAGTTAAACCTATTTCAACTCTTTTTTCTCTTGGTAGGTCAATACCTGATATTCTTGCCATTAAAATTTACACCTCCTGATAATTGAAATGTATAAAAGTTTATTTTATATTTATAATAAAATTCTAGGTCAATAGATAATTTCTATCGTCAGCCGCCCTAAAATTTATTGTTGATTAATTAAACGACTATATAATCATATTTGACTTTTGCTGAAATGTCAATATTATTTACATTTATTTAATGCAAATAATATTGTAAACTTGATCATTAGCCTTGTTTTTGCTTGTGCTTAGGATTTTCACAGATTACCATGACTTTCCCTTTTCTTTTTATTACTTTGCACTTTTCACAAATAGGCTTAACTGATGGTCTTACTTTCATAGCTAACCCTCCTCATATTACTTTTGTGGTAGATATTAATTTAAGTTATATCTACCTTATTTAGCTCTCCATGTAATTCTACCTCTTGTTAAATCATAAGGAGAAAGCTCCACTGTAACTTTATCTCCTGGTAAAATTCTTATGAAGTTCATTCTTAATTTACCTGATATATGTGCTAGAATCTTGTGACCACTTTCAAGTTCAACTTGAAACATGGCATTTGGTAAAGATTCTAGTACTCTACCTTCCATTTCTATAACGTCATCTTTTGACATAAGGTAATCAACCCTCCTTAACAATGCCTATAAACTTTAGGAATCTCTTAATTTTTAAATCAGTACTCTTATCGCATGATTGTATCGATGATAACAATTCATCATCTATATCTTCTAAAATACTTAAGTGTTTAATCTTTTTCTTCTTAGGCATCTTTATTAACTTTGTATTCCCATTAGCTAGTAATACATAATCATTATCTATCTGCCTAACAACAACATATAAGTGATCTATATCTCTTCCTGCTTTTGAAAGTACTACTTTTCCAACCAAGTCATTGTTTTGCAAATTTTTCACCTCTATGATTACCTTAGTATAAATCAACACTACCGCAATGGTATTATGCAAATTTATAACTAAGCAACACTCTTTTTTCTACTTAATCAGTGTTAATATTTCAGGTCCATCTGATAAAATTGCAACTGTATTCTCATAATGTGCAGACAAGGAAGAATCTGTTGTTACAACTGTCCATCCATCTTTTAAAGTTTTCACTTTATAAGTACCTGCATTAACCATAGGTTCTATTGCTAATACCATACCCTCAAGTAGCTTTGGACCTCTACCAGATTTACCAAAATTAGGAACATTGGGATCTTCATGAACTTTTCTTCCAATCCCGTGACCTACAAAATCTCTTACAACTGAGAAACCTGCTGCTTCTACGTAGCTTTGTATCCCATATGATATATCAGTTAATTTATTTCCTTCTTTAGCAAATTTTATACCTTGAAAGAAACTTTCTTTTGTTATATCAATTAATTTTTGAGCATCTACTGAAATATTTCCAACTGGGAAGGTTCTTGCAGCATCTCCATGGAATCCATCAAAAAGTGCTCCACAATCGATGCTAACTATATCTCCTTCTTTAAGGACATACATTCCTGGAAATCCATGTATTACTTGCTCATTTACTGAAATACATAGTGACGAAGGAAAACCATATAAGCCTTTAAATGAAGGTTTTGCTCCATGCTTAGTTATAAATTCTTCTGCCATTCTATCCAAGTCTGCAGTTGTTACACCGGGTTTTACCTCTTTTTCAAGCAATAGCAATGTTTCTCCTACTATTCTGCCTGCTTTTTTCATTAAGGCTATTTCATTATGATTTTTTATAATAATCATTATTTATTTTTCTCTAATATTTCACATATTCCTCTGAAAACTTCATTAATAGCTTTTGTCCCATCTATCTCTGAAAGCAATTGTTTTTCACTATAAAATTCAATTAATGGTTGTGTTTGAATTTGATATACATCCAGTCTTTCTTTTACAGTTTCTACTGTATCATCTTTCCTTTGCATAATTTCACTTCCACACAAATCACATTTTCCTTCATTAGTTGAAGGATTAAATTTAACATGATAACTTGCTCCACATGATGGACATACTCTTCTACCAGTCATTCTTTCTAGGATAAACTCATTAGGTACCTTTATTAATAATGCAGTATCTAATTGTTCGCCTCTTTCTATAAGAAAGTTGTTAAGAGCGTCAGCTTGAATCACAGTTCTAGGAAAACCATCTAATAAATATCCATCCTTGCAATCATCCTGTTGTAGTCTATCTTTAACCATATTAATAGTAACTTCATCAGGAACTAACTGTCCGTTATCCATATAACTTTTTGCTTCTATCCCTAAAGGAGTGTTTTCAGAAATATTTTTTCTAAAAATATCTCCTGTAGAAATATGTGGCATTGAATATTTATTACTGATTGATTTAGCCTGTGTTCCTTTTCCAGCTCCAGGAGGACCAAGTAATACTATCTTCACTGGCTTCATCTCCATTTATTCTAATCTATTTAAGAAATCCTTTATAATGTCTAACTACCATTTGCGATTCTACTTTTCTAGTAAAATCTAATGCAACATTTATAACAATTAGCATTCCAGTTCCTGTAAAAGATATATTTTGAAAAGCAGTATAATTTTGTATAATTTCTGGAGTAATAGCTAAAATTGCTGCTAATATTCCTCCAATAAATGATAACCTATTAAGAACACTTTCAAAATATATTGTGGTCTCTTCTCCTGGTCTCACTCCAGGTACAAAACCTGCTGACTTGTGTAAGTTTTCAGACATTTCATCTGGCTTAAACGTAATCTGAGTATAAAACCAATTAAAAAATATTGTAAGTATTGCATATAATACTAAGTACATCCAACTCTTAGAGTTAAATATACATGTATTATTAGTCAATATCCACTTTGCCCACTCTTTATCTCTACCAAACAATTGTGCTATTGTTTTTGGAAATTGCATTACTGACATAGAAAATATGATTGCAAGAACAGCTGAACCAATTATACTTAATGGAATATGTGTTGATTGTGATTTTACCATATTACTATTTCCAGAAGCGAATTTACCTGCATATTGTACTGGTATTCTCCTTTCTGATAAAGAAAAATATAAAATCGTTCCAAGCATTAAAACAACAAATACTCCAAATAATACAATTTCTACAATACTTGCACTTCCTGCTTCTTTAAGTGTCATCATTGATATAATTTGTACTGGAACCCTTGAAATTATATTAACAAATATTAATACTGATGTTCCATTACCAATACCTTTAATTGTAAGCTGATCACCTAACCACATACAGAATGTTGAACCAACTACTAATGCAAAAATTACAATAACCTTTTGCACTATTTGTAAGTTCCTTGTCGCACCACTACTTGAAATTGTTGCAAATATTCCATATGCTAATATGAAAGCTATTCCAAAAGATACATAACGAGTTGCATTTTGTATCTTCTTTCTTCCATTTTCACCTTCTTTAGAAAGTTGTTCTAGCTGAGGAATAGCAACAGTCAATAATTGGACTATGATTGAAGCATTAATATATGGCATAACTCCTAATGCTAATATACTAGATCTACTAAAAGCACCACCAGAAATCATATCATAAAATCCTAATAACCCTCCAGATTCAGATAGGCTTTTTAAATAATCAGAATTAATTCCAGGAAGAGGAATATGGCTTCCCATCCTGTAAACTGCAACTAATACTATAGTCCATAAAATCTTCTTCCTAAGTTCAGGAACTTTGAATGCATTCCGTAGAGTCTGAAGCACTTTACATCACCTCAACTTTTCCTCCAGCTGCTTCAATTTTTTCTATAGCAGACTTAGAGAACTTACATCCTTTAACTGTTAAACTTTTTTCTAATGTTCCATTTCCAAGAATCTTTACTCCATCTAATACTTTACTTATAACTCTTTTTTCAAGTAATACTTCTGGAGTAATTTCTGTACCATTTTCAAAGATATTTAATCTATCAAGATTTATGCTAACAATTTTCTTTGAAAAAATGTTTGTAAAACCTCTCTTAGGAAGTCTTCTATATAAAGGCATTTGACCGCCTTCAAAACCTGGTCTTACGCCACCACCTGATCTTGCATTTTGACCTTTTTCACCTTTACCAGCATTTCTTCCTAAGCCAGAACCAGTACCTCTACCAATTCTTTTAGGTGCTTTTTTGCTACCTTCTGCTGGTTTTAATTCGTGAAGTTTCATATTCAGTGCACCTCCTTATTCTATACTTCTTCTACTTTTAATAGATATTCAATCTTTTTTATCATACCTTGTACTTGAGGTGTTGCCTCAGGTTCTACTATTTTACCTATTTTCTTAAGTCCAAGAGCATTTGCTGTAGCGATATGGTCTTTCTTTCTACCGATTAAGCTCTTTACTAATGTAACTCTTAATTTAGCCATTGCAATACCTCCTAACCTAATATTTCTTCTACAGATTTGCCTCTTAATTTAGCGATATCTTCTGCTGTTCTTAAATTAGCTAATCCGTTTATTGTAGCATTTACCATGTTATTAGGATTGTTTGAACCTAATGATTTAGCTCTAACATCCTTTAATCCTGCTAATTCAAGTACTGCTCTTGCTGGTCCTCCTGCAAGAACTCCTGTACCTTCTTTAGCTGGCATAATTAGAACATTTGCAGTTCCAAATTTACCGTTCACTCTGTGAGGAATTGTTGTTCCTACCATTGCAACACTTACTAAATTTTTCTTAGCATCTTCTATTCCTTTTTTAATTGCTTCTGGGATTTCGATTGACTTACCCATTCCAACACCAACGTGTCCGTTCTCGTCTCCGACAACAACTAGAGCGCTGAATCTGAAGTTTCTACCACCCTTAACAACCTTAGTAACTCTGTTTATAAAAACAACCTTTTCTTTAAGGTCTAGTGTACTAGGATCGATTCTCATTTATTTCCCTCCTCGTATATTAGAATTTCAAGCCTGCTTCTCTAGCTGCTTGTGCTAATTCTTGAACTCTTCCGTGATATATGTATCCACCTCTGTCAAATACCACTGCATCAATTCCTTTTTCTAAAGCCCTTTTTGCAACTACTTCTCCTACAAGTTTAGCACCTTCTTTAGTTCCGCCTTTAGCAGCAAAATCTTTATCTAAACTTGAAGCAGCTACTAATGTAACACCGTTTATATCATCTATAACTTGTGCATATATATTCTTTTCACTCTTAAAAACTGAAAGTCTTGGTCTTTCCGCAGTTCCAAAAACTTTTTTACGAACTCTAAGGTGACGTTTTTCTCTGCTTGCTTTTTTGTCTACCTTTTTGAACATAAAACTCACTCCTTTCTATTATTTCTTACCAGTCTTACCTTCTTTACGTCTAATCACTTCATTATCATATTTAATACCTTTACCCTTATATGGTTCTGGTACTCTCCATTTTCTTATATCTGCTGCTGCAAATCCAACTTTTTCTTTGTCTATTCCACTAACTATTATTTTAGTTGCAGCTGGAGTTTCAAATGTGATTCCGTCAATAGGTTCAATTTCAACTGGATGTGAATATCCAAGGTTCATTACAAGTTTCTTACCTTGTAATTGAGCTCTATAACCAACACCAACTAAATCTAACGTCTTTTGATAACCTTCTTTTACTCCAATTACCATATTATTAATTAATGCTCTTGTTAAACCATGAAGAGCTCTGTGCTCTTTTTGTTCACTATGTCTAGTAACAATTACTTCATTGTTTTCAACAGCTATGCTAATATCTTTATGCATAGTTTTAACTAATTCACCCTTTGGTCCTTTAACTGTAACAAAGTTGTCTGGTGTTACAGTAACAGTCACCTCAGCAGGAATAGCTATTGGCAATCTACCTACTCTTGACATAATTGCACCTCCTGTATTATTTAAAAATTGTATATCCATCACAATTTTTTTTAATTTAATTTATCTAAAATATTACCAAACGTAACAGATTACTTCTCCACCTAAACTGTTCTTTCTAGCTTCTCTATCTACCATTATTCCGTTAGAAGTTGAAACAACAGCAATTCCTAATCCATTAAGAACCTTTGGTACTTCATCTTTCTTACAATAAACTCTTAACCCTGGCTTAGAAATTCTCTTAATCCCAGTTATAACTCTTTCTTTGTTAACTCCATATTTAAGAGATAATCTTAACATTGGAACAACTCCGTCGTTATATTCATTTATTTCTTTTATATAACCCTCTTGTAATAATATATTTGCAATTTCCTTCTTTATAGTTGAAGAAGGTACCTCTACCACTTCATGTCTTACAGCATTAGCATTTCTTACACGAGTTAATAAATCTGCTATAGGATCTGTCATAACCATTTAATGTGCCTCCTTTCGTTACATTGTGTATATTACCAACTTGCTTTTCTACAACCTGGAATTTCGCCCTTATAAGCAAGTTCTCTAAAACAAATACGGCATACTCCATATTTCTTTAATACAGAATGTGGTCTTCCGCATATTCTACATCTTGTATAAGCTTGTGTTTTAAATTTAGGAGTTTTGCTCCACTTTTCGATAATAGCTTTACGTGCCAATGTGTTTCCCTCCTTATTTTTGAGCGAATGGCATTCCAAGGAATCTTAATAATTCCCTAGCTTCTTCATCAGTATTCGCTGATGTAACGAAGATTATATCCATTCCTCTTACTTTATCTATTTTATCATATTCTATTTCTGGGAATATTAATTGTTCTTTAATTCCTAATGAATAATTTCCTCTACCATCAAATGCTTTGCTTGAAACTCCTCTGAAATCTCTAACTCTTGGTAAAGCAATGCTCATTAATTTATCAGCAAATTCGAACATTTGAGATTTTCTTAGAGTAACTTTACACCCTAATGCCATGTTTTCTCTAATTTTAAAGTTAGCTACAGATTTCTTTGCTCTTGTTAATACAGGCTTTTGACCTGCTATCAAAGTTAAATCATTAACTGCTGATTCTAAAACCTTTTGATTTTCTTTAGCTTCTCCAACACCCATGTTGATTACGATCTTTTCAAGTTTTGGAACTTCCATTATGTTTTTGTATCCGAACTTTTCAATCATAGCTGGAACTACTTCTTTTTGGTATTTTTCTTGAAGTCTTGTCATATTAGTTACCTCCTTTCAAAGTTTAGAATGTTTCTCCGCATTTTTTACATACTCTAACCTTAGTACCATCATCTAAGATTTTGTTACTAATTCTAGTTGCATTCTTACATTTGTTACAATATAACATAACTTTTGAGCTGTTGATTGCTGCTTCTTTTTCAATTATAGCGCTTTCAACTTGACCCTTATTAGCTTTTTGATGTTTCTTTACTATTTGAATTCCTTGAACAAGAATTTTTCCTGTCTTTGGATATGCTTTTAATACTTCACCAGTCTTGCCTTTATCTTTTCCTGATATAACAATAACTGTATCATTCTTTTTTACATGTATCTTCAAGTTAGCCACCTCCTCTTATAGAACTTCTGGTGCTAATGATAAAATTTTGTTGAATTCTTTATCTCTTAGCTCCCTAGCAACAGGTCCAAAGATACGAGTTCCTTTTGGTTGTTTATCATCTTTGATTATAACCGCTGCGTTTTCATCAAATTTAATATATGAACCATCGGCTCTTCTTACACCTTTTACTGATCTAACTACAACTGCCTTTACAACTTCACCTTTTTTAACAACTCCACCTGGTGTTGCACTTTTAACGCTTGCTACTATAACATCACCGATATTACCAAACTTTCTTTTAGATCCGCCTAAGACTCTTATACACATAATTTCTTTTGCACCTGAATTATCTGCAACCTTTAATTTGGTTTGTTGTTGTATCATTAAATTACCCTCCTTTCAGTTTTAAAGCTTATTTAGCTTTTTCAACTATTTCAACAAGTCTCCATCTCTTATCTTTAGATAAAGGTCTAGTTTCCATTATTGATACTCTATCATTAATTTTAGCTTCATTATTTTCGTCATGTACTTTAAACTTTGTAGTCTTATTAACTGTTTTCCCATATAGTGGATGTCTAACCTTAGTTTCAACTGCAACTACAATAGTCTTTTCCATTTTATCAGAAACAACCCTACCAATTCTTTTCTTTCTTAATGATCTTTCCATTAGGGCTTACCTCCTTCCAACTTTTATTGTTCCAATGCTTTCAATTCGTCTTCTCTTAAGATGGTTTTTATTTGGGCTATAGACTTCTTCACTTCTTTTATTCTCATTGGATTTTCTAATTGTCCTGTAGCTAATTGAAATCTTAAGTTAAATAATTCAGCTTTAAGATCACCTAATTTAACTATTAAATCTTGAGGACTATTCGATTTCAATTCTTTTAATTCTCTAGCCTTCATTATTCTTCACCACCCATTTCCTCAAAATCTCTTTTTGAAACAAATTTTGTTTTTACAGGAAGTTTATGTGAAGCAAGTCTCATTGCTTCTCTTGCAGTGTCTTCTGGTACTCCTGATAATTCAAATAGTACTCTACCTGGCTTAACTACTGCAACCCAATATTCTGGTGATCCTTTACCTGAACCCATTCTTGTTTCAGCTGGTTTTTCTGTAACTGGCTTATCTGGGAAAATCTTAATCCAAAGTTTTCCACCTCTTTTAATGTATCTATTGATAGCAACTCTGGCAGCTTCGATTTGGTTGCTTGTAATCCATCCACAATTTAGTGATTGGATTCCATAATCTCCATAAGCTAAGAAATTACCTCTTGTTGCTTTACCTTTCATTCTACCACGTTGCACCTTACGATGTTTTACCCTTTTAGGCATTAACATGATCTATTCCTCCTTTCCTATGCGTTAGCCTCTTCCTTTTCTACTTTCTTAGTTGGAAGAACTTCTCCATTATAAACCCAAACCTTAACTCCGATTTTTCCATATGTTGTATCTGCTTCAGCAAATCCATAATCAATATCAGCTCTTAATGTTTGTAGTGGAATTGTCCCTTCATGATAGTGTTCAGTTCTTGCTATTTCAGCTCCACCTAATCTACCTGAACATGAAGTTTTTACACCCTTTATTCCATGCTTCATAGCTCTTTGCATTGTTTGCTTCATAGCTCTTCTGAATGAAATTCTCTTTTCTAATTGTGCAGCAATGTTTTCTGCCATTAATTGAGCATCAGCTTCTGCACTTTTAACTTCAACTATGTTAATTAGAACATTTTTACCGTTCACGAATTGAAGTAATTTATTTTTCAAGCTCTCAATTCCAGATCCACCTTTACCTATAACCACACCTGGCTTCGCTGTATATATGTTTAATTTAACTCTTTTAGCTGCTCTCTCAATTTCTATCTTAGAAATACCTGCTGAAAAAAGTTCTTTTTTAACAAATTTTCTAATTTGATTATCTTCTATAAGATTATCTGCAAAATTCTTTTTATTAGCATACCACTTTGCATTCCATTCCTTAATGACACCTACTCTAAGGCCATGAGGATTTACTTTTTGACCCACTTGCTTTTCCCTCCTTTTATAAACTAAGCTCTTTCTTTAACAACTACTGTTATATTGCTTGTTTTCTTTAAAATTTTGAATGCTCTACCTTGAGCATGAGGTTGGAATCTCTTTAATGTTGATCCTTGACCAACAAAGCATTCTGAAACATATAAGTTATCAGCATTTAATTCCAAATTATTTTCTGCATTGGCAACAGCTGATTTTAAAACTTTATTAATTACTACGGCTGCTTCTCTTGGAGTATATTGTAAAATAGCAAAAGCTTCCTTAACTTGTTTTCCTCTTATTAAACCAAGAATTACTCCTACTTTTGTTGGAGACATTCTAACATATTTTGCTATAGCTCTAGCTTCCATTTATGATCCTCCTTTCCAGGCTATCTTTTTGATGTTTTATCTGCAATATGGCCTTTAAAAGTTCTAGTCAATACGAATTCACCTAACTTATGACCAACCATGTCTTCTGATATATATACTGGTACATGCTTTCTTCCATCATGCACAGCAATTGTATGCCCTATAAATTGTGGAAAAATTGTTGAACTTCTTGACCAAGTTTTAACAACCTTTTTTTCTTCATTACCATTCATTTCTTGTATCTTCTTAAAAAGTCCCTCATGAACAAAAGGTGCTTTCTTTGTTGATCTACTCACTAATATGCCTCCCTTCATAAATGCAAAGTTCTAAGTTGCGAAGAGAAATTACCATTCTCCTCAAACTACTTAGATCTTCTATCTTTGATGATAAATTTATCTGAATATTTCTTGTTCTTTCTAGTTTTGTACCCAAGTGCTGGTTTACCCCATGGAGTAACTGGACTCGGTCTACCAACTGGAGATTTACCTTCACCACCACCATGAGGGTGATCATTAGGATTCATTACAGAACCTCTAACTGTTGGTCTCCATCCCATATGTCTCTTTCTTCCCGCTTTACCAATATTAACAATATCATTAGTTGCATTAGAAAGTGTTCCAATTGTAGCTCTACATTCGATTCTTACATATCTCATTTCACCTGATGGTAATCTAAGAGTTGCATAATCTCCTTCTTTAGCCATTAATTGTGCTGAATTACCAGCAGCTCTAACTAATTGGCCACCTTTTCCTTTTTGTAATTCGATGTTATGAATAACTGTACCAACTGGTATGTTCTTTAATGGAAGAGCATTACCTGGTTTAATATCAGCATTAACACCTGATTCTATACTATCTCCAACCTTTAATCCTGCTGGTGCAAGAATATATCTTTTTTCTCCATCTGTATATACAACAAGTGCAATATACGCTGTTCTGTTTGGATCATATTCTATAGTTGCGACCTTTGCTGTAACTGCATCTTTATTTCTTTTAAAATCTATTATTCTATATTTTCTCTTAACAGTGCCACCACGATGTCTAACAGTGATCTTACCTTGATTATTTCTACCCGCTTTAACTTTTAACGCAACAAGAAGTGACTTTTCTGGTTCTTGTGAAGTTATTTCTTCAAAAGTTGGCATAGTCATTTGTCTTCTTGATGGTGTAATCGGGTTATACTTTTTAACTGCCATTTAAAATTTCCTCCTTCTTCAAGCTTCTCTGGTGCTCATCACCAATAATCGCTTTAATATACTATTGCATTCCTTCAAAGAATTCAATTCCATTGCTTTCTTCTGTTAATGTAACAATAGCTTTTTTGTAGTCTGCTCTCTTACCTACATGTACGCCCACTCTTTTAGTTTTTCCTAAACCGTTTATAGTATTAACAGTTTCAACTTTAACATTGAAAACTTCTTCCACTGCTCTCTTTATTTGAGATTTATTAGCATCAGCATGAACTATAAAAGTGTACTTTTTTTCGGCCATAGATGCCATACTTTTTTCAGTTATAATTGGCTTTCTTATTATATCATGGCTTGTTAATTTCATTATGCGTACACCTCCTCAATTTTTGATACAGCATCTTTAGTTATGATTAATTTTTCATACTTTAATAAATCATATACGTTAATGTTGTTTGCTGGAATAATACTTATTCCTTGAATATTTCTTGCTGATTTATAAACAACTTCATTTGATTCTGCAGTTATGATTAATGCTTTATTAGCTTCTAAAGCTTTTAACATTTCTACTATGTTTTTAGTTTTTGGTGCTTCAAAATTTAATGATTCAAGAACGATCATTTGATTTTCTTGAACTTTGCTAGTTAAAGCAGATTTCATAGCAACCTTTCTCATGCTCTTTGGAACTGAAACTCTATAATCTCTTGGCTTTGGTGCGAATACTATACCACCCTTAATCCATTGTGGTGCTCTGATAGAACCTTGTCTTGCTCTTCCAGTACCTTTTTGTCTCCAAGGCTTAATTCCGCCTCCTCTAACTTCAGATCTAGTCTTAGTTGATTGAGTTCCTTGTCTTTTGTTAGCTAATAATGCTACTACTACTTGATGTAATGCATATTCATTAACTTCTGCTGCAAATACATTTTCATTTAGATCCATATCTGCAACTTTATTTCCTTCTTTATTAAATACTCCTACTGTAGGCATTCTATTTCCTCCTTTCTTTAAAGAAATTAAGCTCTGTTTGTATCTTTAATTACTACTGTACCTTTATTAGGCCCTGGGATTCCACCCTTAATTAGTATTAAATTCTTTTCAGCTATTACTTTAACAACTTCTAAATTAAGTACTGTTGTATTAACAGATCCCATATGTCCTGGCATTCTCTTGTTTTTGAATGTTTTAGATGGATCTGATGAAGCTCCCATTGAACCTGGTGCTCTTTTAAACTTAGATCCATGAGTCATGTCTCCTGTATGTTGGTTCCATCTCTTAATAACGCCTTGGAAACCCTTTCCTTTAGAAACAGCAGATACATCAACCTTTTCTCCTGCTTCAAATACATCAGCTTTTATTTCTTGACCAATTTCGTATTGGCTTATATCATCAAGTCTAAATTCTTTAAGAGTTCTTCTTAAAGTAGTTCCAGCTTTAGCAAAGTGCCCTTTTCTTGGCTTATTAACTAATTTTTCTCTTATTTCATCAAAACCAACTTGTATTGCTTCATAACCATCATTATCTGATGTTTTCTTTTGAACAACAACACATGGGCCAGCTTCTACTACAGTTACAGGAACCACTTTACCATTTTCATTGAAAATTTGTGTCATCCCTATTTTCTTTCCTATTATAGCTTTTTTCATGTATTTACACCTCCCAAACTAATTAGTGGATTGTTAACAATCATAACTAGCCGTTTTTTTATTTTATTTCCAGTATTATAGTTTGATTTCTATATCAACACCAGCTGGAAGATTTAATCTCATTAATGCATCAACAGTTTTAGGTGATGGATTAACAATATCGATTAACCTCTTATGAGTTCTTATTTCAAATTGTTCTCTTGAATCTTTGTACTTATGAACTGCTCTTAATATTGTAACAACGTCTTTTTCTGTAGGTAGTGGTACTGGACCTACAACCTTCGCTCCAGTTGTTTTTGCAGTTTCAACAATTTTTTCAGCTGATTGATCTAATATTGTGTGATCAAAAGCCTTTAATCTAATTCTTATTTTTTGCTTTGACATTTCATTTCCCTCCTTTTTATGTACGTTTTACTTCTAACGCACAACAGCGGTCATTCTGTAAACTGTTCCAGGTGTTTCATACTACCGCAACATTTCACTTAATCCCTGTCGTCGGATTCTAGATCCAAACTTACTCATCAAGAATTACCCGGAAGTCCGGCAACCTCTTGATTCATCGCCGTATGCTATGCAACCTCTTAAGTATACTATTGTTGTATTATCTTTTCAAGCTTTTTTTTACATTTTTTTAACTTTTTTTATTTTTTATTTATCTACATATTATTCTTTTATTATTTTAATTGCATTTTAATTAAATTTCAATATATTTTTTATTTTAAAAATTATTTTTTATATGGTCTATTGATATTTCATCAATACAATGTAACTTAATATTGTTTATTGCAAAACAAAAGCAAGAAATTTAATTTCTTGCTTTTATCTATTAAAATGTGAATTTTTTATTTTTCTATACTAGTAACAACTCCAGAACCTACAGTTCTTCCACCTTCTCTGATAGCGAATCTTAATCCTTCATCCATTGCTACTGGTGTGATTAATTCAACTTTCATGTCAATATGGTCTCCTGGCATTACCA
>NZ_JAJFUC010000078.1 GCF_021372645.1 Clostridium sp. | reverse complement strand
TTCTTTTGTATTAATTTGTTAGTTAACATGAATAAATTATACAACAAAGAGCGGATTTTTAGGAGTCCGCTCTTAACTTTTTTGTAAAAAAGTGAGCTGTCCAAAATAGAAATTATATTTCTATTTTGCAACAGCCCCTTTTTAACTTATATATTGTTATTCTATAAATGTTACAATTTCATCTATGTTTTTCCTAATCTTTTTTCTCACAACATCACTTTCTGAATACCCAATTGCAACTACTAATCTAATTCGTTTTAATTTATTAACATTTAAAAGCTTTTTAAGCTCCTTTTCATTAAACCACCCTAAAATACATGTTCCTAAATTCTGTTGCGTTGCAGCTAGGCATAAATGTTCTGTAGCAATGCCAAGGTCAACAGACCTATAATCCTGTTGTTTAATTAAAGCTCCAGCACGTGAGATCAAATTACCACTTTCCTCAACAACAATTATAAATGATTGACATTCACTAGTAAATTTATTCATAACCTTATCTTGCAGGCACATTGCAACTTTGCATGATAATTCTTTATTATTCACAATAACAAAATGCCATGGTTGACTGTTGCATGCAGATGGCGCTACCCTTGCTGCTTCAATACACTTAATTAATTTTTCCTTTTCAACAGGTTTATCTAAATACTTTCTGCAACTCTGACGTTTATTTATTAAATCAAAAAATTCTCCCATGAAAATTCACCTCATGTATTTCTTTCATTTCAGTTTTAGACACATTAATAATATACATTACATCACTGACTTGTAATTATATTTCATGTGCTTATTATAAATATATTTTTACTTCTCTTTTTACTCTACTTTTAAATTTTAACACATTAACTACTAATAATTTTTCTAGCTTTTCTACTATTTCTACACCAAATATCTCTGCCCTGCTTAAATCTTCATAATTAGGACGTCCACTAGCCACAGGTAGCTCTTTTGTGGAAATGTACAGTTTACAATATATATATTAAATTTATTTTTAGCGTTTTATTTGATCCCAATTAAAAACCTCATTATTTTTATCCTCTTCAATATCTCATAAATTCCAAAGGTTATAAAAATTGAACTTCCTATAATTAGTATAATTGATACGTATATAGGTAATGCAAAGTTAAGTAAATAGTATGCAATTATAACAATGACTGTCTGATGTAATATGTATATTGGAAAGCAAGCCTTATTTAAATAAACAAGTATCCTTCCTCCTATAGTTAAATATTTCCGTCCATATCCAATAATAGCCACAATAGTTGTTATCATAATACCATTTCTCATTATAGATAATAATACTTTCAAAGCAATATTACCCTTATTATCCAAGTTGTAATAACGTAAAATTACCCCCATATAAAATGCACAAAATAATAATGCTATAATTAAACCTTTTCTTTTATTCCTATCAATATATTCTAAATAATCATTATCATCGTAAACAACGTATCCCATTAAAAACACTATTAAAAATATTAATATATTCTTTTGTGCAATTGCAAGCGGAATCATATCTGCAATGATAAATATCAATATAGTGTAAACTAAAGAATATTTATTAGTTAGCTTTTCTTTAAGCTTTAATAAAAACTTTTCCATTCCGTCTCTTCTAAAACTCCTAATAATAAATAATCCAACTATTGAAATAATAAATAGATACAAGATAAACCATAAGTGAGCAGGCCCTAGTCCTCCATCATAAGGTATGTCTGAAATAGTAGTCCAAAAATACTTCCACTGTTGAAAATAGTTACCTACTGGTTTTCCTCTGCTTACACGTGCAAAATACCCTTGAGGCGGAACTAAAATTAACATTCCAAGTACAAATGGAATTAGAAGTCTTTTAACTCTTTCTCCTATATACTTTTTTCCACTTCTACTGCTTAAGGAGAATCTTGTGGATGCTCCAGCCAAAAAAAACAGTACAGGCATATGCCAAGGAATACATAATATAAATATTATTGTAGCTAACCAACTTTTACTCTCAGACCAAATATACCATGGTTCATAATATGTAAAAATAGATGCTGTGTGAAACATAAATAATAATAATACACCAATATTTCTAATCCAATCAATTTCGTTTCTTCTCATTTTTCCTCCGTATTGTTAAATGTTAAATCTCCTTTTAATTTTGTTAACCACACTTTTAGGTAATTCACTATTGTCTCTTGTTCATGCAAAAACAATTTTACCTCTACATTTCATGCCTAAAATTTAACTCCTTTTATACTTTACTCTTTAAAATCATCAAGATTTTCTTTTTTAACTAGTTTAGGATTGCTTTCCTTAAATCTTAATAAAAACGTTTCATAATATATTTTTATAGTTGCCATTGTAGGTGATCCTAATAACATTCCAATGGGGCCCCAAAATCCACCTCCAATAGCTACTCCTAAAACAATCCCAAAGGGGCTAACACCAACCTTTTTTCCTATAAGCTTAGGATCAAGATACCATGCATCAAATATGTGAATACAAAGCAAAAGTATAAATACTATTAAAGCCTTAATTGGTGAAACAAAAATTGCAACTATAACACCAATAAGTTCACCAATAAGTGGTCCAAAATAAGGAATCATATTAGTCACACCCGTAATCAATGCAATCAATGGTGCATAAGGTTCTCCAACAATTAGTAAGCCGATAAGGGCTATACTTCCTATTATTGCAGAATCAATTGCTTTTATTCCAATATAAACTCCTATCATTTTGTTATACGTTCTAATAAAAGTTATTAATTTTGTTCCTTTTTCTTCCTTGAGAATCATATATGTAATAGTTCTAACTCCTTTTACAATTTTTTCTTTGTCTGCTAAAACATAAACTGAAACTAAGAATCCTAAAATCACATTTAGTAAATTTGATGTAAATGATAATAAGTACATAGCCAAATCCTGCAATAATCCTATTGCTACACTCCCTATTTGTTTAGACATTTCTTCAAATTTATTCAAAAGTCCTGCTTGTATAATTAATCCTTTTATTCTTTCATTTTGAAGTATAGTATTAATCCATTTTTGTACGACTTCTACATAAGCTGGCATTTCTTTAGTTATGTTTAGTATACTATCTATTATGCTTGGTATAGTGAAAAATAGAACTATAAAAACTAACGCTATAATTATAAAATAAGTAATTGCTATTGCTATTGCTCTTTTAATTTTTATTTCTTTCTCAAAAAATCTTACTACTGGATTTAATACATAAGCACAAATCATAGCATATATAAACGGAGTCATAATAGATAAAATCCTCTTACCTATATTAAAGAAGTAATCATAATTATCTATAAGTTTATAGCCAATTACCCCTATTAGGGCAAATATTAATATATCTCTATACTTAATGTTGTTATTTATAAACAATCTATTTCAAATCCCTTCTATTAAAACTTTTAATGATGCCCTAATTATATCATATATTTATTTTTTTAATATTCTATATTACTATATTGTGAAATTTTATGCATTTATCCCATAATAAAACTAAAAAATAGAGGTTAAGTCAAATTTAAAGACCCTAACCTCTATTTATACTATTATAATTTAACTTCTACATTTTCTCTACTACATCTATTCCAAGAAGTTCTAAACCATTTTTTAACACTTGTAGACTTGCTTTAACTAAGTTTAATCTAGTAGCTTTTAAATCTTCATCTTCTAAATTTAATACTGAATGTGCATTATAGAATTTATTAAATCCTTTTGCTACTTCAATTACATATCTAGTTAATATAGATGGTTCTAATTTATCTAATGATACAGTTATTGCACTATTAAAGTTAGCTATACTCTTAACTAATTCAAATTCTTCTTTTGAAGATAATTTACTATAATCAACAGCTCCTATACATTCATTACCTTTATTTAATATACTATTTCCTCTAGCATATGAATACTGTACGTATGGACCCGTTTCGCCATCAAATGATAATATTTCTTTCCAATCAAAAACAATATCTTTTTCTCTTGAATTTTTAAGATAAGTGAAAATTACTGCGCCTACACCAATTTTCTTTGCAACTTCTTCTTTATTTTCAAGCTCTGGGTTCTTTTCATTTATAACTTCCATTGTCTTTTCAACTGCTTCATGAAGTAAATCATCAAGTAAAACAATTGAACCATTTCTAGTTGAAAGCTTTCTATCTGCAAACTTAACTAATCCAAAACCTACATGTACACAGTCTTTTGACCAAGCATGACCTGCAAGTTCTAATACCTTAAATACTTGTTTAAAATGTAAAGCTTGTGGACTTCCAACTACATAAACACATTTATGGAAATCATAAGTTTTCTTTCTATACATAGCAGCAGCTAAATCTCTTGTTGCATATATTGATGCACCATCACCTTTAAGTACTATACACGGTGGCATATTATAATCTTCAAGCATTACAACTTGTGCACCATTACTTTCAACAAGTAATTTTTTTTCCTTTAATTCATTAACAATTACATCCATTTTATCATTATAAAATGCTTCTCCAGCTAATGAATCAAATTTAACACCTAAAATATTATAAACTCTTTCAAATTCCTTTAAACTTAAATTTCTAAATCTAGTCCAAAGAGCTGTAGCTTTTTCATCACCAGTTTCTAGTGCTTTAAAGTTTGCTCTTGCTTCATCTTCTAGAGTAGGATCTTTTTCTGCTTCTTCATGAAATTTAACATATATTCTAAGTAATTCATCAATAGGTGCTTTTTCTAAAGCTTCTTCATCTACCCATCTATCATAAGCTGATATAAGCTTACCAAATTGAGTTCCCCAATCTCCTAAATGATTTAAGCCTACAGTTTTATATCCTTCTTTTTTGAACATCTTATATAAAGCATTTCCTATAGCTGTAGTAAATAAATGTCCAACATGGAAAGGTTTTGCTATATTGGGTGAAGAGTATTCCACACATACAGTTTTTCCTTCCCCTATATTTGATGCTCCATAGTTATCTCCCTCTTCTAAAATCTTCTTAATTGTATTTTCTGCAAATACTCCTTTGTCCACAAAGAAATTAAGATATGGTCCAAGACTTTCAATTCTTTCAAATCCATCAGT
>NZ_JAJFUC010000050.1 GCF_021372645.1 Clostridium sp. | reverse complement strand
AAGATTTAGAATAAACTAGCATCTCGTGACGATGGCATAGAGGTAACACTCCTTCCCATTCCGAACAGGACAGTTAAGGTCTATAGCGCCGATGGTACTGCACGGGTGACTGTGTGGCAGAGTAGGACGTTGCGAGGTAAGATTAAGGGATAGTTATTTATAACTATCCTTTTTCAGTTTATATGTTTATAAATTATTTGGATATTTGCATTAAGTATCATAATTTGGTTAAAAAATTATTTACAGGTATTTAATGAAGTGATATAATTTTAAGTAATTTAATATGGGAACCTATGGTAGAGGCGCTATTAATAAATATTACTTATTATGAGTTTGCAGACGTTGATTAATAAGGAAAGGTATTATGGCCGAAGATTTAAATTGTGCAAAAATTTATTTCTGGGTATGCGTAGAATATATGCATAACTGTCACGAAAGTGGAGAGCTACAAGGATTTGATAAAATTTAAAATAATAGTATAAATAGTATTATTTTTAGTTTTATATAAAGCTTTATGCGATTAACTCTACCCGTTAGTATATATACTAACGGGTTTTCTTATTTTACTAAGTACCCCTTGAGGGTACAAAATAAATTTGAGGAGTTGTAATAATTGATGAAAATTCAAGGAGTATTAGTACCATTAATAACGCCATTTAAAGATGGAAAGGTAGATTTCAAATCTTATAAGAAAATGGTAAATCATTATATAGAACAAGGAGTAAGTGGAATAGTACCACTAGCAACAACTGGAGAATCACCTACTATTTTAACTAATGAATATGAAGAAATTTTGGCCAAAACGATTGAATACAATAATAATAGAGTATCATTATATGTAGGGTTAGGTGGAAACCATACTAGTGAAGTAATTAACAAACTAAAAGTAGTAGAAAGATATGAAGTTGATGGAATATTATCTGTAGCACCATATTATTCAAGACCAAATCAAAGAGGACTTTATGAACATTTCAAGTGTATATCTGAAGCAACTGATTTAGATATTATAATTTATAATATCCCATATAGAACTGGAACTAATGTTGAAAATGAGACTATGCATAAGCTGTCAGAATTGAGAAATATTATAGGGGTAAAAGATTGTTCGGGCGATATGAAGCAAACAACAGATTTATTGCTTAATCCACCAAAGGACTTTTCAATTTTAACAGGAGAAGATGCTTATTTTTATACAACACTTATACTTGGTGGACACGGTGGGATAATGGGATCTGCTCATTTAAGAACTAAAGAATTTATTGAAATCTATAATTTAATTAAAGCTAACAATCACCAGGCTGCATTGAAAAAATGGCAAGTTTTATATAATATGATACCATTTTTATTTTCAGAGCCTAATCCTACACCATTGAAATATTGCCTCAATAAATTAGGAGTAATAGATTCAGATGAAGTTAGATTGCCATTAGTTAATATTACAGCAGAATTAGAAAATAAATTAGATAGTATTATTAAATTATAAAAAATTCACTTAATGTTTTCGTAGAAACTTAAATGTATACGATATGTTTTTTAATTGTTTATTGAATATACGAGTTAATCATAAATTTAATTGTCAGAAGAATAATTTTAATGTAAAAAAATGAATATTTTACTTTGACTAGTACAGTGATTAGGAGTAATATAAAAACTGAACAATTAAATAAGGAAGTGATTAAAAATGATGCCTAAGTTCTTTTATATGATTAAGAACAAGGAATTTACAAAAGAGCAAGTTATGAAAGATATCATATCTGGAATTATTGTTGCTGTAATAGCATTGCCATTGTCAATAGCACTTGGCATATCATCAGGGGTGTCACCAGAAAAAGGACTTATAACAGCAATCCTTGCAGGTTTTATAATCTCATTTTTGGGTGGTAGTAAAGTTCAAATAGGTGGTCCTACAGCGGCTTTTGTTATTATAATTTATTCAATTATTCAGCAATATGGCTTAAATGGACTTATTATTGCTACAATAATGGCTGGAGTTATATTAGTCATAATGGGATTATTAAGATTTGGTTCATTCATTAAGTATATACCGCAAACAATAACTATAGGATTTACGGCGGGTATAGCAGTAACATTAATGTCATCACAACTTAAGGATTTTTTAGGATTACAAATTAACAATGTTCCAGCAGAATTTTTTGAAAAGTGGCAAAGTTATTTTGCAAATATAGGGTCATTAAGTATATGGTCTTTAATAATAGGTATAAGCTCTGTTATTATAATAGTGCTTTGGCCTAAGATTAATAAGACGATACCGGGTTCAATGATTGCATTGGTCATTGTAACTATTGCTGTAAAATTATTAAATCTACCAGTAGAAACAATAGGAAGTAGATTTCAAGAAATTTCATCAGCAATACCAATTCCTGGATTTCCAGTAATTAGCATAACTATAATAAACAAATTATTTGGACCAGCTATGACAATTGCTATTTTAGCAGCTCTCGAATCATTATTATCAGCAGTGGTAGCAGATGGAATGATTGAAGATACACATGATTCTAATATGGAGCTTGTTGCTCAAGGATTAGCTAATATTACATCAGGACTATTTGGTGGAATACCAGCTACAGGTGCTATAGCAAGAACTGCTGCTAATGTAAAATCAAGTGGAAGAAGTCCGATATCAGGAATGGTCCATGCTATAACATTACTGGCTACTATGTTAGTTTTAATGCCTCTTGCAAAGATGATACCAATGACTGTACTTGCTGCAATCTTAATAGTTGTATCATATAACATGAGTGAATGGAGAGCTTTTAAGGCATTATTAAAAGCTCCGAAGAGTGATGTTATTGTATTATTAATTACGTTTGGATGTACAGTTGTATTTGATTTAGTTGTTGCAATAAGTATTGGAATGATTATGGCAATGTTCTTATTCATGAAGAGAATATCAGAAACTACTCAAATTAGAAATTTAGTAGATGAGGAAGTTTTTTATGGGGATATATCTACTGCATTAGAAAAAGCAGCAGGAAAAATACATGTATATCAAGTAAATGGACCACTGTTTTTTGGGGTAGTACAAGAGTTTATTGCAAAAATGAAAGAACTTGAATCTTCTGTTGAGGTTGTTATTTTAGATATGAAGCATACCCGTGCAATAGATGCTTCTGCAATAGATGCATTAACTAGATTGCTTAAGCATTGTAATAATTTAAACATAAAACTTTGCTTAGCTCATATACAAGATCAACCAATGAAAGTATTAAATAAAATGGGATTTGTAGTTGAAATTGGAGAAAGTCATATATGTGAAACTAAGACGGAAGCAATAGAAATAGCTTATGAGTATATAAAATGTCTAGAGATATCTTAAATTCTAAGATATTTTTCATTTTTTAGTTTAATGGAAATAATTTAAATAAGATTAATGAGGATATGTGGTATGAAATTATTAATCTTGTTTTTCAACAGGTTATAATATAATTATAATAAGTTAGAAATATAGATTATCACAACTTAACTATTATTCCCTTGGAAATAATAAGGATGTATTACATAAATGGTATATAAACCCATAAATGAATTACTGAATCATAGTATATTTAAGTGGATTTTACGAATACTATTCTTGAAAAAGTGATAAGGAGTGATAAAAATGGATGCAAATTTATCTATAAAATGTTCAGTTGAACAATGTCAATATCATGCGCAATCAAAGGGATATTGTACATTACAAGAAATCAAAGTAGGTACACATGAAAAAAACCCAACAAAGACGGAGTGTACAGATTGTGAGTCATTTGAAGTAAGATAGGTCATATTATATTCTTAATGGAAAGATGTTCTAAAGGAAATACGTATTTAGAACATCTTTTTTAATTTTATTTTACGACATGAATTTGAACCAATAAAATTAACAAGCTCGAGTCATTTAATTTGTTGCTATAACAACATAATGAAACACATTGATAAAATTTTCATAACATATATAGCAACAATATATTATAATTAAATTTAATAAGAAGAATCTAATTATAAAGTGAAGCTTTTCAGGTGGAGTTTTATACTCTAGCTGAATTTAGTCGAACTTACCTAAGATTGTGTTGTTCTTAACACCCATATAAAGAGAGGGGAGTACTAGAACGGCTATATATTATATAAAACTATATAGAGTAGCGAGGTATAGTTAATGGAATATGATTGGGAAAGAACGTTTCCGTTTTTAGAAATTGATAAAAGTAGAGTTAGCAAGTTATTTGAAGGTATATTAGAAGAAAAGAATATTATTAATATAATACCAATAAATGAAGGGTGTAGGACAACAAATTATATCATTCAAACAAGTGAATTTCCCAATAAATATATCTTAAAAATATTCATTTCAACAGATCAAAGTTATAAGAAAGAAATTAAATTATTAACTAAACTTAATGAGAATAAATCTATACCTGTTTCTAAAATATATAGATTTAGCAGAAGTGATATTATTCAAAATAAGGAATATGCAATTTATGAGTATATAGAAGGCATGACGCTTGGACAAGCTATAAAAGGTGGTTATATAGTAGAAGAAAGGTTTGTTAGAGAAGTTGCAAAAACTTTAACTATGATACATAAGCATAAATTTGATAAGGTAGGATTTCTAGATGAACATTTGAATGTAAAAGAAAGTTTACCCCTGCTTAAAATATGGTATCAAAAATTTATGGGGGAAAGAGCAAAGCAACGGCTAGGAAAGAATATTATAAATAAAATTAATAATATAGTTAAAAAAAATGAAAAAATATTAGAAAAATTAGATGAGGAAATTAGTTTAGTTCATGGTGATTTTCAAGGGACAAATATATTGATAAAAAATGGAAAGTTATCTGGAATTTTAGATTGGGAATTTGCAATGGCGGGACATCCGCTATCAGATATAGGACAATTTTTTAGATATGAAGAGTATTTTAACATCAATTTGTTAAATGTATTTGAGGATGAGTATAATAAAAATTCATACTATAAGTTGAATAAGGATTGGTATAAAATAAGCAAGCTTCGCGATTTAATAAATTTAATTCAACTAATTGATGGAGAAGAGAATATGCCAAATAAATATGCAAACATAAAACATATAATAATTAATAATATAAATATATTAAAATGATGAAGAATTCGAAAAAACAAATTATAAAAACATACAGAATGCAATGCTAATGGTGTCATGATTTCAAATATTATGGGTTATGGTAATCAAAAAGGATATAAAACAATTTACAGAGGTACTGAATATAATGTAAATTTATTTACAATAAATTAATTTACTAAAATTGGTGGTTTATTTTTCATGAATAATGGATAATTTATATACTATGACACCTAATAATTAAAATATCTTAATAAGGGGAAAATTCTTTGGAATTCTCTTAAAAATATAGATAGCAAAACTAGGTAATTAAAATTACCATTAAACAAATATGAACTTTATTTATATAACATCATGAAAAAATAACATTCTAAATAAAATTCAAAAAGTATGTTGACAAATTTACGCTTAAATAATATACTATGAAATATAAACGACGGTGTTTGTGAAATGTACTTGAAAAGGTATATTTCCCAAGCACCGTTTTTATGTAAAAAATTACGATAATGTAATAGGTGAAGTAAAAAGGCTTTACAAAACTAATATTTGAAAGTAATGGGGCGCAGTTACTTTTAAATTAATATTTATTTAAAAAATTATTAAGAGAATTAAATAGTTAAATGTATTTTAAATTTTACAGTTAAATTTATTATTTTAAAGGGGGATATTTTTATGGAAATTAATTTAGGCGATAGCAGTTTTATATTGATTTGTTCAGCAATGGTACTTTTAATGACACCAGGACTTGCATTCTTTTATGGTGGAATGGTTCGTAGAAAAAATGTTTTAAATACATTGATGTCTTCATTCTTTATTTGTGGATTAGCATCAGTAATGTGGGTTTTAATAGGTTATTCATTGTCTTTTGGTAATGATTTTCATGGGATAATAGGTGGGCTTAATTTCTTAGGTTTTAATGGGGTAGGAGCAGATCCTTCAGCATATGCACCTACTATACCTCAAGAGCTTTTTGCAGCATTTCAAATGATGTTTGCAATAATTACTCCAGCACTTATAACTGGATCTTTAGTAGGAAGAATGAAGTTTTCAGCATTATTCATATTTGTAGGAGTATGGTCACTTTTAGTATATTATCCAATGGCTCATATGGTATGGGGGGCTGGTGGATTAATCAGTTCTTTAGGAGCTGTTGATTTTGCCGGAGGAAATGTAGTTCATATAAGTTCAGGTATTTCAGGTCTTGTAGCTTGTATTATGTTAGGTAAGAGACGTGGACATGGAATGATATCATATAGACCTCATAATATTCCATTTGTAGTTCTTGGAGCAGCATTACTTTGGTTTGGATGGTTTGGATTTAATGCAGGTAGTGCATTAGGAGCTGGTCCACTTGCAGTACATGCATTCATGACAACAAATACTGCAGCAGCTGCTGCAATGCTTTCATGGATGTTAATTGAAAAAGTAAAACATGGTAAACCAACATTACTTGGAGCAGCAACAGGAGCAGTAGTAGGGTTAGTTGCAATTACACCAGGAGCAGGTTTTGTTCCACTTTTGGCATCAATTGTAATAGGTATAGTAGTATCTCCAATTTGTTTCTTCTTTATGGAAAAGGTAAAAGCTAAGTTTGGATATGATGATGCACTTGACGCTTTTGGATGCCATGGAATCGGCGGAGTTTGGGGAGGTATCGCAACTGGACTTTTTGGTCAAACTGCAATTAATCCTGTAGCACAATGGAATGGTCTTTTCTATGGAGATACTAAACTTTTCATTGCACAAATAATGAGTATTGCAATAACAATAATATTTGCAGGTGTTATGACCTTCTTAATTATAAAAGTTATGAAATTGTTTATGGATATTAGAGTTGGAAGTTCAGAAGAGGCTGATGGACTTGATGTAGCTGAACATGGTGAAACAGCTTATCCTGCATTTAACGGTTTAGATTAATATATATAGTAATAGATTTATACTAAGATTTTTGGTACAATTATAGTGTAATAAACTAGGTTAGAATAAATAGTTATAGAATAAATAATATTTTATATCATATATGCTTATTGCAGATGTATGATTAGGGAGGAATATATTATGAAAAGAGTAGAAGCAATTATTAGACCTTCAAAGCTTGAAGATATTAAAGATGCATTAAAAAATAATAATATAAATGGAGTAACTATAAGTCAAGTTATGGGTTGTGGACAACAACGTGGCTGGAAGGAATATCATAGAGGTACTGAAATAACAACGAATGTACTACCTAAGATAGAAGTTAAAATAGTTGTTGAAGATGGCAAAGTAGAAGAAGTTATTGAATTAATAACTTCAATTGCTAGAACTGGGGAAGTCGGTGATGGAAAGATATTTGTTATTGACATTGAAGACTGTATAAGAATTAGAACTGGTGACAGAGGAAGTTCTGCATTATAAAATAAATATACAGTATAACAATATAAAGATATCGGATACAAAAAAAATTATATTTAAATTCATTAATATACTTTATAAATAGAAAACAGTAGATAAATTTCTGTTATGCAGAATTATCTACTGTTTTCTATTTAATGTTTTAAAGTTGTCTTAAGAATTTGAGTTTTTTTGCTTAAAAATTCAAATATTTGATATACTAATAATTAGAATAGATTCAAATCTGAAGATGTTAATATAAGATAAATTTATACTGCTAATTGCAAGAAAATTTAAGGGGAGTATATTATGACTGATAAAGAGATTTTTTTTAATATAGAAGAGCATCTACTTAATGATGATAAACCATCTAGTTATTTAGAAAAAGCATTAAAAGCTCATATGTTTGATAAATATCCATTTTCAATGATTAAGGATTTACAAGAGGTTGACCAAAGTCCTAAATTTCATCCCGAAGGAAATGTATTTATACATACAATGATGGTTGTTGATGAAGGTGCAAAGCATAGAGAAAAAAGCAAGGATAAAAGAGTCTTTATGTGGGCACTTTTATTACATGACATAGGTAAAAAATCAACTACTAAGGTTAGAAAGGGAAGATTAACTTCTTACGATCATGATATTGTAGGAGCAAATATGACTAGGGAGTTTTTGACTTATTTTAATGAACAAGAAAGTTTTATAACTGAAGTAACAGTTCTTGTAAGATGGCATATGCAGAGTTTGTTTGTTACTAAGAATTTAAAGTTTCAAAATATAAGTAATATGTTAGAAGATGTGAATACTAATGAAATAGTTTTAGTTTCACTTTCTGATAGATTAGGTAGAGGAAATTTAGATTGTAATGAAATTAAGAATACAATAATTGAAGTAAATAAATTTAAAGAAAAGATAAGAAATTTTAGTAAAGATAAATAACATTTTACATTTATTAATGTATTTAGAATATTCACACATAATGTAGCAAATTAGGTCGGATTAATATGTAAATATAATGTATTAATTCTAAATTAATAAAAGAAGAGTAATAAAATAAATATTTTAAACAAATTGCCACTTGATAAATATTATATAGTGTTAAGAAATATATTGGGAGGATAGTATGATTAAGATTTTTTCTTTTAAATTTGGGGATATTTTCAACTTAAGTAATATAGAAAAAATAAATAGTGTGATGCATTCTTTTTTAGATAATATTGATATAAGTGGATTTACAGAAAGTTATAGAACTACTTTTTCTAATGGAAATTATGAAAGAACAGAAGAGGTAAATAAAAATAATTTTATTGAACTTAAGCAATATGAAGATATGTACTTGCTAGCTATAGATTTAAAAGGTATTGATCTTCGAGAATTGAGTATAAGATATGATCCTGGAATAATAGAAATAAATTTAAATAGATTAGAAATAGAAAAAAGTAGTTTTAAGGAAATTGGAAGAAATATACTTGTCAAGAAAGCATATAATAAGAAATTTGAAAACATTGAAGAAATAGATACAAGTCAAATACTTAAAAGTATTGATAATGGAATTCTCAGCATGAGAATGCAAAAAAAATATGCGCTAGAAAGTGTATCAAGTATAGTAGATGTGGATTCTTATGAAGATAACTAATAGAATATGTGAATAAGTATAAAGTACACTGTGGATAATATTGGATTTATAAGGATAATTTATAATATTTGTATCTAAATGTTGCAAATAAGTTTCTACATTCAAGTACTTTTTAGTGACTTACTATTAAGATTTTTAATTGTAAAATCATTATTGCAACATATATCTATAAGAAAATTAGAAAATAAAAAAGGGAGGATAAGCTCTAGGTATACACCTAAGAATAAATCTTCCCTTAAGTAAGAGTATTAAGTTAATAAAATTTTATTATCTCTTACGCTTATTGGCAACTTCAACGTTAACTCGCTTTGTATTAATTTTTCCACCTGGGCATTTATCTAAAATTTTAGCTGATACAGTTTCACTAACTGTTACAAATGAGAAGTTTTCCATAAGGTCTATTTGACCAATTACTGAAGAATTAACGCGTGTCATATCTTTTATGTAGTTAATTAATACTTTTGGAGTTAAACCATCTCTTTTGCCGACAGAGAAGAATAAACGAACATCATCTTTTTTAGGTGCATCTAAATTATTTGAGCTATAATCAAAAACACTTTCATTTTCAAACTTGATTTTCATCAAAGCTGCAATAATTGATATTGGATCATTAGCTTCAGTTAATTCTATTGCACTTGGAATAAATTTAGTAAGTTCTCCAGCTTTAATAGCTTCTTCAACTTCTGAGATCATATCCTTAAATTTCTTATTATTGATTTCTTCAGCAGTTGGAACTGGTCTTTGTGTTATTGAACTTTTAGTAACATTTTGTATTTGTTTAAGCATTGATAAATCTTTTGGAGTTACTAATGAATAAGCAGTACCACTTCTATCTGCTCTACCAGTTCTACCAATTCTATGAACATAAGACTCAACATCTTGAGGTAAATCATAATTAAATACATGAGTTACACCTTCAATATCGATACCTCTAGCTGCAACATCGGTAGCAATTAATAAACTCAAAGTACCTTTTTTAAACTTATTTAAAGTAGCTAGTCTATGAGTTTGAGTCATATCTCCATGCATTCCTTCAACCATGTAGCCTTTTGATTGCAATTCTTGTACAAGCTCATCAACACCTATTTTAGTTCTGCAAAAGATTATAGCTGAAGTTGGTTTATCTAGATCTAATAATCTACAAAGAGCTTCTAATCTATGCTTATTATTAATCATGAAATAGTTTTGTTTAATCTTAGATACAGTTAGTGTACTTTTCTTAACACTAATAAGTTTAGCATCTGGTTTCATATATTTCTTAGCAAGCTTTGCTATTGGAGCAGGCATTGTTGCAGAAAATAATAAAGTTTGTCTTTCAGCTGGAGTATGGCTAAGAATTTCTTCAATATCATCAATAAATCCCATATTAAGCATTTCGTCAGCTTCATCTAATACTAAAAACTCTACATTTTCTAAATGAAGGCATTTTCTTTTTATAAGATCCAACATTCTTCCAGGTGTTCCAACAACAATATCTATATTACCTTTTCTAAGAGCTCTCATTTGTCTATCGATTGAATCTCCACCATAAACAGATAATGTTTCAAGTTGTTCATATTTTGAAAGTCTTTGAATTTCATCATTAACTTGAACTGCAAGCTCTCTTGTTGGAGCTAGAATAAGAGCTTTTATTCCTGGTTTATCGCTCATTCTAGTGATAATTGGTAAAGTATACGCAGCAGTTTTTCCAGTACCAGTTTGTGCCTGACCTATTAAGTCTGCACCACTAAGTGCTACCGGAATACTTTGTTCTTGTATTTGAGATGGTTTCGTAAAACCAAGGTCTGATATTGATTTTACAATACTCTCCTTAAGACCTAATGTAGCAAATTGATTATCATTCATTAAATATCCTCGTTTCTTTATTTTAAAATTGGGTAGTTTTCACTCTAATAATTAATACTAAAGTTTTATATATAAGTCAAATGAGTTTATTATAACACAAATAATCGACAAATGTCAAAAGTATTTTTTATAAGTAGGGATGATGACTGAATAACTAAATATAGATATCTAAAGCTATCTTTTATTATATTTAACTTTTTGTTTGGAAGTTATTCATAAATAATTTGTAGAATAATATAAGTTATTTTGTAGCATAGTCAGTTTTGTTCTATATTAATAATTTTTATATTTGCTACTTATAATAGAATGAACAGTTTCAGGTAATTTTTCTAATTCTTCTTTGTTTAATTTATTGATATCAATTGGAGGATGTATTACTAGCTCTATGTCTGCACCCTTAATCATTCTATTGTTTGCTTCTAATAGCTTATATGTCCCATTTATAGTTAGTGGAACTATTAGACATTTTGATTTCGTGGCAAGTTTAAAACTACCACCCTTAAATTCATTAACTGGTTTTCCTTTACTTCTGGTTCCCTCAGGAAAAATTACCATTGAATGACCAGATTTCAATAAGTTAATGCCTTCAACTATTGATTCAGCAGATTTTCTTAAATTATGTCTATCCATAAAAATGCAATTTATATATTTCATCCAAGTGCTAATAAAAGGCCATCTTTCAAGTTCTTTTTTTGCAATAAATCCCTTAGGCATATTAATAGAACTTATTAATAGTGGTATATCAAAATAACTTTGATGATTTGAGATAAAAAGTATAGTTTGGTTTTTAGGAATATTTTCCATACCGATAACATTAACTTTTGCTCCAGATATAGTTATTATGAATTTAGACCATATAGAAACCACTTTATGAATATATTTATCTCTTCTTTTTATGGCACCTTTAATAGTTAAAATTTTTACATTAATTCTAAAAAAAGAAATAACAATAAAACTTATCATAATAGAGAAATAAAAAAATATAGTTCGTATCATCAGCTACTACACATCCTTAATATATTAATTCTTATACTAACTAGTATATTACAAAAAATGGTGTATTAAAAGATTTAATATGTTATTAAAATATTAAGTTTATATAAAATTAATTTAAAATTAAGTATATATATAGGGAAAAATAATATTAATAAATGTATAATATATACTGGACAGTCAAAAATTATTTATCATTAAAAAACCTGTAGATCCTCATAAAACGAAGGGTCCACCTGCTTATTTTTAATTATTTTAGTTATGCTTAACTCCGCATTTTTAATCATAATACGGATAATGTTTTTTGAAAGTAGTATGCTACAGTTGCTTCTGAAACTGATAACTAAAAGCACCGATTACTTGTTTTAATTCACGAAATGTACACTCGATTTTAAAACGATAGCTATACAGTCTTATTATTGTTCCTGGATTTAGATTAAGATCTGTGCTAATCAATATAGGATTTATACTGTTGTAGCTGACAAGTGAAAAACACAACTCTTGGTATAATTTTTGTCCAAGTTGGTTAAAATTTTATTTATTAAATTCCACATAATTTATAGTTAATCTACCCATATTATGATAAACTAATTTTAGTTAATTCCTTTGGTAGATTGTATCTCCTCTTTAATTTCAGCAATTAAAATGATACTATAAATTTACCTAAAAGGGTTAACTTTTTTTATAGAATTTTTGACTGTACAGAATATATAGTATAATGATTAATTCTATGAATATAGTATATCAAAATAATTTACATAGACAGGGGAAATTTGATGAGTTTAAATAATATATTGGACATAGATGAGAGTATAATAGGATTAACATCAAAAGAAGTTAAACAAAGAATTAAAGAGGGAAAAGTTAATCATATTCCTAAAACACCATCAAGAACTATACCTCAAATAATAAGAGCAAATTTGTTTACAAAATTTAATGCTATAAATTGTGCACTTGCAACAGTAATTATTTTAGCAGGTTCACCCAAAAATGCTATATTTGTTGGGGTTATAATAGTTAATACACTAATAGGTGTAGTCCAAGAAGTTAAAGCTAAGTATACATTAGAAAAGTTATCTGTTATAAGTATGGCACATGCAAAGGTTTTTAGAGATGGAGAGATACAAGAAATTCCCATAGAAGAAATTGTACTTGATGATGTACTTTATTTAGAAACAGGATTGCAGGTATTAGCAGATGGAGAAGTTTTATATAGCAACGGATTAGAAATAGATGAATCAATGTTAACTGGAGAAGCAGATGCCATTGCTAAGCACCCAGAAGAAAAGCTATTGTCTGGAAGTTTTGTTGTTGCTGGAGAAGGCTATGCATTGGTTACAAAAGTTGGAAAAGAAACTTATGCTTCAACTCTTGCTGAAGAGGCTAAGCAATTTAAAATAATAAATTCAGAGTTACAAACATCTATAGATAAAATTTTTAAAGTAATACTATGGATTGTGCCACCCTTGTCAGTTTTACTAATAATAACGCAATTAAGAATTCCCGGGAATACATGGCAAAATGCATCTATAGGAGCAATGTCAGGGATTATTGGAATGATACCAGAAGGTTTAGTGCTATTAACGAGTGCTACATTTATAGTTTCAATTATAAAATTATCTGAGTATGACACTTTGGTTCAAGAATTATGTGCTACAGAAGTTTTAGCAAGAGTAGATGTACTTTGCTTAGATAAAACAGGAACTTTAACACAAGGAGATCTAATATTATCAGAAGTTAAAAACATTGGAAGCATGGATTTAGAAGAAATAGATAACATATTATCAGCTTTAATTCATAATCTTCCAAGTAATAATCCAACACAAAGAGCTATAGTGGCTAAATATGCAGAATATGATAAGAGTATAAAATGTATAGATAAGATTGCATTTTCATCTAAAAGAAAATGGAGTGGGATAACATTTGAGGAACTTGGAACATGGATTCTTGGAGCTCCAGAAATAATATTAAATAAAGAATATCATTTTATAGAAGATTTAGTTAAAGAGGAAGCTAAAAAAGGAAAAAGAGTATTGTTATTAGCAAAGCTTCATAATAACTTAAATAATAACTTAGAGGGTAAGATAGAAAGTGTTGCTTTAATATTAATTGAAGATATTATAAGAGAAGCAGCTCCAGATGTATTGAGATACTTTAATAATCAAGGTGTAGATGTGAAAATAATATCTGGAGACAGTCCAGTTACAGTTTCAGAAGTTGCAAGACGTGCTGGGGTAAACAATTGGGAGAATTATGTTGATGCAAGAGAATTGCCAGATGATGATAATAAATTAAAGGCGCTAATAAATGAAACGTCCGTTTTTGGAAGAGTAACTCCACATCAGAAGAAGAGAATTGTTTTAGCACTTCAAGAAATGGATCATACTGTTGCAATGACAGGTGATGGAGTAAATGATGTACTTGCGTTGAAAGCATCGGATTGTGGAATAGCCATGGCAAATGGATCTGATGCAACTAAAGCTGTAGCGCAATTAGTATTAATGAAATCAGATTTTACTGCACTTCCTAAGGTTGTTGAAGAGGGAAGAAAGCAAATTAATAATTTAGAGAGAGTTTCAGAATTATTTTTATCCAAAACTATATATTCTATAATTCTAGCATTTATATGTTCAATATTATTTATAGAATATCCAATAATACCAATACAATTATCTCTAGTAGGAAGCTGTGCCATAGGAATTCCATCATTCTTCTTAGCATTATTACCTAGCACTGGTGGTGTAAAAAAAGGATTCTTAACTAGAATATTGACAGTTAGCATTCCAAATGGAATATTACTCGCTTTATTTACACTTATCACATTTTTAGTAGCACTTCAAATGAAGTTACCAATGATATATAGCAGAACTTTAGCAGTATTAATGTTTGCAGGAATTAGCATGGTAATATTATTTAGAGTCGCAAGACCACTAACTAAGTTTAAAACAACAATGTGTTTAGCAATGTTTGGGATTATAGTACTTGGATTTTTAACTCCAATTGGAAGAGAGATATTTAGTCTATCTGAAATACAACTAAAACATTGGATAATATCCTTAGCTGTAATATTATTATCAGGCCCGTTAATAACTAGCATTGTAGATATATTTAGAGTTAGGGTTAATAGAAAATTTAAAGTTAAAACAACTTAATTAATTAACAATGCACAATTCACAATTGAGAATAAGATCAAAGAGAAAATTGAAGGAACTAAATTTTATATTTGGTTAGTAAAACTTTCTCTTGCTCTTCATTATCAATTAGACTTTTGAGACAGTCCAATGAATAAATACTAGATATATCTGTATAACAAAGTTGACAATACTAAATAATTATAATAAACTTTATAAGTAAGAATTAATGATATTAGTTTGATTCTGAAATATATGCTCCTATAGTTAAATGGATAGAACAATCCCCTCCTAAGGGATAGATGTGGGTTCGATTCCCGCTGGGAGTACCAATGTATAAAGAGAAAAGGCTTAACTGCAAGGGTTAAGCCTTTTTTGATTTAAAAGTATCGACATTTTAGTGCAAAAAAAATTACAAGTCATCAAATACGTTATTTAATAGATCGGCAGCATGTTTTTTCATTGAAGGTAATACATGACTATAAGTATCCCATGTTATTTTATTATCCATAATATTTAAGCCATTTGAAATATCTACACTTAAAGAATTAACGTATGCAGTACCTTCCTTTTTAGTTCTAAAGCCGCTTTTGAATTTTCTAATTCTTTTGCCTGTTGATGGATCTCTATTGGAGGAAATATCTAATATAAATGAGATAGTGGATGTGAAAGATAACGATATAAAATACATTTCATGCGCTATAATGAAAGAATCTATGAAAAAAATTAGATAAATATGGAAATACAATTAGAGAGTTATTTAAGATTATTTGAATAATTGATTATATTTTTAAAATGAGTTATTATTGTATCAAGTATAGATATGTATAAGTAAATCAGCATTATTATAAATAATTGAATCATAAATTACATTACTGAGTCTTAAGGAGTGTTTCATATGTTCAATAGTAAAAATTTAAGTTTAAAAGATATAATAAAGAGTAGCTTGTTTAAAAACTTACAGGAAATGCTTACTGAAATTGTTGGTCTTGCGTATAATATAGTAGATTTTAAGGGTAACCCTGTTATAACTTATTCAAATTTTTCGAGTTTTTGTAAAAAAGTAAGAAGTACAGAAAAAGGAAGAAATATATGTTGTTCCTCAAATGCACATGCAGGTTTGGAATCTGCATTAAAAAAGGAACCCTATATTTATATATGTCCTTATGGATTGATAGATATTTCGATACCCATTATTGCAAATGATGAATATTTAGGGTCAGTATTATTTGGGCAAATAAGAACTAATGAAAATAAATTTCCACCATTAAAAGGATTAAATGATTATAGTGATGAAATTGAAAAAGATCGTTATTTAAAAAAAGAATATTTTAATATAAAATATATTGAATATGATAAAATAATATCAATGGCTTCTTTAGTTTATAATTCAGTGAACCAATTAATTCAACAAATAATTGAAGAAAAACTACAAAAAGAAAAACTACAAGAAGAATTAAAAACATCTAAACTTAAAGTTATGCAATCAGAGGTGAATCCACATTTTCTATTTAATGTGCTGAATTCTGCAGCTAATTTAGCACTAATTGAGGGTGCAGATAGAACTCAGCAAATGCTATATTCTCTAGCTGAATTATATAGAGATACTTCAAGGAATACAGGTAAAAAAGTCAATTTGGAAGATGAAATGAAAAATGTTATTAAATATTTAGAAATTCAATGCTTAAGGTTTGGAGAACGAGTTAAATATAATATCAATATTGATATGAAGATGAATCATATCAAAATCCCTTCTATGATAATTCAATGTTTTGTAGAGAATGCTGTGATGTATGGGATAAGCCTTAAAAAAGAAGGTGGAACCATAGGCATTGATGGTCATATTTTAAATAACGATGCTATAATAACTATTTCGGACAACGGACTTGGGATACCAAATGATAAATTATGTCTTATATTAAATGGTCAATATAAAAAAGAATCCATAGGTATAGGTATATATAACGCAAATGAAAAGTTAGCATACTACTATGGCAGTGAATATAAAGTTAAAATAGAAAGCACATTGAATATCGGCACAAAAATAATATTAAAATTTCCTCTTTTAAAAAATGAAATGGAAAGAAATTATGTATAGAATACTGATTGTAGATGATGAGCCTCTGGAACTAGAGGCACTAAATATAATAATAAACAAAAAAATAAAAGGTGCCTGTGTTGTGGGTGAAGCTTATACTGGAGAAGAAGCTCTCAATATAAATAAAAAATTGGAGCCTGACATGATTATAATGGATGTTGTATTGCCCGTAATTAGCGGATTAGAAGTTGCCGAGTTAATAAAAAGAGAAAATGAAGAAAAAAAGATTGTGCTTATAAGTGCTTATGATACATTTGAACTCATTCAAAAAGCTCTTAGAATAAAAGTAGATGATTATTTATTAAAACCAGTTAGGCCGGAAAAAATAATAGAAATAATAACTAAATATATAGAGAATAAAAGTAAATATTCCATTGATACATGTAAAAATATACTTCTTCAAAATATAAATGAGCATAACTATAAAAAATCAACATATACTATGGAAAAAATTATAAAATATTTTGAGAATTTAAGTCTAGAAGAGGCAAGAAATTATACGAGGAATTTAATAGAAACTTTACTGAAGCAATTTGAGATTCCAGAATTTAGCCTTAAAATAAATGTAGATTATAAATCTATATTAAATATATATAGTATTACAAGTACTATCGAATTAGAATGTTGTCTTTTTAACGTTCTGAGAGAATTATTTAACATTGTTTTAGATGAAAAATTATGCTATACAGATGATATAAAAAAGGCTCTAAATTACGTAGAGAACCATTTTGGAGAAAATCTTACGTTAAAAAATCTTGCAGATTATATGAACTTCAGTGCACCTTACTTAAGCAAGATATTTAAAAAGAAACTAGGTATAAATTTCAATAAATATATATTACTTAGAAGAATTGAGGAATCAAAAAAAATATTAAGTGAAAAAAGTATTACAATAAATGATTTAGCTTTTACAGTAGGATTTAATGAACCAAATTATTTTTGTACAGTTTTTAAAAAAGAAGAAGGTATGACTCCACTTGAATATAAGAAAATTATAGTTCACCCGTAAATGATGAATTTAAATATTCTAATTTAAAATCATTTACGGGTGATTTTATACTTCACACAACATGCTATGCATTTTTTATAAAATTTCTAGATGAACCAAAATTATTATATATTTAGAATAAAAATTTATAATAAAACATCATTATCTTATTAAAGTTGATAAATATTTATAGTAATTAAATAAATTTATATTATATAAATATATGAAGTTGGTTGTAATATATTCTTAAGGAATATGTGCAGTCAACTTTTTTATTGATTGTATAAAAAACTAAAAAGGATAGGGTGATATAAATGGAAATTTTAAAAAGAAATTTTTTATCAAAAGGTTTTAAAAATAGTAGTGAAAGAGTATGCAAATTAAAAGAAGAAATACTTTCAGCACAACCATGTGTTGAAGTGGAGAGAGCAAGACTTATCACTGAATCATTTAAAGAGACAGAAGATCAGCCTATAATTATACGTAAAGCTAAGGCATTAGAAAAAATTTTAAATGAAATTCCAGTAGTAATTAGAGATGGTGAACTCATAGTTGGTACATTATCTAAAAATCCAAGATCAGCTCAAGTGTTCCCGGAATTTTCTAATAAATGGCTGGTATCAGAGTTTGATAGAATAGGGAAAAGAACATCTGATTCATATCAGATATCAGAAGATGTTAAATCAGAACTCGTAGAATTATTTAAGTATTGGGAAGGAAAAACAGTAAGTGAATTAGCTCAAGCATATATGCCACAAGAAACAAAGGATGCAATGAGTACTAATGTATTTACTTGCGGAAATTATTTGTTTAATGGTCTTGGACATTATGTGGTAGATTATGGGAAAGTGATAAAATATGGACTAAAAGGAATTATCGAAGAAGTTCAGAATAAGATAAATAATAGTAATCAATCTGACCCGGAATTTGTAAAAAACAGAGAGTTTTGGAGATCAATAATTATATCTTGTCAAGCAGCTATAAATTATGCTAAAAGATATTCAAAATTGGCATTGAAGATGGCAGAAGATGAAAATGATTTAAGTAGAAAAAAGGAACTGATAAATATATCAGAGATTTGCGACAAAGCCCTTGAACAAGGTTCCAATACATTTTATGAAGCAGTGCAATCATTCTGGTTTATACAAGTGATAATGAGTTTGGAATCCAATGGACATGCTATGTCTCCAGGACGCTTTGATCAATATACGTATGAATATTTTAGAAAAGATATTGACTCGGGAAATATGGATATGGCAACAGCTCAAGAACTTATAGATTGTCTATGGGTTAAATTTAATGATATAACAAAAATACGTGATGAAGTTGTAACTAAGGCATTTAGCGGTTATGGAATGTTTCAAAATCTTATTGTTGGCGGTCAGACAGAAGATGGACATGATGCTACAAATGAACTTTCATATATGTGTATTGAAGCTACCGGAAGTTTAAAATTGCCACAACCTTCACTTTCAGCGAGAATATGGACTAAAACCCCAGAAGAGTTTTTACTTAGATGTTGTGAGTTAGTAAGACTTGGACTTGGATTCCCCGCTTTGTATAATGATGAAGTAATTATACCTTCTCTTATAAATAGGGGTGTAACATTAGAAGATGCTAGAAATTATTCAATTGTAGGATGTGTAGAGCCTCAATGTGGAGGAAAAACAGATGGATGGTACGATGCTGCATTCTTCAATTTAACAAAAGTATTAGAAATGACCATAAACAATGGAAAATTTAATGAAAAACAAATAGGCCCTAAAACCGGTGAATTTACTTCTTTTAAGGATTTAGATGAATTTATAAAAGCTTATAAAGAGCAAACGCAGTATTTTGTATCACAAATGGTGTGTGCAGATAACTGTGTCGATATGGCACATAGAGAAAGGGCACCACTTCCATTTGTATCTTGCATAATGGATGATTGTATTGAAAAAGGTAAATCAATTCAAGAAGGTGGTGGACATTATCGTTATTCTGGACCATTAGGAGTTGGAGTTGCCAATGTAGGAGATTCTTTCATGGCAATAAAAAAACTTGTATTTGAGGATAAAAAGATTACTTTAAATGACTTAAAAGATGCTTTGATTACAAATTTTGGACAAGATGAAAAATGTAATGAACTTGAAAAAAATAAGTTTAATGAAATTAAGAACATTCTTATTCATAAAGCTCCTAAGTTTGGAAATGACATAGATGAAGTTGATGAATTAACTCGTGAAGGTGCACTAATGTATTGTAAAGAAGTTGAAAAACATACAAACGTAAGAGGTGGTAAGTTTTTACCAGGATTATATCCAGTATCAAATAATGTTCACCTTGGAAGTCAAGTAGGTGCGACTCCAGATGGCAGAAACGCTAAACAACCTCTAGCAGATGGAGTGTCTCCTACCAGCGGGATGGATATAAATGGTCCAACGGCTGCAGCAAATTCCGTAGCAAAACTTGATCATTTTATTGCAGCAAGTGGAACCTTGTTTAATCAAAAGTTTAATCCGTCTTCATTAAAAAATGACAATGGACTTAAAAATTTAGCATCACTTATAAGAGGGTATTTTGATGAGAAAGGTATGCATGTACAATTTAATGTAATAGATAAAGCTGTTCTGATAGATGCACAAAAACATCCGGAACAATATAGAGATTTAGTAGTTCGTGTTGCAGGATATAGTGCTCAATTTATATGTCTTGATAAAAGTGTACAAGATGATATTATAGCAAGAACAGAACAAGCTTTCTAAAAAAATTAAGGCTTGAGATTATCAAGCCTTAATTTTTAAATACTTTTGGATAGGAGATAAAAATGTTTGAAAATGATATTAATTATAAAGAAAAAGGAGTAGTTTTCAATATACAAAGATTTTCTGTAAATGATGGACCTGGAATGAGAACAATAGTTTTTTTAAAAGGATGTCCACTATCATGTACTTGGTGTTGCAATCCAGAATCACAATCTGCATACAAACAAGTTATGTTTAATAGTGAAGTTTGTAATGGATGTGGTAATTGTATAAAAGTGTGTAAAAGAGATGCTATTTATTTCGATAATGGGTATAAGATAGATAGAAATAAATGTACAAATTGTGGAGAGTGTGTTGATGAATGCTATTCAGAAGCCCTCGTTATGTCGGGGGAGGATATGACAGTAGAAGAGGTCATTAAACTCATAAAAAAAGATTCTATACATTTTAGAAAATCTGGAGGTGGAGTTACACTATCAGGTGGAGAGGCTCTTATGCAACCCAAATTTGCATCCGAATTATTAAAAGCTTGTAAGAGTATGGGATGGAATACAGCTTTAGAGACTACTGGATTTGCAAACAATAATATATTAGAGGAAGTAATTCCATTCGCTGATCTTGTGCTTATGGATTTCAAGCACATTGATACCTCTAAGCATATTAAATTTACAGGAGTTAGTAATGAAATTATATTAAACAATGCAAAGACTATTGTAAAAATGGCAGAAAAAGTTATTGCAAGAATACCTGTTATTCCCGATTTTAATTGTGATGAAAATAGTATAAAAGATATAGTTGAATTTGTAAAAAATTTAAAAAATATAGATGAAATACATCTATTACCATATCATGTATTTGGATTAAATAAATATACTTGTTTAGGTAAAAGTTATAGAATGCCAAAAAATGTTGAGACACCAACAGATGAGATAATGAAGAAATTTAAAAATATAGTTGAAAATTATGGAATTAAATGTAACATTGGAGGTGATTAAGAATATTTTTATCGTTGAAATTACTGCAATACCAGAGTTGTTAAATTACTATAAGAAAATATAGTATTACCCAAAAACTGCGTAGCAATTTTTTATTAAAATAAAGGAGAAATTAACCTATAAACGAGCGAAAATACAAACGAATATTTCCAGCAAAATAACCAAAGAGATACTTATGCAATATTGAAAAGCTCTAAAATGGCATAAATAAGATCTCTAGCTTGAGTTTTTTCATAAATAAAAGTTATTTTTTTAGCCTCTAGTTGAGATCTAGCAGTTTTTAATCCATTACCAAATTTTAAAGTATCTTCAGATACTTCTAATCCACAATAAACATATGTAATCATCATAATAAGCAGATATCTTTTTATACTTTTTTCACTGCGAATTTGATAATCATCTAAACCTATTTTTTTCTTGGATTCTCTAAAGAAAATTTCGATAGGCCATCTATGTTTGTAGTGGTTTAGCAATTCCCATAAGGACATATTGGAATTAGGGCTTATAAAAGCTCTTAAACATCCATCTTTAAAAAGAGCTTCTTTAGGCCAACTTAGAACTATTAAAGCTTCTTTTAAATCATTTAGCTTTCCTTTATAGGAATATACATAATACTATGAGTTGCCAACTTTGACTAGGTCGACATCCTCTTTAGTTAGTGTTTTTCCGAAAGAGTTAAGCTTAATGCCAAGCCTTTCATGATTAGTAGGATAAATTACTCTGTTAGTACGTAAGCCACCTACATATTTGAAACCGGCTTTTTTAGTTTATAACCAAATTACGGAGTGCTCTTTCAATAAAGTCTTTATTCCAAGGACTTTTAGATAAGAATTTTCCTATATTCATTGAGCCAATGAACATTTATGTTATCTCCTTGTTATGTTTTGTGTTAGAACCTAATTATAACAAATGATTTCATAAATGTTCTATTTTTTATTATTGGTAATTTATTGGATGTAAAAACGCTCATTTATAGATGATTTAATTATTTAAATGTTGGTCGGAATACCGACAAAATACCGACATTTTATAAATATATAAAAGTGTACAAGCTATTTTATGAATATATATAATTATTAACAAAGTGGCTAAAATACACGGTTTACATAGAATAATATTTGTAAAAGAATTTATAAAAATACACAAGGTTTTTCCTACTGGGAGTAACATATACAATAACAGAAAGGCTTGACTGCAATGGTTAGGACATTCTAAATTTCTTTAAAAGGTCTTATTTGGAGATTATCCTCCACAAAAAAGTTTTTAAGGTCTTATTGGAAATTGCATTTAAATATACTATCAAGCAATGAAGCAGTGTTATTTTTCATATCATCCATGATGTGAGTATAGGTATTTAATGTTGTAACAATATTTTTGTGCCCAAGTCTTTCAGATACAACTTTAATATTTTTACCATTGAATATTAGTAATGTAGCATGAGTATGCCTCAGTGCATGAAATGTTATTTGCTTAAGTTGCATATAATAACCAATGTCTTTATTTGAATTAGTTTTTTGAAATGCATCTACAGACAATTTGTATTTGGATATAGCTTGAGTAAAGTTCATTGATAAATTACGAGGATTACATATTGTACTTTCTCTACTTAGAACTACAAAATCAGCTTCAAGACAATTATCATATTTAATAGCTTTCAAATAGTCAATTAATTAAAGTTTCCATTATCTTTTTTACACTAGATGCCTTTAAACCTTCATTTATGAGGCTGTTATAGAAATCTTGAATAATCATATTAGTAATTTTATTTAGTTTACAATGACCTAATTTAGAAATTATATGAGTAGCAATTCTAGATTTATAATTAGTTCTAGTATTGATCGATATAGTATTAGTTTTATACTTATCAAACCATTTCGTTATAAAATCTTTTAAGAGTATATTAGATTCAGTTGGAGCAATATATCCTCTATTCTTTTGATTTAATGTTTCTGTAACCCATTTTTCAGCTTCCTTTTTATTCTTAAAACCTTGTTTTTTTGTTTTTATTTGATTTCCATTTTTATATCCAAGACTTACAATAGCTTTCCAATTGTATTTTGAAATTTGTTCATAACTTGCCATTTTATTCAGATCCTTTTATTTACAGTTATTTATAGCGGAGTGGCTAACTGACTCAATTTTTAGGGCATAGTTCAATAGAAATAACAGCTGATATTTATACTCACGTAATGGATAGTGAGAAAATATCAGCTGTACAAAAACTGAATGATTATTTTAAGAATAGCTCAAGTATACAAGCCATTTATAGGTTGAATATTTATAAAATTCTGATGTTTCTGGAGTTCGTGAGTTTGAATTTTAATATATTTTATAGTGTTTTTAAAGTCCATAAGGAAAAAATAGCTGTATAGCTTAAATGTAAGTATAATTAGATTGTAATAAATGTAAATACAAATTTAAATAGTTTTATAAGTATTTTATAGCCTAGAGTATAAAGAAATATTCTAGGTTATTTTGCATAGTTTTATAAAGAGCAAAAGTAATATTGATATTATAAGAGTGTATAAAATCTTTATTGAGTTAAAAACTTGAAACAAAATAGATTTATAGCTAAGAATTAATAAGGGTTTAATAGATAATAGAGCAATTAATTTATTAATAGTTAAAATAAATAGTATTATATTCATAGGAAATGATGATTATTTTGTAATATAGATAAGTTTTAAACAAGATAATATACAATATTTTATTTTAATTATTACAATTTGTGAATTATTAATGTTACAATGAATAAAATATATATAAAAGTGTTAATAATGATGAATATAAATAATAGTAAAAAATAAAAAATATTTAATTTATTAGAATTTTTATATTATAATATAATTAATAGTATAAAGGAGTTGGTATATATGGAATATAAGCTACTTTCAAGTGTTTTTTATAGTGATAATAGTAATTATGAGGAATTATATAAGAGTAGATTTAATAGTGAATCAACTTATAGATTTAATTTTAAAATAGAGAATTATAATGCTTTTGTTGTTATTAATCATGATATATTACAAAGAGTCGAAAAAATTTTAGAATTAGATAAAAAACTTTTATATAAGATGAAAGGAGTTCCTGGTATTGCATTAGATCAGTATGTAAAAAGTTGTCTAGTTGATGAAATAAAGATGACAAATGAAATTGAGGGTGTCCATAGTACAAGAAGAGAAATAAATGAAATATTAAATGATAGAACAGAAAAAAATAAACGAAAAAGGCTATATGGATTAGTAAAAAAATATGAAATGCTATTTAGTGAAAATATTGAACTTACTACATGTAAAGACATACGAAATGTATATGACGAATTAGTTCTTAAAGAAGTAGTAGAAGAAGATAGCAAAAATGAACCTGATGGTAGTATTTTTAGAGCTGATAAAGTTTTTGTACAGAATCCAATTGGAAAAAAGATACATGAAGGAATGTATCCAGAAGATAAAATTATAGAATGTATGACAAATGGTTTAAATGTTTTAAACAATCAAGATTATAATTTTTTAATTAGGATAGCTGTTTTTCATTATATGTTTGGATATATTCATCCGTTTTATGATGGAAATGGAAGAACTAGTAGATTTATAAGTAGCTATTTATTATCACGAAAATTACAGGGACTAGTGGCATATAGATTATCTTATACCATAAAAGAAAACATAAATTCATATTATAAAAGCTTTAAGATAGCAAATGATATTAAGAATAGAGGAGATCTAACAAGTTTTGTTATAAGGTTTTTTGATATATTAATTGAATCAATTAATGACCTATGTAATTCACTTAGTCAAAAACATGATAAACTTATATATTTTATAGACATAATTGATAAAATTAATAATAAGGATAAAGGGATTCATGATATATTGTATGTATTAGTTCAAAATACATTATTTGGGGATGAAGGATTAAGTGTTGAAGGATTACAGAGTATTTGTGACAGTAGTGTATCTAAAATAAGAAATTCTCTTAAGGTGCTAGAAAATAAGGAAGCATTAAGGATTCAAAAAGATGGAAGGAAAAAATTATATGATGTAGATTTGGATAAAATAAGTGAATTTATATAGTAATATAAATTCATGAAACACTCTAATTATTATTGTAGACGAATCTTTAGGGAGAAATCTGATTTGTTTAATTAGAGTACACTCCAAAAGGAACGTTTAGTATATATCAAAAGTGTTTGTTTATATTATGTGCCATAGCAAGAAGTATGCTTTCTGCTAATACGTTCTTTTGCCCTCGGCACATAAATCTTCTAAAATTCATGTCTTGCTTTATTTGGGCAAAAGAACCTTCTACTTGTATTGGAGTATACCCTATTTGATAGACACATAGAAAAGTATGTATAATAAGTACAGATAAGGATGTGTTAATCAAATGACTAAAAGAAAGAAATTTTCAGTAGAATACAAGATGGAAATAATAAAATTAGTAACAGAGCAA
>NZ_JAJFUC010000044.1 GCF_021372645.1 Clostridium sp. | reverse complement strand
GTTAATAATTCAGTTTGAACTGATATATCTGCATTTACTCCAGTAGCTTTAATAGTGTTTATTGATTCAGCAACACTTGTAGCAAATTGAATTACTGCAGGTAAAATTTGACGTTTTGCCATTTCAAGTGTTGTTAAGGCTTCAATATTTATAATCTTATTGTAGTTTTCAAGAGTAATTTCATAACGAGATTCTGCTTCTACTTTAGTTAATACTCCATGCTTTTCTAATACTGCTTGATTCTTTGGATTAATCATAGCTTTAGCAGCTTCTACAGTAGACTTAATATTTGGAAGTCCTCTTCTTTCAGCTTCAACAACCCATTCATCTGAATATCCGTTACCATTGAATATAATTTTCTTATGGTTCTTAACGATGTCTGTTAAAATTGCTTGAATTTCAGCATTTAAATCAGTAGCTTTTTCAAGTTTATCTGCAATTTCAGATAAAGTTTCAGCAACTATTGTATTTAAAACAAAATTACAACCAGCAATTGAAGCTGAAGATGGAACCATTCTAAACTCAAATTTGTTTCCAGTGAATGCAAATGGAGAAGTTCTGTTTCTATCAGTTGCATCTTTTGGAAGAGCTGGTAATGTATTTACACCAATAGTTAATTCACTTGCAGCTTTAGAGCTTGTAGCCGGACCTTTTTCTATTTGTTCTAATACATCTTCTAATTGATCTCCTAAGAATATAGAGATTATAGCTGGAGGAGCTTCATTAGCACCTAAACGATGGTCATTTCCAGCATTAGCAGCTGATACTCTTAATAAATCTGGATATTCATCAACAGCTTTTACTACAGCACAAAGGAATAAAAGGAATTGTTGATTTTCGTGTGGAGAATTTCCTGGTTCAAGAAGGTTCATTCCGTCATCAGTACCCATTGACCAGTTGTTATGCTTACCTGATCCGTTTACTCCAGCAAATGGTTTTTCATGAAGTAAGCAATATAAGTCATGCTTTGCAGCAACTTTTTTCATGATTTCCATTGTAAGTTGGTTATGATCAGTTGATATATTTGTTGTGCTAAATATAGGAGCTAACTCATGTTGAGCAGGAGCAACTTCATTATGCTTAGTTTTAGCTAATATTCCAAGCTTCCAAAGTTCTTCATCTAACTCTTTCATGAAATCAGAAATTCTTTGTTTTAATGTTCCGAAGTAATGATCTTCAAGTTCTTGACCTTTTGAAGGTTTTGCTCCGAATAATGTTCTTCCAGTTAAGATAAGGTCTTTACGAGCATCATACATTGCCTTGTCAATTAAGAAGTATTCTTGTTCAGGTCCTACAGTTGTGATAACTTTTTGTGTAGTAGTATTACCTAATGCTCTTAAAACACGTAGAGCTTGAGTAGATATAGCTTCCATTGAACGTAATAATGGAGTTTTCTTATCTAAAGCTTCTCCGTTATAAGAACAGAACGCAGTAGGTATGCATAAAGAATCATCTTTAATAAATGCTGGAGAAGTACAATCCCATGCAGTATATCCTCTAGCTTCAAAAGTAGCTCTTAATCCACCATTAGGGAATGAAGATGCATCTGGTTCACCTTTAATTAATTCTTTACCTGAAAATTCTAATATAACATTTCCATCAGAAGTTGGATTTATGAAAGAATCATGCTTTTCAGCAGTAATTCCAGTCATTGGTTGGAACCAATGAGTAAAGTGAGTAGCGCCTTTTTCAACAGCCCAATCCTTCATTGCAGCTGCAACAACGTCAGCAACCTCTAATTCAAGTGTAGTTCCTTGTTCAATTGTCTTTTTTAATGCTTTATAAGTAGCCTTTGGAAGACGTTCTTTCATTACGGCATCGTTAAATACATTTGAAGCAAAAATTTCGTTGATTTTGTTCATTAATAAAATCTCCTTTCAGATATACAACATTATTTGAATTGTTATTAACTAATTAAAATATTTAATAATTTAATAAAAATTTTAGATTATAAATATTAAATTGTCAACAAAAAAATATAGAATAAGACAGTAGATGACTTCCTTTTAAATACACATTTGGAATAAAATGCATGCAAAAAAATAAAAAGCTAAAGAATATTTTAATATTCTCTAGCTCCATTGCTAAAAATTTCATTTAATTAATATTCTAAACTGGTTATTACTAGGACATTTACTGCTAAGACTACCATAGTCTTACATACTATATATGTTATATTATACTATATTGTTAAAGATTGTTCAATACTGAACTCGATTTTTTAGGATAACCTAGTAAAAAATAAATTTTTCCATTTGAATAATAGGAATGGTATTTTATTACGTATAATGGATTTTGATTAGGTGAATATTGCTTAAAACCATAAATCTCAACTTATTTTATTATATAAATATCAATTATTCAATGATTAAATATTTACATTAAGTGAATTATGTCCGCATTCGGTCACTAAAAATTCTATACTTTCTTAGGCATCAAAAAACTCAGTCCATAAAATTAAATTTTTATATATAAATTAAGTATTAGTCTTCTTTAGTATCTATATCCTCATATTCAACATCAATAACTTCTCCATTAGTATAATTATCATTTGACTCTTTATAGCTATCTTCATTATCACTTCTATTATTAAAATCAAAATTGTTTAAATTCTTTTGTTGTTTCTTTCCTTTTGCAAATTCTACAATTTTCATAATGATATATGTTATTACTCCAAATAATAAAAGCCACGGAAGAATACGAATCAATATTGATCCCAATAAAAATACTATGCAAATTGTTCCAATAATATATATATACCTTGTAATATTTCCATTCATTATAATCAACCTCTGCATTACATAGTTTTTAGACATCTTAATGAAAATAATGTCCTACGACGCCTAATTTAGTTACAATTATACCTTAAGACTATAAAATTTACAATGTGTAACTTTTATAGACATAATGAACTTAAATCTTCTTTATGCTTCTCTGCTAGGCAAAAATTTATATATTATTAGAATTGTGATTACAAGTAATATTGTAACTACTAGTCCACCTTCTGGCCCAAAGCTACCTCCGTTAATTATATTAGGACTCAAGGTTTTTATAGTATATATAGAATCTGTAACATTTCCACTCACTAAAAAGCCAAAAACATCGCCTTGAAAGTAATTCCATGTTATATGATAACCTATGCACATCCATATATTTTTAGTTTTTATAAACAAATATCCCATGGATATTCCAAATAAAAATAAATTAATATATGCTATCAAGCTTATACCAGCATTCATAGAATGCATTAGTGCAAAAATTATTGATGAAACTACAATAGGAGCCCATGATTTTTTCGTTTGTTTTAAAATTGTCATACAATATCCGCGACTGAAAAGTTCTTCATTAATTCCAACAAAAATAAAAATAACTAATTGTAAAATTAATGCCTTAGAAAAATTCGGTTGACTAAAACTATTTACTAATTCCACAGACTTTGTTGACAACAATATAATTGCTACTATTGTAAAAGATAATGCTCCAATTAATAACCCAATACATAAATCTTTCCAACTGCTTTTTATATTGGTAAATCCAATATCTTTAATTTTTCTTCTGTCCCACATTTTCCAAAATAGAATTACAAAAAAAATTAGACATATACATTGAATCAACTCTAAACATACTGCTGGAAAATTGCTCATTCCTGAAAATTGGTCCCGTATATGATTCACATATTTAGGATCAGATAAAATTTCTGGATTCTTAGTTACAATAATCCAACTATATACCATAGTAAAAATGAATGAAACAATCAATGTTGTAATAATAAATGATAAAAAAAGAATTCCTATTTTCCACCCAGATCTTATTTGATTAATATCATTTTTTAAAACTTTCATTATTTTCTCCCATCTATTATTTAATTTTATAACTTTTGACTTCTCTTCAATATAAACATAGTTTTAAACTATATTCAAATATTTTATAGTTCTCTTAATTATTATAATTTCATTTTTCTAATTATAGAATAAAATATATTTAAATTTACCTTAAAAATAAATTTAATGAAAAATAATACCTCTAGGTATAAACCTAAAGGTATTACTTTTTATGAAATGATTTTATATGCAGCATAGCTGCTCTTTTCTAATGTGTATATTTTTATTTTCTTAAAAATTCATTAACAGCTATTCCTGCATGTATTCCTTCACTTATTGCAGTTACAACTAATGATTGACCACGTCTAGCATCACCTGTTGAAAATACTTTAGGAATATTAGTTCTGAAATCTGTTTCTTCTGCTTTTATATTAGTTCTTGCATCTAATTCTACTCCAAAAGCATCTTTAATGTAGCTTTGTGAGCCTGTGAATCCCATTGCAAGTAATACGAGTTCAGCTTTCCAATTCTTTTCTGATCCCTTAACTGGTGCTGGTCCGAATCTTCCGCTATCATCCTTTTTCCATTCAACTTTTACAGTATCAACACTTTCAAGATTTCCATCTTTATCTGCATGAAGAGCTGTAACTGTAGTTAAATATTCTCTTGGATCTTTACCATAAAGGTCTATAAATTCTTCTTGGCCATAATCAACCTTAAGAACTTTAGGCCATTCTGGCCATGGATTATTTTCAGCTCTTTCCTTAACTGGTTCTCCCATTATTTCGAATTGAACTAATGATTTACATCCATGTCTAAGTGAAGTTCCAACACAGTCTGTTCCTGTATCTCCACCACCAATAACAATTACATTTTTATCTTTTGCAGAAATATAATTACCATCAGCAAGGTTTGAATCTAAAAGACTCTTAGTATTAGCTTTTAAGAAGTCTACTGCAAAGTGAACTCCTTTAACATCTGATCTTCCTTCTGCTTGAAGATCTCTAGGCTCAGATGCTCCTGTTGCAAGAACTACTGCATCATATTCATCTAAGATTTGCTTTGCGTCATAGTTGTCACCAACATTTGCATTATTTACAAATCTAATTCCTTCTTCTGCCATAAGATGTACTCTTCTTAAGATAAGTTCTTTATCAAGCTTCATGTTAGGAATTCCATACATTAATAATCCACCTGGTCTGTCGCTTCTTTCGAATACAGTAACTTTGTGACCACATTTGTTTAATGTATCTGCTGCTGCAAGTCCTGCTGGACCTGATCCTATTACTGCAACTGTTTTTCCAGTTCTCTTAAGTGGAGGATTTGCTTTAACTGTTTTATTTTCAAAAGCAGTATCAATTATAGCTCTTTCATTTTCCTTTATAGCAACTGAAGGACCATTTAATCCTGCTGTACATCCAGCTTCACAAGGAGCTGGGCATACTCTTCCTGTAAATTCAGGGAAAGGGTTAGTCTTATTTAATCTTTCATAAGCTAATTCCCATTTTCCTCTATACACTAAATCATTCCATTCAGGAATCAGATTGTGAAGTGGACATCCTGATACCATACCTGAAAATAATACTCCTGATTGACAAAATGGAACACCACAATCCATACATCTTGCACCTTGAATGCACTGCTTTTCTAAAGAAAGTCTTTCATGAAACTCTTTATAATCTTTTAATCTTTCTTTAGGTTCTCTATTTTTACCTATTTCTCTATCATACTCTAAAAATCCCGTTGGTTTACCCATGTCAGTTTAACCCCCTAATTTCCTTTAATTTCTTGGAAAGTTTTAATTAATGCTTCGTCCTCATCACATCCAAGATTCTTATACTTTTCAACAGTTTCTATTACTCTCTTATAATCTTTTGGAATTATTTTATGGAATTTAGATTTTTCTGTTTCAAAGTTATATAATATTTTATTTCCTTTAGGAGAGCCTGTAACTTTTACATGTTCTTCAATTAAGTTCTTTAATTCTTCTTCATCCTCTAAGTTTAACTCTTCTAACAATATCATTTCTTCATTTAAATTTATTCTGAAGTTTGGATCTTCTTCATAAATGTAAGCAATTCCGCCACTCATACCTGCTGCAAAGTTAATTCCTGTTTTACCTAAAACAACAACTTTACCACCAGTCATATATTCTAACCCATGAGCTCCTACTCCTTCAACAACAGCAGTTGCACCTGAATTTCTAACACAGAATCTTTCTCCTGCAATACCATTTATAAATACTTTACCTGAAGTTGCACCATATAAAGCAACATTTCCAATTAAGATGTTATCTTCAGCTACAAATGTTGATTTCTTTGGAGGATATACTACAATTTTACCACCTGATAATCCCTTACCTAAGTAGTCATTAGCATCTCCTTCAACTTCAAAAGTTAATCCCTTTGGAATAAATGAACCAAAACTTTGACCAGCTGCTCCATTACATTTAATGCTTATTGTATCTTCTGGTAATCCTTTTGACCCATTTGCCTTAGTTATTTCAGATCCAAGAATAGTTCCAAGGGTTCTATTCGTATTAGTTATGTCAATTTCTAAATTTGTCTTTTCCTTATTTTCTATAGCATTTTTAAATTTGTCTAAGAATACTTTTTCATCTAATACTTTATTTAACTTAAAGTCATACTTCTTAGTTTCATCAAATTTAACAACTTTACCTTTATATTTATCTGGAGTATAAAGTATAGAACTTAAGTCAATACTCTTAGCTTTCCAGCCATAAGCACTTTCTCTTTGTTTAAGTCTATCTACTCTACCAATCATTTCATCAAGTTTTCTAAAGCCAAGCTTAGCCATGATTTCTCTAAGTTCTTCAGCTATGAAGTACATAAAGTTAACAACATATTCTGGTTTTCCTTTAAATCTCTTTCTAAGTTGTTCATTTTGAGTTGCAATACCTACAGGACAAGTATCTAAATTACATACTCTCATCATAACACAACCAAGTGCTACAAGTGGTGCAGTTGCGAATCCAAATTCTTCTGCTCCAAGTAATGCTGCAATTGCTACATCACGTCCGCTCATAAGCTTACCATCAACTTCTACTCTAACTCTTTCTCTTAAATCGTTAAGTAATAAAGTTTGATGTGCTTCTGCAAGTCCTAATTCCCAAGGAAGTCCTGCATTTTTAATAGAGTTCTTAGGTGATGCACCTGTTCCTCCATCATATCCTGAAATTAATATTACTTCTGCTCCACCTTTAGCAACACCAGCAGCAACAGTACCAACTCCACATTCAGAAACTAATTTAACAGATATTCTAGCTCCAGTATTTACATTTTTCAAATCATAAATTAATTGAGCTAAATCTTCTATTGAATAAATGTCATGATGTGGTGGTGGTGATATAAGTCCAACACCTGTAGTTGAATGTCTAGTTTTAGCAACCCATGGATAAACCTTAGTTCCAGGTAATTGTCCACCTTCCCCTGGTTTAGCCCCTTGTGCTAATTTTATTTGAAGTTCATCTGCATTAACTAAATACTCTGAAGTTACACCAAATCTACCAGATGCAATTTGCTTTATTGAAGATCTTCTAGAATCTCCATTTGCATCTAAAGTCCATCTTTCAGAATCTTCTCCACCTTCACCAGTATTAGATCTACCACCAATTCTATTCATTGCTATAGCAAGTGCTTCATGAGCTTCCTTAGAAATTGATCCATAAGACATAGCTCCTGTTTTAAATCTCTTAACTATCTCTGTAACTGGTTCAACTTCATCTAGTGGGATTTCCTTAGAATTATAATTAAATTCTAATAACCCTCTTAAAGTTATTTCTGCCTTTTCGTCATCTATTAAAGAAGTACATTCTTTAAATAATTCATAGTTTCCTGTTCTTGTTGCTTCTTGAAGTTTATGAATAGTTAATGGATTATATAAATGCTTTTCTTGCTCATCACCAGATCTAAGTTTTTCATATCCTGGTGAGTCTAATGTAAAGTCAGCTGCATATGTTTTTTCTCTAAATCCATTAGTATGATTCATTTCTGCTTCTTTTTGTATTTCTTTTAACCCAATTCCACCAATTCTGCTTACAGTATTAGTAAAGTACTTATCAATTACTTCTGTTCCTATACCGATAGCCTCAAATATTTGAGCTCCTTGGTAAGATTGAATTGTTGAAATACCCATTTTAGAAAGTATCTTAATTATTCCCTTAAGTACTGCTTTATTATAGTTATAAACAGCCTTGTCATATTCTACATTAAGTAATCCTTCTTCTATTAATCCTCTTAAAGCTTCGTAAGCCATGTATGGATTTACAGCTGATGCACCAAATCCAATTAAAGTAGCAAAATGATGAATTTCTCTTGGTTCTCCACTTTCTAGAATTAACCCTACTGATGTTCTTGTTCCCTTTTTAACTAAATATTGATGAAGTGCTGATACTGCTAATAATGATGGTATTGGAACCTTAGCTTCACATACATTTCTATCAGATAATATTAATATAGTATATCCTTTTTCATATGCATCTTGAGCTTTTTCAAACATTTCATCTAACGCATTTTCTAAAGAACCACCTTTATCAAACACGATATCTATAACTTTTGATTTTAAGTTTCCACCGTTAAGAGCTTTTATTTTCGCTAACTCTTCATCATTTATTATTGGTGAATCAAGTTTAAGTAATTCACAATTTGTAGGCTTATCTTCTAATATATTTCCTTCTGGCCCTATGTAAACATTAGAAGCTGTAACTATTTCTTCTCTAATCGCATCTATAGGTGGATTAGTTACTTGCGCAAATAATTGCTTGAAATAATTAAATAATGGTTGAGCTTCTTTAGATAATACTGCTACTGGTACATCTACACCCATTGCTGCAAGAGGTTCTGCTGCACTGTCAGCCATTGGAAGCATAGTTGTCTTTACTTCTTCATAAGTATATCCAAAAGTTTTTTCTAATCTCTTTCTAGTTTCCTTATCATATTCAATTCTAAATTTCTTACCATCTTTCATTTTATCTAAAGTAAGTAAATTTTCTTTTAACCATTCTTCGTAAGGATTTTCAGCTGCATAAGAATTTTTTAATTCTTCATCATCTATAACTTCTTTCTTAACTGTATCTACAAGTAACATTCTACCTGGCATCAATCTATCTTTCTTTTCAACAATTTCAGCTGGTATATCTAATGCACCAACTTCTGAAGAAAGAATAAGTCTTCTATCCTTAGTTATATAATATCTTGACGGTCTTAAACCATTTCTATCTAAAACTGCACCAACTTTTTCACCATCTGTAAATACGATAGCTGCTGGACCATCCCATGGTTCCATTAGTGTAGCATTATATTCATAAAAAGCTTTCTTTTCTTTACTCATAGTTTTACTCTTATACCATGGTTCTGGTATTGCCATCATAACTGCTCTAGTTAAGTCCATACCATTCATATATAAGAATTCTAAATTGTTATCAAAAATTGCAGAGTCTGATCCTTCTTTATTTATAATAGGTAACACTCTGTTTAATTCTTTTCCAAGTACTCTAGATTTTACATTTGTTTCTCTAGAATAAACCTTATTTACATTTCCACGTAGTGTATTGATTTCACCATTGTGAATCATTAATCTGTTTGGATGTGCTCTTTCCCAGCTTGGGAATGTATTAGTACTATATCTTGAATGCACTAATGCTAAAGATGTTTCAACTCTTTCATCTTCTAAGTCTTTATAGAACTCTCTCAATTGCGTAGATAAAAGCATACCTTTATATACAATTGTCTTTGATGAAAAAGATGCTATGTAGAAAGTTTCATTTAAGAATTTACTTATCCATCCTGCTCTTTTTTCTATGTTTCTTCTAACAATATATAATTTTCTTTCAAATTCTTTTCCTGTTTTTATGCCATTAGGTTTCTTTACAAAAGCTTGCATTATTGCAGGCATTGCTTCTAAAGATGCTTTTCCAAGTATTGAAGGATTTGTTTGAACTTCCCTCCACCCAATTAATTCAAGACCTTCTTCTTTTGATATATCTTCAAAAAGGCTCATAGCTTCTTTTCTTGCCTTTTCTTCTTGTGGTAAGAATACCATAGCAACAGCATAATCACCTTCAGATCCTAGTGTCAATCCTTTTGATTTAAGTTCTTCTTCAAAGAACTTATGAGGTATATTAAATAATATACCGGCTCCATCTCCAGTATTTTCATCAGCACCAGTACCGCCTCTGTGTTCTAATTTTTCTAATATAGTTAAACAGTCTGATAAAATTTCATGAGACTTTTCACCATCAATGTTTACTATAGTTCCAATTCCACAAGCATCATGTTCAAAACTTGGATTATATAACCCTTGTGCATTCGGAATATTGTTTTCCATTAAAATTCCCCCTTGAGATAATAATATATTCATTTGTAATTTTTGTATGTTACATGTTCTTGGTTGCACTTAATAAGTTCCTAATTATGCTTCGCACTCTTTTCAGCACTTCGTGCTTTTTTCATATGTGTATATTTATTATAGCAAAATAACGAGTAAAAATATCATTTTTTTCAATATAATCACTCGCATATTCACTTTACAATTTATTCTGATTCACTCAATATTAAACTAGCAATATCCTTCATTCTTTTTCCAGAATCCATACTTATTTTTTGCATATATCTAAATGCTTCATTCTCTGTTAGTCCTGAAGTTGACATGAGTTGACCTTTAGCTTTTTCTATAAGCTTTCTATCCTCTAGCGTATGTTCTAACTTTTCAACCTGATCTCTTAATTTCTTAATTCTCTTTTTACTTTGAAATATTAAATCAATAGCATTTGTTAAGAGTACATTAGAAATTTTAGTACCAATACAATATATATCAGTATCCTCTTCTATAAATGACCTATAAGGTTCATTTACAATAGCTAAAAAACTAGTTGTATCTACTAATGTTTCATAAACATCTAGCAAACTCATATCCTTAAATTTATATCCAACTAAGACTAGGTCTGGAGAATATTGCCTAACTAATCTAATTAATTCATTTCCTGAAGTACATAATCCTATAATGTCATAGCCCTCTTGCACTAGTAAACTCTTTAATTTATTTGCTGTCTCAATATTGCTTAAAGCTATAATAATTTTCCCATTTTGAGTCATTGCAATCCCCACCTTAAATAAGAGTAATTACCAATACCAGATTAATATCTATTAAGATAGTTATTTATTTCCCAGTCATGAACATCAATTCTGTACTTATCCCATTCAGCAGCTTTTACTTCAACATAATTATTAAATATATGCTCTCCTAAAGCTTTCTTGGCAAGTGAGCTTTCTTTCATGAAATTAACAGCTTCATATAAGTTGTTTGGTAAATTATCAATTCCTTGAGTTGCTCTTTCTTCGTCAGTCATTTTAAATATGTTAGCTTCTACTTGAGCTGGTGGTTGCAAATTTTCTTTAATACCTTCTAATCCAGCTTGTAAAAGGCAAGCTAATACTAAGTATGGGTTAGAACTTGGATCTGGACATCTTAATTCTATTCTAGTTCCAGCTCCACGAGCCGCAGGTACTCTGATTAATGGAGTTCTGTTTTTACAAGACCAAGCTAAGTAAACTGGTGCCTCATATCCTGGTACTAATCTCTTGTATGAATTAACTAAAGGATTAGTTACAGCTGCAAGTCCTTTAATATTCTTTAATAATCCAGCAATGAAGTTATAAGCTATTTGGCTTAATCCATTTGGATCTTTTTCATCAACGAATGCATTTTTTCCATCTTTAAATAATGACATATTAACGTGCATTCCCGAACCATTGATACCAAAGATTGGTTTTGGCATAAATGATGCAAATAATCCATGTCTTTGAGCAATAGATTTAACAACCAATTTAAATGTCATAATTCTATCTGCTGTAGTTAACGCATCATCGTACTTAAAGTCAATTTCATTTTGACCTTCTGCAACTTCATGGTGAGAAGCTTCAATTTCAAATCCCATGTCTTCTAAAGCTAAAGTCATATCACGTCTAGCATTTTCTCCTAAATCTGTAGGTGCTAAATCAAAATATCCACCTTTATCTTGAGTCTTAGTTGTTGCATTACCATTTTCATCAGTTTCAAATAAGAAGAATTCACATTCTGGTCCAACATTCATAGTATATCCAAGTTCTTGAGCTTCTTCTAAAGCTTTCTTTAATACATATCTTGGATCTCCATCAAATGGTGTTCCATCTGGTCTATAAACATCGCAAATCAATCTTGCAACTTTACCTTGTTGTGGTCTCCATGGGAATATTACAAAACTGTCTAAGTTTGGTCTTAAATTCATGTCTGATTCTTCAATTTCAACGAACCCTTCAATAGATGATCCATCGAACATACACTCATTGTTTAGCGCTTTTTCTAATTGCTTGTCTGTTATTGCTACATTTTTTAAGGATCCCAACATATCTGTAAACTGAAGTCTTATAAATTTAACCCCATTTTCTTTGACTAAGTTAATAATATGTTCCTTTGTGTACTTTGCCACTTTACATTCCCCCTTTTTGTTTTAAAAAAGGCGCTCAATAAATAGGTATAACCATCTATTGAACGCCTTTGCTCAATTCATATAATAATGAAATTATATACTACTATTTCTAACAAATCAAGTCATTTTCTAAAAAAATAAACATTTTTGTTGTAAAAACTTTAAAATCTAAAGAAATGAATGACATATTCTTTATATTTTAAAGTTTTTGAAATAATATCCCAAGCACTTTTGTTCTAAAATTAATATATTAAAATAAATTCTGCAGAATGTTATTTTATAACGAAAAAACGAAATCAATAAGAAACATTTCCCCATGACTCCGTTGCCAAAATATATAAATTTATATTTTCATAATATAAATCAATATATATCATGCCAATCATTATAGGAAAACTTTTCATTCCTAATGTTAAATTTTTTTCATTTTCAATCTTAATTATATTATATGACTTATTAGATATTTAATACTTTATTTTTTTCTTTAATTGTGTATTATAAACTGTGCATTAAAAAATCATTGGAACTTGTATTACTTCAATTGATAAATAATTATCTTGAACATTCTTCGATAAATTGCTACAATCTTATATATAAAATTTATCCGATAGCTAGCATCCGTAACAACTCCTCTTCCTAAAGTCAGATGATACAAAATCATTTTTATGAGGAAGTTAACTAGTATGCATGAGTTAACTAAATTTGAGTAACTAAATTAGAGGAAACATGACTCATTCTCACTCGCTGTGGAAGTTCACGTAACCAAATATAAAATTTGGACTTTCACTTCAAATTTGGACTCTTACTTATCTGCTTAAGTTAGAGATAACGGCTGTACGTTCCTGGATAAGTTCTTCTAAGCTTCTGGTTGAGAAATATTAATTACATTCCTATTAAGAAAACTCCACCTGAAGCTAAGAATCACTTTATAAAATACATATAAATATGGGGGCTATAATTATGAATACAATTGTAACAAAATTTGGTGGAAGTTCGCTAGCAGATGCTAATCAATTTAAAAAAGTTAAAGATATAATATTTTCTAACTCTGAAAGAAGATATGTAGTGCCTTCAGCACCCGGTAAAAGAAATTCTAAAGATTCTAAGATAACTGATTTATTATATCTTTGTCATGCTCATGTATCTGCAGGAATAGCTTTCGATGATGTCTTTAATCATATAAAAGATAGATACTTTGATATTGTTAAAGATTTAAACTTAGATTTCAATATTGGCGAGCATTTAGATATCATAAAAAAGAATCTTGAAGAAGGGGCTTCAAGTGATTATGCTGCAAGTAGAGGAGAATACTTAAACGGATTAATCCTTGCTAACTACTTAGGTTTTGAATTTATTGATGCTAAGGATGTTATGATTTTTACTACTGATGGTTCTTTAGACTCTAAAGCAACAAATTCAGCACTTAATTCTAAATTATCTAAAATTTCTAAAGCTGTAATCCCTGGATTTTACGGAGCAGATAAGGAAGGTAATATAATCACATTTTCAAGAGGTGGTTCTGATGTTACAGGAGCTTTAGTTGCTGCAAGCATCAATGCTGATCTTTATGAAAATTGGACAGATGTTTCTGGTTTCTTAATGGCAGATCCTAGAATAATTGAAAATCCAAAACCAATAAGTAAAATAACTTATACAGAACTTAGAGAACTTTCTTACATGGGTGCTTCAGTACTACATGAAGATGCAATATTCCCAGTAAGAGAAATTGGTATTCCAATAAACATTAAAAATACAAATAAACCTGAAGATGAAGGTACATTTATAGTAAAAGATACAGATATTTCTACGAAGCCAACTACTATAACTGGTATTGCTGGCAAAAAGGACTTTACAGTAATTTCAATTGCCAAGGCATCTATGAATTCAGAACTTGGTTTCTGTAGAAAGCTACTATCAATTCTTGAACAACATAATATTTCATTTGAAAATATGCCTTCTGGAATAGATACAGTATGTCTAGTTATTTCAGATTCTCAATTAAAGCATAAGAAAGAAGCAGTATTAGATGAAATAAAAAGAACTTGTAACCCTGATAGCATAGATATACATCCAAACATGGCTATGATTGCAACTGTTGGACGTGGAATGGCTAAGCAAAGAGGAACTGCTGCTAAAATATTCATAGCTCTTTCAAATGCTGAAATTAACATAAGAATGATTGATCAAGGTTCTAGTGAAATGAATATCTTAGTTGGTATAGAAAATGATAATTTTGAAAAAGGAATTGCTGCAATCTATAATGCTTTTAACTAAAATATAAATTCACAAACTACCGAAATAAAGGGTACTCTATTGTGACCGTTACTAAGAATATTAATATATCACGTTCTCCTACTCTAATATATGAAGCGAGGCATAGTTATGATAGATAACTACACCTCGCTTTTTAGTTTTAAGCATATGAATTATTTTTATACTACTTCATTAGATTTTTTCATTTTGCTTTTTAAAAACTCAATAACAACTGGCAAAATTGAAATTACTATTATCGCTATAATTACAATCTCAAAATTCCCTTTAACTACTGGAATATTTCCAAAGAAATATCCTAAAGCTGAAACTCCTAATACCCATAGAATTCCACCTACTGCATTAAACGAAATGAACTTTTTATATTGCATTTTACCTATTCCAGCTACAAATGGTGCTAATGTACGAACTATTGGAATAAATCTTGCAAATATTATTGTTTTTCCACCATACTTTTCATAAAATGCATTAGTTTTATCAAGATGTTCTTGTTTTATAAGTTTTCCTCTACCAATTGTAATAAGCTTATTTCCAAAAAATCTGCCTATTTCATAATTTACTGTATCACCTAAAATTGCTGCAACCATCAAAATTCCTATTAATGCATATATATTAAGCATTCCTTCCACTGACAATGCTGCTGCTGCAAATATTAGAGAATCTCCTGGTAAAAATGGTGTTACTACTAAACCTGTTTCTAAAAATATTATAACAAATAATATTAAATATGTTTCAAATCCATAGTTATTTATTACCATTCCTAAATATTTATCAAGGTGTAAAAATATATCTATTAGATAAACAAATGTATCCATCATTAATTCCTCCCATACGTTAAAATATCATGTTGACTTATTTTATCACATATGGTTATTATACATTATTAATTGATAAAGTAAAATTAAGATTTCATTAAAATTGAACATATAAAAAATAATGAGTCAAAAAATGCAATATACGACGACTAATCTTAAATGTTCCATTATCAAATTATAATTTCCTTGTTATTTAAAAGAATTTCTTTTCTTTTTCTCTTATCTTCATACATTCTTTTATCTGCAAAACTTAAAAGTTCTTCAAAAGTTTGTCCATCTTTTTTATATCTTGAATACCCTATACTTACTTGTGTATTTTGTTTGTGAAAAATATGTGAAACACGATTTTTTATTAAAAATTTAATATCTTCTATTTCTTCTTCAGTTATATTTTCCACAAGTGCAACAAATTCATCGCCTCCAGTTCTCCCTATGAATCCGTTTTTACCTATCTCATCTTTTATAATCCTAGCTGCATTAATTATATATTTGTCACCTTTTAGATGTCCAAAATTATCATTAATTATCTTAGTTTTATCCAAATCAAAAACCATAATATAAAAAAATTCTTGAATAGCAATCTTTTTTTGGAAAACCTTTTCAAACCCCATTCTATTATATAATCCTGTCATTGAATCATTATGTGCACATTCATTAAGAGTTGTCATAATCTCTACCATATAATTGCTCCACAGTATTATATATACTACAAATATAATTGCTCCTGCTGTAAAACATATTGGAATCAAATTTGCGAATTTCCTATCTATTATATTTGATATCACATCAAAAAATGTACCAAGATTAATCAGCCCTAATCCTATGAACATTAAGAATGGTAAGTACTTTCTATGATTAAATTTTTTTAAAACACTAAAATTAATCCATACCATGTAAATAAAAAGTATTGATACAAATACAAATACTATTAATTTTCTGAACTCAATCATTAAAAACTATCCCCTTTTTCAATGCACCATATTATTCTCTCTAGTAATAAAAAATATTAAAACATAAACTCTATAAACTAATTCTACTCATACACATATAACATAATGAAAATTTAATTACTATATATTATACACTAATTAAGATCAGTTTTGTGAGTTAATTTAAAAAGTTTCATTTTTACTTAAATATTGGAATGGATGATTTTGCAATAAGAAAGGGTCATACTTATAACACTGGAATTCATGATTTGCGTAATGGAACACTACTTGAAATAATTCCAGGAAGAAAGCTTGAAGAACTTAGAAAACATAAAAATATAAATCCAAACCTTTTTGAACTTGAACCTTTGTAATATCCAATTTTTTACATCCCCAAACTGTCAAGAACACATTTTGGCGTTGAGCCTATATCCCACATCAAACTTTTCTTAAACAAAAACTCCACTAAATCTGCATTTAGTGGAGTTCTTGTATTTTGTAATTTTTTACTTATTTCAGTAGGTGACAGTCACCCTAGTTCCTAAAATAAATCAGGTTGAACTAATATATTTAAATTAACAGGTTTGGAATTTATTTCATCTTCATCTGCTTTTGCTGTTACCTTAACTTTCTCAATTTTGTCTTGAGTAGTTTTATATGGAGTAACAGTATATACTATTAAATATTTATGACCGCTTTCCATTGTAAGACCTGTCAAATTAATTTTTCCAGTATTATTCAACGTTACTACTGTAGGCGAAACATTTGTGTCAATTGTGTCATTATCTGAATCTGAAATTTTATACATTTTAAATTCTATAGTTCCTTGTTTAATTCTTGATGTATCCGTACTCAAATTTATTGCTGGATTTGATGAATTAGCCTCAACTATCATAGCTAATGTTACTGGAATTTTATCTGTTACAGGAATTCCATTTGTTACAGGATTTCCATTTGCATCTTTTAGATCTTTTTCCTCTGTTATATTAGTACCATTGCCATTATATAAACCATGTGCTGAAATAATACTTGGTACATAAATATTAGTTACTGAATAGCTTTCTATTTCTGATTTATTTCCAGCTGCGTCTGTTCCTCTCGCATAAATTGTACAGTTTTCTGTAACATCAAATGAACCATTATACGCTTGCCATTCTCCTCCATCAATTCTATACTCTTTTATTGCAGAATCAATTGAGTAATTTATAGTAATAGTAACTTTATCGTTTGTAATTGTACCATTTGATGGATTTCCAATTATAACTGGTGCTGCTGGTGCTACTGTATCTATTGTTAAATTTACTGTATTTGATACTGCACTTATATTTCCTGCTAAATTTTGTTGCTTTGCTGTTATTGGATGCGTTCCATCTGATAGTGCTGTAGTCAATGTAAGACTCCAAGTACCATCTGATTGCACTAGTGCCGTACCTATTGCTGTTCCATTATCATATACCGTTACTGTTGCTCCTGCTTCCCCTGTTCCTTTTATTGTTGGCTTATTGTTATTTGTTATTGTTCCATTTATTGGTGCTGTAATTACTGGAGGTGTTGCATAAATATTCTCAACATCTATAGTTTGTACTGCCACATTTCCTGAATTATCTGTCGCATATACAGTATAAACTCCATTAGTATTAACATTAAAAGTTGACTGCACTGTCGATTTACTACCACTAATACTGGAATCATAAATACTTGTACCACCCGCGGTAAAATAATTTATTGATCGATTACCTGTTGCGTATTTTATTGTTTTAATACTATTTCCATAACCTGATGCACTAGCATTAGCGGTTATTGTTACATTTCCATTTGTCAATACTGTAGGCATAGGATTCTGAGTTAATGTTAATGTTATGTCTGTTTTATTAATAAATGTAACTGAACTATCCTGAACAGGAAGTCCTACGTTTCCTGATAAATCAGAATAATTAGCAATTTGTACATTAATTGGTCCTGTCTGAGTTATCTTATCACCACTAGAGTTAATTGAACCATCCGCTGCTATCTTAACAGTTGCTGTATAATTATTATCAGAAGTCTTTGTGTAGGATGTTGGATTCGTAACATATCCATCTAATAATATTTGTGGATTTGCTTGCAATGTTTCACTAGCCTTGAAAGTTATAGTTAGAGTATTTCCTAGATCTGCTTTTTTATTATCCATAGAATAATCCGATACAACAGACAAATTACTAATTGTAGGCGGAGTTTTATCAATTATAAACGGACCGTATAAACCTGAAGTTGTACCTTCACCACTTACAAATTTAGTAGCAATATAGTAAATTCCATCTTGAGTAGGGAATGGAATTCCAGAAACATCTCCAAAATATGCTCCAGGAATGGTGCCAGGAGTTGTTGTTTTACTTGAATAAAAATAATTTTGTGGTACATTTGACCAACTATTATTAAGTGCGTCACTACTACTTTGGCTGCTAAATTGATACACTGGAGTAAATGCACCTTCGGTAGGACATCCTTCATACCATTCCATATATATTGGATAATAAGAATTAGCTGTAAGATATATAGGATTATTCTTAGTTCTATTAAAAGCAGATTTAATAGACCAATCATTAACAAATTCTTTTGTCTCACCGTTTACTATAAGATATCCATAGGCTCCATCATCTGAATATGCACCTAGGTTATAATAACCAGATTGTGACGGTGAAAAATATCCCCAAAATTTCATTGCTTTCCAAGCAGCATTTTTAGTAGGTTTACTATAAGCATTACTCCAAGGATTCCATACATAATACGTAGAAGTTTTAGTAGTTTTATTTGTAGTTTTATCACTATAAATTGTTTGGTTTGACAAAAATGCATTGCTTCCTGGAAGAGTATAATTAGGTATATCACTATCTACAGTTGCATTTTGAACAAGCATAGTAGAACTAAGTGGTGTTCCAAAGCTCACATCTCTTGATAACTGTGCAGTGCTACTAGCAGTACTAGGATTACCTGCATATACATATTGCATAGTGCTAATTGTTCCTCTATCACCTATATCATTTGCATAAGCATCATGACTATTAGGTGCTGGTAAATTTATATTGGTCATTGTTGAATCCTGTGGAAACTGTGGTACAGTAGTTAAATTACCAGCTTGGACAAATTGATATTTTGCCATGGTTGCATTAGTAAAATTGTATGAAATTTTAGCAGTTGCATTTGCTGCCAGTCTTACAGGATTGCTAAATATATTGTCACTTCTTGTGCCTCCATTGTTTGTATATTTAGGTATGCTCTGATTAGATGAATCATTAACACCTATAGTCAATCCCGTAGTTGCTGCCGATACTTTAATTCCTGTAAATCCCATTGACCATATCATCATTACTACCAAAAAGATACTTATAATTTTTTTGTTTTGTTTTACTGTTCTTTTCATAATGCCTTCCTCCTTTTTTTACTTATTTCTAAAAGCAACCCTAAAATCAACAGACTGTTCAATATTGCTATAGCCTTTTTCTTTTCTTAATATAATAGTAAATTCAATTGAATTAACATTTTTTAATGTATTTGCTTTGGCATCAGTAATTGTATTATTATCTAACATAACACTCTTTACATTACTTGAAATTAATTTACCATCTACCCAAAGTTTATATATTTTGCTTCTTCCATCTTTATAGACACTACCTGAATCTTTTTTCTCAATTGTAAATGGTCTTAAGTTTCCATCCTTATCATATGAATTAATTGTTATATCATTAATTTCATTAGTACCACTATTTTCTACCGTCACAGCTTGTGCCGTAGTAGCCTGCATTCCAATGTCGCTTATTTTTTCTTGAATCGCTTGTCCATCCATTTGCAATGTTGATTTAATGTCTGAATCAGAAAAAACCTTATTACCTGTAATAAACATAGAACTTGTAATTCCTAATACAATTACTGTTAATGCTAATACAATTATCATTTCTATCAGTGTAAAACCAGGCTTTTTCTTTTTCACAGCCAATTCTCTACCTCCTTATTTAATGATTTTCCATAACTCATTTTGTAAAAATTTCTTCAAATCATAATTTGAACTTGAGTCTTCTGTAGTTGGTTCAGTAGAACTTGAAGCACTATCTGTATCAGCCCAAATACTTTCACCAAATACAGCTTTAAAAGTATTTAAATTTTGTGCTTGAACTCTCTCTATAACCCCTTGATCATAAGTTATTGTTACATGGTTTCCATTAATATCTAAATTGCCTTCAGCAATAATACATCCTTTAATAGTAACTCCAGATTCAATAGAAACATTTCCCGCTGTTGCTATAACAGCATTTAAAATATAACTATCACTATGATTTCCTACATATATCGTTATAGTATTTGAATCAGCATTCTCTATTTCATCTTCACTACCAGAACCTTGCTTAATTTTTATTTCCTTGTTCTTATCTCCATTAAAAATTGCATATTCACCTTTATTTTGCTGATTTTCTAATATGTTTGATGTAATATTTGCAGTATTAATTAATGAATCACCAGAAATTACTCTTGCATTGGTATAATCATATATATTAGCATCTTGACCAAATTTATATGCATATTGTGCAAATTCTACTCTTTTGCTATATATGACTCCAGTCTGTGATTCCAAATCTCCTTCATAATGAGACGGAATTACTTGTGTATCTCCTCCATCCTTATTCTGATAAACTATAACACCACTAGACCATATGTTATTCTGGTTGATACTCCCATCTAAATTATGAGGCCAAATTATTCCTCCTGCATTTGCATTTGGAATTTTCCCATCCCAATAAGCTCTAAAATGATTTTCTTTTTGTTGTTGAGCTGTTTCTGGATCTGGCGGTGATAGTAATTGCAATGGATTATCATATTTAAACTGTTCTGTTCCAGTAATACCAAATTTACTTTTTTCTTCATCTGTTAAAGGAATACAATAAGCTATATAATTTCCTTTAACTGCTCCTGACTCTGCCGTTTGATAGTCACCATCAGTTGCAATATGTGCTGTTCCCATAAGATATGCTGACTTTTCAATATTAATTGATGAACTATTGTTTCCATTAACTATTATACTACTAGATGATTGTGCTTTATCATTAATATTCTCATCATTAATTCCATATAAATGTCCTATATTTATAGTCGCATTATCAGCATTTAATGCTAAATCATTATTTATTATTACATTATTGCTTATATTTAATATAGTGTTTCCACCAGCCAAAGAACTATTATCCTTTTTGCCTACATATATATTTCTAGCATATATATTCTCCCCAACAGTTGTCGTGACATTTGCGCTTGCAGGTGTTGTAGTATTTTGAATGTTAAAAGTCCCTCTCGTAATTACATTATTTTTAAAGTTCACATCACCACTATTATTCAATGTTATTCCACCAAAATACTTTCCATATACCTTATTATCACTTGGGATAGTATCAGGAACATCTTTAACAAATATATCACCGCTAACAGTTAATCCTGTTACATTATTTACATTCATATCTCCAAAAATAGTTAATGCTCTGTCTTTAGTAGCTAAATATTCTTTTAAATCTCCACTGGAATTTTCAAAATATATATCCTTATAATTAGGAACTGATACTTTATATTGCGCTTTAAGCTGTCTTTTATTAGTTTCATTATTTTCTTTATCTCTTTCAGTATAAAAGTCTGAAGTAACCAACACATCATAATACTGCTCTCCATATACACTAAATGTTACAGTTTTACTATGTTTTCCACCATCTGATGTACTGTATATTCCTTTTGTTTCATTTGAACTTCCCGGACCACTAATTTCTGCTTTAAGTTCTGGTGAATTTCCACTCTTATTTACAATACCAAATTCTATAGTCTGCTCCGGCTTATCTGTATCTATATTTTCAGAAGTAATTTCACTAACATATTTGTGGTGATTTATTGAGTCTTTAAGTTGTGTATCAGGTACATTTTCACTGTCACTAACTTCAGCTGTTTTGTTAATAAAATTTCTAAACGCTCTTTTAAATTCTTCATCACAAAGAATATTCTTTATATTTTCATCTTCTTCTATTAAATTCTTTTTTTTCACTATATCCTTATTTATATCACTTTGAGACCTTGTCACTGAAGGGCTTTCAGCCTTTAAAGTAGTAATATCTGATTTTAATTGATTAATCTCATCCTCTATATCTTTATATTTATCGTTATACGGACCTTTATTGGTCTCGTTTTTTAATTCCTCTACTTTCCAATAACCATATTTAGTTGCAGCATCAAAAGTTTTTCCTATTACATTATATGCAACATCTAATCCCGAATCTGAAGCATACAAATTTTCGACTCTTTTACTTTCTGTAACTCTCGCCTTATAATTGCCAACTACCATTGATAACATAGCTGTTGATACTGTAAATAAAAACATAAATACGATTACTACTACAATCAAACTAGCTCCTTGCTTTTTTCTTCTCATAACCTCACCTCCTATCTAAAAACTTTAATAATATATTACAAGTTATTCATTGCAGAAAAGTTCCGTATTGTGGCAAAGCCACTCTTTTTATAAGTGCATAGCTGCTTTTTTTATTTAAGTTCTTAATTGCAGCATAGCTGCTTTTTTTATTAGTGCATATTTTTCTTATCGTATCCTGTAAATAAATTATTGTTGTCTTCATTTATTTCAAGTTTAATATCATATAAAGTTCCAACATTATTCTCTTCTAAATCTTCAGCTCGATTATTATATACATTTATTTCACCTTTACGTGCTTCGACATTTACATCTAATGCTTGAAGTTTTTCAATATAAATTTTAGGAATATCTGCTGTTGTTTTATTATAAATATCTAATTCTATTTCTGCATTTATCGGTACTGCTCCATTTGAATCTACATAGTTGCTAAAGTTTATAACTAAATCCTTATCATCAGTATCATCTTTATCTATTGATAATAGATGAACACCTTTATAATCTTTAATTTCAATATTTTGATATCCTGTATCAGTTGTCGTAAAATAAACAGACATTTCTATTTTTGATTCACTGTTACTTGGCATTGGTATTTGTACTGTTAAACTATCTTCAACTGGTGTATATTTATTGTTTTCACTATATTTCCAATATCTCATACAATCTTGTGAAACTATTTTACTAACATAAAGTTTATTATCTTTTAGACGAGATCCATCATCTGTATTTAATTCAACACTTTGCCCTGTTGTTTGCGGTGTCTTAAATGCTTTTGCAGGAGTTAAAGTAACTTTTTCTTTATATTTACTTACGTCTTTATTACATATAGCATAATCTTTATCTACATATCTTGTATAAAAAATATTTCCTTCATGATCCTCTTCCTTTTGGAATATATCACCACCTATATTAAGTGTCATCTCTATAGTACCAGGAATTTTAAAACTGGAAGCTTTCATATTCTCAATTATCTTCTTTCCTTCTAAAGCAGCTTCCTGTTTTACCTGCCCTGCCTTAGTCTGTTTTATAATAATCATTAATCCATCATAAACAGAAATGGACATTATTGATAATATCGCAATACTTATCACTACTTCTATGAGAGTAAACCCTCCATACTTTTTAGAATTATTCTTCATAATACTCACCTACTTATTATTAACACTTACATTACTTAAATCACCTTCAACTATAACTCGTGGATTATTAGAATCCTCTCCACTTATATTTACATTTAACAACTTATCTGTTTTATTAACTATTTTAAGTTTCATTGCTGAATTATCATTTGCATCTAATCTGCTTCTGCTTAAAATATCCAAAACTATATTTTTGGCTACTGGTATAAACTCTGCCCCTAATCCATCATAATTAGCTGGAAATGTTCCTTTTGAGGTCTTATATTTATAATAATACTTATCTCCATCTTGAGTTAATATCATTTCAACATTTTCCACTGAATTACTATCTGCATAAACATAAGTTGTTCTTAAATCATCCTTTGCCTTACCCATGATTATTGTTGGTAAATCAGAAGCTGTAGGTTTAACTGAAGCTATAAAATCACTTTGTTCTTTATTTACTTGTGAGTTTGATACTGAATTATTAGCTGTTGTTCCACCTGTCACTGATGTGTTAGATGCTGTACTTGCCACTCCTGCACTAAATGGTACGCTCTTTCCATAAGTTTTATTTAAATCCCATTTCAAATAACTTTCTAACTCATCATTAATCTTTGGAATTGAATAAAATTCAAGATTAAGTGTTCCTTTTATTCCCTTTGAATTATCTGAGCTCAATTTTATGGAATTTACTACAATCTTCTTCTTATTATTTCCAATTGCATTTAAAAATTTATCTAAATTTTCATAACTCCCTTCAAATTTAACTTCACACTTAATATATTGCACCGTATTTTTCTTCGTATCTTTTGAATCTTTTTTATTACTTTCATTAGAATTATTTGAAGCATTTTTGCTGTTTGAATCACTTGTCCCGCTAGCATTATTAGTTTCGCTCTTTGTAGAATTATCCACTGTTTTTTTAGTATCGTTAAATGCACTGTTGTATTTGTCAACTATTCCCTGTAAGGAACTTTCAGCTAAAGATTTTTGCTCTTTTTTTGAATTTTCTACATTATTTGAAACTATAGGTGCAAAAGTAATTCCTCCTTTTAATCCACTATCTTTTAGTAACTTATCTAATTCTATTATTATATTCTCTTCACTTATTGTTGGATAAAAAGGTAGGGCTTCATCACCTATCTTCGCTTTTAATATTTTAATATCACTTTTTTTACTTTCCATTGAATTGATTGTATTCATAGCAGTCTCATATTTTTGTTTAATTTCCTTTTCTGTCTTAACCTTTGCTTCAATTTCATTTGTTTGTGATGTATAAACAAATTGATAATATACAAAACCTACTATAATACTTCCTAATACACATAACATTATTTTTTCTTTATTGCTTATCTTCATATTATCCAACATCCTTTAACACACATTTTATATCAAAGGAGTACTCTCCCTCTACTGCACTCTGAGTATCTATTGAATTTACATAAACGTCTGACATTATTGGTAGTTCATTTAAATTGTGTTTTAATTCAGCAACTGCTTCTCTATTAGTGGATGTACCTTTTATAGCTATAGTATTTTCTACCACATCTAAGTTCTTAAATGAAACTTCACTTGGCAGCGTTGAACTTATATCCTTTAGTAAGGTGTCGGAAACATTATCTCTGCCTTTAACAGAAATTGCAACATCAGTTAGTGCTGTATCATATTGCTTTAGTATATCTATTTGTTTATTTATATTATCTGCTTCCTTTAATTGTGTTTGTATTTCTGAAGCTGATAATTTCTCATTATAGCTGCTTATACTTTTATTTAGCAAAAATATTCTAGTAATGTTAACACCAAAAGTTACAATTATTAAAAGTCCAACTATTATCATTGCTCCATATACATAAATATTCGAATTTATCTTTTCTTTCTTTTTCCCTAAATAGGGTTTAAAAAAATTTATATCTTTCATATTGTAACCTCCACCTAAACTCTTATGACTGAACCTATGACATTTATAAAGTCATCAATAGGTTTTCCATCATCTTTTGATTTGAAGGCAATTTTAGTAATTCCGTTTATTTTTGTTTTTATTCCAAGTTTTTCTGCCATATATTCTTCCATGCCATTTATCTTAGAACTTCCTCCAAAAATAATTATCCTATTCACTTCATTTTCTGTATTTCTATTTTTATAAAATTGAATTATTTTTTCTATTTTTTCTATCCAGTCATCTACAACATATCTAACATCTATATTTAATGGATCTAATTCTTTTTTTAAATCTATGTTTTTTATTTTAAAATTTATTAATTCACTAGCCTTAACACCACTTCTTTGTAATATTTCATCAATATCATTTCCACAATCTTTTATTATTCTAGTAAAGTCTAGCTGATCATCTTTATATATATTAACATCGATAAAGCTTGCTCCCATATCAATAAAAGCAACTGAATCGTTTGACTTATATTCAAATTCACTATTTATACCTGTAAAGTTAATAAATTTATTTACTGCATTATAATTTACGTCTAAAGCATATGGCTTTAAATTTAATTTTAGTAAAAGATTATAATATCCTCTAGCTATTTTTTCTGGATATGCAATAACACGGACATTAAGTTTTGTTGTTTCATTTACTACTTCTTCGCCTAAAATTGTTACTTGCAATATATAATCTTCTAAATTAATTGGTAAATACTGTTGGATTTCATATCTTACTACAGTATCCATTTCTTCTTCTTCTACCTTTGGAATTAAAATTTCTCTATTTATAATTAATGTAGAATTAGTTGTACATGTTGCATCCTTAACCTTTATTCCGTTTTCTTTTAATACTTGACTCAATTTACCATATAATTCTTCTTCTTTTTTTATTTCTCCATCTATAATGGCATCTTTAGGCGTTGAGATTGTAATATATTTGTCAATAGTTAAATCTTCTTTATAATACATCCCTTCGACTATTTTTATAGTAGAACTTCCCATATCAAAAGCAATGACTTTTCTCTTTTTTTCTTGGGTACTTAATTTATTTATTTTTTTTAAACTTGTTGAACATTTAGCTTTTAAAGTTCCTATATCCATATTCATTAAAGACTTAATGTCAATTGATTTTTTCTTTTCTTTAGGGTCTATCTCATTATTATTTTCATTTAATTCATCATATTTATTTCTTCTTAGCTTCATAGCCTCACCCATACCCCTATTTTTATTCATTTTGTATATACAATTTAATCAAGTTATTCTTAACTTTAGCTCAATGTTGCTTATTAACAATACCTTTATATTTTGCAATTCATATTATTTAATTACTTAATGATTCAATATAAGATGTCTAGTTAACAACCAATAATAAGTAAATATAAAACTTATTATAATTTATTATTGAATTAAAGTGTAAGAATATTATTTAACCTTACACTTTAATAATTAATTTAACATAATTTTCAAGCTTTTACTTACTATATGGATTGCCAGCAGCAACAGCAGCAGGCTTTGGAAGTACTTGTAAACTATTTGCCTCTACAACTACATTCCCATTATTATCAATTTCAGCTGAAAATGTTCCAGCTGTTGCTTCTTTAGCTTTTGGTTTAGGTATTGTGTTCCCATTAAGTACACTCTGAAGATTCGCAGTAGTAACTACATTTGGAGTTGCTGCATCTGCTCCTAATCCAAATCCAGTAACCCCATTTGTAACTGCAACTGTTACAGCTGATTGAATAGCCTTAGCAGTTGCTATATCAGCTTTTACATTGGCATCTTCTCTTATTTCAGCAAACTTTGGTATAGCAATAGACGCTAAGATTGCAATAATTGCAATAACAATAATTAATTCAACTAACGTAAATCCTTTCTTCTTTTTCTTTGTTAATTCATTCATTTTTTTGATTGATAAATTATTCATTTTAAAACGCCTCCTAATTTTTATATGTTTTATTTTTAATGCACTCTGGATCGCACATTGTGCATTAATTGCTGTTTTTTTAAATTTGATTATAACTATCAAACATTGGTAACATTATGGATACTATCATAAATCCAATTATAAATCCCATTACTACTATTAAAATTGGTTCCATAAGTGCTACTGATGATTGAATTATTGTTTCTAATTCATCGTCATAAAAATCAGCTGTCTTATTTAAGATATCATCTAGTGAACCTGTTTCTTCACCTATTTTAACCATTGAATAAAGCATTGCTGGAAAGATTTCACTTTCTACCATCGAAGAATATAAACTTTCTCCTCTCATTACCTTATCTCTAATTTTAATCAGTGCAATCTCAGCAATTTTATTTCCTGCAACGCTTGAAACAATTTCCAAAGCCTCTATCAAAGGTAGTCCACTTGCAATCAGCGTAGATAAAGTTCTTGTAAATCTTGATACTATAATCATTTGGTTAAGTTTCTTAAGTATTGGTAATTTTAATTTAAGTTTACTTGAAATTAATTTTCCTTGTTCTGTCTTAAAAAAAGTATTAAGTCCATATACACTTATAATTACTCCAATAATTATAGCAATCCAATTATTCTTAATTCCGTCACTAAGCCCAAGTAAAAATCTAGTAGACCAAGGCAGAACTGTTCCGCTTTGTTTAAATATTTCTGTAAATGTAGGCATTACATAAGTTAATATAAATACAACTGCACCAATAGAAACCATTCCCAGTACCATTGGATAAATTAACGCACCTGTTACTTTATTGTTAATCTTATTTTCCTTTTCATAATGAGTTGACATTCTAAGCATTATGGCATCTAAATTACCACTTGCTTCTCCTGATGCTATTAAAGATACTAAAAGTTCTGGGAATACATCTGTATGCTTTCTCATGGCATCTGATAAAACTCCACCCTTTTCAACCTCTTCATTTATATCTTTTGTAGCTTCTCTTAATTTTTGATTTTCAATTTGAACACTTAATATTTCTAAACAGGTTAAAATTGGTACTCCTGCATTTAACATAGTATAAAATTGTCTACAAAATACTGATAAATCTTTAAATTTTACTTTTTTCTTAAATTTTATTTCTATATTTGTACTTTCTGATATTTCCTCTACCATTAGAGGATAATATCCATTACCTGAAATAAAATCTATAACTTCTTCTTTAGAATTTGCCTCATAACGTCCTTCTATTTTTTCTCCGTCTGAGTTCATAACTCTATATTTAAACTTTGGCACACAAACACCTCTTTTTAATGATCAATGATCAATGCTCAATTGTTAATTATTAATTGCTAATGTTGCAATTGTTGAAAGTTCTTCGATAGTTGTCATCCCACTTAAAACAAAATCTTTACATTCACTCTCTAAAGTTTTCATTCCATTTGCTATTGAAATATCTCTAATGGTATCTGAATTTTCACCTGCATTTATAGCCTCTCTATGCTTTCTTGTCATTTCCATAATCTCATAAATACCAATTCTTCCAGAGTAGCCAGTTTCGTTGCAGTATCCACAACCTTTTCCTTTATGCAAAATAAGTGGCTTGTCTGCATCTTGTCCTAAAATTTCTTTTTCATATTTACTAGCTTCATATTCTTCTTTGCAATTATTACATATTTTTCTAACTAGTCTTTGAGCCAATACTCCAACAACAGATGTTGCAACTAAATATGGTTTAATTCCCATATCCACAAGTCTTATTATAGATGAAGGTGCATCATTTGTATGGAGTGTACTTAAAACCAAATGCCCTGTAATCGCTGCTCTAGTGGCAATTTCTGCGGTTTCTTCATCTCTAATTTCTCCAATCATTACTATATCAGGATCTTGTCTTAATATACTTCTAAGTCCACTTGCAAAGGTCAATCCAGCTTTTTCATTTACACTTACTTGATTAATTCCATTCATTGTGAACTCAACTGGATCTTCTACTGTAATTATATTTACACTATTGGAATTGACTTCCTTGAGTATTGCATACAAAGTAGTAGATTTACCACTCCCTGTAGGTCCTGTAACTAAAATTATTCCATGAGGATTTGCAACTATCCTATCTAGTTTTTTTATATTATCTTCACTCATTCCAAGCTGATTTTTACTTAATATAGAACCACCAGTATTTAAAATTCTTATTACTATTTTTTCTCCATTAACTATTGGAAGTACTGAAACTCTAAGGTCTATTTCTTTGCCACCAACCTTAACCATTATTCTTCCATCTTGAGGGATTCTTTTTTCTGCTATATTAAGCCCTGCGAGAATTTTTATTCTAGTAACTAAAGGTCCTAAGCTTTCTATTCCAAGTGTATTAACAATTTGAAGTTTTCCGTCTATCCTATATCTTATTCTTATTTCCTTTTCAAAAGGTTCTATATGAATATCAGATGCTTTCATTTCTACTGAATTCTTAAATAGGTAATCAACCATTTTAACAACGGGTGCACTATTTACCTCATTTATATCTTCATCTATTGTCTTATGTTTAATTGCTTTTGTGCTTTCTTTTGCAAGTTGCATTGCTGCATTACTAACTTGTTGGCTACTATAATATATCCCTATGAATTTACTTATATCTTTCTTTCTAGATATAAAAGACTCTATTTCAAATCCTGTAGATATTGCCACATCGTCTATTGCAAAAATATTTAATGGATCTGCAAGTGCAACTTTAATTTTATTCTTATCAAATCCGAATGGAATTAATATATATTTATTACATAAATTTTGAGGTATTAAGGCTATTGCTTTTCTATCAAAACTTATTGTATTTAAATCTACTTTTTTTATTCCTGTTTGCTGCTCTATAGACTCTATTATTTCATCTTCTGTTATGATCTTATTATCAACTAGTATTTCTCCAAGTTTTTTTCCAAGTGTCTTTTGAGACTTTAATGCTTCTTGCAGTTGATATCCCGTAATTTTACCCGCATTTACGAGAATGTTCCCTAATCTTTTTTTTTCAGTTGCCATTCTTTGTCTCACCTCTCTTGTCAATTCTTGACAACTATTATAAAATATATATTTATTTCTATATTAATAGTTTAAATTCCTCTTTTAATTTAATCAAGTATATATGTTTTACTACAATTTATATTAGTAAATTCCAATAAAACTTTAATATCTCAACTCCCCATAACATAGAAATTAAACTTCCAATTGCTATACATGGTCCAAATGCTATTTTTTCTTTTGTTTCTTTTAATTTTAAAGCTAAAATAATTATTCCTATTATCCCACCTATTATTATTGCTAAAAATAAACCTAATAAAATCCCTTTAACGCCTAAGAATAATCCACAAACAGTAGCGATTTCAATATCGCCCTCTCCCATTCCTCTGGTTAAAAATACAATTAATCCTATAATTCCAAAGCCTATTACTGCACCTAATATTAAATCAAGAACTTCATTCTTATACATTGCAGCTTGTACTATTATGAAAACTACACCTACAATACCTCCAAATATCGTTGTAGAAGTATAAACAAATTGAGTATCATAATCTATCAGTCCAATGACAATTAAAATTGATACTAAAATACAGTATTTTAAAGCAATTAGAGTTAATCCAAATTTTAAGTATATAATCAAATATAATATTCCATTAAGACTTTCTATGAATGGATATCTTATAGAAATTTTTTCATTGCAATATTTACATCTTCCTCTAAGAAAAATATAACTAAATACAGGAACTAAATCCACTGAACTTAAATTATGTTGACATTTTGCACAATGTGATGGTGGAAATGCAATTGATTCTTCTTTAGGAATTCTGTAAATACATACATTTAAAAAACTTCCTATAACCAATCCCCAAATCCCTATTAAAGCATAATCCAATTTATCACCTTCTTAAATATATCTTTTAATACTTTTGCCATTTTTCTTCGGTTAATTTGAAATATATTGTAAAGTAAATGTTTACTTAATTTTGCACTTTATGTAACATACTTTCAAGCATCTTCTTAATATATATTTCATAATATTTAAAGCTAACTGAACAAAGTGAGTTTTATTCATTTTTGCATATAAAAAAACGACCTTTATAAACTCTAAAGGTCGGTTGCACTATTAACTTACCATATATAAAGTGCCCAATTAAAATATATGGATCACAGTTTCCTTATAATAAAATACAATATTCTTTTCTATATTATAATAATATCATTAATATGGTACATTTGTCCATATATATAGTTCTTCCGTAAATTAATCCTACATTTCACCATTTATACACAAAAAACTTTATGCTTCTATTTTCAACTTTTTATAATCTTATATAAGAAAAAACATATTCAATAATTATATAAATATTGAATATGTTTTTAACTAAACTTATCTTCTAAATATTTTACAACTTTTATTTTCTTTAAATCTACTATTCATCCCATCCTTCAGGGAATTCAGCATTATGATAAACCTCTTGAACGTCATCATCATCTTCAAGTAAATCTAACATCTTTTGGAACTTCTTAGCCGACTTACCTAGCTTCGCACTACTATTGAGCGATTTTTATTCATAATTATTTTTATGACATACATCATCATCCAACACATGGCAAAAACCATCATCAAAGCTTTGTATATCATAATCACACTGTATACCTTCCCTAATTGTATGTCAATGGAAATACTATCCAATTTTATTTGCAATCTTGTCTACTTTTTCTTCTATAGTATCTACCTTAGAATTGATACTAGATATTAAAGATTGATTAGTCAAAACTAGTTGATTGTTAGTCTCTGTAATTTTATCTAATGTTGAGTTCATTCTTCCCCACATGATATAAATGAAATAAGCCATAGCTATACAACAAGCTACTGGGAATCCAAAGTTTTGTATTACAGTTATCATTTGTTCCATAATGAACACCTCCTTTCTTATAATATTTGGGCATTAAATTTATACTACATTTATAGTTATTGTTTCTATAAGAGTATCACTTTGTAACTTAACAACTGATGTTCCAGCTTTTAATGCCGTAATTTTTACATCATTAGTTGAATAAGTTAATTTACTTCTATCAAATGTTACAACGTCAGAACCACTTACAAACCAATTGTTGATTAAATTTCCCCAATCATTACAATAAACTTTAATAGATTTAACTTGTCCAACGGTCATATTTATAGTAGGATTATGAACCTCTACATTATCAATAAATTCTCTCAAATTAGGAGATGGAGTAGAATATTTATTGAAGAATGATTGTGTAACAGTATAGCCTGTTGAATCCGTAGTAGTTAATTGATATTGATAATCTCCACTACTTGCACAATTAATATTTGTAACATACACTTCATAATGATCTGCATAACCATAATTAATAGATGGTACTGACCAATTATTTGTACCATTTGCACTTGTTAATGTACAAGTTAATGATTTATCGGTATTAGGATATAAGCCACCAGTATCTTTATAAACTTTAAATACTACTTGTTGCCCTTTTGAAAATGATGAAATTGCAGAAGTAGCTTCTAAATGGAAAGGCACTTGTACTACTGGAGCGTTACTAGCTACAACTGTGTTTATAGTTTTAGTAACACCTCTATAAGTAGCCTTAATACTAGTAGAGCCAAGACTAACACCAGTAATTAAACCACTTGCAGATACCGTTGCCACATTTGTATTGGTTGATGAATAAGTCACTAATGGATTAGTCATAACAACACCATTTCTCTTACAAGTAGCCACTATTTGATGTGTAAATGTTTCATCTAAATTTAATGATAATTGAGAACTATCAACATCTAATGTATAAGTTGAAGTGCCATTATCAACATTTATATTCTTACTAGCTATTACGTTTCCTAAGTTATCTTTAGCTTGTAAAGTGAACGTATTTGCAGATAATGTTGAATGACCATAAATTGTACAAGTACCATTACCATCATCAGAAATAATGTTGGCTATATTTTGCGAATCAAAGTCACTTATATAGAAAGTACAAGTTCTTAACGGACTAATAGTAAATACTTCATCATCTAATTGGTGGAATGAATCTACTCCATTAATTGTATAAACCACTTGCAATTCAGATATAGTAACATTTATTGTGTAGTTAGCTTTACCCTCATAATCAATGTTAATAGAAGTTGAACCAACTCCAGTTCCAGTTACAAGTCCATTGTTACAAGTTGCAATCGAAGTATCACCAACGCTATAACTTAATGTTGGATTTTCTATTACCGTACCATTTAATTTAACTGTTGGATTTAATTGAATAGTCTTAGTTCTTTCTATTATTATAGAAGTCACATTAGATTCAATTGTATATATATCTCCTAGCTTAACGTTTAATGCATAAGTTGCACTTACACCCATATAAGTACAAGTTATGACACATGAACCATTCTTAATAGCCGATACTAAACCAGTAGTTGATACTGTTGCAATAGTTTCATCACTTGATAAATAAGTTACTAATGGATTTTCAACTATAACATTGTTTTTCTTACAAACAGGACTTAATTGATAAGTTGTTCCTTCTTGTAAATCTCCACTTGCACTATTCAATGATATTTCATAGCTATCAGTTTTAACTTCTAAAGAATATTCAGTAGATATACCTTCATAAGTACAAGTTACTTTGATATTACCATTTGCAATACAAGTAATTAAACCACTAGCTGATACCGTTGCAACGCTTTCATCACTAGATGAATACATTATCACAGGATTATCAATTACAATATTATTCTTTTTACAAGTTGCAACTAATTGAATTGTATCTCCAATATGATTTTGAGAACTAATAGTTGATAACACTATAGTATAATGGTCTTCACTATAACCATAAGCTGTTTTCTTAGCCGTAACTATTCTTATTCCTTCTTTTGTATTATCTGAACTAGTTACCAAATATGCATAGTTTTTATACAATAAATTAGTAAAACTAGGTGAATATTGATTTAATGGAATAGTTGCATTAATATAAGAGTTTTCTTCAAGGAAATAATCAGTAGCCACTATTGTTGATGTATCTTTGTCAACAAATCCATTAAGGTTATATCTATTAAGATATTGTTCATCAGTAGAAGCCATAAACTTATCACATTTTCTTATAGTTCCTTTGTGATAAACGGTTTGAGCGAATTGTTCCTCAATATCTACAACTAAATAGATATCAGTACCAATAGTTATAAGAGAACCTTGTTTAAATGGTGTCTTAGATATAATTGTCTTCAAGTCATAATGGTTTTCAGAGCCATTACTACAAGGTTTTAATACGAACTTAGTAGATACTCCATCTATTTGACCAGAAACTCCATTCATCTGAATCTCTAAATTCATTGCATATTCTATTGTATTTATCATTTTTCCACCTCCTTATCGTGTAAAAAATATAGGTCTTATATTTGATGATATATATTCATCCTTTTTTTGTTTTAATGTCATAATTCTTTTATTCAAATCATATATTCTATCGGCTATTGATGATTTAGCTTCATCAGTTGATAATAAGTCTTTAGAATCTATCTTTCTCATTAAATCCACATCATTTGATAACGCTTCTAATACAGATATTACTGTTTCTAATAGTTTGATTTCATTATCACTCTTCACATAAGGAGATGTTGCAACCAAACCATTTTCATCTAATAATAAAGTGTAATCCTCGTCTGTGAAATATTCTTTGTTGTTTAATTCAAGTTTTAATCTTTGTAAATTATTAGTCATTTGTGCATCTTCCTTTCTATTTCATTTGTTTTAAAGATTCAAGTTCTTCTTCAAGTTCTTTAATTCTTTTTTTGAGTTCATCGTTTTCTTTGTATATATCTCTTCCTGAACCATATATTATTTCTTGGGCTCTTTGTTTCGCTTCATATTCTTTTCTATAAAGTTCTGTGTAATCTTTCATTTAAACCATTCCTTTCTATTTTTGAGTATCAAAAAAGGACTACCTCAAAATAAGATAATCCCTTTTTAATCTGTTAATTAATTTTTTCTAATAATACTCTTTTCTTTTCATTAAACTCTTCTTCCGTCAAAATACCTTTATCTTTCAAATTCGCTAATTGTTCGATATCTTTATAAACATTGTTACTATTATTATGTGGCTCAATTGGATTCCCATTACCTACAGCTACATTAATATCATTAGTAATAGCTTGTTCATCATAAATGGTTAAGTGTCCATCTAATCTAAGAGTCCCATAATAATCTCTTCCTGCCAATAGTGCCTTTTCTCTTAAATAAGCATTATTAGGGGTTTCCCTTAATTCGCTTAATAAATCATCATAAATTTCTTTCTTTGGCATTGCCTTATCTACTTTACTACTTTGCCATATAACCCATATAGATATGCATATTACTAATATTATTACTCCTGTATAGAGTGCCATCATTGAACTATTGTTCATACCATTTCCCCCTTAAACTTCGTTGTAACTGGATTGTACCATAATATTCCTGTATTCTCAAATTTTTTCGGTGGGTGGTTTTTTACTCTGTAAGCCGACTATTTCTGAAAATGGGGTAATTGCATTATTACACACATCTAACGTATATAATTCACTTTATACCATAAAATACCACAATAATTTCGTTAAATAAAAATTTCCCGAACTGTTTTGCGTAATATTATGATGAATACATCCTTATAAAACGAATACCAATCCTCTTCAATCCTAGTATTAGTGCCACTTCTAACATCAACACCCTTATCTTCTCACATAGTTAGTCTTTTTGCATACTTATACATCAATAAATAGCGTTCATTATAGCCTTAACGGTGCATAATGCAGTATTATGCATCACTAAGAACCTTAAAACCTAAATTTTAATGCCAATTATGACCATTAAATCACCTAAATGTACTCCAAATCACACCAAATATGACACATTATTATGGAAATATAGCCTTTTTCATACAGATACTTATAATCTTGTTGTGTACCAAACTTGGATTATCCATACTTGGTAGTATCTCCACCCCTCAAAATCATTGATAGACTTCAAGAACATGATGAAAAGATGAAGATAATCGCTTTGTTTTTAAAAGGGTCATATTTCAATTATACTTTGTTATAAAAAAATGTGTAGATAACAAGACTATACTATCCACATATCTCCTTCAACAATTACCCTTCTCAATATGCCATTATCTTCTTGTCCTCACTAACCATTCTGTCCTTGTCTTTTCTAACTATTACCTTCCTCCATCATACTCTCTCATACTCCTATTTACTCACTCCCCCACCATCACAAAGAAAATACGACATCGCTGTCGCATCTAACTCACTATTCGTCACCTTTTAAGCTGCATCAGGTTCATCAACCTTCTCGCTCTTCTTTAACCTCTCTAACTCCATACCTACATCGTCTGATACAGGTGACTTCTCAATGATAGATTGTAAGCTAATAGCGTTCATATCAAATTGTTTCTTTAAGTTATCAAGTAACTCACTTGCATTTTGAGGTCTACTATAATTAAATGTAACATTAACATACTCGCTCTTAGTCTCTTGACCTATAAGCTTTCTAATAACATTAAACCTTTCATTGAATCCTCTTCTCATTACTTTCTCATTAATCATTGCATTAACATCTGCAAGAGAATATAACATCTTTAATGATACTTCACTAACATTAGCTATATTACCACTTCCACCTAATATACTAGGCATATAAGAGATAATATTCAATTCATTCTGTAATGTATCAAGATAATATTTAATAGTAGAGTAATCCATAGTAGCCGTTACATACTTCATGTCAGCTCCATTCTCCAGAGCCACATTAAAGCCAACACTATCATTACTAATACTTCCTTCAATTGCCTGTCCTTGAGTTAATAATAATGGATTTAAAGATAATGTATAAATACTATCTCCCATTTTTGAAAGTATATCTTCTATTTCATCAAGAACTGGTATTATATTTTCAAGTAATCCTTCGCCATATCTACTATCCCAATCATTCAAACCTTTATAATGTAATGGTAAGCCACTAACATTCTTATATTCTCCTGTCATAGTAATAGTATCACCATTATCATTCCATTCTTGAACTTTATCCTCATAATAGACATTCCAATAATTCTTGTTTTCTGCGTTAGTCCAATGTTCAATGAATGCAATATATTCAAGCGAATCATTATAAACAGGATAACTGCAACTATTATCTATGACCTTAGATGTAATTCTATCTCCATCTTTATAAATATATTCATATGAATCTCCGTATTTAGTTAGCTTATCCATTAGTTCAAAATCAATATCATTAAATCCACCATAGTTATATATTTCTTGTAGTTCTTTAACTAAAGCTTCTGAACCTGTTAAACTCACACTATTCCCTAATAAATAAGTTGAATGAAAATTTAATATAGTCTTTGCATTATTAAGTATTAACTTCTTAACCTTAAATTCCTTATCCTTATACTTAGTATCTTGTCTACCTAATACTTTATGTGTTCCATGTAGATAATTCTTTAAAGTCCTCACCTTTGCAATTCTAGTTGTGTTATGAGGTTTTTCCACCTCTTTTGTAAACCAAAATATATCGTTTGTATATTCATTTTTAATGTATTCTTCTATTTTTTTCATTAGTAAATCATTCCTTTCTTTTTATCCTTTTGAGTTTTCAAGTCCGACATTGTCGGATTTGATTTTCTATAACCATTTATAATTCTGACCACTCTTCAAACCAGCTAAAGCTAATGCAGTTGCAATAACTAAATCATCATGGAATCCTCCCATTGCACCCATAGAGCCGTTATCTTTAACCTCAAACACCTTCATTTCTTCCAATGTTTCAGCCGAATGTAATAATATTTGATTTGTTTCAAACATTTCTCTAAGGTCGTTGATTATAATACCTTTGGTTTTTGAATTAGTATCAAATCCAACTGTGTATCTGACCTTCATAAATTCATCATAAGATTTGTATTTACTCATGTTCATGTATTTGAATGTGTATCTCAATCTCTCAATAACGCTATGCCCTCCACTAGCTTTTTCCACAACTAAAAGAGCCTTGTTATAATAATGACCTAACTCATTTACAAACTCTGCGAACACATAAGGTTTAATCTTGTTATCCTTGAACATTGCAACCTCTTCACCATCTTTGTTAAGAACAACACACGTACTTGAGTCTTTACCAACACCCTCCGAACTATCCACACCAATGTAATATTTTTCCCCAACTTTAGGTTTTTGGTACATAAAAAAAGACCTACCATAGTATTGTTTTAAAATACTTGGTAAATCCTCAATATCTGTTTTCTTTATAAACTTTTCTTTTTGCAATTGTAATACACTTAATACATTGGTTATCCTTTCATTATCAAACACGCTATTACCACTTGTGATAAATGCCATTGCATCTGTTAATGGAAACTCTTGATTAAATTGGTCAATTGAACTATTTTGAATCTTGAGCCTTCTCCAACATATAATATCTAAAGTCATTCCTTCAATTTTTAATAATTCTCTTTCTTCTTCCGTTAAATCCTTTTCGCCAAATTCATGACCATTAATATTATTAAATATCTTCTTGAACTTCTCATATTCATCTAAGAACATACATGATGTATCAATATAATTGTAAAAGAATCCTTTATATGAGTTTTCATTATTCTTAGATTTGTTATACAAGATATTATAATGGTTTAATCCATTAGCCGTTGATTCTATGATTAAGTGACCATTAGCTTGAATAGCTTGTTCAATAGCCAATAATTGTTTTGTAGCTACATCTGATTGAACAAATGCAAATTCAGATATATGACATAATTTTAAGGTGTTACCTCTTGATTTATCTGTATGCCCCATAGTTGAACATGATATTATAGAACCATTTTGCAATTGCAGTTCGGCTCTGTTATTTTTTACTAATTTAGGTTTAATACCACTTGGCAAACTATTATAAATAGCTTTAAGCTTATTGAATATTGCCCTTGTAGATTCATCATTATGAGATAACATCATGCAAGTTGAATTAGGAATAGTTACTGCATAGTAAATAGCTAGTCCACATATAGCCACGCTCATTCCACCCTGACGAGCCTTTAATATTATATTGTAACTATCTAAATTCTTAATGAAATCTTTTTGCATTGGATTTAAAATAAATGGCACTAGCTTACCATTCTTATCAGTAATCTTTAAAAAGTTTTGTATAAATAATACAGGATTATTCCACACCCTCATAAATTTCTCGTCTCTATTCATCATCTAAGTTCAATCCTCCAATCAAATCATCTAATGCAGATGATTTAGCTTCGAAGAAATCACTTCCACTAAACTTCATAATCCAATCAGCTGCACTCTTATCACCTTCTAATGCAAGCTTTAACATTGCATTATATATCTGAACCAAATTAAAATCCTTGTTTAACTTAGTAATCTCAATCATGGCTCTTTGAACATCTTCTCTTTCAAAATATGTTTTAACAGCCCAATCACTAGTTTGAGATATTCCAATTGAAGTTTGAACACTTTTCCATTCCTCTAGCTTTTGACCATTTATATACCATTTGATAAAATACCAAAGCTTTTTATTTTCTAAAATATCCTGTACATTATCTTGTAAATTAACTACTTTTCTTGACATTCTATCACCTCCATTATTTCTTCATAAGTTCTTTGTCTTTGTTCACTTGATATCTTCATTCTTTCACCCAACTTAGCTGATTCAACCATTATCCTCTCTTGTATTTCCATAAATTCATTGTTGCGTTTTCTATTTTCCTCACTTTGGATAAGCTTATCCTTATAATTAGCTATCCTCATTTCTTCAAGTAAAATTCCACATATTAAAACCATTATTCCTATATTTAACATTCAAATCACTCCTTCTTAATTTCTAATTTATTGCATAAAAAAAGCGAAGGTGCAATTACCAACGCTTCTTTCAACTCCAACGCTTCAACAAGCTTTGCGTGAACTTGTTCATGCAATCAAAGATTATTTTACTTTTACTAAAATAGGTTCTTCTATTAACTGTACCCCCTGAGACCCCTTCAGTTGAGGGGACTAAATTCTCATATCCAACTTTTAGACCCCCTCGGTAAAGGGGACTATCGGAATTAGTCTATTACTCACTTTAAATGTGTATGATACTACAACCCCTTTTTTCTAGTATATGGCTATATTGTTTTACACAAAGTTTGATTTCTTCATTAATATCGTCTACACTCGCTTGTAAATTATTAATAACATATATATTGGAGAAGTCTTTCCATAAGTCCTTATCTTTTTCTTTGAACTTATATTTACTTTTATAAACCGTTATCATATCCAATTCAACTAACATATCTACATATTTACTAGCTTGTTCATCTTTGATGCCTGTCCATTTGTGAATAAAATCAAATGATTGCCAAGTAGCTTCTGCCTTTGCATCAGCTCTTCTATCTAAATAAGTATCTTCACTTGTTAGTTTTCTCTTATATACCCTAGCCTTTAGATATAAGTAGAATTTTAACATTCCCATCTTAGTTCTTAAATCACATTCTAATTCCATTATCTTGTCAATCTCACATTGAGCCAACTCAACGAAATTATCCTTTGTTTCTTCCTTCAATTTACTTACATCAATTTTTAGTAATGTTGTTGATTTGATTGAAGTTTCAGTTCCTTCAAAATTGATATATCCAATTTCTCTTAGTTTTAATAATATATCCTTTACGGCTCTTCTATTATCTTTATCTAACTTATAACCAATATCCTCAAGTAAGCTATCTATAGTTCTATAACATTTGAATCTAAAGTCGCTACCTAAATATAATTCATGCAATATTAGTATTACTTTATTATCTCCTACTACTTCCATTATAGTTCCTTCCTTTATATATTCTATTTCTTCTTCTCTTTCTTCTTCATCGTTTTTCATGTAAAATAATTTGTTTGGTATTCTACTGTAATTATCATTATATTGTTTCCTCATTCGTTTTCACCATTTATCCTATTCTTTAGTTTTAAAGCTATTACTGATTTCTTGTAAAGCCTTGTTTAATTCTCTAGTATTTTTGAACCAAAATATTAATTTGGTACTATCTTGTATATTGGTTTCTATCCCTAAACATATAAACCCCAACTTCATTAATTTGTCTGCATCTATATATGACCTAACTATTCTATTTTCATAAGTAATTTCTTTATTCATTCTAATTTCCCTCGTCTTTCTTCTTTAGTATTTTGTGGAGGGTACATTTCGGAACTTTGTTCTCTTCTATACCCTCCACAATTATTCTTCTTCGTGTGGTGGGTATGAATGTCCATACGCTTGTACAAATGTACCCACCACAAGTTGTATTATTTTTTGTGGTGGGTATGATTATGGACAAATCACCTTTTCGTACCCTCCACACTATTTACACATTTTCTCCAATTCTTCTATCATTATAATCACTTTGTCGATTCTTTCACATAACTCACTCTTTTTCATAAGTCTTTCAAGTCCTTCTTCCATTTCTTCAATCTTAGCTTTTTCTTCTTTGATAGAAGCTTGTTCTTTATCAATAGCCATACGTTTATCGGCAATATCTTGTTCTAGTTGTTTTTGTTCTATTATTCTTCTATATTCTTCCATTATAGCTTCATGTCTTATATCGTCTTCTTCTTTATTTCTACACCCTCTACGGAAATATTTTAGATTAGACATTACGACTTTAGAATTGAATAATTCATCTTTGTAGAACTCTTCCTTATTAGTCCATAACTTGCCTTCTATTCCAGCTTCATATATTTTGTAATTATCCTCTGTGATGAACCCTTCATCGGATAACCAATTTAATCTCTCTTGGATTTTATTTTGTTCTTTCACTTTTCGTCTTTCTACGGCTTTATACAACTCTTCCTTTAGTTCTTCTGGAAACTCAAAATGGAATAGTGTTCCATCTCGTCTTGTATAAATAAGGCAATCTTCTGCATGAAACTGTTTTTGGTCAATACTCTTCAAATATATATCTTTCTTCTTTACCTTCCCATCAACTCTAAATGATTTTCTTTCATAAATATAATACTTCCCATCTCCTCGATGTTTCTTGTTCTCTCTAAACTTAATTATTATCATTCTAATTTCCTCGTCTTTCTTCTTTTGATTTTTTTCTTTTAATCCATGTTATAACTGACAATTCCTTTTGATTTATAAGTCAAAGCGAAATTAATCATTCTATCTTTTACATTTAAAATATCTTTATTGTATTTACTATTCTTACCCTCAAAATTTACATACTTACTTTTGTAGCTTTTTAATTCTCTAAATCGCAGATCTGACAAATTAAATGAAGTTTTAAAGATATCACTAAATATTAATTCTAGTCCTAATAAATCTATATTAGTTTCTAAATATCCTTCTTCATTTACCCATATCTTGCCGTATTTCAAATTCAATTGATTTTCTACATAAATAATGTAACTTAAATTCTCTTCTATGAAATCAGCTAAAAATTCATATTCTAAGATAGCTAAGTTCTTTCTTCCCTTTTCCTTAAAGCTTGGATTAATAAATGGGTGATATACCCCATCAATCGCACATAAAACAGCTAGTTGGTCTTTGTCCCATGTGGTAATATCATAATCATAATAACTCAACATAGTTATAAAACTACTCACTATAAATTTATCTGTGTAATTACTAGATGATATATTAGTAATAGCGTTCAAGTTTGCACTATTAGGATTTACTTTATCTGACTTATCTTTTTTTACAACATGATTATCCCAACATTTTATTTCTCCCTCAAGAGCCATATCCAAACCTATAATATTGTTCCAATCCAAATTATCATTAGTTCCATATAACATTTGTTTACCATAGCTATTCCAATTAGCTTTTTCATAATTTACATCTAAAAAATAGTTTATTTCTCTATTAAATAATTCCTTTTCAATTATTGAACACATAAACGAATCAATATCATCACTTAGTAATAGAGAATACTTTGTATTATTGTCTTCGCACCATTTAGGCATTAGTTCTTTTAATTCATGCATCATAATTAGATAATTAATCTAATATCTTTTTTGTTAATAATAATGTTTTGTTCTTTCTTCACAATAATGTATAAGAAAGATAGCTAAATTAATTAATTCACCTACCTCTCTATTCTTGTTCTTCTTTTCTATTTTTAATTAGGTCTTCTAATACGTCTTCCATTCTTCCTTGTTTATTGGCTTCCCCAATTTTAACAGTAATTTTGTAAATCTCTTCTAATTTTTCATCACTAACTAAGTTTCTATTCTTCTCTATTTGTGTGATGTATTGTTTACTTGTCCCTAACGCTTTAGCTACATCAAGTTGAGTTAAGTTATAAATGGCTCTGGTGTATCTTATTCTTTCCCTCATTGTCATAATTCTCATTCCTTTCCTATTTTATTTCTATTACTTTAGGTAACTTAAAAAAGAGACAGAGCTATTCACCCTGTCCTTTAAAACTAAGCTATTGTTTTTCTTACAATAACAACTCCGTCTTTTTGGATTAGACCTACTGCAAAAATCATATCTGCGTATACGTCTGTTGACTTTGTACTTGCATCTCTATCAAGTTCAATTAATACATTTCTCTTAGGCATAATACCAAGAGAACCAGTCTTGATGATGTAAGTCTTAGTTTCATTTAATGTTGAATCATAAGTATTAGAATCGGCAACTATAACTGGAATACTTCCTCTGAAATAACCAATTACTCCGTTCTCAATCTTACCATTGCCATCTTTAGCGTAAGTCTTTGTAGCGTTTACAAACCCTTCCATTTTATAGAAGCTTGGTACTAGTAAAGAATTTACAACTATTCCTGCGAACTCGTTGTTATCTTGTTCATCACCAAAGTTTTGAAAAGCTAAGTTTAATTCATCTTCTGTAATAGCTTTTGCGTTTGCAACACTTGATTTTAATATTGCATTTGCATCAATATCTTTAACCATTTCATTATCAAGAGCCTTAGCGAATATACGAGATTGTTGAAGACTAGCGTTTTCTACGAAGTTTCCTAATGCAGTTAAATCATCAACATCATAGATTTTCACGCCTTTTCCGTATTGCATAATTTTCTTTCCTGTACTTGTTTGAGAAAGTTCTTCTAAAGTAATCTTATCACCTTTTGCCATTAATTCTGCATCACTTAAAGCCTTAAACATTGGGAAAGTAACAGTATCTCCAACATTGCCTGTTAATTCTCCTAATACTGTTGCCATATTTGCGATTTTTACTTTACCTTTAACTTTTTCAGTTACTAGAGCTGAATAAACGTCAGGTACTATAATTGTATTTGCCATATTAAATTCCTTCTTTCTTCTTTTGTTTTTTTGCATATAAAAAAAGCCTAGGAAAATAATTTCCTAAGCTATATATGAATCGTTTACTATTTACTTAATGCGTTATAAAGTTCAATATCAGCGTTATATAAACTTACCCTTTCGGCATAACTCATTTGATTGAATTGTTCTTTTGTAACTACACCATTAGAGTTTTGATGATTACTTGGTTTATAAGTGTTATTACCATCACCAACTATCATTTTAAATATCTCGTCTAAATTAGTGTCTTCACTAATATTTAGATACTTTGCAAGTTCACCATTAATTCCTTTATCGGATAATTGTTTACTCAAACTATTTAATTGTTCTTGTTTTGCAATAGCTTTTTCCTTATCTTCGAGAACTTTCAATCTTTCCTCTAAAGCTATTTCAGCTTCTGTCTTTTCAACAGGTAATTTTTCTTTTAATTCTTTGATTTCTTTGTTGTATTTAGTTCTCACTTTATCCGTTTCACTTTGAAGTATAGCTTGTACCCCACTTAACTGTTCAGTTGATAAATTTAATTCGCTTAATTCCATATTGTATTCTTCCTTTCATGTTAGTTTATAGTTCTTGTCTGCCCTCGTATGAGTTCATTAAACTATACCCTAGTATATTTTATTCTTGAGAAGTTGCCCCTCTTAGAGAGAAGCAGAGAGTTTAAATTATGAATAATGAATTTCATGTAATAGCTTAACCATTACTATGTAAGTGAGCGTTTATTGTCTACTCAAGACTTAATTGCCACAATGAGGTAAATACTACCTTTGCAATAGTTAGTTTTCATTAATTTTCGAGGACGGTGGATTTTGAACCACATCAACTAACAAATTACCATTAAAATGAGTTTCATTGAAATTAAACAATGAATACCAGTATATATAAAAAGCCTTACGATAATCGTAAAGCTAGTTATCAAAATTATTTAAGTATTGGTCTAGTTTCTTAGCTATCGGCAATGGTAAGTCCCTCTTATCATTTATAAATAGTGATAATGTACATCTATGGATTCCAATATTTCTACCTATAAATGCAAGACTTGTGCCATATTTCTTTTTATGACCTCTCAATCTTTCTCTTAATTCTTCCATAATATTACTTCCTTTTTCATTTGTTTTTATGTTTATTATGTATTTTGTAACGATTTGGTTATAAATTGTAAGAGTCTTCTCTCCTGAAGTACCATTAGAGCGATTTTCTATAACCATTCATATTACTAATAATAAACGGTGTTAAAAAAATATTTTTATCCTAATTTTGACCTATTTTGAGTTTTTCGATTCCTCTCCTGAAGCACAGATAACTTAAACCCTCGAATCCATTGATATCACTACGTTTAGGAGGTATTAGAATTTAAGTTTTAACGATAAAAGGGACGAAAAATGATTTTTTTGAACATCTCTCCTGAAGCACTAATAGCGACAGACTCCAACCCCATTCATATTACTAGATTTAGATGGTGTAAAAAAATTAAAGTCGTAGCCTTTTTGACCTATTTTTTATATTTGGGTTTCTCTCCTGAAGTAGGAATAGTGGTAACTTCTACAATGCCTTATTTTACGCATAATAAAAGGTGTCAAAATAAAATTTGCCGAACTATTTTGCGTATTTTTTGATTTTTTGAATTTCTCTCCTGAAGTATCGAGATTTTAAAACTCGCAAACTCTTACCTCTACTATGTTTTAAGCCATACGATTTTAACTTTTTATCCGATTTTTGTCCTATTTTTGATTTTTTGAACATCTCTCCTGAAGTAGGAAACTAACAAACCCTCAAACCCATTGGTATTACTAGGTTTGAGGGTGGTAATAAAAATTTTTTTATCCGATTTTCGTTATTTTTCGATTTTTTTGAATTTCTCTCCTAAAGTACCATTAGTGCAAACTTCTACAATGCCTTATTTGCCTAGTAATTAATGGTGTAAAAAAATTAAATGCCGAACCATTTTGGACTATTTTGAGAACTCTCACGTATCCTCAAATTCGCCAAAATTTTCACCCCTACGGTACGCTCATTTCATTCCCTCCCCTATCGCAACTCAAAAAGTGGCTTAAATCAACCCTTAAAACCGTACTAACTCCCTAGTCTCTATAGTAATACTATAGTATATACTACCGTCCGTATAAGTGACCCACGCTTAAACGCAAAAAAGGACTAAGTAATTAAACTTAATCCTAATCTTATTCAATATTTTGTCATATATAATTCAAACCTTAGTCACATATTACTCACTATTTTTTAAAGACCTTTTCACGATGATATCTCATGTATTTCTTTTGTTCTTCATTTAAGTCCACTTTTATATCATTACTTATTCCTAATGTTTTCACATCTTCTTCATCTAATTCTTTAGATATCTTAATATCACCTTCATCAGTAAATGTTATTAGTCCTTTGTCAATTAATTTATCATGTCTATTGCATAATAACAATACATTATTAATATCAAAAATCTCCTCTTTTTTTCCTTCTTTTTTACTAATACTTTGTGGTTTTAAATGACTTTGTATTAACAAATCTTCTTTAGTTATTCCACAAAGCTGACAACACTTATATTTTTCTATCAAAAACTTTCTTAACGTACCTAAACTTTTAATCGGTACTACATAATTTTCATATTTTATAGGCTCTCTTTTATACTTGTTTAAATCAATAGTATTATAATCTACATCAATACCATAACTCCATTTTAGATAATCAAGAATCACTAAAATATTATCTGCAATTCCTTCTAGCTTATAACGTTCTTTCAACAATTTTTCAATAACTTTATTTATGTTATTAACATAAATTTGATTCTCTTGCAAATAATTAAATAACCTCTTATCATTCTTTTCTAATGAAAATATTTCCTCTTCCACGTATTGTTTGAAAAGAAAATGATAGAGAAAATACTTGTTTTCAAATAAAGGTCTTAATTGTGTATCCATTGCAAAACTAAAATATTTGTCTTGTGCATTTGAACTTGACATAATATCACCTCATACAGTTATTTTTTTACCAACTTTCCAATTTTACTCAATTATATTATCCATTAGATTTTCATTTTATTCAAGTTCATTAACGGACTTGTTTTAACGCTCATTTCTATAATATTTTCATCTTCCAATCCTTGCAAATACCGTTTAGTTATGGCAATATCCTCATGTCCTAATAACCTAGATAAACTATAAATATCTAATCCATTCCTAAGTTGAGCCTGTGCAAAATAATGACGGCAAGTATGTGGACTACATCTTATTTCTTTTCTTATATTAGCCATTTTGCCACATAATCGCACTACTCTTTCAACGGCTTCTACCGTTAAAGGTTTAAATCTATAAGACAAGAAAAATGGTGTATTTTCGTCCATTATCCTATTTTTAAAGTAACTCTCTTTACATCTAATATATCTAATAATTATTTTTCTTAAATATGGACTTAAAGCCACTCTTCTATCTTTTCTTCCTTTTCCTTGTTTAATGGTCAAACTATTCTCATTTACATCAATATTTCTTATGTTACATAATTCTAAATTTCTAACACCTGTATCTAATAAAAATGCCATTATAGTTTTATTTCTTATATCAATATAATCTCTACCTTTGAAAACATTAATCAATTTTGAAACTTCTTCATCATTGAAAGTATTTATAATAACTTTTCCTTCTCTAATCCAACTAACTCTTGCCATAGGATTTAATGAAACAATTTCTTCATCAACAACATATTTAAAAAAGGCTCTAAAACATTTTATGATTCCATTTATGTAAGTTGTTTTTCTTCCTTGTCTTTCTAAAAACTTGATATAACTTTTTATATGAGGTGTTTTCACCTCTTCAATTTCTATAATTTCATATTCTTTTTCTAAATAAGTGAACATTAACAAATTATTATTTCTATAACTTTTTAACGTTCTTTTGGAATAATTCCTTATCTCCAATTCGAGAATAAATTCCTTTAATAATTCTTTTAATAACAAAAAAAGACACCTCCTATTAATTTCACTCAATAGTAGTTGTCTTTTTCAATATACATCATAGTCGAAGACTAAAAATAGACGTACATCGTAGTCAAATATACTTTTACATATTTTAACTACTCCAAAAAACCTAGTCGTAGTGTAGGTTCGCGAAGCTAAAAACTCCATCCTTCAGGGAATTCAGCATTATGATAAACCTCTTGAACGTCATCATCATCTTCAAGTAAATCTAACATCTTTTGGAACTTCTTAGCATCTGCTTCGTTTATTTCTGTATATGTATCTGGAATCCTTTTAACAGATGCTTCTAAGAATTCAATTCCTGCAGCTTCCAATGCTTCTCTAACTGCTCCAAAGTCTTCTGGAGTTGTAGTTACTACAAATACTTCTTCTTCATCTGCGGAGAAATCTTCTGCACCAGCATCTAAGGCTATCATCATTATTTCATCTTCATCTTTATTATCCTTTTCAATGATGATTTCTCCTTTTTCTTGGAACATGAATCCTACACAGCCAGCTGCTCCCATGTTTCCTCCACCTTTAGTAAATGCACTTCTTACATTTCCTGCAGATCTATTTTTATTATCAGTAAGAGTTTCAACTATTACAGCCACTCCACTAGGACCATAACCTTCATAAACTATATTTTCGTAGTTAACTGTTGACAATTCACCAGATGCCTTTTTAATTGCTTTTATTACAGTATCATTAGGCATATTTTCAGCTTTTGCTTTAGCAATTGCATCTCGAAGTCTTGCATTTGTATCGGGACTAGGTCCACCATTTTTAACAGCTACAACGATTTCTTTACCTATTTTAGTAAATATCTTACCTCTTTTTGCATCTGTCTTACCTTTTTTTCCTTGAATGTTATGCCACTTTGAGTGTCCTGACATGTGTTTTCCTCCTTACTTTAATTTAAAATACGTAGTTTTTAATAATAAATCTACATGCTTATTAATTAAATAATATGTATTTATATTACAGCTTATCTTATAATTAATTTAGTTTATTTTGGAATACAAAATTCAACAAATATTATACCACATTTTGCATAGACTCGCAATGTAATTGTTTTATCTTTAAACTACATTTCAATATTCAATTTAATTTTTTTAAGCGCCATGATGTACTCTAAAAAGTATTAATTGTACGCTGTCAATTGTCCATAAAGTCTATTTCCTTCTTTAAAATAAATATCTTCTTCACTTTTGCGAACTATTACTTTTCCATTTGTAGCTTCTACAATTTCATTTTCTATATCATCTGAAATTATCTTTTCCGATAATATATGGACAATTACCTTATCACTATATTCTGTATCTTCTATATACCAAGAATTCTGCCCACATATATATTGAATTTTTCCGAATAAATCATATTCTATTTCAAAACTTAATTTTAGCCCCTCAACTTTTTCTACAATACCTGCAGCTTTTATGGCAATACTCGCCCCTTTTGTATATGCTCTAGTTAGTCCACCTGTACCAAGAAGTATCCCTCCAAAATATCTGGTAACAACGACTGCACAATCTGTTATTCTACTTTTTTTCATTACTTCAAGAATGGGTATTCCTGCTGTTCCTTGTGGCTCTCCATCATCAGAATATCTTTGAATATTCATATTACTTCCAATAATATAAGCAAAGCAATTATGCCTAGCTTGTTTATGCATATTTTTTATTTCATTCACAAAAGCTTTAGCCTCATCTTCATTTTCCACTCTTTTTGCATATCCAATAAACTCTGATTTTTTTTCTTCAAATCTATCTTCCCCAAAATCTCTTATTGTAATGTAGGACATTCATATCTAACCCCTTTCCAAGTAACAATCCACAATGACAGTACAATTCCATTGGGATTAAATTATTATGTCTAGAAATGCCCTAACATTTCTACTAATTGTTATCAAATCCCCTTTAGCATTTGTCTCTTTATTGTGAATTGTGCATAAAAAATATAATTTCCTCTATATTAAATAATATTGAATTAACCACCTGTTTATTCATTAATTATCTAATTTAGGCATATTGACTTGTTATTTTTTTGATTATGCCTTATGTTGATTCTGAACCTTTGCAGAAATCAGTTCTTCTCTAAGTATTCTCATACCTTTTTCAATTTTATCTTTATCTGTTTGATAAAAAGATATTCTAAAAGAATCTTGTCCATCATTTTGTGATGTAAAAAACATAACGCCTGGAGTAATATATACATTTTTCTGCCTAAGTCGCATAAAAAGATCTTTTGTATTCATTATAACTCCTTCTTTTAAAGTTAAATAGAAATTTAAGCCACCCTTTGGATCTTTATATGTTAATATATCCTTAAAATCTTTGTCTAATATTTCTTTCATAAATTGATATCTCTTTATATATTCATCATTCAATTTTTTTATATTCTTCCTCCATTTATTACCTGAAATATATAATTCTAGTGACCTTTGCATTAAACTAGAGGTTGATATATCTGTATTATGTTTTGAATTTTGAAGTGTTTCCCTAAATATTGTTGGCGCTATTAAATATCCTAGCCTTATTCCTGGAAGAAATATTTTCGAAAAACTTTTTATATAAATAACTCTATCATTTTTATCAAGCCATTTAAATGGTACGTATTCTAAGGAATTTTCGTATATTAACTCAGATAAATAATCATCTTCAATTATGTAAAAATCATAAATTTCTGCAAACTCTAAAATTCTTTTTTTCTTTTCAATGCTATAGCTTATTCCTGTTGGATTTTGAAAATAACTCATTGTATAAAAGCATCTTATTTCATTTTTTTGAAGTATTTTTTCAAATTTCTCTAAGTTTATCCCATCATCTTCAATTGGTACTTCAAATAAATTAACTTTTCTCCATTTAAAAACTGATAACGCTCCTACATAAGTTGGCTTTTCAACTATTATATTATCATTTATATTCAATATTCCCTTTGAAGCTATGTCGATCCCTTGTTGAGCTCCTGATACAATTATTATATCTTCATTATTTAATTTATAATCCCAAAATACCTTGTTTATTGTATATATAAGATTGGTATATCCATTTCTGTTATCTGAAAGCAATGCATTGGCGCCATCTCTTTCCAAAACCTCATTTATAATATGTTTTAAGTCATTTATAGGGAACAATACTTCTTTTGAAGTCTCTCCTGTAAAATCCACTACATCTATTAAATCTTCCATTGATAACTTCTTTAAAGTATTTGAATATTCTCTCCTAAAGTTTGAAGTAACTTCTTTTCTCTTAGCATAACTTCCGCTCCCTACTTTTTGATAAGCATATCCTTCTGCTTTAAGCTTATTATATGCACTAACTATTGTAACATTATTTACTCCTAGCTTCTTTGATAATTCTCTTATGGCTTCCAGCTTATCTCCCTCTTTTATTTTTCTCTTATCAATTAAATTCTTTATAAAATTCGCTACTTGAATATATTTTGGTACTTCATCATCTTTGAATTTAAAATCTTTATAAATATCCATAAAATCACCCCCTTTTAATTAATTATAAACCTTATATGAATATACATTCTCGCTTATCAATTTTTCATTAAAAGGTAAATCTAAACTTTTAGTATCTTTTACTATCAAATTTCTTTTAAATAATTCTTTTAATATATCCTCTACCTTTATGTCAAATTCTTTAAATAATTCACTGTTCTTTATTTCATATGAACTAAAAAAAATGCTTTTTTCATATAGATAATCTAATAACAATTTAGCTGCTTCATTTATGTTCTTATCTAAAAAATCTTCTATATAGTTAACAGTATTTTGTACATTTTCTTTTGTACAGTTATTATTAAACAAATTTTCAACTACTACATTAAACTTATTATTTAAATTTCTAGCCATATTTACAGCATCTTTACTTACAGTATATCCATTTAGATTTAAATATAACTTAGCAAAACTATCCAACGCTCTAATTAACACTTCATAAGATGTAAATACACTATAATTTTGTAGATACTTCTTAGCTACCCTAATATCCTTTATAATGTTACCTAAATAAACCAAATTCCATGTTTCTCTATATTTATCTAAACTATATTTGGCTTTATTAAAAACACTTTCTATTTCATCATCTCTTGAAAATATTATCTTAGAAGATACAAGTAATTTTCTTATAATACCCTTCTTCCCATCACTTTCATATAAATCTAAAAATTTTTCTTTATTTAATACTTTCATATGTACTGGTACATCTAATATTTCTGAATATATATCTCTAACGTCATCAAACACATCTTTATAAACAACAAATAAATCTATGTCAGATTCTTCCCAAAGATCTCCACTAACTATACTTCCAAATGCAAATATAGCTAATACTTTTTTATTGACCTTTAAAACATTAATTAACTTTTCAAATGATTTTTGATAATCCAATATGGATTTTGACATTTTATCTTCACCCTCTTTAGCTATAGCCTAACTTTATAATTAAGAATATTACATTGTATATTATAATTAAATATAGTTTTCAATAAAATCACTTGACATTATAACTGATTTAATTAACTATTCACAGCTAATAGTATATAATTATACCTAAGTTATAATTAAAAGGAAACTCGATTCGCATTCGCTCACTGAGTACTCACAGAGTAAACGACCATCATCAAATCATAGATTTGAGATGTCTGCTTAAGTGATTCACACAAAATCATAGATTTTGGTTCTTTACTTAATAGTAGAAAGATTCTTAAATTTAGTATTATTAATTCTAAATCTAAGAATCTTTATTAAAATCAAATGGTGGACAGTTTTTATCCATATTATTTATTAGATTAATAAAAATTGTTAATCTTCTTCCTACAGCAGTTATAATATCATCAACTTCATCATTCATTTTATAACTTAATTTTAATGAATTCTTAATTTCCTTTCTATCTGCAAATGAATTGTTCTGAAAGGTTGTTGCAGTATATGACATATTATAAGATGCAAAAGAAATAATATTTAAAGCATCTAAAAGAGGCCGTACCTGCCTTGTAAAATAAAGTTCAGTTAAATTATCAACTCTAATAGAATTAACATTATCTCTTATTAATGTTATACCAGCAAGGGCTTCACTTAAATTTTTTAGTTTATCAAAAAGTTCTTGTTGCTTTGCTTTTATTTCCTCACAATAATCATTTATATCAGTAGCAGTAGTTGTAGCTGTAGGAGAAGGAGGCGGCGGAGTTTCTGAGCCAGTATCCGCTGAAGTTTTAGATGTACTTGAAAAAAAAAGATTACTTAAATCATCTGAAAGAGGTCTTTCTTGTCCAGTATGTATATCGCTATCATTTTCTACACTATCTTGTGATGTAGTTTCATAAAGACCTTCATATTTTAGCTGTTCAGGATTTTCTTCTTTATTTTGTGATACGTTAACTTGACTACTATTATCTCTAGACTTCTTTGATTTACTTTTTTTAGAATGCCTCTTAGATTTTCGATTCCCCATAGTTATACATTCCTTAAATTAATCCTCATATCTAATATATTAACTAAAGTATTTAATTATTCTTGTGTAACATAATCCTGAGTCTTGTTATACACCTCATCATCTACTTCAGCAACCATATACGTACCATTATCTTTATACTCTTCTTCAATCACTCTAGCGTTTCTATGTAAAAATGACTGAACATCACCTTTTTCATAAGGTATTAAATATTCCACTTTTCTATAATTATAAGGTAGTATTTCTTCTATTAAGTTTAAAAATTCTTCTAAATTAGTTCCTTCTTTAGCTGAAACTTCTATTGCTTTATTATCATCTATTGCTTCTTTTATTATTGCTATTTGCTCTTCGCTTGCTTTATCTATTTTATTTAAAATTAATATCATTTCTTTATTTATTGCACCAAGCTCAGTTAAAACTTCATTTACAGCCATATATTGTTCCACTGCAGTATCTGAGGATGCATCTATTACATGACATAAAAGATCAGAAAAAATCACTTCCTCTAAGGTTGACTTAAATGCCTCTACTAAATCATGAGGTAACTTTCTTACAAATCCAACTGTATCTGTAAGAGTTATTACACCCTTCTTCTTTAGAGTTATTGCTCTTGTTGTAGTATCTAGAGTTGCAAAGAGCATATTTGCTTCAAATACCTTTTCTTTTGTTTTATTTTCTTTTTTTGCAGCTAAATCACAGAGAGTATTTCTTAAAGTGGATTTTCCTGCATTAGTATATCCAACTAGAGATACTTTCGGAATATTTTCCTTATTTCTTTTTTCTCTTTGAACTTCTCTAGTCTTTCTAATCTTTTTAAGTTCGTCCTTTAAGTCATATATAGTCTCCATTATATGTCTTCTATCTGTTTCAAGCTTCTTTTCTCCAGGACCTCTAGTCCCAATTCCACCACCTGTTCTAGATAGTATTGTACCTAATCCTTGTAATCTACTTAATCTATATTTAAGTTGAGCTAGTTCTACTTGTATTTTAGCCTCTTTTGTTTTAGCTCTAGTTGCGAATATTTCTAATATTAAAGTAGTCCTATCAATTACTTTCGCACCTATCGCTGCTTCTAAATTTCTAACTTGAGAACCTGAAAGTTCATCATCAAATATTATGACATTTGCTCTTTCTATTTGTCTCATAGATGCAATTTCTAAAACCTTACCTCTACCTATAAAAAATGCTGCATCAATTTTATTCCTACTTTGAAATACTGTTTTTAAAACAGGTACATTACATGCTTCTGAAAGTTCCCTCAATTCTTCTAAACTTTCTTTTGTATCAGAACCAACTAATATTGCTTTTTCTTCTGTTGCTTCTATAACATCATTGGTTTTAATTAAATTTTCTATAAATCTTATTTTGTCTATTATATTTATAGATATTATATCTTCTAATGAGAGATTACTTTTTTCTTCAAATTCCAATTTATTATTATATAAAGTAAGCATTCCTAGTGAAAAATCTATTATTTTTCCTTCTATTATTGCTACTGATATAATTGCATCTAATTTTAACTTTAAAAGCGCTGTTAAATCTAAAGCAGAAAGATTACAATAACCATTTGGATGAGTATGAATTATTCTAATTCCTGATAATCTTTTTTCCTCTATATCTATTATTGGCACTTCAACTGATGTTGAATCTCCAATGGCAACAGAAGTAACATTGCCCTTTCTATTTATTCCTACACTAACTTCTCTTTCAATGAAACTAGAAACTCTAGAAATTATATTTAAAATTTCTATATCACATATTTCATCTTTTAAATTTTTAATAGAATAAATACTCTCTAATTCATCTATTGTAGATTTTCTTATTCCTTCAATATTTCCATATATCATATAAACACCTCACATAAGTTATCTTGACAACTTTCATATAATTTTATACTATTAATTCATTAATTACAACTTATGAAATGCACAATTGTAAATTGTCAAAATGCATTGTGAAATAAATTTAAGAGGAGTTTTAGAAATAATGGAAGATAAAAAACGTAACATTCTTTTTTCTAAAGAACAAATTAATTCTAGAATAGAAGAACTCGGTAAAATTATTACTGAAGATTATAAGGATAAAAATCTTTATGTTTTATCTTTACTTCGTGGGAGTTTTGTATATGCTGCTGATTTAGTTAGAGCTGTAGCTTTAAATGCAAAGATAGGATTTATGACTACATCAAGCTATGATAATAGCGAAACATCTTCTGGATCCGTTAAGGTAGTTAGTGATATTTCTGATAATATTGAAGGATGGGATGTTCTTATAGTTGATGATATTGTTGATACTGGTATTACAATGGATTTCGTTTTAAATCATGTAAAAAATTTAAATCCTGCTTCTGTTAAATCTTGCGTTCTTCTTGATAAACCATCTCGAAGAAAAATAGATATAAAGCCAGATTATTGTTGTTTTGAAATTGAAGATTTATTTGTAGTTGGATATGGATTAAATTATGGTGATTTTTATAGAAATGTGCCTTATATATTTAATTGGGAATAAAAAGAAGCCGAAAGGCTTCTTTTTTAATTGGTCTTACTTTCATTATTCGTAGGAAATCCCAAAGTTGTATTTGGTATTTTCCCAACAATAATTGTATCTGAAACTGGTATTTGTGTACTTACCTCAATATCTTGATTTTGCAGTGGTAATTTCAGTCTTATTTTAGCAACAACATTTAGATATATTTTATGTCTAGTTTGATTAATCCCAGCACTTTCAAATTTTGATTCATAATTTGTACTAATATTTCCTATAGGCTGTATCTCAACGGTTATTTTAGGTCCTATATTATAGAAAGCACTTTTATTACTCAGCCATCCAAAAGGAACTTTTATTGTAGCATTATTCATATCACTCAATTCTTTATTACATTCTGTAGCTAATTTAGCTGCTATATAATTTAATTTTATACTATCTGATTGAACTAAAATTATATTTCCATCTTTATCTTTTTCTATTTTTATCATCTGATCATATTTAAATTCTTGTGATAAAATATCTACACTTTTTTTATTTATTATATCTAATGTTTGAGATTTCGCCATCATTGTTGCTGTTTCTATTATTGACGGCATTACCCTGTTATTAAAAAATCCTAATATTATATTAAAAACAACAATTATAAAAATAATAGCCACTAGAAATGATATATATTTATGGGTTCTACGTTTGGTATAATATTGCATTATCAACACCTTTATATTGAGTTATTTATTTAATCATAATATAATTATGCTATAATGGTATAAAATATTATTAAATTTATAAAGTTCTTCTTAAATAGAAATACAATTTAATTCACCTGAAGCTTAGAAGAACTTATGACCGCAGGGGGCACAATGTCCAAGGGCGTGGAGTCGTTATCTCATATAAAAAAAGAGTGTTACGAATGCTAGCTATCGGATAAACCTTATAATTTTAGGAGGATAAAATGGCAGTTAATAATGACGCAAAAAGAACAAATAGTACTCCAAGAAGGAAAAAGCCAACTAAACAAAAAAAAGCAAAAAAAATATTTAAAGGCATAGGTCTTGGTTTGCTATCTTGTTTTCTGGCAATTTTCGTAATAGGTTCTGGCTATGCTTTTGCTATTATAAAAACTATGCCTCCTCTAAATGTTGAAGCTGTATTATTATTAAATCAACCTTCAAGCTTATATGATAGCAATGGAGACTTTATGGATAATCTTCATACAGATGAGGAACGTTATGTTATAGATTCTAAAAAAATACCTACTAATTTAAAAAATGCTTTTGTATCCATAGAAGATGAAAGATTTTATTCACACAAAGGTGTAGATATTCAAAGAATTTTAGGTGCAGCATTTTTAGATGCGAAAAAAATAGTAACAGGGCAAAAAGGCTTCCATGGAGCTTCTACATTAACTCAACAATTACTTAAAAACACAATTTTAACTAATGATGTTTCTTTTGAAAGAAAAATAAAAGAAGCGTATCTAGCCATTAACTTAGAAGAAAAATTAACTAAAGATCAAATTTTAACAGCATATTTAAATACAATTCCATTAGGCGGTCATGCATATGGAATAGAAGCTGCGTCTTTGTTATATTTCAGCAAAAGTGCTTCTGATTTATCTTTAATAGAATGTGCATACATAGCAGGTATAACTCAAGCTCCAAGTTATTATAGTGCTTATAACGAAAATAACGTAAAAGATCCAACACCATATATTGATAGGACTCTTACAGTTTTGGGAATGATGCATAAGCTTCAATATATCAATGATACTGATTATACTAAAGCAGTTAGTGATGTGAAAAATGGTGGATTAGTATTTAAATCAAGTAAAAAAGATTATAGATTAAACTATGAATGGTTTGTATATCCTACTGTATCTCAAGTAAAACAAGATTTAAAAGAAAAATATAAATATACTGATGAAGAAGCATCACAATTAATGGTAAATGGTGGTCTTAAAATTTACACAACAATGAACAGACAACTTCAAAATTTTACTCAATCTACATTAGATAACTATAGGAATCTAGGAATTAGTAATAAAGAAACCTATAATAATGATGGTGTTCCTTTATTACAAGCATCTGCTACTATTATGGATTACAGAACAGGTCATGTTATTGCTATGGTTGGAGGACGTGGAAAACAACAGCCACAATCAATTAATAGAGCTTATAATGATTTAAGACCTATTGGTTCTTCAACAAAGCCATTAACAGTATATGGTCCTGGAATTGACAAAAAGATTATAACAGCTGCTACAAGTATAGATGATGCTCCATTACCTGAAGAAATTGGTAAGAAATATCCTACTAGTGATGGACCTTATAATCCTTTAAATTCTCCTAATGAATACTTAGGACTCATTACTGCAAGGGATGCTCTTACTCATTCTAAAAATGTTGGTGCCGTTATAATTGAAGATAAGATTGGATTAAAAACTGGTATCTCTTATGGAGAAAATTTAGGTCTAAAATATAATTCTGCATCTAAGACATCAATTGCATCTCTTGCTTTAGGTCAATTTAATAATGATCCTAACGATAGAGATGGAGGTAATTCTTATATTTTAGCAGGAGCATATGGTACTTTTGGTAACAACGGTATATATACAAAACCTGTATTATATACAAAAGTTGTTGATGCGACAGGTAAGACTATACTTGATAACACTACACCTAAGCAAACCAAAGTATTTTCACCTCAAGCTGCCTATATACTTTACGATATGTTAAAAGGTCCAGTAAATGAGTATAATGCAACTGGTGCCAAATGGGGGGATATGCCTGCTGCTGGTAAAACTGGCACCACTTCTAATTCAACTGATTTGTGGTTTGCAGGACTTTCACCGTACCTTTCTGGCTCTGTTTGGATTGGATATGATAAACCCACAAAACTTCTTGGAAGTTCCAGTGGTTGTGCTATAGTCTGGGGAAAATTAATGGCCAAAGCACATGAAGGTTTAGAAGTAAAAGATATAGAAGAACCTAGTGACATAGTTAAAGTTAATGTATGCAAGGATTCTGGTTTACTTCCTAGCTTATTCTGCAGCCTAAATTTTAGAGGCAATAGAGTTTATGAAGAATTGTTTATTAAAGGAACAGAACCTACAACAAATTGTCAAATACATTCTACTCCTATTCGGGGTATATTAAATAGTGGACCTTCAACATCTGAAACTAATAATATTACAGGTGATGTTAAAGTTCCTCCTGTAACCAATGATACATTAAATCCACCTCCTGTAAATACACCTACGTCATCTAATAATAATGATAATACTACTAAAAATACTATCAAGAATAAGAAGAATAATAGAAATCATAATCCCTTGAGTCCAGATGATATTAATTCTGAAAGTCCAGAATAAACTTCATCTACAAAGTGATAAAAAGATAGGATGATCTGAACTGATTATCCTATCTTTTTATTATTGCTTCTTTTTCTGCTCCATCTTTTAATATGTTTAGGATGTTTCCATTTTCTGATCCTACAAAAATTTTCCAGTTAATATTTACATTCTTATCATTTTTACCGTCTATATTTACAATATAGCAAACTTGGTATATTTTATTTGCTTCATTATCTATCTTATCATCTGCATAAACTAAATTTGTTTCATTTTCAACGATACCTTCTTTATTATGATTTTGAAAATATTCTAAGGCTATCTTTTTAGCTTCTTCCTCTGAAATGTTTATTACAGGTTCCATGCATTCTCTTTGCATTGTAGAATTCGAATACCCATCCAAAAAACCATTTTCTTTATCAATATTTAATTTTATTTCATCAAAATAAAATGGATATCCATCTTTCTGTTTAGTATATATAAATGAATAATATGGTAAATACTTCAAGTCCTCATTACTATTAATTGTCTTTAGAACTACTTCCCCATCATATATATTTTTTAAATATTTCTCTGCTAAAATTCTAGCATCTTGTAAATTAAGCTTAGTTATATTGGTTGGATTTTCTTTTTTAGCAAAACCTATCACATTATTATTTTTATCTAAATCTATACCAAAACTTTGAGTTGCTATACTTTTATGAACTAGATCAGTTTGACTATTTAATATTTTAATTCTATCATATTTTATAACATCTAAATTTTGTTCAGTGCTTATTGCATTAATTGAATATAGTTTAGCTATGAAGTTTTTAGATGCTTTAATATCTCCTGCACCAGGCCCAATAAAATTATACAGTATTATAACTATGATTATAAGAAGAAATAATAAAGTAATACTTCCTATAATACTAGTCTTTTTAAATTTCATTAATAACCTCCCACTAGATTCATATTTTATTTTTATTATATCATATTTTTTATTTTCATCATATATATGGCAATTAGCAATGTACAGTTTACAATTAATGATAAAAGCTCATAGAGAAACTTCAACTAAGGCATAATCAAATATAAAATATATAAAAAATGCTTGTTCTATAGAATAAAATTATTCTTAAAACAAGCATTTTTAGTACAACATTATATATTTAGATTAACAATTTAATCATTTAAATGTATAATTTCAATTAGAACAAATATAGTTTTATACTTCTGGAAACCATATTTGAATCTCTTCTTTTGCACTTTCTACAGTATCCGATGCATGAACACAGTTTTCTGTTTTGCTTCTGGCATACCTATGTCTTATAGTTCCTTCTTCAGCATCAGTTGGGCTAGTTGCCCCATTAATATTTCTTATTCTTGCTACCGCATCTTCCCCTTGTAAAATTACTGCACATAATGGACTTCTTGTTATATATGTTATAAGTTCTTCATAAAAATCTTTTCCTTTATGTTGACAGTAATGCTTTTCTGCAATTTCTGTTGTAGCTTTCATAAGTTTTAACTCTACTATCTTCAATCCATTGTCTTCATAACAACTTAAAATATTTCCTATTATATTTCTTTCTACTCCATCTGGTTTAATTAATACTACACTTCTTTCAATCATTTTAAGCCCTCCATATCATGTAAATCATTTGATATTATTACCCATTATCAGGATATTATACTAAATATTCTGAAAATTTTCAATACTTATATAAGTTTATTCCATATTTGTTGTATTATGCTATATTTTTTTTTATAAATTAAACTCAAAAATTGTAGTTTTTAAAAAAATTAGGAGAGCAAAAATAATTAGATATTCAAGTCTTGTATTTTACCTTTTTCCTTTAATCTTAATAATAATTGATTTGGATCTTTATTAATTATAAGTTCTTCTGGAAAATCTATGGATTCTAACATATTAACTGCTTGCGTAAATTCTCCTATTAACGTGCAAAAATGCGCATCACTATTTATTATTAGCTTAGCACCATATTTTTTGCATAATGATGCTATTTTAGTGCAGTTACTAAAGCTTCCTACTCTAGATGTTGTAAAAGAACTATTATTAATTTCTATTAAAACATCATTTTCTATAGCACATTTTATTATTTTTTCAAAATCAACTGGAACTCCTGGATTTCCAAGATGCCCTATAATATCAACTTTCCCACCTTTTATTACCTTAATAAAAGCACTTGTATTTTCTTCAATATTACCTACTTTATAAACTTCATCATGTATACTTCCAATTACAATATCTAAGTTATCTAATGTAATATCATCCATATCTAAATTTCCATCATAGTCAATTATATTTGCCTCTGTTCCATAAAGCATAATAACCCCAAACATTTCCCTTGGTAAAACTTTATAATTATTAAAATACCAAATATGTGGAGAATGCGGCATACTAATTCCATGTTCTGTAGTTCCAAGTACTTTTATGCCCTTTTCAGAAGCAGCCTTTGCATTTTCCATTAAAGTTGAATAAGCATGCCCACTAGCTATAGTGTGAGTATGTACATCTAATGCGTATTTCATTAAATCACCCTTTTTTCATTAAAAATTTTTAATTTTAATATTACAATTTTATATTAACTATATAATCATCTAGTACAATTAATAAACTTAAATATATTTTCCTTCATTAACTATATTATCATACTTCACCTATCAATTAAACTGCTTGAAAATCATAAAATCATTTACTTATAAAACTATTTATGTAACTTGTATCCTTACAAATATCACCTAATGATCTCAATAAAGCATCTTTAACTCATACAATAACCTTAATAATTTGAGTGATAATTTGATTCACTTCCTTTAAATAGGTTATAATGATATGGAATTTATTTTTACATTTACTTTATTAAAAATAAATTCATTTATAACCAAATAAAAAAATAAAAAGGAGGAGTTACTATTCATATTAAATATAGTATAAATTTACTATTATTTACTCTTACTTTGAATAGTACAAAAGATATATGATTAAATTAATTGCAACAGATATGGATGGAACTTTATTAGATGAAAATGGACATTTACCAGAAGGTTTTACTGATATCTTAGATCGTTTAAGAGCAAAAAATATCAAATTAGTCGTTGCTAGTGGCAGACCTTATTACACATTACAAACTAACTTTGGTCCTGTAGGAAGATATTTGTCTTACATATGTGAAAATGGAGCTTTAGTTGTTGATAATAATAAAATAATATATCAAAGCACCATTGATACTAATATTGTTACTGATGTAATTAAGTATTCAAAAGAAATAGACGAAAATGTAATAATTTTATGTTCAATAAACCGAGCTTATGTTGAGCAATGTTCTGATGAGCATTTGATTGAAATAAAAAAATATTATACAAATTTAGAAATTGTAGATGATTTAACTAAGATTACTGATGATATAGTTAAAATTACCATTTGTAACTTAGAAAATTCTTCCGAGAATTTGAATACTATATTCAAACCTAAATTCGCAGATAAATTAAACATAGTAGGTTCTGGTGAAATTTGGATTGATATTTCAAATAAATGTGTTAATAAAGGCCTTGCCTTAAAAAATTTAATGGATACTGATAATATTTCAAAAGAAGAAACTATGGTTCTTGGAGACTATTATAATGATATAGAGATGCTTGAACAAGCTGAATACAGTTTTGTAATGGAAAATGCTCCAGAAGATATGAAACAATATGGAAAATACATAGCTGCAAGTAATATAGAGCATGGTGTTTTAAGAGCTATACTTGAATATGCTCTTTAGATAATTGACAATGCACAATTATAGAATAAATTTCTCAATTGTGCATTGTAGTTACATTTCATTTAGCATCCAAATAAAGAAGTTTAAAACTCCAGCATATATGAGCCAAATAAAATATGGAAGCAGTAATAATGCTGCTTTTTTTCCAGCCTTTTTGTAGAATCTTTTTATTGTTAATATCACAAATAAAACTAGCAAGACAAGTTCTAAAAATGCTAATCCATATAGCCTAAACTCAAAGAATATAATTGTCCACAAAAAATTTAACAATAATTGTATAGCGTAGACAAACAGAGCAGAGCTTACATCAATATTATCATATTTTAGTACATATACCTTATAAGAAGCTATTCCCATAAGTATATAAAGGATTGTCCAAGTAATTGGAAACACTATTACTGGAGGAAAAAACATTGCTTTAACTAAACATTCATATATTAAATTCATATTAGGAATAATTAATAATGTAATTCCACCAATAAGAAATGGAATCATTATAGATACAATTAATGGAATAATTCTAACGCTCTTTTTTTTCTTTAATTTACCTTTCATATATTAACACCTCAAATTTTAAGTAATTTTTAATTTCACATCAAGTAATTCTTAGCTTCATATGGATTTTGCTTAATAAGAATGCTTTTCTCAATCTGAAACTTAGAGAAACAATTTCGTCTAACTTATATAAGTTGGAGTTTTACTGATGCTAGCTATCGGATAACTAATTTAATATATGTAAACCTACTTAAAACTATGTATAATTACTAATTAATGCACATAAAAAAATAACAGACTAGTATTTTTATATACTAAATCTGTTATTTTATTTCATGTCCTAACCTAATAACAATAGAATATAAATGGACTTATTATTTATTTTAGCAAGCCTTATATGGAAATTTCAACTTCTAATATTGTAAAATGTGAGCTAAGACATATTAAACACCTTTAGGATTATTATTAAGTAATCCTCTTTGAGATAAAATATCATAAATAGTTTGAGATGTTGTGTCTTCTAATGTGTAGCCAAGTAATTTAACTACTTTTTCCAGTTTTTCTTCAGATGTAGTTTCTATTTCTAAATAAGGAAATGGACAAAAACTCTTATCATTTATATCTATTTCAATTAAACAATCATGCAATCTATAGCTTTCTCTATATTTTTTATTGGATTCTTTAAGTATTAAGCCAAGAGACTTAAATATTCCTTCACCCATTTGTTTATCTTCTATTATTGTTTCATTTTCTTCCATAACTTTAAATCTTTCTTGAGATAACATTTTCTTTGTGGTCATAAAATATACAACTTTATTATTAAGCATGTCATTCACAGTTCTTATGCGGGCATAACCTTTTTTTTCTAGAAGTCTTCCATCTTCAAAGTCATATATATCATTAATTTGATCTTCCATTTTAACTTTCTTAGCACCATTTGATAATAAAATACTTCTTATATTTTGAACATCAATATCTATAATTCTAGTTTCTAATTCTTGCATAAAAATAATCTCCTTTTATTAAGTTTGTAAGTCCGTACATCTGTACACATTTATATAATATAGCAAATTAACACGTTGTACTAGTTAAATTATTTTCTGTTCTTTAATATTTTCACGGTTATTTGATGTTGATTGCGAAAATCAGCTTATAGCATAAAGAGCCTAGAATCCCATAATTCAAAGGATTCTAAGCTCTTTTAACTGGTGCAGGTAACGGGACTTGAATTCCTCTGTTACCACAAAACATAGTAAAGAAAGGAGTTTTAACGCATCTATATTCTTACGGACTCAATAATGGACTCAATCAAATTTAATAGTTTTAAATTAGCTACTAAAAAACAATAGTTTTTCAATGGCCTCTATTCCTATTAAACCTGTTTTTGTGAAATTTGCTACATCTATTCTTTATGCTTTTTCTTCTTTAGAATATGAAAAATATTTTCTTCCCCAATATAATGCTACATTTACTAGTCCAATCATTACTGGAACTTCTATTAATGGCCCAATTACTGCAGCAAATGCTACCTTTGACTCAATTCCAAATACTGCTACTGCAACAGCTATTGCTAATTCAAAATTATTACTTGCGGCTGTAAATGATAAGGTAGTAGTTTGATGATAGTTTATACCTGACTTGTAGCTTATATAGAATGATACAGAAAACATTACTATAAAATATATTACAAGTGGTATTGCTACTTTAATAACATCTAAAGGTAAATCTACAATGTATTTCCCCTTAAACATGAACATTACTACGATTGTAAATAATAAAGCAATTAACGCTAATGGACTGATCTTAGGAACAAATTTTTTTACATACCATTCTGTTCCCTTCATAGGTTCTAATATTAATCTAGTAAGCATTCCTAATAAGAAAGGAATCCCTAGATAAATTGCAACAGACGTTGCTACTTCTCCCATTGAAATATGAACTTCATATCCTGTAAGACCAAATATAGGTGGTAACACTGTAATGAAAATGTATGCAAACACAGAATAAAATACTACTTGGAATATAGAATTAAATGCTACTAATGCTGCTGCATATTCGCTATCTCCATCTGCTAAACTGTTCCAAAGAATTACCATAGCTATACATCTAGCAAGTCCAATCAAAATAAGTCCTGTCATTAATTCTGAATCAGATTTTAAAAACACAAAAGCAAGTATAAGCATTAACACTGGCCCAATAAACCAGTTCTGCACTAATGATAATCCAAGAACTTTGGGATTTTTAAATACTTTTCCAAGTTCCTTATAATTTACTTTAGCAAGTGGTGGATACATCATAATAATAAGACCTATAGCTATTGGTATTGACGTTGTTCCAACAGATAATTTTGCGAGTCCCGCTGATAATGAGGGTATTCCCCAGCCTAAAAATATTCCTAGTGCCATTGCTGCAAATATCCATAACGTCAAATATCTATCCAAAAATGATAATCCAGATGATTTTTTGCTCATTTTAACTCCCCCTATTCAAACTTTAGTTGTATAAATTAATTTCATTATCATTGATTCTTCTAGCCAAACTCTTTATCTTGTCTTCAATGATTTTGGCTGTCTTTATAAATTCCTCATCATTTTTACCTGTTGGGTCATCTAATCCCCAATCCTCTCTATATTTGCAAGGTAAAAATGGACACTCTACATTACACCCCATAGTTATGACAATATTCACACTTGGAATATCTGATAGAAGTTTAGATTTTTGTGTTTCATTCATATCAATATCGTATAAATCTTTTATAATTCTTACTGCGTCTTGATTTATTTGAGGTTTTGTTTCTGTTCCTGCTGAGTAACTTTCAAATACATCAATTCCATATAACTTTCCTAGTGCCTCTGCCATCTGTGACCTACAAGAATTGTGAACACATATAAATGCTACTTTGGGTTTCATACCTTCATCTCTCCTCTAAATTAAGTTATTTAAATTACTTCCGCTTACGTTTTCCTCTTTCCAATCTATTATTGCTAGGTTTCCATTTGAAATTTCATTTACTTTATTTATCCATTGAATTTCATTACTTGCCTTTGCTTTTAGAATAGCATTAGTCGTATTTGTTGCATAAAGACTAGAATTTATTACCCACCATTTACTATGAATCTCTGCTCTTTCTAAATCCTTTTGAAGTCTCATAGCTTCATATACAGGTGTTGTTTCTGCTAAAGTTACTATAATTACTTCTGTTTCTTTTTCATTTTTTAATTTAGGCAATAACTTTATAACTGACTCTGGTATATCTCCTTCTGATCTAGAAATTTCTTTATTGTAACTTTCTGTTGACTCTAAAAGTAATAACGTATGGCCAGTTGGTGCTGTATCTATTACTACAATTTCATTTTCTGACCTTTCAACTATTTCAGCAAAAGCCCTAAATACTGCTATTTCCTGAGTACAAGGTGACCTTAAATCCTCTTCAATATACTCAATATCTTCATCACTCATATTATTTTCTTTTGCTTTAGCCAATACTTCTTGCCTGTACTTTTCAAATTCTTCTTTTTCATCAATATTACTTATTGAAATTCCATAACTCTCATCTAATACAAACTTTAAATGAGCCGCGCTGGATCAGTAGTTGTTAGATGAATTTTCTTGCCTTTTTTAGCTAACCCTAAAGCTATAGCCGCAGCTATAGTTGTTTTACCAACTCCACCTTTACCCATTGTAAATATAACCTTTTTATTACTATTATAAATATCCTCTATGACATTTTTTAACTCTGGTATTGAATTCATGTTTAAAGTATCACTACTAACTTTAATTTGTGCTTCTCTTAATAAAGCTCTTACATTTTCAAGTCCTGTTATATTATATGGTCTTAAAGGAATTTCAAAAGCTTCTACATCCTTGAATTTTTCTGGCATATTTTGAAGTGCTTTTTGTTGCTTTTCATAAATACCCGTTGAAAGTTCATCATCATAATTTTGTAGTACTCCATTTATGACTAATATATGATTTCTAACTCCAATTTCTTGAAGTTCTCTAGAAGCTCTTTCAGCTTCTTTTAACGGAGAATTTTCAGGACGAGATACAAGCACAAGAGTAGTTTTATCCTTATTGGCTAAAGTTTCTACTGCTTTTTTATACATTTCCTTCTTATCTTCAAGTCCAGCAAGTTGACCTAAACATGAGGCACCATGAGTACTTTCACTAATAAAGTTGCTCCATGCTGAAGGCAATTGTAACATTCTTAATGTATGACCTGTTGGCGCTGTATCAAAAATTATATGGTCATATTCATTAAAAGCTTTTTCATCAGTTATCATTCCGGAAAATTCATTAAATGCCGCTATCTCTACAGTACAAGAACCTGATAATTGTTCTTCCATATTTTCTATTACTGATTGAGGCAACTTACCTCTATATGGGGCAATTACACTTTCCCTATATTCAGCTGCTGCTACTTCTGGTTCAAAGTTTGCAACAACTAGGTTTGGCACTTCTTTTATACGAACACCTTTGTTATTTAGTTCTGTATTAAATACGTCTTGGAGATTGGAAGCTGGATCAGTACTTACAAGCATAATCTTTTTTCCTTGATCAGCTAGATTTACTGCTACAGCACAAGCTGTTGAAGTTTTGCCAACTCCACCTTTTCCAGTAAAAAATAAATACTTCGTTAAATTTAATTTCTTTATATCAAATTCTTTAAACATGTTCTTCCTCCTCTTACTAGCAACATCCACCTTTACATCCACAACTTTTAGCAGGCTTCTTAACATTCGCTTTCTTTATAGTAAGTTTTAAAGTATCTGATGGTATTTCTAATAAACTGCAGAACTCTTCATTTGTAGGGTAACTGCCTTCTTTAACGATAACACCATCTACCATAGTTACAGGCAAAGCCTCAACACCTTTAGTATTTAAAATTTTATTTATTACAGCATTAGTTACAAATATTTGAGGATTGTTTGTTAAATTATATCTTTCTACTACTATCCCCTTATTCTTTAAGGTATTTAAAACAGTTGCAACTCTTAATAACTCCTTATCAACAGATGGTCCACAAACTCCTGTTGAACAACACATTACAGGATCAAATATTATCATTTTCTTCATTTTCATTAACTCCTTTACAACATAATTTTTATTTAAATTCCTATTTACAAGTACATTTAGCTTTATCTTTGCAAATACAATTTTCTGTTTCTGTCACAAGATTCATCATAAATAATGTAAGCTTATTACAATTATTTATATTTAATTTATAGTAATTCCAAAGGCCTTCTTTCCTTACTTCCACAAGTTCGCAATCACTTAATACTTTCATATGATGTGAAAGTGTTGGTTGAGTAAAATCAAAATACTCTAGAATTTCACATGCACATTTTTCACCACACGATAATATGTCAATTATTTTTAATCTGCTCGGGTCACACATTGCTTTAAATATTTTGGCATTTTCTTCATAATTCATATTCATTCCCGCCTTCTTTATATAGATACTTCTTTATATACAATATAAACGTTCATCTATATAGTGTCAATATCTATTCTGATTTAGCCTTATTAATCACTCTCACTAGATAAACAATAATCTATATAATCACTTTATGCAGTAACTATATAATTGTTACAAAATAGTATTATGAGCATTTTCTATTATAATGTTTTTCTGTGCCTGTTCTCAAATTCTTAATTGTGCAATGTTCAAATATAAATTGTTCAAAACCTTTATCAAAAGTTTTATGGTAGTTTCTGATAAATTTGTAGATTTACAATAATATATAAACTCATCATATCCCCTGTCTAATGTTTTATCCATTGTTGTTAATGTAATTTTATTTCCCAGTACAATCACCTCCAAAACGTAAGAAAAGCAAACACGTTATGCATTTTTTCTATATACATAACGTGTTTGCTTTTTAATTATATTTTTACTATTAGAAACGTCCACAAATGGCACTATTACTGACTCTTTTGGTGCAGGTAACGGGACTTGAACCCGTACGTTATAAACACACGCCCCTCAAACGTGCCTGTCTGCCATTCCAGCACACCTGCAAAATATAAATTAACTATTTTAATGATAATTCATTTTCATCAGAAATTCAAGTAAGTTTTATTAAATCTTTAAGCTAATTATTAGTCTTACAATTAATAATTAGCTTAAAAAATGTACATTCAAAAAACTTTTAATCAATTTTACTATTTTATCTACGTCAAAATAACTTTCTTTTCCACTATAAAGATATTCATATACATGATAATAAGTATTTACTTTGTCCACATATTTCTTTGTTTCTCCAAAAGGTATATAATCTATACTTTTACCATCCGAAGAATATTTCTCATTTTCAAGCCACTTCTGTACATTAGTTGGTCCTGCATTATAAGCAGCAATTGTTAAGTATAAATCACCATCAAAGGTATCATTTAACCTTCTAAGATACCAGCATCCCATTCTAATATTATATTCCTCGTTATACAAATCGTCTTTAGAAAATGCACTAAATCCCATTTCCTTGGCTGCCCATTCACCTGTTTCAACAGTTATTTGCATAAGTCCTACAGCATTTTTATGTGAATGTGCATCATCATCAAATTTACTTTCAGTTTTTATCACTGCTAATACAAATAATGGGTCTAAGTTATACTTTCTACTATAAGTATCTACATATTCTTTATACTTATAAGGAAAAAATTTCTCTTTTATAACATATTTAGAACCTACTCCAATTGCTATTATAACAACTGCTAAGACTACTAGTTTAGAAAAGATTTTTTTTATAAATTTCATTATTTTCTCCTTAATCTAGTATATTAATTTCATAAAATCAATTAAATCATAAACTTGTTTTTGTGTATCAATTAAATCAGTATTGTTATCAATAATAATATTGGCATACTCTTTCTTTTCTTCCATGGACATTTGAGAATTTATTCTGCTAACTGCTTCAGCTTTAGTTAATTTGTCTCTGCTCATAACCCTTTGAATTTGAGCTGAATTATCAGCATATACAAGTATCACATAATCCATTTCAACATGTAGATTATTTTCAATCAAAGTTGGAGCATCTATTATTATTATTTTTTCTCCTTTTTTTTCATATGCTTTTATATTTTCTTCTATGCTTTGTTTAATATAAGGCATAATAATACTTTCATATTTTATTCTTTGTTTGGGAAATCTAAAGATATGATTTCCAAATTCTTTTCTTCTAAATTCCCCTTTCCAATCAAAGAAACCAGATCCAAATTGTGTACGAACCATTTCTAATATTTGTGGATTCTTTTCTAGTACTTCTTTAGCTATGTTATCTGCATCTATAATTTTCAACTGTTCGCTTCTTAGAATATTAGATACAGTACTTTTACCAGTACCAATTCCCCCTGTTAAACCAACCTTAATCATTTTTATATAAACCACCTTTTTTTATTTGGCTTCATACCATGTATTACCAAAATTAACATCTACATCAAGTGCAACTTTTAGTTTAATAGCATTTTCCATTTCATGTTCAACTAAATTTTTAACTTCTTCAAATTCTTCCTTCTTGACATTTAATATAAGTTCATCATGAACTTGAAGAATCAATTCACTTTTTAATTTCTTTTCATTTAATTTATTATAAACATTAACCATAGCAATCTTTATTATATCAGCTGCACTTCCTTGAATTGGAGCATTCATAGCTAATCTATCACCTAAAGCTTTTACTATTTTATTAGAAGATTTTATTTCTGGTATAAATCTTTTTCTATTTAAAATTGTTAATACATATCCTGTATCCTGTGCATCTTTAACTATATTTTCTAAGTATTTTTTTATCTTAGGATATCTTTCAAAATAAATAGACATATATTCTTCTGCTTCTTTTTTTGTAATCTTTAAATCTTGAGCTAATCTAAATGCGCCTATTCCATATACAATTCCAAAGTTTACTGCCTTAGCTCTACTTCTCATAAGAGAAGTCACTTCATCGATTGGAACGTTAAAAACTTCTGAAGCTGTTTTGGTATGAATATCACTATGATCCTCAAATGCGTCTATCATATTTTCATCATTTGCAATATGAGCTAAAACTCTTAATTCTATTTGAGAATAATCACAGGAAACAAGCATATCAGTTTTTTCCATAGGAATAAATACTTTTCTTATTTCTCTTCCTAATTCATGTTTAATTGGGATGTTTTGCAAATTGGGTTCTGTACTTGATAATCTTCCTGTTGTAGTAACAGTTTGATTAAAATTTGAATGAATACGTCCATCCTTATCAATTACGTTTTTTAATCCTTCTATATATGTAGAATTAATCTTTGTAATTTGCCTATAATACATTATTTTAGGGATTATCTCATGCTTATCCATTAATTTTTCTAAAACTTCTTGATTAGTTGAATAACCTGTTTTTGTCTTCTTCGTGGCTGGTAAATCTAATTTTTCAAATAATATCTTACCTAATTGCTTGGGTGAACTTATATTAAATTCTTCTTCTGATAACTTATATATTGCTTCTTGAGTTTCTTCAATTTCTTTTTTGAATTTTATTTTAAGTTCATCTAACATACCTTCATTTATGTTAAATCCAATACTCTCCATAGATGAAAGTACATATATTAATGGATGTTCAACTTCATAATAAAGTTTATCCATGTTTTCTTTATGAAGTTTTTCTTTTAACTTCTCATAAATTACAGGCAAGTAGCTTGAAAGAATTACTTTAAGATTATGTCCCTCTTCACTTGGATTTTCTCCGACATAATGATTGACAAGCTCTAAAATTTCATATTTGCTCTTTGAAGAATCAATTAAATAAGCTGCAATTGCAGCATCAAAATCAAATCCCTTAATTTCAATTTTATATTTATTTAAAAAAGTAACAAAGTTCTTTCCATTGTGAATTACCTTCTTAATATTTTCATCTTCCATTAATGTTTTTAAACTTTCTATAGCTTCGTTTTTATTTTTAGCGCTTATATCTTTAAAGTTTATGCAATCCCCAGTATTTTCTTCACCCAAAATTAAATATTCAAGTTCTAATTTAGAATATATAGATGCATCTGTTAAAGTATAATCTATATAAATTCTATTCTTTTTCTTTGAAAACAATTCTTTCATATCTTCAATTGTATCTATATTTTTGACTTCTACCTTAGACTCTTCGCAAACTGTATCATCTTTAAACTTAGATAGTATTGACTTCATTTCAAGTTTAATAAGCATTTTTTTAATTTCTAATATATTTTCTTTATCACTAGAATTAATATCTTCTAATGTTAATTCAATGGGAACTTCTCTCATAATAGTAGCAAGCTTTTTAGAGAATATTGCTTGTTCCACATTGTTTTCCAAATTTTCCTTGAGCTTTTTTCCTGGAATATTATCTATATTCTTTAATACTTCTTCAATAGAGCCATATTCTTTTATAAGCTTAAATGCAGTTTTTTCTCCAACGCCAGGAACTCCTGGAATATTATCAGATTTATCTCCCATAAGCCCTTTAACATCTATAAATTGATTTGGTGTTACTTTAAATTCATCTATAAAAGTTTTTCTATCATAAATTGCAGTTTCACTAACACCCTTTTTAGTAATTACAATTTTAGTGCTATCAGATGCCAATTGAAGCGCATCTTTATCTCCTGTAACTACAAATACCTCTGTGCCATTATTTTCAGCAAATTTAGAGACTGTACCAATTAAGTCATCAGCCTCAAAACCTTCTATTTCAAAATTTTTTATTCCCATAAACTTTAATAATTCTTTAATAATCGGAAACTGTTCTGCAAATTCTGGGGGCATTTTATTTCTTCCCGCCTTATATTCTGCATATTCCTTATGTCTAAAAGTTGGTGCTTTTAAGTCAAAGGTAGCAATTATACTATCTGGGTTAATTTCATCCTTCATCTTAAATAACATATTCATGAAGCCATAAATGGCATTAGTATTTATTCCGTCACTATTTGTCATAGGAGGCAATGCATAAAAAGCCCTATTCATAAGTGAATTTGAGTCCAAAATTAATAATTTTTTCATTAAAACCTCCTAAATTTACCACAAGAATTTATTTGCACATACAGCATGGTCAAAACACTAAGCCTTAAGTGCGCTAGTTTATTATACTATATTATATCCCTTAAAGTATAGGTTTATAAACTTTTTACTTTGATAATTACTGAAATTAGTGTAATAATAAAAGAATAAAAATTATTAATTATGAGGTGATATAGTTGTTTAATGATTTATTATTGAAATATGCAAAACTTGCCGTTATTAAGGGCATAAATATACAAAAAGAAGGTTTATTAGTTATAAATAGTCCTATAGAGTGTAGCGATTTTGCAAAAATGATTGCAGAAGAAGCCTATAAAATTGGTGCTTCTGATGTCGTTATAAATTATAGCGATGAGAAATTTAATAAAATTAGATTTAATAATTCTGGCAAAGAAATTTTATCTTTTATTCCAGATTTCGAGCGTGATAAATATGATTATTATGTAGAAAAGAATGCTGCTTTTTTAAGCATCTCTGCATCTGATCCTGATATTTTCAAAGATGTAGATTCTGATAAAATATCAGCTTATCAAAAAAATAAACGTATTGCTCTGAAAAAGTATCATGATGCTTGTACTTCTAACAAAAATTCTTGGTGTATAATTTCAGTTCCAACAGAAAATTGGGCTAAGAAAGTATTTAGTGAAGTTGAATCCAAGGAAGCTGTAGAAACTTTATGGGATACCATTTTCACTGTTATGAGACTTAAAGAGGAGGATCCTATAGAAGCTTGGAATATCCATGTTAATCTTCTTCATAAAAAAGTCTTAGAATTAAATGCTCATGAATTTGAATATTTACATTTTACCAATTCTCTCGGAACTAATTTAAAAGTTGGATTAGTTAAAAATCATATTTGGTGTGGTGGAGAAGATACTACTCAAGATGGCCTTAAATTTATTGCAAATATGCCTACTGAAGAAGTTTATACTACGCCAAAATTAGATGAAGTAAATGGAACTGTCTTTAGTTCAAAACCTCTAAGCTACTGTGGAAATTTAATAAATAATTTCTCATTAACCTTTAAAGATGGTAAAGTTATAGATTTCACTGCTGAAACTGGCTTAGATATTTTAAGAGAATTAATAAATACTGATGAAGGTTCAAATCGTTTAGGCGAAGTTGCTTTAGTGCCTTATAATTCACCAATTTCAAATTCAAATATAATTTTTTATAATACATTATATGATGAAAATGCTTCCTGCCATTTAGCGCTTGGTTCTTCATATCCATGTTGTATAAAAGATGGAGAAAAAATGAATAAAGATGAATCAAAAATTGCATCTGCAAATGTTTCATTAACACATGTTGATTTTATGATAGGAACAAAAGATACAAATATAATTGGTGTTAAAGCTAGTGGAGAAAAAATTCAAATATTTAAGGATGGTAATTGGGCATAAAAAAGATGAATTGTTTCAAAATAAGCTATTTTGAAACAATTCATCTTTAATATTAGATTTATTCCTCTATTTTCCGGTAAAATACTCTATGCCCATTGCGGCACGGACTTCCTTTAAAGTATTTGCTGCTACTGCTCTAGCTTTATCGCTACCATCTTTCAACATAGCATATACATAATCAATATTCTTTTCAAATTCTATTCTTTTGTTTCTTATTGGTTCAAGTTCAGCTTGCATTACTTCATTTAAGTATTTTTTAACCTTCATGTCACCAAGTCCACCACGTTTATAGTGTTCTTTCATTTCTTCTACGACATCTTTATCCGTTGCAAAAATATCTAAATAAGTAAATACAGTATTTCCTTCTATTTGCCCTGGATCTTCCACTCTTATATGATTAGGATCTGTATACATAGACATAACTTTCTTTTTAATTGAGTCTGAATCATCAGATAAATATATACAATTTCCTATTGATTTGCTCATCTTAGCTTTTCCATCAGTACCAGGTAATCTTCCAGCATTTGAGCTTGGAAGTATAGCTTCTGGCTCAACTAAAACATCTCCATATATAGAATTAAAGCTTCTAACAATTTCTCTAGTTTGTTCAATCATAGGTAATTGATCTTCTCCAACTGGAACTGTAGTTGCTTTAAATGCTGTTATGTCAGCAGCTTGACTTACAGGATATATAAGGAATCCAGCTGGAATGCTATTTTCAAAATTCTTCTGCTTTATTTCTTGTTTAACTGTTGGATTTCTCTCTAATCTTGATAATGTAACAAGATTTAAATAATGCATTGTAAGTTCGCTTAATTCTGGTATTTGTGATTGTATAAATATATTTGATTTACTTGGATCAATTCCAACTGCTAGATAATCCAATGCAACTTCTTTTAAGCTATTTCTTATCATTTCAGGATTTCTTGCATTATCAGTTAAAGCTTGTTGGTCTGCAATCATTATAAAACTTTCATATAACCCAGACTCTTGAAGATGTACTCTATTTTTTAAAGAACCTATATAATGTCCTATATGTAACTTTCCAGTTGGTCTATCTCCTGTTAATATTATTTTCTTATCCATTAAAATTCACTCCTAAACTATAAAAGTAACTAAACCTATGGTTTTATTTTACTTTCAACTACATTATTGATAATTTCCACCCTTTTATCACCTAAAACATTCGCAATCTTTACAGACATGCTCTTTTCTTTATAAATAGATTCTTTATTTGCATCAACAATTTTCATGATTCTGTTTTCCATCTTTTCATATGAAATTAAATCATCAGTATATGTATCTACAATATCCTTTAAGCATGTTGCTAATTCTTTTGGGTTTCTATAAACTGCTCTCATCTCTTTCTCCTTAACACTTAAAAATTAAATTTTTTTAAATTTCTTATAATTATATTATTACCTATTAACTGCAATTTAGTAAATAAGTTTCGCTTTATTATATCATTATATATAGGAAAATTCCATATTCAAACATAAGGCACATTCTTTTATAATTTCATCTCCTGGGTGTTCAAAAGTAAAAAACGTCTCGACATTATAATAATACCAACTGAATCTTTGAGAAATATCTCTTTTACAAACTCTAAATAACTAAAGGAGACATACTATCTTATCTTTAACACTTTAAGATAGTATATCCCCTTTTTAGTTTGTATCCTTATTCAATAATTTCTCCATTAGTTGAAATAGTTACTATTTGCCAAGGAATCATCTTTTCACTTACTTTTAATGCATTCTTAACTGCATTTACTATTCCTCCACAACAAGGTACTTCCATTCTTACTACTGTAAGACTTTTTATATCATTCATTTTTAAAATTGCTGTAAGCTTTTCTGAATAATCTCCTTCATCAAGCTTTGGACAACCTATAAGTGTAATTTTGTTTCTCATAAATTTATTATGAAAATCTCCATATGCATAAGCTGTACAATCTGCTGCTATAAGTAGATTAGCATTGTTTAAATACTCAGCATTTGTTGGTACAAGCTTAATTTGCACAGGCCATTGATTTAATTGAGATCGTACTTCACTAGTACTAGATGCACTTTTAACTTCTATTTTATTATGGTTTATTACTCTTGATTGTGAGCCTGGACACCCAAATGATATTTTTTCATTTTTATTTACTTCTATATTTTTTTGTTCCATTTTTCTTTTTTCCATATGAATTTGTACAGCTTCTTCATCATATTCAGCTGCTTCTCTTTCTTCAAATGTAATTGCACCAACTGCACATGAAGGAAGACAATCTCCAAGTCCATCACAATAATCATCACGTAACAACTTTGCTTTTCCATTTACCATACCAATTGCGCCTTCATGGCAAGCACTTGCACAAAGTCCACATCCATTACACTTTTCTTCATCTATTTTAATAACTCTTCTTATCATAAAACCCACCATCCTATATAATTTTTTATGCTCATTTAAATTTGTTTATATTAAAACATCTACTCTTGTGCTATTTACATTAAATTATTTAGTTTATGATGTTATTATATTAGAATAATAGCAACTTTTCTGTTTCATTTGAAACAAATAAAAAATATTTTGAAAATAATAAAAAACACCAATTCTAGTATAATATAATTGTTATATCAAACTCACTAGAAAAGGTGCTTTATTTATGTACAATAATTATTGCTATATTATTTTAGTTTTTCTAGATTTTCAACTAATTCACCTATAGCAACTACATATTTATTCACTATCCAAGTTGCTATTTCATCCGCTAATTTTTCATTATAAATAAACATATTATTTATATCTCTCAACAACATTAAATCCATTATCTTTTATTTCTTGTTCTATTATATGCTTATCAAGATGCATACAATAAACCTTATTTCTAAATTCCAGTGGAACTATACGACAAAGTTTTCTTAATGATAAGTGATTATTTCCTTCATATTCTAATCCACATGTATCTTGATAAATTCTATAAATTTCTCCACTTTTCATCTTATCAATTACTTTGTTACTTAAATTGTTTGCATCACCACTATAGTAAAACGATTTTTTATTTAATTTCATTATAAATCCATACGACGGTATTGTATCGACATGAGAAACTGGTACAAATTCTATATTGAGCTCTCCAAGTTGCATATCATTCACCTCTACCATTTCAAAACTATTAAGGTGATACATTTCAGAACTTACACCTATGCTAGTTAGAAAACCTTCTATTAGTTCCTTTTGTGGAAAGAAAATAGTTGGTCTATGCTTCAAAATGTAATATGAATAAAATACTACTTCTCCAAGACTTCCAACATGGTCCGGATGTGTGTGAGTAATTATAATATATAAATTTTCTAACTCATCAAACATATTTAGCTCTTTTAATCTATGGAAAACAGTTCCTCCACAATCTATCAAAAGTAAGCTCTTTCCCTTCTTTACAAAGGCACTTGTATTACCAAGTTCGGTGTTAAAGGCACTTCCCATTCCTATGAACCTTAATTCCTTCATCAAAAAACCTCTTTCCCTCAATAGTATTTCGAATAACTTAATACAATAATACTATTTCATTATACACAATTTTATACTTTATCTGGGTATTAGAAGCTTTTAACCTTTAAATATAAAAAAAACAAAAGCTAACAAATATAATTTCACACCATTAGCTTTTGTTATTAATCTTCTATTTAACACTTTAAGTCATTATTTCAAATTCATCTTTAACCCGCATTATTACTATAAATAGTTAAATATTTTTATATTTGATCATATCCTAAATATAAGCACATTATTCAGCAAATTTTAAATTAAAGTTAAATTTTTCATACTCAAATCTAATATTTTTGCGGAGTGAGTTAATGCGCCAACAGATATATAATCTACTCCTATTTGTGCTATTTCTTTAATATTACTTAATTCCACGTTTCCTGAGAATTCTATTAAAGCTCTTTTATTTATGAGCTTTACTGCTTCTTTAGCTAAATCTAAATTCATATTATCAAGCATTATTATATCTGCCTTTGCGTCTAATGCTTCCTTTACCATTTCTAAATTTTCAGTTTCAACTTCTATTTTTCTAACAAATGATGAATTCTTTCTTGCAAGTTCTATAGCATTTTTTATTCCACCAGCTGCACTTATATGATTATCCTTAAGCATAACTCCATCTGATAAATTAAACCTATGATTACATCCACCACCAATTTTCACTGAATACTTTTCTAATATTCTAAGGTTTGGTGTTGTTTTTCTTGTATCTAATAACTTTGCATTTGTATGATTTATTTCTTTTACAAATTTATTAGTTAGGGTAGCTATTCCACTCATTCTTTGTAATAAGTTCAATGCTATCCTTTCCCCAAGTAATAAGTTTCTAGTGCTTCCTTTTAAAAATCCAACTTTATCTTTAGGATATACTTTGTCTCCATCACATTTATATAATTCAACTTCAACATTGCCTAATATATCAAATACTCTTTTGAAGATTTCAAGACCTGCAATTATTCCTTCTTCTTTGCATAATAACTCTACTGTAGAAATACTTTTTTCATCTATAATTGAATTCGTTGTTATATCTTCACTTGGAATATCTTCTATAAGTGCATCCTTTATTATTTTATCGACAACTAAGTAATTGATCATCTAGCTTCCCACCTTTTTCTTTTATAACTTTCATAGCTAATTCTTTATTTTCAATTACTATTTCTTCTATAGATTTATTCAATTTATCCACAGTCGAAACTTTAATTTCCAAATTATCCACAGTATTGTTAATTAGAAGTGCAGCCCTTCTTGAAAATACAAGTCCTTCAAGTAAAGAATTACTTGCAAGTCTATTAGCTCCATGTATTCCTGTACAACTTGTTTCCCCAACTGCATATAAATTTTTCATAGATGTTCTAGAATTTAAATCTACTTTTATTCCTCCCATAAAAAAGTGCTGAGCTGGAGAAACTTTAATATATTCTTTTGTTATATCTGTGCCTCTCTTTAAACACTCTTCATAAATAGTTGAAAACCTGTTTATTATATATTCTTGTCCCAAAAATCTTATATCTAAATTTACATAAGGTGTTTCAGTTTCTCTTATTTGCTTATAAACTGCTTCTGAAACCACATCCCTGGGTAAAAGTTCATTTATAAACCTTTCTCCATTTACATTTGTAAGGATTCCACCTTCTCCTCTTAATGATTCAGATATTAAAAATCTCCTCTGATTATTTTCTTCTTCATAAAATGCTGTTGGATGAGTTTGAATATAGTTCATATCTTTTAGCTTTATATTATGCTTTGTTGCAACTGCTATTCCATCTCCAATTAATATTCTTTGATTTGTTGAATTATTGAATAATCCACCAATTCCACCAGTTGCAAGCACCACAGCTTTTGCATAAACATTTATTTGCTCATCTTCTTTTACTAATATGGCTCCAATGCATTCTCTTTCTTTTTCTATAATATCTACAAAATACGTATCTTCATAAACATTTATATTATCTTGTAACTTAACTTTTTCAATAAGAATCTTAGCTGTACTTTCTCCTGTATTATCCTTTGTGTGCACTATTCTATTTATAGTATGAGCACCTTCTTTAGTAAAATTTAAACTTCCAGCTTCATTTCGATCAAATTTCAATCCCATTTCTATTAAACTTTTTATATTGTCCATAGATTCAGAAGTTAAAACTTTAACAGCTTCTAAATCATTTTTATACTTTCCAGCTTTTAAAGTATCTTTTATATATAAAGGAATATCATCTTCACCTCTTGCAACAGATATTCCACCTTGTGCTAAATAAGTATTACTACAATCCATCTTATCTTTGCATACAACTAAAATGCTTAAATCTTTTCTTAAATTTAATGCACAATAAAGCCCTGATACCCCTGAACCAATTATTAATACATCAACAAATTTATTCATATCTAGTTGCCTGACTTATTTGCTGATCCTAATATATGCATGTTCTCTAAAGACCTTAGGGCTTTTTTCCTAATATCTTCATCTAAAGTTATTTCATTTTTCATATTTAATAGGGCATCATATAAATTTTCAAGGGTTGTCTTCTTCATATCTTGACAACATATTTTATCCCCAGGAATGAGAAAACTTTTATTAGGATTTTTCTTTTTTAATTCATGTAAAATCCCTTCTTCTGTTCCTATAATAAATTCATTTCCCTCATCTTTAGTTGCATAATCTATTATTCCACTTGTACTTCCTATATAATCTGCTATGTCTCTAATTTCTTTTGTACATTCTGGATGTACCAATACTTTAGCATCTTTATGTTTTTCTTTTACTTTTAATATATCTTCTCTACTTATTTTATTATGGCATCTGCAAAATCCATCCCATAATATAAATTCTTTTTCTGGAAAGAATTCCGAAATATACCCACCTAAATTTCTATCTGGCAAAAACATTATTTGCTTATTAGGTACATTTTTTAATATCTTTAATGCACTTGAAGATGTTACAGCTACATCACAGTGAGCTTTTACATTGTATGTTGAATTTATATAACAAACCACATAAGCATCTGGATATTTTTCCTTTAATTCTACTAAAGCCTTACCACTAGCCATATCTGCCATAGAACAACCTGCACTAGCACATGGCATCAAAACTGTTTTATGTGGTGATAAAATTTTTGCACTTTCAGCCATAAACCTAACCCCACAAAACATTATAACTTCTTCTTTGCAATCTCTAGCTATTTCACTTAAATAATAAGAATCTCCTACAAAATCCGCTAACTCTTGTATACCTCCTGGTTGATAATAATGAGCAAGGATAATTGCATTTTTTTCTTTTTTTAATCTTAATATTTCTTGTACTAAATCTATCCCCATATTTACACCTCTTCTTAAATAATTTTATAGGTGTATATACACCGTTAAAGATAATTATATCACCACATATTTTTATCTTCAACATATTTAGTCATATTAATTCCAGCATATTTTACTACTCTTATCTCAATATGACAATTGCTTATTTATTAGCACTTATATAATTCTTACTTTTTATTTCAGAATCTGTTTTAAAACAAAAAAGCTATCTCAAATTATTTTGAGATAGTTATAAATATGTTAATAAAAATATCTATTTTAAATTTTCCATCATGTTACTTAATTGTTCCACAATATATACTGAATCTTGAATATTTTCACTAACCCCTTCCATAGCTGCTGATTGTTCTTTAGTTGTTTCAAGAATTATTTTAGAATTTTTTATAGTTCCAGTAACTGATTCTTGTATTTTAGTTGTTAACTCTGAAATACTCTTGGCTGTTTCCTTAGAATTTTCAGCTAAATTTTTTATTTCTTTTGCAACAACTGAAAATCCTTTCCCTACTTCTCCTGCACGTGCAGCTTCAATAGAAGCATTAAGTCCTAACATTTTAGTTTGAGCTGCTATACTTTTTATAGCTTCAAGTATACTATTAATTTGTTCTGTAATCGCACCGACTTGAGTTATTTCAGTATTTAATTCTTCTTGTTGAGCTGAAATATTAGTTGCTGAAGCTGAAAGTTCCTCTACATTCGCAGACACCTGTATAAAATTGTTTGCTAATCTTTTCGATACTATATCTAATTCAATTTGATTATATCCATTTTTAGCAAGAGAATTTACAACAATAAATAATACATCTGCTGCCTTTTCTATATGTTTTAAATTTACAATATTAACTTCATTCGCTGCTTCTACAAATGAATCTGGCTTTACATCTATTTCTTTTGCAATTTGTATAAAATCTTTTTCTTTAGGGGAATCTGTTAACATTTGTCCACCTAAAACTGTCCCAATTAATTTTCCTTCTACGATAATAGGTGCTGCAAAATCCACAAGTCCAGCATGACATGCTCCTACAAAAGGTTTGCCTGTTCTTGCTGCTTCTTCTCCCATCCTTTTATGAGAAGCTGCACATCTATCATCACCTTTTTTAGTTGAATGAACAAAATTATTACAGAACCTTGTATAACTGCTTGGATTTGTTACTGGATTTCCATTCTTATCTACAGTTACACTTGCACAATTCATTGCAAAAGCAAAATCATCTTGAAATTTTTGTAATAACTTAATATCAATTATATCTTTTATCTCCAAAGCATTCATATCTAGTTTATTATTCTCCAATATTTTTATCATAAAAATCTCCCTTTCTTTCTACTAGATCGTATAAATTTAATTTTAATATTTTAAATAACATGTACTAAGTTGCCAAATCAAGTTACTTTTTAAATATTAATTCTATACTTCTAAACTTTACTGATTAATTATCGATTTTTTTTTATTTTTCTTAAATGATTTTGTATTAAATTGTTACTTTATTATAAGCTTTAATTTTTATTAAAAAAATAAATTTAAATATGTTATTGACAAATAATAACTATATCCGTATTATTGTATTAACAACTTAATACAGTCACACAAAGGTAGAATTTACAAAGGAGTGAGATTATGTCATGGAATTTTAATGACGATAGACCAATATATTTACAGCTAATGGAACAAATACAACTTAGGATTATTTCAGGTGTATATAAAGTTGGTAATAAATTACCATCAGTTAGGGATATGGCTAGTGATGCATCAGTTAATCCAAACACAATGCAAAAAGCACTTACAGAATTAGAACGAACAGGTTTAGTCTTTAGCCAAAGAACAAGTGGTAGATTTATTACGGAGGATAGTAATATGATTAAAGATATTAGAAATGGTTTAGCAAAAGAACAAATTGAAAAATTTCTTTATAATATGGAAAAAATCGGATACACAAAACAAGAAACAATTGAACTTGTAGAAATTATATTAAAGGAGATGAAATAATGAATAATGATGAAAATAATTTGCTTTACGATTCTGCTGAAAATGATTCAACATCTAATTTTACAAATAGCAATGTGGATAGTAACCCTATTTTAGAATGTAAGAACTTAGTTAAAGCATATACTAATTCTGAAGCTTTAAAAGGTATCGATTTAACAATTAAGCGTGGCAGAATTGTTGGTTTATTAGGTCCTAATGGCAGTGGTAAAAGTACACTTATAAAACTTGCAAATGGGCTTTTAACTCCATCAAGCGGAGAAATATTAATAAATGGCCTTAAACCGGGGATTGAAACAAAAAAAATCGTTTCATATTTACCTGAGAGAACTTACTTAAATGATTGGATGAAAGTTTCTGACATTATTAATTTCTTTAAAGATTTTTATGATAATTTTAATCCTGAAAAGGCCCATGAAATGCTTCAAAAATTGAATATTAATCCTAATGATAAATTAAAAACTATGTCTAAGGGGACAAAAGAAAAGGTTCAACTTATTTTAGTTATGAGTAGAGAAGCAGATCTTTATTTATTAGATGAACCAATAGCTGGTGTTGATCCCGCGGCTAGAGATTATATTTTAAATACAATAATCACTAATTATAATGAAAATGCGACTATTATTATTTCAACTCATCTTATTTCAGATATCGAAAGAGTATTAGATGATGTAGTATTTATATCATATGGGAGAATATTCTTAACTAAGAGTGTTGATGAAATTAGAGAAGATGAAGGAAAGAGTGTTGATGCTCTATTTAGGGAGGTATTTAAATGTTAGGAAAATTAATGAAATATGAAATAAAAGCAACTGCTAGAATTCTTATCCCACTTTATATAGCATTATTAGCTTTTGCTGTTATTAATAAATTTTTCATTGGAACAGGTCTTGCTGATAAGCTTCAAGGCTTTGGTTCTATTCCCTTTATACTTAGTATCTTTGGATACGGATGCACTATGGCTGCCGTTTTTATAGTGACATTCTTTGTAATAATACAAAGATTTTATAAAAATTTACTTGGAGATGAAGGCTATTTAATGAATACTCTTCCTGTAACTACTACAATAAATCTTACAAGTAAAATTTCCATTGCTACTCTTTGGAATATTGTAAGTGGATTTGTAGCTATACTTTCAATAATTATTATGGCATTTAAACCTGATGATTTTATCAATTTTTTTCATGAGTTATTTAGAGCACTTTCAGATGGGTATTCTGAATTGGGAGTTCATATTTATATAGTAATTATAGAAGTAATTATTGCCATTTTAGTATACTTAATAAAATATGTTACTATGATTTATGCATCTATATCACTTGGTCATTTATTTAGCAAACATAGAATACTTTCATCTTTTGGTGCATTTATAGTTTTAAACTTAATTACGGGTGCAATTTCGTCTGCTATAGGTGTAGCGTTTTCATATTCAAATATTTCATCTATGTTTTATAATATTAATTCACCTTTACCAATTCATTTATTTGTTGGATTTATAATTTTATTTAATTTAGTTTTCTTTATAGCTTACTTTATAATAACTAACTATATATTAAAGAATAAGTTGAATTTAGAATAATTCTTTTAGAATTTAAATATTAAATATTTAAAAAAAGAGCAAACTTAGTTTATATTAAGCTTGCTCTTTTTCACGTATGCTCATAACTGCTAAGTGTTTCCCATACCATTTCAGTACTAAAGCAGTATTTGTATTGGTCTCACCTGTCTCTTTTAATTGATTCTGGAAGAAATGATGCTCCGATTGTAGCTAATTGTCTAACATCTTTATTCCTATGTTTTCATAATCTATCAAACATTTTATATTGACTTATCTCTAATTTTGTTACATAATAACTTATAAAATGACAAGTAAATAACTTAGATAGAGGTGCGAAACTTAAGAGTAATATTATGGAGGTAAGCTCAATGAAGTAATATGAAAGGAACTTTCGCCGAAGTAAATAGCTACTTGCTTTGATGCTATTTATTGGGATTATGTAAAATATACATAAGACTGTCACAAACTATTTTGTGGAGAGCTATTTTCAATGAAAATATACGGTATTTCTTATATTTATTTAAATATGCAATTTTCGTATTTATGTCATGAATATACTTTCATGGCATTTTTTTATTGTTCAAATCTTTATTCCATAGAGTGTCACTTATCACTAGCCTCTTTAGACTGGTGATAAGTGCCATCAGGTTCGTGGATAAGTTTAGCTAAGATTCAGATGTGGCTCACTCCCACTGAATCAAGTTTCACTTTATATTATCTTAGTTAGTTACTTATGGAATTTTAAAACCATTAGGAGGATAAACAAAATGAGTGAACAAAAAAATGAGTTAAAAAGAGGTTTAAAAGCAAGGCACTTAAACATGATAGCTTTAGGTGGTTCCATTGGTACAGGCATATTTCTTGCAATGGGAGATACCTTAAATCAAGCTGGACCTGGAGGTGCATTAGTTGCTTATGGATTAGTAGGTATTATGGTGTACTTTTTAATAACTAGTTTGGGGGAAATGGCAACTTTTATGCCAATTTCTGGTTCCTTCAGTACCTATGCTAATAAATTTATTGATCCAGC
>NZ_JAJFUC010000039.1 GCF_021372645.1 Clostridium sp. | reverse complement strand
CCACAATACCACCTCTAGTAATATTGTAAAATAATTACATATATATATCAATAATAAAATATAATATAAAAAATGTTTATTTTCTTTAAATTTTTGTTATAATATAAATAAGAAAAGCCTAGTGCGGGAACACTAAGCTTCTCCTAGAACGTTTTATGTTTTAGGGCTAGTAGATTTTTTTATTGGTGTCTTAAGAAAAGGACTTTACTTGATGGGAGGGTCCTTTTCTTGTGCCTTAAAATTTATTTTAAAACCTCTTATATTAATTTCTAAGTTAAATTCACAATCTTTTGAATTATGTTTTAATGCTCTATTAATCAATATCACTAATATTAATGCTATTGATATTATTAATATTCCAACAATCATCTAATACCACCCCCTTAGACTATTATTTCTAATAGCCCAAGGTGGGAAAACGTACAACCACCGCAACCCATCTTTGCGGAAAACATAAAGTTATTATATCATTATTTATTTTTATATGGAATATTTTTATTATGCATAATTAATAAAAACTAGGAAATTTAATCCTAGCTTTATTGTTATTTGCTATTTATTTTTGAATTTGAACTCCTGTCATTTTTAAATATTGACCATCTTGGACAGTAAGATATGTGTCTGCTTGCACATTTTCGTTTGAAACTATACTATCTAATTGATGCCTACTATTTGTAGTCACCTCTGTATACCCCATCCCACCTGTTAATTTCACTTTGTATTCTCCTGCCGGTATATCTTTGCCTACTTTATACATTCCATCTTTATATATTCCATCTTTTGGAATTATAGAAGGTGCTTCTGATACTGGATACATTTCCGCACCAGTTAACTTAAAGTATTCTCCTTCATTTAAAGTTACATATCTGTCACTACCAGATGTCAAATTATCATTAAATATTATACTATCTAATTGTCCCTTGCTATCTTTTGCACATTCTACATATCCTATACTTTTTGCGATAACCAAATATTCTCCTGCTGGTATATCTGTACCAATTTTATAAGTTCCAGCTTTTATTTTTTTAGCTTCCTTTTCTGCGGCTGCCTTAGCTTCTGCATCAGCTTTTGCTTTCGCTTCTTCATCTGCCTTTTGTTTAGCAACCTCTGCCGCTTTTTCCTCTTCTGTTTTCTCTTTTGGTTGTTCTTGTATAGTAGCAGTCTCTGTTTTTGTTGTTGCAGTTTGACTAGTTTTCTTACTACCCATATTAGATAATAACACTATTCCGAAAAATATTGATATTACTATTTTAGCAATTTTATTCCACCTACTATATTTCCACATAAGAAATAATCCTACTGGAAAAAAGAAAATTAAAAGTAATATAATCGCTAGATTTTTCTCATACCATTTTTGATTCATTATTATTCCCCCTTTTTAGTATTTATAATATGATTGTATATCAACTGTAATTTTTGTCAAATTTATTTAAATAAATCCATTTCAAGGAAAATAAAGATATAGAATTTTATTAACTCCCATGCACCTTAGTTGCATATTTTTCATATATTCTGTCAATAATTCTAAAGAAAATATAATTCACCAATTTAAATAGAGATAGCAATTAAGTCCCCCCCTGCTATCTCTTTGTTATTTAACATTTAAAACATTGATCTAATATTTCCATTATCTCTATCCACATAATACCATCCACTAGTTGCTGTATGAGATCCTTCTCCAGGATATGTTATTACGTCATAGCAATGTAATACCCACGAATTACCTTCTACATGGTCAACCTCTACAATTTGAGGAATATACTTGCCATTATTAGAAAGATACTGTTTTACCATCTCTTGAGCGTTGATAATTGTTATATTGTATTCAGAATCATTACTCCATGCACCATTTTCATTTAAATAATACCCATCAATAATTGCATTTGTAGCCATGTACCCATCAGAATAGAAATAATACCAGTTTCCATCAATAAATCTCCACTCTGTAGCATATGAATTACCTTCTGTATACCACCATCCTGTACTATTTTGCCTCCATTCTGCATTAGCTCCTGTAGGATTTAACATTGCTATTGCTATAAAAGCAATTAATGTTGAAAGTAGTCTTTTAAAGTTTTTCATTATTAATTTCCCCCTTTATTTTTCTATATTGTTAAACATTTCTACATTTATCTCTAAATTCCTTTATTATACTAAAATAAAATTAATTGCTAGATTAAATTTGTTTGTATAATATATAGAATTATTGTCAAATATAATAAATGCATGACTGTCTTGAATCTCCTGAATATTTAATAAAAAAGATGCAGCCAACTTAATGACTGCATCTTTTGCAATTTACTTATGAAAAAGAAACTAATGAAAAAAACTTTCTGCAACTATTATTATAATTAACTTTTCTTAACATTAACTGAATAAATATAAAATAAAGACTAGAAAATCTCTAGCCTTTATTTTCGTTCTTAATTTTTATATAGATATCATATACAATATCCTTAATTTCTGCTTTAATTCCTTTGATTTTAACAAAGCCTACACTAACATCATATTCAAATATCTTCCCTATAGACTCAGTTGATGTATTTTGTTTGAATATATTCATTGGAATTCTTAAAGCTCCAATTTTTTTATCAACAAACCTTTCTAATACAGTAACTATGTACGGATCCTCTATCATTGTCCTTAATAAATCTATTCTCATCTTACTTAATTTTATTTTTTCTTTAAGATCATCACCTGCATCTTCTTTATCTTTTTCTTTCTCTAACTCTTCAATATTCTTTTGCTCAGTTTTATTCATGTCGTCTAGTGCTTGTACTTTTTTCTGTAACTTAAATCCATTTAACTCAATATTAGTTATATCATTTATCCAATCTTTCAATTGAAATTTATATATAGAAAATATTATTGCTAATGCTATTATTATAATTTTCATATTGCCTTCAGTTAATAGTGAATCTAATAAATTATTACAAAATTTTGATACTAATTTTAGCATAATATTAATGCATACCACTAAATGATTACTTATTGTTTCTATATTAATATGGCTATAATATACTTTAATATAAATACCTAAAGTTAATACTAATACAGCTAATATTACAAGAAAAATACAAGTATTTATAATTATTTTAATATTAATTCTTTTAACATTTGCGTTACTCATTTTATTTATCCTTATTAACTAATTTAAACTTTTCTATGATGTTATTAGTGCTGTATACATGTTTACATTTACTGCATCTAACCATATCAGTTTCTTTATAAACATCTTGATTTGTGCAATGAGGACATATTGAATATTCTTTAATTTCCAAGATATTAAATTCTAAAAGTTCATGTATATTATCATATAATTCTAGTTGTTGAATATGTGTATTCTTTAATAAATAAGGTATTGTTAACTCTAACAAGCCATTATTAATGGCCGAATTAAAAACATTGACTAATTCTTTATTTTTTTCAATAAAGCTACAATAATCTATACCCATCAAAGAATTCTTTACAAACATTTTCAACTACCTCCTTATATAAAAAACTATTTATGCAGCTTATATCTCCATCCATCCTTAAATCTATAACTATATCATCTAAAGAACATTCTATTTCAGATATAGTCAGATTTTCATTTATTACTGCATCTTCTATTGCATCTAATCTTTTTTTACTATGTACATAATCACGCTTAACACTTCTTATTAAACTTCTTTCTTGATTATTATTATCTATAGCCGATGCTTCTATAATACTCACTAACTTACGTAAATTTCCAGCTCTTTCTTCTTGCATATATGTATCAAAATATCTTTCAAGATAATTATTTAAGTAATATTTAAGCATATTCTTACTGGTAATATTAAATAATGTTCTAAATGCAATTTTCCTATTAGTTACTTGTTTAGATATACTTATTATATTACTTTTTATGTCATTGTGAAACATTGTAACTAACTTTTTATTTATGTCTATTATAAATTTGCAACAATCATATAATTTAAAACTATAATCTTCAGTCGTTCCATCTTCTAATGTTTCACTACCATTTTCATTTATAATACATGCCATTTTTATTGTAACAAAATTATCATCTTTATAATAATATGTAACTTTATAACTATCGTCTAGTTTATCATTGTAATATTCACCATCATCAAAACTAATATCATTTTTTTCTTTAAACATTACATTTAAAATATCATTTGTTACATCTTCTATTACTGGAACTTTATCTTTGTTTTTCTTATATTGAATAATACTAAAAATAGCTGCTTTTTTAAAAGTTTCATCTTCTAAAGAATTTAACAATTGAACTTCATCTATATCCTTATAATTCTTAATATTATTTCTAAATTCCTCTATAGTATTTTCTTTTATAGGATATTCATATATTTCTTTTACAACAGATTTTATATATAAAAATTCTACTCCAAGCTCTTCTAATCTTTCCCATCTTAATGAATTATATTCTTCCATCTTTCCTCCATTATAGCTATTCATAAATAAATGATTCTATGTTATAATGGAA